>JBKHDR010000006.1:0-75686 GCA_046541235.1 Cyclobacteriaceae bacterium | reverse complement strand
CTGTAACTTTTAACTATTCAACAAGCCAGACTATGCCTCAATCACCTGACCTAGTGATGAAAGCCCTGAAGAAACAGGAGTATGCGCCTCTGTACTTCCTACAGGGTGATGAGCCTTATTTTATAGATCAGATTGCTGACTACATTGAGCAACATGCACTGAACGAAGCAGATCGTGGCTTCAACCAGATGGTGATGTATGGTAAGGATGTGGATATGAGCACTATTCTGGGTAATGCCCGTCGTTATCCTATGATGTCTGAGCGGCAGGTGGTCATCGTACGGGAGGCCCAGGAGGTGCAGGACCTGAACAACAAAAACGGCCAGCAGATGATGGAGGCCTACATTAAAAACCCTATGCCATCTACCATCCTGGTTTTTTGCTATAAATACAAGACTCTGGACGGACGTAAACCTTTGGCTAAGCTGCTGGATAAACTGGCCATTCTGGTAGAATCCAAAAAAATGTATGATAACCAGCTACCGGTCTGGATTGCTGGCTACGTGAAGGAGAGAGGCTTTATGATTAGCGATAAGGCTGTGCAGATGCTGGCAGATTACATTGGCAATAACCTGGAGCGCATGGTTAATGAGATAGAAAAGGTGCTGATCAACTTTAGCCAGGGAACGGAAGAAGGCAGTATCACCCCTGACATCATCCAGAAATATGTAGGTATCAGTAAGGAATACAATGTGTTTGAACTACAGCGTGCCCTGGCAGTAAGAGATGTGCTGAAGGCCAACCGTATTATACAGTATTTTGAAGCCAACCAGAAAGCTAACCCTATCATCCCAATCATTGCGCTGCTCTTTACTTTTTACAGCAAATTACTGCTGATTCATCAGTCAGCTGACCAGAGTGAGAGAGGCATTGCTGCTACGCTGAAGATCAACCCCTTTTTTGCCAAAGAGTATAAAGTAGCTTCGGTAAACTATCCTCTGCCCAAAGTGATCCGTAATATTCATTATCTTCGTGTCGCCGATCAGCATTCCAAAGGCATAGGATGGGCCGGGGGAGGGGAGGCAGAGATACTCAAGGAGTTGATATTCAAGCTGATGCATTGAAAATAAATCCTATTTTTGTAATTCTGAAAAACAAGTGCTAAGGAGCAGGCCCGGGTATTTCTCCCTGAAAACATGCTATACTCTTGTTGACTCAATTTTCTGACTGCCAGCACGTTTAAAACACAAACACAGCCGATAGCTATATGTATTTGAAGACTAAAAAACTACCCATTTTTTTTATAGCCATTTTCTTTTCACTGAGCCTTCAGGCACAGCAGTATCTTTCTGAGATAGAGCCCATTCAATACTATCAGAAAGGAATGGACCTTCTGGATAAGCACAAATACAGTGCTGCCCGTGAGGCTTTTGAAAAGTACCTGGAAAGCGACCAGTCCACCGAAAGAGCCGTAGAGGCCGAGTATTATGTGGCCTATGCAGCCCTGCGCCTGTACAATGCCGACGGCGAAGACCGTCTGGCAGAGTTTGTCAGCAGGCACAGCAGCCACCCCAAAGCCATCAGAGCTAACTATGAACTGGGTAATTTTTACTTCAAAGATGAAAATTACGACAAGGCTATCAGCTACTTTGAAAAAGCCGATGTGCGTAACCTTACCCCGGAGGAGCAAAATACCCGCAACTTTAAGCTGGCCTATGCCTACTTTACCGAGGAAGAATTCAACCAGGCCAAGCCCTATTTTGACCAGGTCAAAGCTTCTAACAGCCCTTTCAGCAGTGCATCTAGCTATTATGCTGGCTACATTTCATACCTGCAGGAAGATTACGAAAATGCCCTTACCGACCTGCGCCGTGCTGAGCAGGAAGCTTCTTATGCCGAGGTAGTACCTTACCTGATCGCTAATATTTATTATGAACAGGAAAACTACGATCAGTTGCTCAGATATGCACAGGGTATACTGGATAGCGGCAACCAAAGAATCAAAAACCTGCCGGATATCATGCTGCTGGCCGGTGAGGCATACTTCATGCAGGGTGACTATGCAAAAGCTGAACCTTTTCTGAGCGAATACGCCAGCATGCGTCGTCCGGAGGCACCTATGTTGTACCGCCTGGCTTTTGCCCAGTATAAAACCGGCAAAACGCAGCCCGCCATCGATAATTTCAAGCAGATTGCTTCTCTTAATGACAGCATTGGGCAGTATTCATCTTATTACCTGGGTTTGCTTTACCTGCAGCAGGACAATGAGGCTTTTGCCGCACCCGCCCTGGAAAGTGCCGCTTCTATGGATTTTAGTCCTGAGATCAAGGAGCAGGCGGTATTCAAACTCGGTAAGGTCTATTTTGCGATGGAGGAATATAGCAGGGCCATTGAAACTTTACAGAATTTCAAAGAAGCTTATCCCCGTTCTGAGCACAACACTGAGGTCAACAATTTGCTCAGTGAGGCCTATCTGAATACTAATAACTATCAACAGGCTATAGAATTTATAGAGAGCCTGCCTAACAAAACCCTGCAGGTCCGCAAGGCCTATCAGAAGGTGAGTTTTTACGCAGGTACTCAGGCCTTTAACCAGTCGCAGTACCGCGAATCGGTAAATCTGTTTGACAAATCTCTGGAGTATCCCATTGACCGGGAGTTAGTAGCGGCTGCCAATTTCTGGAAAGGGGAGGCCTATTCTATCGGCCAAATGTACGAGGATGCTATCAATGCATATGCCGGGGTGTTCCGCGCACTGGAAGATGAACGCAGGCTGGAAGGGATGAGCGAGATGTACTTTCTCAAGTCGCGTTATGGTATTGGCTACGCCTATTATAATACTGAACAGTATGCCAAAGCCCGTGAGCATTTTGAATCCTATGTCAATACCATTGAAAGAAAATCTGACGGCAAACCGGTAGGCAAACTCAATTACGAAGATGCGCTGATCCGCCTGGCAGATACCTACTATGTGAATAAAAGCTATGCGCAGGCCATTGACACCTACGAGAAGGCCATACGGCAGAACAACCCTGACATCAGCTACGCTTATTTTCAGAAAGGCATCATTCAGGGGATTCAGGGTAAAAATGAAGCCGCCCTGGCCAGTCTGAATACTGTCATTGACCGCTATCCTGAGTCACGCTATCGTGACAATGCCATTTTCCAGAAAGGGCTGCTCTACTTTGAAGAAGGTAATAACCAACAGGCGGTTAGTAGCTTTTCTCGTCTTTTGGATAGCGATTCGCAGAGTAAGCTGGTTCCCTATGCCTTGCTGAGAAGGGCGCTGGCTTATACCAACCAGCAGAAATACCAGCAGGCCTCCAGTGATTACAAGCAGATCATCCGGCAGTACACGGATCACAGCACTGCCAACTCAGCCCTGCTGGGGCTGCAGGAGGTGCAGGCCATGAGCGGCCAGGGAGGTGAAGACTTTGAGGAATACCTGGCCATCTTCAAGCGTGCCAATCCTGAAAATAAAGAACTGGCTAATATTGAATTTGAATCTGCCAAAAATCTCTACTTTTCACAGAAATATCAGCAGGCGATACAGCGGCTGGAGGAATTTATCAGCAATTATCCCGACAATGGCAATGTGAATGAAGCCCGTTACTACATTGCAGAGTCCTACTACCGCTCCGACCAGATTGAACAGGCATTGCAGGCATTTTATGAAATCGCGCAGAATGGCACCTCCTCCAGGCTCAGCCGCTCCATTCAGCGGGTAGCTGAACTGGAACAGATGCAGGAAAATTACCCTCAGGCGATCAAATACTACCGCGATCTGGCTTCCATGGCCCGTAACAAACGGGAGCAGTTCAATGCCTGGTCAGGGCTGATGACTTCTTATTACGAACTGGGGCAGGATCAGGATGATCTGCTGGATTCAGTGGAGTATTTTGCCGACCAGATTCTTGAAAAAGGAAATGTATCGGCCAGTGCCGAAAACATGGCCATGCTCTATAAAGGCAAGGCGGCTTACGAGCGTGGTAATTATGATAAAGCGGTAGACAACTTCCTGCTGACGCTCAATACTGCTAAGGATGAATACGGCGCTGAGGCCCAGTACCTGATGGCCAAGGTTCAACATGAGCAGGGTAAGTATGCGGAGTCTATTGAGACACTTTACGATCTCAACAAAAACTTTTCTATCTATGAAAACTGGCTGGGCTTGTCTTTCCTGTTGATTGCTGACAATTACATTGCGCTGGATGAGGGCTTCCAGGCGAAAGCCACGCTGAAGTCGCTCATAGAAAATTCACCGCTGCCTGATATTAGGGAGCAGGCTCAACAGCAACTACGAGCCCTCAACGAAATGGAAGCGGAAAAAGAAGAGGCAGACAAGAAGAAAGACAGCATTCGCCTGGAAGAAGAGAACCAGATCATTATTGATGAAAGCGGGAGCGGTACCCCAGAACCTGGAAAGCAAAATTAACAATGTGCGATGTGAGAGGTTTATGTGATGAATGTTCAACTATTTTTTCACATTAATCTTTCACATACGAATGAAATTTTTTGCCTATATCACCCTATGCATCTTTACCCTGAGTCTTAGCTCATGCTATAATGAAAAAACCACTCCCGCTGAAAAATCTGATGTGGAATTTGAAAGTGACGTTACGGTGGGTAAAGAAGACCGCGAACTCAGAATCGGTGAGGGCACTATCTTTGAGGTTGTAGAGGATAATGAGTCTTTAAAACTACTGCGCTATGCGCTTCGTTCAACAGGACTTGACTCTGCGCTTGCTGATGAAGGGCCTTATACACTTTTTGCTCCCAGCGACAAGGCTTTTGATGAGCTAAGTGAAACCCGCCCGAATGCTATTCCTGATTCTATAGGTAACGAGGAACTGAAGAATATTCTGTTGCATCACGTGGTCAGAGGAAGCTTTAGCGATGCTGAAATTGTCAACCTGGAGCAGCTTGAGCCACTTTACGGAAGCCCTATCAAAGTAACCAAAGAGGATGGAAAAATCAGGGTAGGAGGTGCCAGTATGATCTTTAAGGATCGGGTAGCCGACAACGGATATGTACATATCATTGATGAAGTGATATTCCCTGAGTAACTTAGCCCCGCAATACTTATTTAATCTAACACCATCAAGTGAAAGTCGGGCTGTTTTTCGGGTCATTCAATCCTATCCATACAGGGCATCTGATCATTGCCAATACAATACGGGGATACACCGAACTGGACCAGGTCTGGTTTGTGGTAACCCCGCAAAACCCCTTCAAAAGCTCTCAATCCCTACTTCCCGATGTGGACCGCCTGAGGATGGTTGAACTGGCTATTGAAGATAATTTTGACCTGCGGGTGTCTAATGTGGAATTCAGTATGCCTCGTCCGAGCTACACTGCCGACACCCTGGCTTACTTATCGGATCGCTACCCTCAGCATCATTTCAGCCTGATCCTGGGCAGCGACAATCTGCATCATTTTCATAAATGGAAAAACTACCAGGAAATTCTGGAACATTATGGATTGATCGTGTACCCCCGTCCGGAGACCGACGAGCGTAAAATCAGGGATGAAATAAAAAACCATCCTGCTCTAAGGATGGTCAATGCGCCTCTGATTGATATCTCGGCTACTTTTATACGTGAATGCCTGAAGAGAGACATACCTATCCGCTACCTCGTACATGACAATGTAGCCCAATATATTTACGACAGGAAGCTGTATATCTGATCAGACGGTCATAATCTCCTGTTCTTTTTGGGCCAGGACTTCGTCAATTTTTGCCGTGTACTTATCAGTAAGGTCCTGAACTCTGCTCTCGCCGTCTTTTACCTCGTCCTCTGACACACCTTCTTTGGTAAGTTTGGCAATGGCATCTTTGGCATCCTTACGGATGTTACGGACACTGATTTTACCGTTTTCAGCTTCTGCTTTGGCTTGTTTTGCCAGGTTTCTCCGGCGTTCCTCGGTAAGGGGAGGGATATTCAGCCTCACTACTTCTCCATCATTCTGAGGGTTCAGGCCCAGGTCAGAATTGATAACGGCTTTTTCAATTTCGCTGAGCATTTTTTTCTCCCAGGGCTTGATCATGATAGTACGCGCATCAGGTGTGGTGATGGAAGCCACCTGGTTGATGGGCGTTTTGTTACCGTAGTAGTCCACCATCAGGCCATCCAGCATATTAGGTTGTGCTTTGCCGGCCCTGATTTTTTTGAACTCGCTCGAAACATGGCTTACAGCTTTGCGCATGTTGTCTTCTGCATCATCAAGGTACATTTTAATTTCTTCAGTCATTTTTTCAGTGTTAGGTCTGTAAAAAAAGATAACAATAATGCTAAAGCAAGCAAGAAAAATCCGGTACTGGTTTTGTACCGGATAGGTCTTTATTTGATCTGATTAGTTGATGAGCGTACCTACTTCATGCCCACTGAGCAGGTTGTAGAGGTTGCCCGGTTTGTTCATATCAAATACAATAATGGGAAGATTGTTTTCCTGGCAGAGCGTAAAGGCGGTCATGTCCATCACATTCAGGCCTTTCTGGTATACCTCGGTAAAGGTGATATTGGAAAAGCGCTTGGCGGAAGGATCTTTCTCAGGGTCAGCCGTATAAACACCGTCAACCCTGGTACCTTTAAGTACCACATCAGCTTCTATTTCAATGGCTCTCAGACTGGCGGTAGAATCGGTAGTAAAGTAAGGGTTACCAATGCCGGCGCCAAAGATCACAACGCGGCCTTTTTCCAGGTGGCGAACAGCCCGCCGACGGATGAATGGCTCGCAAACCTGCTCAATTTTGATACCTGACATCAGGCGGGTGTAGAGGCCAAACTTCTCAAGGGCGCTCTGTAGGGCCATGGCATTGATCACGGTGGCCAGCATTCCCATATAATCACCCTGCACCCGGTCCATGCCGGATTTCTCCGCCTGTACACCCCTGAAGATATTCCCTCCTCCGATAACAATGGCTATCTCCACACCGGCTTCTTTCACTCTTTTGATCTCCATGGCATACTGCTGGAGCCGGTCCGAATCAATACCGTACTGCTGCGAACCCATGAGCGCTTCGCCGCTCAGCTTAAGTAGAATTCTTTTGTATTTCATTCTAGGGATTTTGTCACAAATATAGAAAGAGCAAGCTTAAGTTGATAGACAAAATGCAGGCAATTTCAGCTAAACCACCAGAAGTACTCCAGACTCAGGCCAGCCTGATCATCAGCTGGCTCTTTTCTACGCTATCACCTTGTTTTACAATCACTTCCTCCACTTTGCCCTCACCCGGAGACTTCAACACATTTTCCATTTTCATGGCTTCAAGCGTGATCAGCGGATCGTTCTTTTTCACTTCATCGCCGGCATTTACGTGTATCTTCAGGATCAGTCCTGGCATGGGCGCCACGATTTCGCGAGCAGCATCGGCTGCATCTTCCTCCATTCCCAGAGCGGCAATGAGCTGATCAAAGCGGTCCTGCAGCTTTACATGGTGCTTTTTCCCGTTGATCTTCAGTAAAAATTCCTTACGTTGGTAGTCGGCTTTCAGTACTTCTACATTATAGGATTGATGCTGATGCAATACATGAAAAAGCCTGTCGTTGAGCTGAGATAGTTCGTATGAAAATTGCTCATTGTTCACTAGAGTTTTACCCGATTTTATATCAATTTCGTGGCTCTTTTTCTCGTCGATAGTGGCTTTTAGCATAGCTGGAATTTAATTTTTCTGATTGGCGTTCAAATTAATACTAATTTTCAATAATCCCCATTTGATGCATCTCCTTCGTGTGATCTTTCCTGCCCTGCTACTGCTTTCGGCAGCCTGCCGGGTAACCGAAATCTCTTCTCAGAACTCTGATGTCAGTACCGACAGTACACAACTGCTGACGGCCCCTCAGCCAGAAGTGGCTGTTGAAAAAGAAACACATCCCTACCGCCCTTCTCGTACTCGCACTCATGACCTGCTGCATACCCGCCTGGAGGTAAAACCTCTCATAAGTAGCAGACAACTGCAAGGAAGAGCCGTTTTGCAGTTGAAGCCTTATTTTTATCCTCAGGATAAGCTAGTGCTGGATGCCAAAGGATTTGATATTCATGAAGTTTCGATCATCAAGAACGCCGACATGGCCGGAGGTAAAACCCTTGATTATACCTATGATGGCAGACAACTTAGTATTCGTCTTGACAGAGAATACGCCCGTGATGAGTCTTATTTCGTCGCCATAAATTATACGGCCAATCCTTACGAACTGAAAAGCTCAGGAAGCGAAGCAATCACCGAGGACCGTGGTCTTTATTTTGTGGGAACAGATTCGGTACAACTGAGCACCAAACCAGTACAGGTATGGACACAGGGAGAAACCGAAGCCAGTTCCTGCTGGTTTCCGACCATAGATGCACCCAACGAACGTACAACACAGGAAATTTACATTACCGTTGATCCTCAGTTCAAAACCCTTTCTAATGGTGTGCTGGTTTATTCTCAGCATAATGACGACAGCACCCGCACCGATTACTGGAAGATGGATCAGCCCCATGCTCCCTATCTTTTCATGATGGCGATTGGAGATTTTGCTGTAGTGGAAGAGGACTGGCGTGGAAAAAACGTGGCCTATTATGTAGAGCCTGCTTACGAGGAATACGCTGACGATATCTTCGGACACACGCCCGAAATGCTCACTTTCTTCTCTGAAAAACTGGGAGTAGAATATCCCTGGCCCAAGTATGCCCAGGTGGTAGTGCGTGATTTTGTATCGGGAGCCATGGAAAACACAACTGCTTCAGTATTTATGGAGTCATTGCAGGTAGATGATCGCGAACTGCTGGATTATCACTGGGATGGGATCATCGCTCACGAACTTTTCCATCACTGGTTTGGCGATCTGGTGACCTGCGAGTCCTGGGCTAACCTTCCCCTCAATGAAGCCTTTGCCACTTATGCTGAATACCTTTGGAGCGAATACAAATATGGCCAAAAGGAAGCAGATCTGATCCTGATAGAACAGGCAGATAATTACCTGGCTGAAGCAGAAGAAAAAAAAGAAAACCTGATCAGATACCACTATGCCAGCCAGGAGGATATGTTTGACCGCCATTCTTATGATAAAGGAAGCCGCATCCTACATATGTTGCGTACCTACCTGGGCGATGAGGCTTTCTTCGCCGCTCTGCAACTGTACCTTAATGAGCATGCCTACCAGTCGGTTGAGGTACATGACCTGAGAATGGCTTTTGAAGAAGTTAGTGGGCAGGACCTTAACTGGTTTTTTAACCAGTGGTTTCTTTCTGCTGGCCACCCACAGCTTGACGTGCAGCACACTTACGACAGCGGTATGCTTACTTTAAATATCAGGCAAACACAGGACCTGCAGGAGTCGGCGCTATTTCAGCTACCTGCACAGCTGTTTATCCGTGTAAATGGTAAAGACCAGCTTGTGGCACTAGATATTTACAAGCAGGAGCAATCGTGGGAACTTCCGCTGGCTGCTGCACCCGAACTGGTACTGCTGGATCCGGGCGCTGACCTCCTGGCTGAAATTAGCCATCAAAAGTCTGCTGAAGAATGGATTGCCCAATATAAGTATGCAGATGCAGTAGCACATCAGCTGCAGGCCCTGCAGATGCTGGCGGCTGATAGTCTCAATGAGAATATATCTGGATTGATGGCTGAAGCACTGGAGGATGACTTCTGGCTGATAAGGCAGACCGCCCTTAATCTTCTGGAGGAAAACCAGCAGGTGCTTAATACTGAATTACTGAATAAAGCAGAAAACATGGCGGCAGAAGATCCAAAGTCGCTGGTAAGAGCCGATGCCCTCAGCCTGCTGGCAAGTGCAGATGCCAATAGTTACCAGGTAGTATTTCAGGAGGCAATGCAGGACAGCTCTTATGCAGTGGTGGGTTCAGCCGTGGCTGCCTACAATATGACTTCCGCGGGGGATAAGTTGAAAAGGTATGAGTCGCTTGAGCCCTATACTAACTTCAATGTGGTCATTTCGCTGGCAGATTATTTTGTGGAAGATGAAATCAAAGAAAAATACAACTGGTTTGAAAAGAAACTACAAACGGTGGGAGAGGAGTCTCTCTATTATTTGCTGAATTATTTTGCGCGTTACCTGCTTATTACCGATGAAAATACGCAGCAGGAAGGAATTAAGCTGCTGGCAGATTATGCTAAATTTCATCCTAAGTATTACATTAGGTTAAATGCCTATCGTTCATTAGGTTTTTTTGTAGAGAAGTCAGGCGTGGAAGATTTAAGAGCAGCAATCAGAGAGGGTGAAAAAGATGAAAGACTCAGGAATTTGTACGAAAACTCCCTCTGGTAAGCCTGATTTTTTTTTGCTTCTTTTTATTTATAAGTTTGAATAAATCAAAAAACCGTTTACTTTTGCACTTCCATTAGAAATAGCGAGTAACAAAAAGCTCAAAAATGCTGTTTCTGGTGCAAGTTTTTGTAAAGGGGAGATACCAAAGCGGCCAACTGGGGCAGACTGTAAATCTGTTGTCTTACGACTTCGCAGGTTCGAATCCTGCTCTCCCCACAAAAACATGGGAAACCTGAGTGATAGATTCGGGTTTATTGTTTAATGAAACACAAGCGGGAGTAGCTCAGTTGGCTAGAGCGACAGCCTTCCAAGCTGTAGGTCGTGGGTTCGAGCCCCATTTCCCGCTCTATTTTAGTATCTGCTAAAGCCGATGTAGCTCAGGGGTAGAGCGCTTCCTTGGTAAGGACGAGGTCACGGGTTCAAATCCCGTCATTGGCTCAAAAGCTCAGGGTCTAAAAACCTTAATGTCTTTAAAAATTAATTTTGAAACTGTAACTTATTTAGAAAATGGCTAAAGCAACCTTTGACCGTTCTAAACCTCACCTGAACATCGGTACCATAGGTCACGTCGATCACGGCAAAACTACCCTTACTGCTGCAATCACTAAAGTGCTTGCTGATAAAGGTCTGGCGGATATTCGTGATTTTGCTACTATTGACAATGCGCCTGAGGAAAAAGAAAGAGGTATTACAATTAATACTGCTCACGTTGAGTACCAGACAGAGAGTCGTCACTATGCACACGTTGACTGCCCCGGTCACGCCGACTATGTAAAGAACATGGTAACGGGTGCTGCTCAGATGGACGGTGCTATCCTGGTGGTTGCTGCTACTGATGGTCCTATGCCTCAGACTAGAGAGCACATCCTGCTCGCTCGTCAGGTAGGTGTACCTGCTATTGTTGTTTTCATGAACAAAGTAGACCTGGTAGACGATCCTGAGCTTCTTGAACTGGTAGAAATGGAAATCAGAGAACTGCTTTCTTTCTACGAATTCCCCGGTGATGATATTCCTGTTATCCAAGGTTCTGCCCTGGGTGCTCTCAACGGAGAAGGTAAGTGGGTTGACAAAGTGATGGAACTAATGGATGCGGTGGATAACCATATTCCTCTTCCTGAGCGTCTGATCGACAAGGACTTCCTCATGCCTGTTGAAGACGTTTTCTCAATCACTGGTCGTGGTACTGTGGCTACCGGTAGAATTGAAAAAGGTGTTATCAACTCTGGTGATCCTGTAGAGATCCTGGGTATGGGTGCTGAAAACCTGAAGTCTACTGTGACTGGTGTTGAGATGTTCCGCAAGATTCTTGACAGAGGTGAAGCTGGCGACAACGTAGGTCTGCTGCTCAGAGGTATTGAAAAATCTCAGATCAGAAGAGGTATGGTTATAGCCAAGCCCGGTACTGTAAAACCTCACAAAGTATTCAAAGCTGAGGTTTACGTTCTTTCCAAAGAAGAAGGTGGTCGTCATACGCCTTTCTTTAAGAAATACCGTCCTCAGTTCTACTTCAGAACCACTGACGTAACTGGTGAGATCTCTCTTCCTGAAAACGTTGAAATGGTAATGCCTGGTGACAACGTTTCTATCACTGTAGAGTTGATCAACCCTATCGCAATGGAAAAAGGCCTTAGATTCGCTATCCGTGAGGGTGGTAGAACAGTAGGTGCCGGTCAGGTGACTGATATTATTGAATAATCAATAAGTAATAATTAGTAAAGGCTTGGCTTCCAGGTATTATCCTGATAGGTCAAGTCTTTACTTTACTTATAGAGTTACACACGGGCGTAGCTCAGCTGGTAGAGCAACGGTCTCCAAAACCGTAGGTCGTGAGTTCGAATCTTACCGCCCGTGCTAAAATTTTGTGAAGATGAACAATGTCGTTGAGTTTATTAAAGCTTCTTATGACGAAATGAAGAACAGGGTAACCTGGCCTTCTTATAACTCACTACAGAGAAGCTCGGTGTTGGTTTTGATTGCTTCATTGATCTTTGCCCTGCTTATCGGTCTAATAGATCTGGGGTTTGAGAACACCATGACATGGTTTTATAACGCTTTTTAATATGGGTGAACTCAAGTGGTACGTAGTACGTGCGGTTAGTGGTAAAGAAAGGAAAGTGAAGGAAGCGCTGGAAAGAGAAATCTCTAGAAATAATCTCGAAGAAGCCATCCCTCAGGTTCTTATCCCTTCCGAAAAGGTGATGGAAATGAGAAGCGGGAAAAAAAGAGTGCGTGAGCGTAATTTTTTTCCGGGTTACATCATGATTTCGGCTGATATCAATGTGCCTAACGTATATGATACCATCAACGACATACCCAATGTAATTGGTTTCCTGGGTTCTACAGAAAAGGGGGCTGACAAAACTCCTATACCGCTTCGCCAGAGTGAGGTAAATCGTATACTGGGCAAGGTAGAAGAAACCGATGAGGATGAGGTGAAACTGGAAACTCCATTTATCATCGGAGAAGAAGTAAAAGTGATGGATGGCCCTTTCAGCGGCTTTATAGGGAATATAGAAGAAATATTTGATGAGCGTAAGAAGCTCAAGGTGATGGTAAAGATCTTTGGTCGTAACACACCGGTAGAGTTGAATTACATGCAAGTAGAGAAATTAGATAATAGTAGCAATAATGGCTAGAGAAATAATTGGATATTTAAAATTGCAGATCAAAGGTGGTCAGGCTAATCCATCACCACCTGTAGGCCCGGCACTGGGTAGTAAAGGCTTGAATATCATGGAGTTCTGTAAGCAATTCAACGGAAGAACCCAAGACAAGCAAGGTCAGATTTTACCGGTTGTTGTTACCATCTATTCTGACAAGTCATTTGACTTTGTCGTGAAGACTCCTCCCGCAGCTGTTATGTTGCTGGATGCTGCCAAACAGAAAAAAGGATCGGCAGAACCCAACCGTAACAGGGTAGGTTCAGTGACTTGGGATCAGGTGAAAGAAATTGCTGAAACCAAGATGCCGGATCTTAATGCCTTCAAAGTAGAGTCTGCCATGAAAATGGTAGCCGGAACTGCAAAAAGTATGGGTATATCAATCAAAGGAAAAGCTCCCTGGGAGGTTTAATCTAATAGAGTAATGGCAAAGTTATCAAAAAAACAGGCAGATATTCTCAAGAAGTACGACTTTACCAAGAGCTATTCACTTGAGGAGGCTGTAACTATGGTGAAAGATATCACCAATACCAAGTTTGATTCATCGGTAGATATAGATATTAACCTGGGTGTGGATCCACGTAAGGCCGATCAGATGGTCCGCGGTGTGGTAGCCCTTCCTCATGGAACTGGTAAAGATGTACGCGTTCTTGTACTTTGTACACCTGATAAAGAGGCTGAAGCGAAAGAAGCCGGCGCTGATTTTGTAGGACTTGACGACTACATTCAAAAAATTGAAGGCGGATGGACAGACGTTGATGTCATCATCACCATGCCCACCGTAATGGCTAAAGTAGGTCGTCTGGGAAGAGTACTAGGTCCTCGTGGCCTTATGCCTAATCCCAAAGCAGGTACAGTAACTATGGAGGTAGGTAAAGCTGTACAGGAGGTAAAAACCGGTAAAATTGACTTCAAAGTTGACAAGTTTGGAATCGTGCATACCAGTATAGGCAAATCTTCATTTGACCCTAAGAAGATTGCCGACAACGCTATGGAAGTTATCCAGACGGTAAACCGTTTGAAACCTTCTTCTACTAAAGGAACTTACCTCAAGAGTATTTACTTGTCCAGCACGATGAGTAAAGGAGTTCAAATTGATAAAAACAGCATATCCGGATTAAAGTCATGACAAGAGAAGAAAAAAGTGCCCTGATAGATGAACTGGCTGAAAAGCTGAAGCGTACTGATTACTTTTACATTGCTGACACAGCAGGCATGACTGTAGCGCAGGTAAACAGCTTCCGCGAGATGTGCTACAAAAGAGGCGTCGAGTATAAGGTGGTAAAAAATACCCTGATCAAAAAGGCGCTGGAGAGGCTTGATACTGATTACACGCCTTTTCATAAAGTATTAAAAGGTAGTTCTGGTATCATGTTTTCACCCGAAATCAGTAACATTCCAGCTAACATCATTAAAGACTATCGTAAGAAGGGTAAAAATCTGGAGAAACCTGCACTTAAAGGTGCCTCTATAGATACTGCTCTTTTTGTCGGAGATGAGCATCTTGATATGCTGAGTTCACTCAAATCTAAGAATGAACTGATCGGCGATGTCATAGGCTTACTTCAGTCACCTGCTAAAAATGTGGTTTCATCGTTACAGAGCGGCAAAAACCTGCTGGCAGGTATCGTCAAAACTCTATCAGAGAGAGAAGAATAGTTATAATTTTCAGTAGTAAACAAATCAATTTAAATAGCGTTTTAAAATGGCAGACTTAAAAGAATTCGCAGAACAGCTGGTTAACCTCACAGTAAAAGAAGTTAACGAACTTGCCAACATCCTGAAAGAGGAGTATGGTATTGAGCCAGCAGCAGCAGCAGCTCCCGTAGCCGTTGCCGGTGGCGGTGGCGAGGCAGCAGCTGAAGAAGAAAAAACTTCCTTCGATGTAATCCTGAAGTCTCCCGGCGGTTCTAAATTGGCAGTTGTGAAACTTGTTAAGGAATTAACAGGTTTAGGTCTCAAAGAGGCGAAAGAACTTGTCGATAGTGCACCTAAAGAAATCAAACAGGGTGTAAGTAAGGATGAAGCTGAGGGACTAAAAAAGCAGCTTGAAGAAGCTGGAGCAGAAGTAGAAGTTAAGTAATCATTGAAATATCACAAGATTGCTTTGCATATAGGCCTGGCTTCGCAGTCAGGTCTTTTCCTGTTTGTATCCATTTTTAAGACTACTCTCCCATGAGGCATTCTGACTGCAAGTTTTAAGAACTACCTATTTTATTCCATATAATTTTCACAAAAACCAGAAGGCTTTGGCTAATTCATATAAACCTACAGAACGCGTTAACTTTGCTTCCATCAAGACTGTACTGGATTACCCCGATTTCCTGGATGTACAGGTAAAGTCTTTCAAGGATTTTCTGCAAATAGAAACGCCTGCAGAAAGAAGAAGCAATGAGGGGCTGTTCAAAGTATTCTCAGAAAATTTTCCCATTTCAGATTCCAGAGAAAACTTCGTTCTGGAATTTATTGACTATGTGATTGACCCGCCTAAGTATTCGGTGGACGAAAGCATAGACAGAGGACTGACCTTCTCTGTACCGCTCAAAGCAAAGCTTCGCCTCTCATGTAATGATGAGGATAACGAGGATTTTGAGACTATAGAGCAGGAAGTATTCTTGGGTAATATCCCGTACATGACCGAAAAAGGGTCTTTTATCATCAATGGTGCAGAGAGAGTGATTGTTTCTCAGTTGCATCGTTCTCCGGGTGTATTCTTTGCACAAAGCAAACATACCAATGGTACTAAATTGTATTCTGCCAGGATCATTCCTTTTAAAGGTTCCTGGATAGAGTTTGCTACTGATGTCAATGGTGTTATGTACGCCTACATTGATAGAAAGAAGAAATTTCCCGTTACTACGCTCCTCAGGGCAATTGGCTACGGCAGTGATAAAGATATACTTGACCTCTTTGGCTTATCAGAAGAGGTAAAAGCCAGTGAAAAAAACCTGAAGGATTACGTAGGTCGTAAACTGGCAGCCAGGGTGCTACGCACCTGGACGGAAGACTTTGTGGATGAAGATACTGGTGAAGTAGTCTCCATTGACAGAAATGAAGTACTTCTGGAGAGAGATTCAGTTCTTTCTGATGAAGACATTAGCACGATCATAGATTCTGGTACTGAATCTATCATCTTGCACAGGGAAGACGTTAATATCACGGATTATTCCATCATTTATAACACGCTTCAGAAAGATAATTCAAACTCCGAGAAAGAAGCTGTAGAGCAAATCTACCGTCAGCTACGGAATACTGAAGCACCGGATGAGCAGACCGCTCGTGATATTATCCAGAGCCTTTTCTTCAGTGATAAGAGATATGACCTGGGCGAAGTTGGCCGCTACAGAATTAATAAAAAGCTGAATCTGGAGATAGATTCAGATGTACGCGTACTGACTACCGAGGATATCATCAAGATTGTAAAGTACCTGATTGGTTTAATCAACTCTCGTGCAGTAGTAGATGATATTGACCACCTGAGTAACCGTCGTGTACGTACCGTGGGTGAGCAGCTTTACAGCCAGTTTGGCGTAGGTTTGGCCCGTATGGCGCGGACTATCAAAGAGAGAATGAACGTGCGTGATAATGAAGACTTCAAGCCGGTTGACCTGATCAATGCGCGTACTTTGTCTTCTGTGATCAACTCCTTCTTTGGTACCAACCAGTTATCTCAATTCATGGATCAAACCAATCCACTGGCCGAGGTAACACATAAAAGGAGAATGTCTGCTCTTGGGCCTGGCGGTCTTTCAAGAGAACGGGCTGGTTTTGAAGTACGAGACGTGCATTACACGCACTATGGCCGTCTGTGTACTATTGAAACACCTGAGGGGCCAAATATAGGATTGATTTCCTCGCTTTGTGTACATGCCAAGGTGAACGATATGGGTTTTATTGAAACGCCTTATCGTAGGGTAGAAAGTGGCAAGGTGGATATGAGCGGTAACGTGCTCTACCTGACTGCCGAAGAAGAAGACACCCATAATATTGCTCAGGCTAATGCACCTTTGCAAAATGATGGAAAGTTTGTCAATGATACAGTAAAGGCTCGCTATGAAGGTGATTTCCCCGTGGTTGAACCCGGACAAGTCTCTTATATGGACGTTGCACCTAACCAGATCGTATCAGTAGCAGCTTCTTTAATTCCATTTCTTGAGCACGATGATGCTAACCGTGCGCTCATGGGTTCTAACATGCAGCGTCAGGCAGTGCCTCTGCTTAAACCTGAAGCGCCTATAGTAGGTACAGGACTTGAGGCTCGTGTGGCACTTGATTCTCGTTCATTGGTACTGGCTGAAGAAGATGGTGTGGTTCATTATGTGGATGCCAAGAAAATTGTCATGCGCTATGACCTGACTGATGAACAGCGTCTGGTAAGCTTTGATGGTGATCTGAAAACCTACAAGCTGACTAAGTTCAGAAGAACTAATCAGGATACCTGTGTGAATCTGAAGCCGATTGTGCTTAAGGGAGACAGGGTGAAAAAAGGTCAGCCCCTTTGCGAGGGTTATGCTACTGAAAACGGGGAGTTGGCTCTGGGACGAAACCTCAAAGTAGCCTTCATGCCCTGGCAGGGTTACAACTTTGAAGATGCTATCGTCATCTCAGAAAAAGTGGTTCGCGACGATATTTTTACTTCTATCCACGTGGAGGAGTTTGAACTGGAAGTACGCGATACCAAAAGAGGTGAGGAAGAATTGACCTCTGAAATACCCAACGTAAGCGAAGAAGCGGTTAAAAACCTAGATGAGAATGGTATCATAAGGGTAGGAGCCGAAGTAAAAGAAGGAGATATCCTGATTGGTAAAATTACGCCTAAAGGTGAGACAGACCCTACGCCTGAAGAAAAACTGCTGAGAGCAATTTTTGGTGATAAAGCAGGTGATGTAAAAGACGCATCGCTGAAAGCTTCTCCTTCATTGAGAGGGGTAGTAATAGATACCAAGCTCTTTTCAAGACCTAAAAAAGACAAAGACCTGAGAGCCAAGTCTAAGAAAGAGGTGGAAGTTCTCAAGTCGGGGTATAAAAAAGATCTACTGGGCCTTAGGGCAAAGATGATCAACAAGCTAGTGCAACTGCTGGAAGGTAAAACTTCTCAGGGTGTTAAGCACAAGTTTGGTGACGAAATCCTGACAAAAGGCGTTAAGTTCTCTCGTACCAATATTGAAAATAATCTTTTCCCCGAAAAGAACATTTACAGAGACGAAAGTAACTATAACGTTCCTGAGGAGGCTAATCTGATCGCTGACCTGATTATTGAAAACTGGACAGATGATCAGCATGTCAATGAACTCGTGTTTGAACTGGTGAAGAACTACAATCAGACACGCAATGAACTGACTGCCCATTTTAAAAGAGAGCGTTTTACGCTGGAAGTGGGGGATGAACTTCCTGCCGGAATCGTGCAGCTTGCTAAAGTTTATGTGGCCAAAAAACGCAAACTCAAAGTAGGAGATAAAATGGCGGGCCGCCATGGTAACAAAGGTGTGGTAGCCAAGATCGTACGCGAAGAGGACATGCCTTTCATGGAAGATGGTACGCCGGTAGATATCGTACTTAACCCGCTGGGTGTACCTTCAAGGATGAACCTGGGGCAGATCTACGAAACTGTATTGGGTTGGGCCGGACTTAGGCTTGGCAAAAAGTATAGTACACCTATCTTTGATGGCGCCTCTCTGGATGAAGTGGCTGGTGAATTAAAAGCTGCCGGGTTACCTGAAGTAGGACGTACCAGGTTGTACGATGGCCTAAGTGGTGAGCCTTTTGACCAGAAAGTGACTGTAGGTGTGATCTATATGCTGAAACTCGGCCACCTGGTTGATGACAAGATGCACGCCCGCTCTATCGGACCTTACTCTCTCATTACACAACAGCCGCTGGGTGGTAAAGCACAATTTGGTGGTCAGCGATTTGGAGAAATGGAGGTTTGGGCACTTGAGGCCTTTGGTGCTTCGCATGTGTTGCAGGAAATACTTACTGTTAAATCAGATGACGTAGTAGGTAGAGCCAAAGCCTATGAGGCGATCGTAAAAGGCGAAAACCTTCCCAAGCCCAATATACCTGAGTCGTTCAATGTGTTGGTACACGAACTGAGAGGTCTGGCCCTCGAAATTACCTTAGACTAATATTACAGATTGACCCGCTCATATTGAGCGGGCTTTCTTCCATCTATGAAATAATTGTTCACCTATGGCATTCAAGAAAAATAGAAAGATCTCCAGCGATTTTAACAACGTAACGATCAGTCTGGCCTCTCCGGAATCCATTCTGGAAAGTTCGCATGGTGAAATAACACAACCTGAAACCATCAACTACAGGACTTACAAGCCTGAAATGGGTGGTTTATTCTGCGAGCGTATTTTCGGGCCTGTAAAAGACTGGGAATGTCACTGCGGAAAATATAAGAGAATCAGATATAAAGGTATCATCTGCGACCGTTGCGGTGTAGAGGTTACTGAGAAAAAAGTGCGTCGTGAAAGGATGGGGCACATAGAGTTGGTGGTTCCGGTGGCACACATCTGGTACTTCCGCTCATTACCTAACAAAATCGGTTACCTGCTGGGTCTGCCTACCAAAAAGCTTGATCAGATCATTTACTATGAAAGATATGCGGTGATACAGCCCGGCATTAAAGAAGAAGATGGCATCAGCTATCTGGACTTCCTGACCGAGGATGAATACCTGGATATCATCGACAAGCTTCCTGCTGATAACCAGAAGCTGGACGATACCGATCCTAATAAATTTATTGCCAAGATGGGTGCTGAAGCGCTGGAAATGCTGCTTGCCCGTCTTGAACTGGATGAGTTGTCTTACAGTCTCAGGCACCAGGCACAGACAGATACCTCTCAGCAGCGTAAAGCTGAGGCACTGAAGCGACTAAAAGTGGTTGAGTCTTTCCGCGATGCCAGTACCCGCATAGAGAACCGCCCTGAGTGGATGGTAATCAAAATGGTGCCGGTCATTCCGCCTGAACTCAGGCCTCTGGTGCCCCTGGATGGTGGTAGGTTTGCCACTTCTGACCTCAATGATCTTTACCGTAGAGTAATCATCAGAAATAACCGTCTGAAAAGGCTGATAGACATCAAAGCACCTGAAGTAATTCTCAGAAATGAGAAAAGAATGCTTCAGGAAGCTGTAGATTCCCTGTTTGATAATTCAAGAAAAGTAAATGCGGTTCGTTCAGACGGTAACCGTGCACTCAAGTCCCTGAGTGATATGCTCAAGGGTAAGCAGGGGCGTTTCCGCCAGAACCTGCTCGGTAAGCGGGTTGACTACTCTGGCCGTTCGGTGATTGTGGTGGGGCCTGAACTCAAAATGCATGAGTGTGGTCTGCCTAAAGATATGGCGGCAGAGCTGTTTAAGCCTTTTATCATCCGTAAGCTGATTGAAAGAGGTATTGTAAAGACCGTAAAATCTGCCAAGAAAATTGTTGACCGTAAGGATCCGGTAGTTTGGGATATCCTGGAGAATGTGCTCAAAGGACATCCTGTCATGCTCAACCGTGCTCCTACACTGCACCGACTCGGTATTCAGGCATTCCAGCCTAAACTTATTGAAGGTAAGGCAATCCAGCTACATCCTTTGGTATGTACAGCTTTTAACGCTGACTTCGATGGTGACCAGATGGCGGTACACGTACCCCTGGGGCATGAAGCAATCCTGGAGGCTTCTATGCTGATGCTGTCTTCTCATAACATCCTGAACCCGGCTAATGGAGCACCTATCACGGTACCTTCTCAGGACATGGTACTTGGCCTGTATTACGTAACTAAAGGCAGAAGAAGTACACCTGATTTCCCGGTGAAGGGTGAGGACATGACCTTCTACTCTCCTGAAGAAGTGATCGTGGCGCTCAATGAAAAGCGTATTTCTACACACGCTTATATCAAGGTGAGAACCGTCATAAGAGATGTTGAGACTAACGAGCTCAGAACAGAATTGGTAGAAACTGTAGCCGGAAGAGTTGTTTTCAACCAACTGATTCCCGAGGAAGTAGGTTATGTGAATGAACTGCTGACCAAGAAGAAGTTACAGCAGATCATTGCTATGGTATTCAAAATAGCCGGTGTTGCCCGTACGGCTAAATTCCTGGATGATATCAAGGAACTCGGATTCCAGTCAGCTTACAAAGGCGGTCTGTCTTTTGGATTGGATGATATCGTTGTACCTGAGCAAAAGAATGGCCTGGTAGAGGGTGCCAAAGAAGAGGTAGAAGTAGTTAAGAACAACTACTTCATGGGACTTATCACCGACAATGAGCGTTATAACCAGGTTATTGACATCTGGACAAGGGTTAACTCTCAGATAACAGCTGCTCTGCTTAAGCAGATGGAAGAAGATAGACAAGGCTTTAATTCCATCTATATGATGATGCACTCCGGAGCCCGTGGTTCCAGGGAGCAGATTCGTCAGCTGGGTGGTATGAGAGGTCTGATGGCTAAGCCTCAGAAGAACCTGCAAGGCTCTGTTGGTGAAATTATTGAAAACCCCATTCTTTCTAACTTTAAAGAAGGTCTGGACGTAATTGAGTACTTTATTTCTACTCACGGTGCTCGTAAAGGTCTGGCTGATACTGCTCTTAAAACGGCTGATGCCGGTTACCTGACTCGCCGTCTGGTAGACGTAGCACAGGATGTGGTAATACGCGAAGAAGACTGCGGTACAGTAAGAGGTTTGAGAGTTTCTGCGCTGAAAGATAATGAAGAAGTAGTTGAACCACTTTCTGAAAGAATCCTGGGTAGAGTAGCCGTCAACGATGAGTACGATCCGGTAACCAACGAACTGCTGGTAAGAAGCGGTGATGAGATTACTGAAGAAATAGCTAACCGCATTGACAACAGTGGAATAGAGGAAATGGAAATCCGCTCTCCTCTGACGTGCGAAACGCGCTACGGAATCTGTTCTAATTGCTACGGCCGCAACCTGGCATCTGGAAAAATGGTGCAGGATGGCGAAGCCGTTGGTGTGATCGCCGCACAGTCAATCGGAGAGCCTGGTACACAGCTTACACTGAGAACTTTCCACGTGGGTGGTACCGCTTCAAACATCGCAGTTGAAGCTACGATCAAATCTAAATTTGATGGTGTGGTAGAGTTTGAGGAAATAAAGTATGTAAAAACCAAAGATGAGGAAGGCGAAGAGAAGGTTGTTGTAATGGGAAGATCAGGAGAACTTAAAATTGTGGATGAAAAATCCGGTAAAGTTCTTTCTACCAACAACGTACCATACGGATCATTCCTCAAGGTGTCTGACGGAGACAAAGTGAAGAAAGGCGATGAGCTCTGCAACTGGGATCCATATAATGCGGTCATTGTATCAGAGTATGAGGGTGAAGTTGACTTTGAATCCATTGAGCAGGGTGTTACCTACAAAGAGGAATTTGACGAACACACAGGACACCGTGAAAAGGTAATCACAGATACTAAGGATAAAACCAAGAACCCTGCGATCCTCATCAAAACACCAGAATTAGAAGAGCCTAAACCTTACAATATTCCGGTGGGTGCTCACTTAGCTGTAGATATTGGGGATAAGGTTAGAGCCGGACAGGTACTGGTAAAAATCCCTCGTATGATGAGCAAATCACGAGATATTACCGGTGGTCTGCCAAGGGTAACTGAGCTTTTTGAAGCGCGTAACCCTTCAAACCCTGCCGTGGTAAGTGAAATTAACGGAGCAGTAGAGTACGGTGGTATCAAAAGAGGAAACAGGGAAATCTTTATTGAATCTAAAGATGGCGTACGTAAAAGATACCTGGTGCCTTTGTCTAAGCATATCCTTGTACAAGATAATGACTTTGTAAAAGCAGGTATGGCCCTATCAGATGGAGCTATTACTCCCGCTGATATTCTTTCCATAAAAGGGCCTACTGCTGTTCAGGAGTACCTGGTTGATGAAATCCAGGAGGTTTACCGCCTGCAGGGTGTGAAGATCAACGATAAGCACATAGAAGTGATCGTAAGCCAGATGATGCAGAAGGTAGAAATTGTAGATGCAGGCGATACCAGCTTCCTGATGAGACAGGTGGTTGATAAGTTTGCCTTCAGAGAGGAGAATGACCTGATCCTTGATAAGAAAGTGGTCCTGGATGCAGGAGATTCTACCAAGATGAAGCCAGGTATGATCGTTACCATGCGTCAGTTGCGTGATGAAAACTCTTCACTGAAACGTCAGGATAAAAAGATTGTAGAAGTAAGAGATGCCCAGCCCGCTCTTGCCAAGCCTACGCTACAGGGTATCACGCAGTCATCACTTGGCACCGAAAGCTTCCTGTCTGCCGCCTCTTTCCAGGAGACAACAAAAGTTCTGAGCGAAGCTTCCATCAGAGGCAAGCGAGACGAGCTCAAAGGTCTAAAGGAGAACATCATCGTTGGTCATCCTATACCAGCTGGTACAGGTATGCGTACATATGAAAGAATCATAGTTCATTCTACAGAAGAGTACGAAAAGCTGAAATCGTCCCGTGAGGGCAAACGTGAAGTAAGCCAGAATGCTTTAGAAGCTAACAATTAGATTGTATGGTTGACAATAAAGAAGAAAAGGCAAAACGTAACCAGATTAGCATTGAGCTCTCAGAAGAAATAGCTGAGGGCGAATATGCTAACCTGGCTACCATAGCCCATTCCAACAGTGAATTTGTCATTGATTTTATCAGGCTTATGCCCGGCGCGCCCAAGGCCAAAGTGAAGTCAAGAATCATAGTCACTCCTGAGCATGCCAGAAGACTGCTGATGGCCCTGAAAGATAACATTGAAAAGTATGAAGAATCTTTCGGCCCTATTAAGCAAACCGATGGTACACCAAAATTTCCCATAAATTTCGGCGGAACAATAGGAGAAGCCTAGTTGAAAAACCGCCTGAACATATTTGTATAACAATAACTTAATCAGTATCTTTGCACCTTAATTTGCAAAAAGCTTACGTAAACGTAAAAATAAATGCCCACGATACAGCAATTAGTTAGGAAAGGAAGGAAAAAACTTACTTTCAAATCAAAGTCTCCTGCACTGGATGCATGTCCTCAGAGAAGAGGTGTTTGTACAAGGGTTTATACAACCACACCCAAAAAACCTAACTCAGCTATGAGAAAAGTAGCCAGGGTAAGGCTTACAAACGGACGTGAAGTCAACGCTTATATTCCCGGAGAAGGTCACAATCTTCAAGAACACTCTATCGTGTTGATCCGCGGTGGGAGGGTAAAAGACCTTCCTGGTGTAAGATATCACATCATACGCGGAGCGCTTGATACTGCTGGTGTAAACGGTAGGCTACAGGGTAGATCAAAATATGGAGCTAAAAGACCGAAAAAATAAGCTAAAATGAGGAAGACAAAACCTAAAAAGAGGTACATACTGCCTGATCCAAAATTTGGTGACACCGGGGTAACCAGGTTTGTTAACTATATGATGGTTGATGGTAAGAAAAGTGTGGCTTATAAAATTTTTTATGAAGCCGTGAGTATTGTGGAAGAGCGAACTAAAGAGAATGGACTTGAGGTTTGGAAGAAAGCATTGAATAACATCATGCCTGCTGTAGAGGTTAAAAGCCGTAGAGTGGGTGGTGCTACTTTCCAGGTACCTTTGGAAGTAAGACCTTCGCGTAAAATTTCATTAGGTATCAAGTGGATGATTCGTTACTCTAGGTTGAGAGGTGAAAAAACCATGGCTCAACGTCTGGCAGGTGAAATCATTGCCGCTTCAAAAGGAGAGGGTGCTGCCGTTAAAAAGAAAGACGACACCCACAGAATGGCAGAAGCAAACAAGGCTTTTTCACACTTTAAGTTTTAAGAAATGGCAAAGAGAGACTTAAAATTCCTTCGTAATATTGGTATCATGGCGCATATTGACGCCGGTAAAACCACTACTACCGAACGTATTCTTTTTTATACAGGCCTTACCCACAAAATTGGTGAAGTGCATGAAGGTGCTGCTACCATGGACTGGATGGAACAGGAGCAGGAGCGTGGTATTACTATTACGTCTGCAGCTACAACCACTCACTGGAAATATCCTACTGAGCAGGGACAGCCAGTTGATGATACCAAAGACTATAGAATCAATATTATTGATACTCCTGGGCACGTTGACTTTACCGTTGAGGTAGAACGTTCACTACGTGTACTGGATGGTGCTATCGCACTTTTCTGTGCTGTTTCCGGTGTAGAGCCCCAGTCCGAAACCGTATGGCGTCAGGCAGATAAATATAGAGTGCCCAGAATTTGTTTCGTTAACAAAATGGATCGGGCCGGTGCAGATTTCTTTAACGTAGTAAAAGAGATTAAGGAGAAGCTAAATGCTAAGCCTGTTCCTCTGCAAATACCTATTGGTGCTGAAGAAACATTTAAGGGGGTAGTTGACCTTATTGTTAACAAAGCAATTATATGGGACGATGAGAATTTCGGTATGACTTATAAGTATACAGATATTCCTGAAGACCTGAAAGAAACTGCTGAGGAATGGCGTCAAAATCTTATTGAATCAGTGGCTGAATATGACGATACCCTACTGGAAAAATTCTTTGAAGATTCAGAATCTATATCAGTAGAAGAAATCATGGCAGCCGTACGCAAGGCGGTTATAGACATGTCATTTTCTCCTGTACTTTGCGGCTCGGCTTTTAAAAATAAAGGCGTGCAGGCTGTACTGGATGCAGTTTGTGAATACCTGCCCTCTCCTATAGACCTTCCTCCAGTTACAGGACATCATCCTGATGACGAAGAGAAGAAATTACAGCGCAAGCCCGATCCGGATGAACCTTTTGCAGCACTTGCCTTCAAGATTGCCACCGACCCTTATGTTGGTAGACTGGCATTCTTCCGGGTATACTCTGGCAAACTGGAATCAGGTTCTTATGTTCATAATATGAGAACTGACAAAAAGGAGCGAATATCTCGTCTTCTTCAAATGCATGCAAATAAGCAAAACCAGATACCATTGGTTGAAGCTGGTGATATTGCTGCAGGTGTAGGTTTTAAAGATATCAAAACAGGAGATACCCTGACAGATGAAAAGCACCAGATTGTGCTTGAATCCATGTCATTCCCCGAGCCGGTAATTGGATATGCTATTGAACCTCGTTCTCAGGAAGATGTAGACAAGCTAGGTATGGCAATCTCTAAACTTGTGGAAGAAGATCCGACATTGCAGGTGAACACTGACCACGAAACAGGTCAGACTATCCTCAGAGGTATGGGAGAACTTCACCTGGAGATCATTATCGACCGTTTAAAGCGTGAGTTCAAAGTTGATATTAACCAGGGTGCTCCTCAGGTGGCATATAAAGAGACGCTTACTACCACAATTGAACATAAAGAAGTTTACAAGAAGCAGTCAGGTGGTAAAGGTAAATTTGCTGATATCGTATTTGAAATCGGACCTAGAGAAGATGATAAGCAAGGACTAGAGTTTGTGAATGGTATTGTTGGTGGTGTAATTCCCAAAGAATTCATTCCTGCCGTTCAAAAGGGATTTGAATCAGCTATGTCTAACGGACCACTTGCAGGTTATCCAATTGAAGCGATGAAAGTAAGGCTGTTTCATGGTTCTTACCATGATGTGGACTCAGATTCATTATCATTTGAAATGGCTGCTCGCTTGGGTTTTAAAGTAGCTGCCAAGAAAGCCAAGCCTGTGCTACTGGAGCCAATCATGTCAGTAGAAGTAGTTTGCCCTGAAGAATATACCGGACCTGTAACCGGTGACCTTAATAAAAGAAGAGGTCTGATGAAGGGAATGGACTCAAAAGGTGGTGCTCAGGTATTAAAAGCTGATGTACCTCTTTCTGAACTATTCGGTTACATTACTGACCTGAGAACTATTTCTTCAGGTAGAGCAGTAGCAACACTTACCTTCTCCCATTATGATCCTGTTCCTAATAACATTGCGGAGCAAGTAATCGCGAAGGCCAACGGTGAAACAGTTAAAGGTTAAGAATCAATTCTGAGATTAAAATTATGAATCAGAAAATCCGCATAAAATTAAAGTCATACGATCACAATCTGGTGGATAAATCCTCAGAAAAGATTGTTAGAGCCGTCAAAACAACCGGTGCAGTAGTCAGTGGGCCTATTCCGCTTCCTACGCGCAAGGAGATTTTTACGGTGTTGCGTTCACCGCACGTAAATAAAAAAGCACGTGAACAGTTTCAGCTTTGTACCTACAAAAGGTTGGTGGATATTTACTCCAGTAGTGCCAAGACTGTAGATGCTTTAATGAAACTGGAACTGCCCAGCGGCGTTGACGTTGAAATTAAAGTGTAACAATTTATTACATAAAATACGTAGAGCCAATTCTCATGTAGAATTGGTTCTTTTTTATGTAGTAACGTCAAAAAATAAGATGATCCGCATAAATGAAGAATTAAGGTTAAAAAAGTTATTATAATAATTTGATATAGCAGTTCGTTTTATCTAAATTTGCAGTCTTTTACGGAAAAATCACCTGAAAAAGGTTATACCCACATTTTAAGATGTTAGGAATTATTGGAAAAAAAATCGGTATGACTAGTATCTACAGTGCCGATGGACGTAGTGTCGCATGCACGTTGATAGAAGCTGGTCCTTGCGTAATCACGCAAGTAAAAAATGAAGATACTGATGGCTACAAAGCAATCCAGATTGCTTATGGTGAAAGAAAGGAGAAAAATACTCCTAAAGCACTTATTGGCCATTTTCGCCGAGCAAACACTACACCCAAGAAAAAAGTGGTAGAGTTTCGTGATTTCAGGTCTGAATATGATGATACTATCAAAGTAGGGCAGGAATTATTAGTAGGTGATGTATTCAAGGAAGGAGAATTTGTAGATGCCATAGGTACAACTAAAGGCAAGGGTTTTCAGGGTGTTGTTAAAAGACATGGTTTCAGTGGAGTTGGAGAATCAACCCACGGACAGCACAACAGACTGAGAGCACCGGGTTCCATTGGTGCATGCTCATTTCCTTCAAGAGTATTTAAAGGGATGCGTATGGCTGGTAGAACGGGAGGAAGAAGGATGAAAATTCTTAACCTGCGCGTACTTAAAATTTTCCCTGATAAGAATCTGGTAGCTGTAAGTGGCTCTGTACCAGGTGCAAAAAATTCTTACATCGTACTTGAGAAGTAGTATCATGAAAATTACAGTAAAAAATATTAAAGGCGAGGATACTGGCAATTCTGTAGAGTTAAACGACGATATCTACGCCATTGAGCCTAATGAACATGCGCTTTACTTAGATGTTAAGCATTATCTGGCTAACCAGCGTCAGGGAACGCATAAGTCAAAAGAAAGAGCTGAAATAGCAGGTTCTACCAGAAAAATCAAGAAGCAGAAAGGAACTGGTACAGCTCGCGCTGGTAGCTTGAAGTCACCTGTATTCAGGGGAGGAGGTAGGGTATTTGGTCCTCGCCCTCGTGATTATAGCTTTAAACTGAATAAAAAGCTGAAAAAGCTGGCTCGTAAATCTGCCCTTTCATTGAAGGCTAAGAATGAAAGCATCACCATACTGGAAAACTTCAGTTTTGATGCCCCTAAAACCAGTCAAATGGTTGCAGCTATGCAAGCTCTGGAAATTCAGAATAAAAAAGTTCTATTAATCTTAGGAGAGCTTGACAAAAATGTTTATCTGTCTACCAGGAACCTGCCTCAAGCCAAGGTAACTACCGCAGATAAAATTAATACCTATGATCTGATGAATGCGCAGCATATTATACTCAATGAGTCTGCTGTATCAGTTATTGAATCCATGTTTAATCAAACAGTAACAGTATAAGACAATGGAAGTACTTAAGAAACCTCTGGTTACTGAAAAGATATCTCTACAAAACGAAGTTGGTAAATATGGATTTATAGTAGACCGTAAGGCCAACAAGTTACAGATCAAAGATGCGGTTGAAAAAACTTACGGAGTGACTGTAGAATCTGTTCGTACCATGAACTATCAGGGTAAAGACAAGAGCAGATACACCAAAACAAGAGTGATCTCGGGCAGAAAGCCTTCGTACAAAAAAGCTATTGTACAGGTAGCCGAAGGAGAGATTATTGATTTTTATAGCGAAGTATAATTATTAGAAGAAGAGTGCTATGGCAATTAAAAAATTAAGGCCGATAACTCCAGGACAAAGACACAGGTTGGCTCCCAGCTTTAGCGACCTGACTAAGAAAAAGCCCGAAAAGTCTTTGTTATCTTCATCCAATAAAAGCGGAGGAAGAAACAGCCAGGGACGTATGACGATGCGCTACATAGGTGGTGGTCATAAGCGTAAACTGCGCGAAATTGACTTTAAACGTAAGAAGTTTGACATACCCGCTACGGTAAAAGCTATAGAGTACGATCCTAATCGATCTGCCAGAATAGCCCTCCTGTTTTATGCTGATGGTGCAAAATCTTACATCATTGCACCTAATGGATTAGAAGTTGGTCAGACTGTTATCTCAGGACTGAACGTGGCGCCTGAAGTAGGTAACAGCCTCCCTCTTGCCAATATACCTCTGGGTACCATCATTCATAATATTGAACTCACTCCAGGAAAAGGCGGACAACTGTCCAGAAGTGCGGGCTCTTATGCTCAGTTACTTGCCCGCGAAGGCAAATATGCTACTATTAAATTGCCTTCTGGTGAGATGCGTATGGTGTTGGTTAATTGTATGGCCACTATAGGAACGGTTTCCAATGCTGACCATATGAACGTTGTACTGGGTAAAGCGGGGCGTAATAGATGGCTCGGACGCAGGCCTCGCGTAAGAGGTGTGGTTATGAACCCGGTAGATCACCCCATGGGTGGTGGCGAAGGGCGTGCCTCAGGAGGTCACCCTCGTTCCAGAAATGGCATCAAGGCGAAAGGACAAAAAACCCGTACGCCTAAGAAATATTCTAATCGTTTAATCATCAGCAGAAAGAAGAGATAAAAAATGGCTAGATCGTTAAAAAAAGGACCATATATAGATTTTCGGTTGGAAAAAAAGGTGGATGATATGAATGCTTCTAACAAGAAGTCTGTTATCAAAACCTGGTCTCGCCGATCCATGATTTCCCCTGATTTTGTGGGACATACTTTTGCAGTACATAATGGAAATAAATTCATTCCTGTATATGTGACGGAAAACATGGTCGGACATAAATTTGGAGAGTTTGCTCCTACACGCAACTTTAGAGGTCACATATCTAAGAAAGATAAAGGTAAAAGATAATGGAAGCAATTGCTAAACTCAATAACGTACCAACTTCGCCTCGGAAGATGCGCCTTGTGGCTGATATGATCAGAGGCCGCAAAGTTAATGAAGCCCTGAATATGCTCAAGTTTGAAGCCAAGCAGGGAGCGGCCAAGATGGAAAAACTGTTGCTGTCGGCTATTGCTAACTGGCAGGAAAAGAATCCTGATGAAAGATTGGAAGATGCTGATCTTTTTGTAAAAGAAGTGAAAGTAGATGGAGGTCGTATGCTGAAGAGGCTCAGACCTGCCCCTCAGGGAAGGGCTCATCGGATCCGTAAGCGTTCAAACCACATTACAATTGTGGTGGCGAGCAGAAGCCTGGCTGAAGAGGCTGCATTGACTTCGGATGAAAATACGGCTGAAAACGAATAATCACGAAAGACAAAATCTTAGATAATGGGACAGAAAGTAAATCCTGTAGGTTTCAGATTAGGCGTCGTTAAAGGTTGGGATTCTAACTGGTATGGCGGCAAAAGCTTCTCAGACAAACTTGTCGAGGATCATGAAATCAGAAAATATATAGATGCACGTTTACCGCGTGGTGGTATATCAAAAGTTGTTATAGAGCGTACTATTAAAAGAATTACGCTTACCATTCATACTGCACGTCCGGGTGTTGTTATTGGTAAAGGAGGTTCTGAGGTAGACAGACTTAAAGAAGAGCTCAAAAAACTTACCGGTAAGGAAGTGCAGATCAACATCTATGAAATAAAGCGTCCGGAACTGGATGCAAAACTCATAGGTCAGTCTATAGCTCAGCAACTTGAAGCACGTATTTCATACAGACGTGCTATGAAACAAGCATTGGCTTCGGCTTTAAGAGTAGGCGCTCTTGGTATTAAGATTAAGGTTTCAGGTAGATTAGGTGGTGCTGAAATGGCTCGTACCGAGCAATATAAAGAAGGAAGAATTCCTCTTCATACCATCCGGGCTGACATAGATTATGCACTGTCTGAAGCCAGCACTGTATATGGTAAGATTGGTATCAAAGTTTGGGTTTTCAAAGGAGAAATTTACGGTAAGCGTGACCTTTCTCCCAATGTAGGTACCCAAAGCAGTGGTAGCGGTAGCACCAGCGGAGGCGGTGGTGGTGGCAGAGGAGAGAGAAGAGGCCGAAGAAGAAAGAAATAGTAAGATCTGAAACTACAGAAATTAAATTCTGAACCATGTTACAGCCGAAAAGAACTAAATTTAGAAAGCAACAAAAAGGCAGGATCAAAGGAGTTGCCCAAAGAGGACATACCATCTCATTTGGTAGTTTTGCCTTGAAAACACTGGAACCAGGCTGGATCAATAGCCGCCAGATAGAGTCAGCACGTATTGCGATGACCCGCTTTATGAAAAGAGAGGGTCAGGTCTGGATACGGATTTTCCCTGACAAACCAATTACCAAGAAGCCTGCTGAGGTTCGTATGGGTAAAGGAAAAGGAGCTCCGGAATACTGGGTTGCCACCATCAGACCAGGCCGTATCCTATTTGAGATCTCAGGGGTGAGCACAGCAGTAGCGCAGGAAGCGCTTAGACTGGCCGCTCAAAAGCTTCCTGTTAAAACCAAATTTAGTGTACGTAGAGATTACGATGGTCAATAAATATGAAAAACTCAGAAATACAATCGCTTACTACCGAGGAGCTTAAAGACAAAATTCAGGAGGAAAAAAGATCCTTACAAAAACTGAAGTTTGCTCACGCGATCTCTCCCATAGAGAATCCGGTAAAAATACGTGCTACCCGTAAGCTCATAGCCCGTCTAAATACAGAGTTAAGAGCAAAAGAACTGAATAAATAAGTGCTTTATGAGTACCGAAAGAAACTTAAGAAAAGAAAGAGTCGGCTTGGTGGTCAGCAATAAGATGAATAAGTCTATTACTGTAGCCGTCGAAAGAAAGCTGAAACATCCTATATACGGCAAATTTATAGGTAAGACCTCCAAATTCATGGCTCATGATGAGAAGAATGAATGCGGCATAGGCGACACTGTCAGAATCATGGAAACCAGACCATTAAGCAAAAACAAACGCTGGCGCTTAATTGAAGTCATAGAAAGGGCTAAATAAATGATACAGCAAGAATCAAGATTGAATGTAGCGGATAATAGCGGTGCAAAGGAAGTACTTTGCATTCGTGTTTTAGGCGGTACCGGCAAAAGATATGCCTCCGTAGGTGATAAAATTGTAGTCACTGTAAAATCCGCGCTCTCTTCAAGTAACCTGAAGAAAGGAACTGTTTCTAAAGCAGTTATTGTACGTGTTAAAAAAGAAGTTCGTAGAAAAGACGGTTCTTATATTCGTTTTGAGGAAAATGCTGCTGTTCTCCTCAACCCTAATGATGAACCTCGTGGTACCCGTATATTTGGACCTGTGGCACGTGAACTTCGCGAAAAACAATTCATGAAGATCGTCTCACTGGCTCCTGAAGTACTATAATTATGAAGAAAAATAAAAAATTGCATATAAAAAAGGATGATACCGTGATGGTTATCTCCGGTAACTTTAAGGGGAAAACTGCTAAAGTGCTTAGAGTTTTTCCTGAACAAAATAAAGCCTTAGTAGAGGGAATTAATGAAGTTACCAAACATGTTAAGCCTTCTGCCAATAATACTGAAGGAGGGAGAAACAAACAGGAAGCACCCATCCATGTGAGTAACCTGATGCTGGTAAACCCTGCTGATGGCAAACCTACCAGGGTAGGTAAAAAGCTGAACGATCAGGGAAAATTGCAAAGATATTCAAAGAAAACTGGAGAATTTATATAAGATGGCTACTACAGAAACATACGTACCCAGACTTAAAGAGAAATACCTTCAGGAAATTGTTCCTGCTATGCAGGAAAAGTTTCAGTACAAATCTGTAATGCAGGTACCTAAGGTTATCAAGGTTTGTATCAACAAAGGTATTGGTGCTGCAGTAGCAGACAAGAAGCTGGTTGATGTGGGAGTTGAAGAACTCACCACTATTACAGGACAGAAGGCAGTCCCCACTATTGCAAAAAAATCAGTCTCTAATTTTAAACTGAGAGAAGGCATGCCCATAGGTGCCAAAGTAACCCTCCGTGCCAATAAAATGTACGAATTCATTGATCGTTTGGCTTCAGTTGCTTTACCTCGGGTTAGAGATTTTAGAGGTATTAACGATAAAGGTTTCGATGGAAGAGGTAACTATACTTTAGGAGTTAAAGAGCAGATAATCTTCCCCGAAATCAGCATTGATAAAGTTAACAGGATCTCTGGAATGGATATTACATTTGTAACTACTGCCCAAACAGATGAGGAGTGTTACGAATTGCTGAAACTCTTAGGAATGCCTTTCGCTAACATAGCTAGTAACAGATAATATTATGGCAAGACAATCAGTAATAGCAAGAGAAAGAAAAAGAAAGCGCATGGTAGCTAAGTATGCGCAAAAGAGAGCAGAATTAAAAGCTCAGGGCGATTATGAAGCGCTTGATAAATTACCCAAAAATGCTTCTCCAGTAAGACTTCACAATCGTTGCAAACTTACCGGAAGACCTCGCGGATACATGAGGAAATTTGGCATTTCCAGGGTAACATTTAGAGAGATGGCTTTAGACGGTAAGATACCTGGTGTAACCAAAGCTAGTTGGTAGGATAGAATATATTTTTTATTAAAAAAAATTATCCTACCTTTGCACTTCGTTTTTTCATGAGCATGTAATATTTATCTATAATGATAACGGATCCTATATCAGATTATCTGACCAGAGTCAGAAACGCCATAAAAGCCAGGCACAGAGTTGTTGAAATTCCTGCTTCAAATATAAAGAAGGAAATTACTAAAGTGCTTTTTGACAAAGGCTATATACAGAATTATAAGTTTGATGACAATGCTGGTCATCAGGGAGTGATCAAAATCGCTCTTAAATACAATCCTAAAGATAAGGCACCTGCTATTGTACACCTGGAAAGAATAAGCAAGCCTGGTCTTCGTAAATACACCAAAGCAGAGTCATTGCCAAGAGTCTTGAACGGTTTGGGTCTTGCCATTTTATCTACCTCAAGAGGAGTTATTACAGATAAGGAAGCTCGTGAACTCAATGTGGGTGGCGAAATACTTTGTTACGTCTATTAATAGAAATATATGTCACGTATAGGAAAATTACCCATTGCTATTCCTCAGGGTGTGACAATTACCAAAGATAATAATATCATTAAGGTAAAAGGTCCAAAGGGAGAACTGATTCAGGAAATTAGCCCTGAACTGGAAGTGGAAATTAATGACAGTCAGTTGGTTGTAAAAAGGCCTACTGATCAGAAAAGACATAAAGCACTTCATGGACTTACACGTGCTCTTATCCAAAATATGGTGGTTGGGGTAAACAGTGGGTATAAGAAGCAGCTTGAGTTAGTAGGTGTAGGTTATCGTGTAAACGTTCAGCAGGATATTATAGAGTTGAACCTGGGTTATTCCCACAACATTTTTATGTCTTTACCTGAAGGTATCAGTGCCTCAGCTGAAACAGCCAAGGGAAAGAATCCCACACTTACTCTCGAGAGTAACGATAAGCAACTTATAGGCCAGGTAGCAGCCAAAATTAAATCTCTACGCCCTGTTGAGCCATACAAAGGTAAGGGTGTGAGGTTTGTAGGAGAACAAGTAAGACGCAAAGCTGGTAAGACAGCAAGTAAATAATAATTAACATGTCTGTTACTAAAAAGAAATCTCAAAGAAGGCTCAGGATAAAAAGAAGTATCCGGAAAAAAATTAAGGGTACATCTGAGCGTCCAAGACTCTCAGTATACAAAAGCAACAAAGCCATTTATGCCCAGCTTATAAACGACGACTTGGGTAGTACATTGGCATTTGCTTCATCTGTGGAGATGAAAGCAGAGCATGCCAATGTTGAAACAGCCAAGGAGGTTGGGAAAAAACTAGCTGAGAAGGCTGTATCTAGTGGTATCTCTGAAGTTGTTTTTGACAGAAACGGATACCTTTATCACGGACAAGTGAAAGCATTAGCGGAGGGAGCCAGAGAAGCAGGTTTAAAATTTTAAATAAATGGCACAAAACATAAGATCAGTAAAAGCTAGCGAAATCGATCTCAAAGAACGCGTAGTTGCTATCAAAAGAGTAGCAAAAGTAGTAAAAGGCGGAAGGCGTTTTAGCTTTGCTGCTATCGTGGTAGTGGGTAATGGCGATGGAGTAGTAGGCTACGGATTAGGTAAAGCTAATGAAGTAACAGATGCTATAACCAAAGGAGTAGATGATGCCAAGAAAAACCTGCTAAAAGTTCCAATTCGTAAGGGTACCATTCCTCACGAAACCATTGGTAAGTACAGCGGAGGTTTTGTTCTTATCAAGCCAGCTTCACCTGGTACTGGCGTTATAGCGGGTGGTGCTATGCGTGCTGTACTTGAAAGTGCCGGTGTACATGATGTATTGGCTAAATCTAAAGGGTCGTCAAATCCGCATAACGTAGTAAAGGCGACTTTTGATGCTTTGGCTAATATGAGGGATGCTTATACGGTAGCTCAACAAAGAGGTGTTACATTGGAAAAAGTTTTTAACGGCTAAGAACTCATGGCGAAAGTAAAAATTACCCAAGTTAGAAGTATTATAAAAAGACCGAAGAACCAAAAAGCCACAATAAAGGCATTGGGTCTCGGTAAGATCAATAAATCTGTAGAGGTTGAGAATACTCCTCAAATCAGTGGTATGATCAGGAAAGTATCACATTTGGTTAACGTTATTGAAGCTTAAGAAATGGATTTACATACATTAAAACCTGCCAGTGGTTCGGTCAAAACAGGAAAGCGCCTGGGAAGAGGCGAAGGTTCAGGTTTTGGAGGTACTGCAGCTCGTGGACACAAAGGAGCAAAATCAAGATCAGGCTACAAGAAAAAGGCTGGTTTTGAAGGTGGTCAGATGCCTTTACAGCGACGCGTACCTAAATTTGGCTTTAAAAACCCGAACCGTATAGCTTATAGTGCTATCAACATCGGACAATTACAGTCGCTTTCAGAAAAAACAAATGAAACTTCTTTTACTATAGATAGCTTAGTAAATAACGGTCTTATTGGTAAAAAGGATAGAGTAAAGATATTAGGGGACGGACAGCTTACCGCTAAGCTTACAGTAGAAGCACATGCATTTTCTGCTTCTGCCATTAAGGCCATTGAGGAAGCTGGAGGCTCGGTAAATAAACTATAAAGCCATGAAGAAGTTCATTACCACCATTCGCAACATTTTCTCAATTGAAGAATTACGAACCAGGATACTTAATACCCTTGGTTTCCTGATTATTTTTCGTCTTGGTTCTTTTGTTGTTTTACCTGGAGTAGATCCATCTCGTCTTGGTGGTGATGCTGGTGGTATTTTTGGCTTACTTGACACTTTCTTGGGAGGTGCTTTTAGTAATGCGTCCATCTTCGGTCTTGGCATTATGCCCTATATTTCCGCTTCTATTGTGATACAGTTACTTACAGTAGCTGTACCGTATTTTCAGAAGCTTCAGAAAGAAGGCGATTCTGGAAGAAAGAAGATTACTCAAATTACCAGGATACTTACCATCTTTATTACATTTGGTCAGGGTATAGGTTATCTGTCTTATGCTGTGCCCCCTGAAGCCATACTTATAGACCGCTTCTTCTTTACAATTTCCTCATTAATTATTCTTACTTCTGGTACCATCTTCTGTATGTGGCTGGGTGAGAAAATTACTGATAAGGGCGTGGGAAATGGTATTTCTATGCTTATCATGATTGGTATCATTTCCAGATTTCCTGGGGCTATTGTGGCTGAAGGTTTATCCAAAGGAATGAATGGACTGTTGCTCTTTGTGATTGAAATAGTGGCTCTCTTTTTCGTTGTGATGGCAGCGGTTATGCTTACTCAGGCAGTAAGAAGAATCCCTGTACAATATGCCAAGCAGGTAGTAGGAAACAAAGTCTATGGAGGACAGAGACAATACATACCTCTGAAAGTAAATGCCTCTGGTGTGATGCCTATCATTTTCGCGCAGTCACTCATGTTTTTGCCGGGATTGGTTGCTGGTATCTGGGCAGATAATAATGATATTGCTGCTGCTATAGGTAGTACGTTTTCAGATGTTTCTTCATGGCAATACAATCTTGTTTTTGCTGTCATGATTATTCTCTTCACGTTTTTCTATACTGCAATTACTATCAATTCAAGTCAGATTGCTGATGACATGAAGAGGAATGGTGGTTTTGTTCCTGGTATCAAACCGGGCAAGCCTACTGCTGAATATATAGATAATGTTTTGTCAAGAATCACGCTACCTGGCTCATTATTCCTTGCTGTTATTGCCATTATGCCAGCTATAGCTATGATTGCAGGTATAACCACTGAGTTTTCTTACTTCTATGGTGGAACCTCATTGCTTATCATGGTAGGTGTTATTCTTGATACATTACAACAGATTGAAAGTTACCTGCTCATGAGACATTATGAAGGTATGATGAAATCTGGAAGAGTTAAAGGTAGATCTGAGAATGCTGCTGTAGCATAACAGATAAACTTAATTTTTAAATCTTAAACTTAATATGGCTAAACAATCATCTATAGAACAGGATGGTACAATCGTAGAAGCACTTTCAAATGCAATGTTCAGAGTTGAACTTGAAAACGGCCATCAGGTGATTGCGCATATATCAGGTAAAATGAGGATGAATTACATAAAAATCCTCCCCGGAGACAGGGTTAAGCTTGAAATGTCTCCTTATGATTTGTCAAAAGGTAGAATAGTGTACAGATATAAATAGATATGAAAGTTAAAGCATCTATCAAAAAGCGTAGCGCCGACTGCAAAATTGTCAGGAGGAAAGGTAAGCTATACGTGATCAATAAGAAGAATCCTAGATTTAAGCAAAGACAAGGTTAATTATGGCTAGAATAGCAGGCGTAGATATTCCCGATAATAAAAGAGGCGCAATTGCGCTCACCTATATCTTTGGTATAGGCAGAAGTTCAGCCTTAATGATTCTTGATAAGGCTGGAGTAGATCCTGATAAAAAGGTGGGCGAATGGGATGATGATGAGTCAAATAATGTTCGTTCTATCATTGCTAATGAGCATAAGGTAGAAGGTGTGCTGAAATCTGAAGTACAAATGAGCATCAAACGTTTGATGGATATTGGTTGCTACAGAGGATTGCGTCACCGCAAAGGCTTGCCTGTAAGAGGGCAGAAGACCAAAAATAATGCTCGTACGCGTAAAGGAAAGCGTAAGACAGTTGCAAATAAAAAGAAAGCTACTAAGTAGTAAGTAATATGGCTCAGAAAAGAAAAGATAAAGCTAAAAAGAGAGTAGTAGCTGTTGAATCAATGGGTCAGGCACATATAAAAGCCTCATTCAACAATATTATTATCTCAATTACAAATATGTCAGGTCAGGTAGTGTCCTGGGCTTCTGCAGGTAAAATGGGCTTTAAGGGATCAAAAAAGAATACCCCTTACGCAGCTCAGACTGCTGCCGCCAACTGCGCTCAGACAGCCTATGATTTAGGTATGAGAAAAGTTGAGGTTTTTATTAAAGGTCCTGGAGCAGGCAGAGAGTCAGCAATACGTACTTTGCAAAATACAGGACTTGAAGTTGTCATGATCAAAGATGTGACTCCATTACCTCACAATGGCTGCCGTCCTCCTAAAAGAAGAAGAGTATAAAACTGAATTTACATTATGGCAAGATATAGAGGCCCTAAATCCAAGGTTGCTAGAAAATTTAACGATCCAATCTTTGGCCCCAGTAAGGCCCTTCAGAAAAAAAGCTATCCTCCCGGACAGCATGGTCGTGGCAGAAGACGTAAGCAGTCTGAATACGCTGTACAGCTTATGGCCAAGCAAAAAGCCAAGTATACTTATGGTGTACTTGAAAGGCAGTTTGCTAATATTTTTGAAAGAGCTAACCGTAGTCAGGGCATTACCGGTGAAATTCTTCTTCAGCTTCTGGAGTCAAGGTTAGACAATGTAGTTTTTCGTCTTGGAATTGCACCCACACGCCGAGCTGCAAGGCAACTAGTAACGCATAAGCATATTACAGTAAACGGAGAAATTGTCAATGTTCCTTCTTTTACAGTTAAATCTGGCGATATAGTGGGAGTAAGAGAAAAGTCAAAGTCTTTAGTAGCCATTACTGATAGCTTGGCAAGTCACAATGCAAGTAGGTTTAGTTGGCTAGAATGGGATAGATCACAAATGTCCGGAAGATTCACTAACATGCCTCCGAGAGATGAAATTCCTGAAAATATACAGGAGCAACTAATCGTCGAGCTATACTCAAAGTAATAGTTTACGTCCCAGTTTTTTTAAATTTATAATTTTAATATGTCAATTTTAGCATTTCAAATGCCCGAAAAGGTGGTAATGGATAAAGCAGACAACTTTCATGGTCTGTTTACATTCAAGCCGCTTGAAAGAGGATATGGGGTTACCATTGGTAATGCATTAAGAAGAATACTATTATCATCTTTGGAGGGTTATGCCATTGTCGGTATAAAGATACCTGGCGTCATGCATGAATTCTCTACTATTGAGGGCGTTGTAGAGGATGTTTCTGAAATCATTCTCAACATGAAAATGGTGAGGTTTAAGAAAGTTGCTGATGATTTTGTGGATAACAAAATTGTAGTACATCTAAAAAACCAATCCACTTTTTCCGGAGCTGATATTCAGAAAAGTACCACTTCATTTGAAGTACTAAACCCTGACCTGATCATCTGTAACCTGGATGAGAACGTAGATATTGAGCTGGAATTATATATTGAAAAGGGAAGAGGATACGTGCCTTCAGAAGAAAATCGGCAGAATGATACTAACCTCGGCATCATTTATATAGATTCTATCTTTACCCCTGTCAAGAATGTTAAGTACAGCGTTGAAAATACGCGTGTTGAGCAGCGGACTGACTATGAGCAGTTGACTATTGATATACTGACTGATGGCTCTATACATCCTGAAGAGGCTTTAAAAGGTGCAGCAAATATTCTCATCAAGCATTTCATGCTTTTCTCTGATCAGAATATGATCCTGGAGACTCCTCAACAAGGTGAACCTGAAACTGTAGATGAAGAAATGCTTCATATGCGTAAGCTGCTCAAGACTCCCCTGAATGATCTTGATCTTTCAGTGAGAGCTTACAACTGCCTCAAGGCTGCCGATGTGAAGACGCTTGGAGATCTTGTTCAGCTTGAAATCTCTGATATGATGAAGTTCCGCAACTTTGGGAAAAAATCACTTGCAGAACTTGAGCAGCTTGTGGCAGATAAGAACCTTACCTTTGGGATGGAGGTTGCCAAATATAAATTAGAAGAAGATTAATTAAGATAGGCAGATAGCTGATAATAGTAGTACGCAATGAGACACGCGAAAAAAATAAATCATCTGGGTCGTACAGCTCCTCACCGCAAAGCAATGCTTGCGAACATGGCTGCTTCACTGATCCTAAATAAAAGAATCACTACCACCACTGCTAAAGCAAAGGCATTAAAAAGGTATGTAGAGCCTCTTATCACAAAATCTAAGTATGACACTACTCATTCAAGAAGAGTTGTGTTTTCTTATCTTCAGGATAAAGAATCTTCCAGAATTCTTTTTGATGAAGTAGCTGAGAAAGTGGCTGACAGACCCGGAGGTTATACTCGTATCATCAAACTTGGCAACCGACTGGGTGACAATGCTGATATGTGTATGATAGAACTTGTTGATTTCAACGACATCTATCAGACTGAAGATACTACCAAGAAACGTACAAGAAGAAGCCGTCGTTCCGGAAAAAAATCCTCCGACTCATCTTCTGAAACTTCAGCTGCTGAAAAGGCTCCAACAGCGGCAGAAAAAACCGAAAAACCTGAAGCTTCCGAAGAGAAAGCTTCATCTGATGAATCTTCGGAAGGATCTGATGAAACTCAGGAAAAAGAAGAAAAATAATCTTACATTTATCTTGACATAAGGGATTAAAGCCGATCTAAAAATCGGTTTAATCCCTTTTTTTTTAGTATATAATTTTAAACTTCCTTAAAATTACATGCATGAAATCGCAACCTAAACCCTCAGCTATACTGCTTCTCGAAGATGGAACCGTGTATCATGGACAAGCCATCGGTAAGACCGGTACTATGGGAGGAGAAATCTGTTTCAACACCGGGATGACCGGCTACCAGGAAATTTATACTGATCCTTCCTATTATGGGCAGATCATTGTCAATACAACCTCACATATAGGCAATTACGGCGTTCTTGATATTGAGCAGGAATCTGATACACCCAAGATCAGGGCACTTGTGGTAAATAGCTTTTCTGACACCTATAGTAGAACTAATGCTGACCATAACCTACAACATTATCTTGAAAAAGCTGGAATTGTAGGCATTACCAATATCGATACCCGCAAACTGGTCAGGCACATTCGCACTAAGGGAGCTATGAATGCAATTATATCATCAGATATAAGCGATCTTCAGCAACTAAAAGAAAAGCTGCAGGCTGTACCTTCCATGGCCGGTCTAGAGCTATCTACACAGGTAACCACACGGGAGGCTTATACCCTTGGAAATGAGTCAGCTGATAAAAAAGTAGCTGTACTGGATTTAGGTATTAAAAAAAGCATCCTCAAAAATCTTTCTGAAAGAAACTGTTATCTGAAAGTTTTTCCGGCAACCACTTCTATAGAGGAGATGAAGAAGTGGAATCCCGATGGCTACTTCATATCCAATGGTCCTGGCGACCCTGAACCTATGGAATATGCCGTTAATACCGTCAGAAATATCCTTAATGATAACAATCCGCTTTTTGGGATTTGCCTCGGACATCAGATACTGGCGCGTGCTAATGATGTTCCTACTTATAAGATGCACCATGGCCACCGGGGCCTAAACCATCCGGTGAAAAACCTGGAAACCGGCAAAAGTGAAATTACTTCGCAAAACCACGGTTTTTCAGTAAGTATGGAGAAGGCAAAAGCCAATAAGAACCTCAAGGTTACCCATATTAATCTCAACGATCAAACCGTAGCAGGAATCCGGATGCTGGACAGAAAAGCTTTTTCGGTTCAGTACCATCCTGAATCATCGCCTGGCCCACACGATTCGCAATATCTCTTTGATCAGTTCATGAAACTGATGCATGAATAATCAGTTCTCATTAAAATAACCAAATCAAAAGCACACTAAATTTTTTTAGCATGAGTATCATAAAAAAAGTTCACGCCCGTCAGATCCTTGATTCCAGGGGTAATCCTACTGTAGAAGTTGATGTAGTTACTGCCAACAATATCATGGGTAGGGCTGCAGTACCTTCCGGCGCTTCTACCGGACAACATGAAGCAGTAGAACTCAGAGACAATGACAAAAGCCGCTTTGTAGGTAAAGGAGTGTCTAAGGCTGTGGAAAATGTAAATCAGATGATTGCGCAGAAGCTGCTGGGAATGTCTGTTTTTGAACAAAATCTGGTTGATCAGAATATGATTGATCTGGATGGAACGCCTAACAAGTCAAAACTTGGTGCGAATGCTATATTAGGAGTGTCGCTGGCTGTGGCCAAAGCTGCTGCCCAGGAGCTGCGGCAACCTCTTTACCGGTACATTGGTGGCGTAAACGCTAACACCTTGCCTGTACCTATGATGAATATTCTCAATGGTGGCAGCCATGCTGATAATGCCATTGATTTCCAGGAATTTATGGTCATGCCGGTAAAGACAGCTAGTTTTTCTGAGGCCTTGCGTATGGGTACTGAGATATTCCACACCCTGAAGCAGGTACTTAAAAGTAAGAATTTATCTACCAATGTGGGTGATGAGGGAGGTTTTGCTCCCAATATCGCCTCTAACAAAGAGGCCATAGAAGTAGTGTTGCAGGCGATAGAAAAGGCCGGTTATAAGCCCGGTGAGGAAATATTTATTGCTCTGGATGCAGCTTCCACGGAGTTTTATGATAGCGAAAAGAAAATTTACAAGTTGTCTTCTTCCGGAGACGAGCTATCATCTCAGGATATGGCCAACTACTGGAAGGAATGGGTTGATCAGTATCCCATCATTTCTATAGAAGATGGTATGAGCGAAGATGATTGGGATGGCTGGAAGAAACATACTGACCTGCTCAAAGATAAATGCCAGCTCGTAGGCGACGACCTTTTTGTGACCAACGTTAACCGTCTTCAGGAGGGTATTGATAAAGGAATTGGTAATTCCATTCTGATCAAAGTTAACCAGATCGGCTCCCTCACAGAGACCATCAATACTGTTAACCTGGCCAAGCGAAATGGCTACAAAAGTGTCATATCTCATCGTTCTGGCGAAACAGAAGACAATTTTATTGCTGACCTGGCAGTGGCTCTGAATGCCGGACAGATCAAAACCGGTTCTGCTTCACGTTCTGACCGTATGGCTAAATACAATCAGCTGATCCGTATCGAAGAGGAACTGGGAGTGGCTGCCTACTATCCTGCAAAATTATTATAACATATAAGCGTATATACGTCTTTATTTAAGTAGATTAATGCAATTCTTTATTTAGAATTGCATTTTCTTTTTCGGGACATGGTACTTATAATCCAACTGGCTTCGTTATAGTTTTAAATACCCTGCATATGAAACTGGTAAACAGAATTCCGGGATTTGCCAAAAATTTCTTTTTCCTCTTTTCCATAGGTTTCATGTTCTGGATGTTTTTTCTGGATGCTAACAACCTTGGTGCCCAGATCAAACTTTCACGTAAGCTGGATAAACTGGAAAAAGAAAAAAGCTTCTACCTGGAAAAAATAGGTGAAGTTGAAAAAGATCGCAAAGAGCTTATGAGCAATGATGAGCTACTTGAGAAATTTGCCCGTGAAAACTACCTCATGAAGAAACCTGATGAGGATGTTTACGTCATAATAACGCAGTAATACATACCAAAGATGAAAAAGCTTATATTCTTTAGTTTGGGCCTTCTCTTATCTTTTAATGTGCTTGCACAGAATGAAGACGAGTACCTACAAAGAGACGATAACAAATTGTGGGATAAAATTTCGCTGGGAGGTAACTTCAACCTGCAGTTTGGTAACATAACATTTATTGATATATCTCCCATGGTGGGTTATCGTGTAACTAATCGCTTTACAGCGGGTCCGGGATTTACTTATCGGTACCTTAAGTTCAGAGGCTTTGAGGGCAGCAGCATTTACGGCGGACGTGTGTTTGCGCGCCACATGGTAGGCAGGCAGTTTTTTGCTCACGGCGAATACGAGAACCTGAATGCTGAATTTGTACAAGATGACAGGCTGGTCAGAAACTGGGTGCCAGGCCTTTTTCTGGGTGGGGGTATATTTCAGCCAATGGGAAACAGAGGCGGAGTGACATTATCTGCCCTCTACAACGTGATGCATGACAACCTGCGCTCTCCCTACAACAGCCCTTGGGTAATCAATGTAGGTTTTATGCTGTAAGTGTAATGCCAAACCTCTCGGCCATCTGCTGAAGCTTTTCTTCTACGGCAGGTAGCAGCGGAATACCTTCTACTTCTCTTTTTTCCTGTATCATTCGCTCCTGGTCACCAGGGATTTGTACCTGCTCATGCCCTTCTGCTGCTTCTGCCTTTCTGAATCGTTTGACCCACTGATCCATATGCTGCTTAAATTCATCTGCCGGTCTGAAGGCATCTATTCTCATTGCGCCCACAAAATGACCTATGCCTTTACCCACCGGGTCTGAAGGGGGCTGCAGGAAACTTACGAAAGGAGGTACCCAGGGTCCGTAATTGGCACCTGAGAAAACAGCAGAAAAGATATCAACGATTGAACCGAGGCAGTAACCCTTATGATTTCCTCGTTCAGGATCGCTACCAAGCGGTAAAAGAGCGCCTCCTCTTGAAAGCTCAGAAGGATCATCAGATGACTGGCCTTTGGCATCCTGCACCCAGCCAAGCGGGGCTTTTTCCTTCTTTCTCTGTAGTATTTCAAGCTTGCCGTTGGCAGCGGTAGTGGTGGCAAAATCAGCCACAAATGGAGGCTGCTCCTTGGCAGGTATAGCCACAGCGATGGGATTGGTGCCCAGCATCCGTTCGGTAGAAAAAGTGGGGGCTACCAAAGGGCTGGCATTGGTCATAGCCAGGCCGATCATATCGTGTGGTAAAGCCATCATGGCATGAAAGCCGGCTATGCCAAAGTGGTTGGAGTTTCTTACACTCACCCAGCCGGTACCCGCTGCACGTGCTTTTTCTATTGCAATAGTCATGGCGTAAGGAGCTACTACCAGGCCCAGCCCTGCATCACCATCTACTACGGCAGTGCTGGGTGTTTCGTGTACAATGCGGATTTCGGGCCTCGCATTGATACGCTTTTGTTCCCAGAGGCGTATGTAGCCGTCCAGGCGGGCCACTCCGTGAGAGTCTACCCCTCGTAGATCGGCACTCAGAAGTACATCGGCAGCCAGTTCGGCATCTTTAAGCGGGCAGCCCAGTTTCAAAAAAATGTCCCTGGTGAAGGATTTTAAATTGTGGGGTGAAAAATTAGACATGATGAATGGGATTTCTCTCAGTTTTGCTGATCAATGATTTGTCGTAGTAGCCCTTCTTTAAGTGCATAGGCTGAAACCCTGATTTTATTGATCTGAAGACGCTGCATAATAAATTGAACCAGGCAGGAAGCTACAACGATCATATCTACCCGCATTTCTATCATACCAGAGATCTGCATACGTTCCTGTCGGTTTTTATGGGTCAGGGCATGGTGTGTTTCCAGAAAGCTTTGATAATTCAGGGGCAGTTCCCCATCAGACTCTACTACTTTTTGCTGCTGCCTGGCCAGGTAAATGTCACTAAAGGTGTCAAAGGTACCGGAAGCTCCGATAAGCGTTTGAGGCTGATACATGGTGGCAGCTTGTATGAGTTCGGTCAGCTGTTGTTCAAAATAGGCATTGAGTTCGTTGATATTGTCATTTGAGATAGGATCTTTGATTTCAAACCTATCCAGCAGGCGCTGGGCGCCGATCTCGAAACTGCGTTTCCAGTGTATCTGCCTGGCATTACAGATGATGAGTTCTACACTTCCTCCGCCAATATCCATGATCAGGCCGTTTTCTTCGTCAAGCGTAAGTGCTTCTTTTACTCCCATGAAAATCAACTCTGCCTCACGCTCACCATCAATCACTAACACTGATATGCCTGTCTTTTCTTTGATAAGCCGAACGATTTCATCCTGATTACTTGCGTTTCTGAAAGCACTGGTAGCAGTAGCATGTACCTCATCTATCTGGTAATCTTTGATGGTTTGACTGAAGGCTTCAATAGCTGCCAGCGCTCTGCCTTGGGCCTCCTTGGTAATGAGGCCTTTATTGATACCTCCCTTTCCGATCATGACGGCACGCCGGTCACGATGAATGAACTGATAGGTACCATCAGCTTCTACTTTTACTATGAGCAGATGAAAAGTATTGGTTCCCAGGTCAATTACAGCTAAGACACGCTTCTTCATAGGAGTTTTGCTGTGACTGATTTACAGCATTAATGGACAAATCTTGAAGGCAAATGCCATGCGAAATTACATGCTTTATAATATATACCTATATTTAGGCCTATTTAAATTAGCACACATTTATGAAAGAAATACAAAAGCAGGCTACCGACCAAATCTTAAGTAAAGAACAAAAATTTCATCAGCTCAGAGAAAAGAACGAGCAGGCAATGCTCGGAGGAGGGGAGGAGCGAATAAAGGCGCAGCATGATAAAGGAAAGCTTACAGCTCGCGAACGTGTGGCGCTGCTTGTCGACGAGGGTTCTTTTGAAGAAATTGGCAGGCTGGTGGAGCATAGAAGTACTGCTTTTGGGCTGGAAAACCAGAAGTACCCGGGCGATGGGGTAGTTACTGGTTATGGTACCATTGACGGAAGGCTGGTCTACGTTTTCTCGCAGGATTTTACTGTCTTTGGTGGCTCTCTCTCCGAAACACATGCCGAAAAAATCGTCAAGATCATGGAATTGGCCATGAAAAATGGTGCGCCCCTGATCGGCCTCAATGATTCAGGCGGAGCTCGTATACAGGAGGGAGTAGTATCTCTGGGAGGCTATGCCGACATCTTTTACAGAAATACCCTGGCTTCAGGGGTCGTTCCACAAATTTCTGCCATCATGGGTCCCTGCGCAGGTGGTGCAGTTTATTCCCCGGCTATCACTGATTTTATCTTTATGGTAGAAAAAACTTCCTATATGTTTGTTACTGGGCCAAACGTCGTAAAAACCGTTACCCAGGAAGACGTGACGGCTGAAGAACTTGGGGGAGCGCTGACGCATAGCAGAAAAAGCGGAATTGCCCATTTTGCCAGTAAAAATGAGATGCAATGCATCAAAGACCTGCGGAGATTATTTTCTTATATTCCTCAGAACTGCGAAGAATATGCACCTCAGTTTCCCTATACCCTGAAGGAAGACGAGTCACGCAAAGAACTCAATGATATTATTCCCGAAAACCCGAATCAGCCCTACGATATGCGGGAGGTGATACAAGGCATTATTGATGCTGATTCCTTCATGGAAGTTCATGAAAACTTCGCTGAAAATATTGTCGTAGGTTTTGGCCGCCTCGCCGGCAGAAGTATAGGCATAGTGGGTAATCAGCCAGCCAGCCTGGCGGGGGTGTTGGATATCAATGCCAGTGTAAAGGGAGCTCGCTTCGTACGCTTTTGTGATAGCTTTAATATCCCCCTGCTGGTGCTGGAAGATGTTCCCGGTTTCCTGCCGGGTACCGACCAGGAGTGGAATGCTATCATTACCAATGGGGCCAAACTCCTGTATGCCTTCAGTGAGGCCACGGTACCCAGGGTGACGGTCATCACCCGTAAGGCTTACGGAGGGGCATATGATGTGATGAACTCCAAGCATATTGGTGCCGATATCAATTACGCCTGGCCCAGCGCAGAGATCGCTGTGATGGGTGCCAAGGGAGCAGCGGAAATTATATTTAGAAAAGAGATATCAGCAGCGGAAGATAAAGAGACCAAGCTGCAGGAAAAAATTGATGAGTACACCGCCCGTTTTGCCAATCCTTACATGGCAGCACAGCGTGGTTACATTGATGAGGTGATCTTTCCTGAAGATACCCGTACTAAACTGATCAAGGCTTTTAAAATGCTTGAGAACAAGGTAGATACTCGTCCCCGGAAAAAGCATGGAAATATTCCTCTGTAGCGTAAGAAAGTAGGATTGATTGAAGCGGCATAAACAGGCATTCTCCTTATTTTGCATACAAAGCTTATACAATGTTTAGGAAATGCCTTTTTTACTTTTTGTTTACCTGTTCCATCTCAAAGCTATCAGCACAGGATGCTGCGCCAGTCGCACGACAGGGGGCACAGATCGTTTTCTGGAATGTAGAGAATCTCTTTGATACCCAGGATGATTCACTGACCAATGATGATGAGTATGTGCCTTACAGCATGCGGGCATGGAAAAGGGACAGGTACCAGAAGAAGCTCCATCACCTTTACAAAACAATCGTGGGCTTGGGAGGCTGGGAACTGCCCGAGATCATCTGCCTGGCAGAAGTAGAGAATCGCAAGGTACTGGAAGATCTATTATCCGAAACGCCTCTGCTCAGGCATGCCTACCAGATCGTACACCAAGACTCCCCCGATAGGAGAGGAATTGACCTGGCAGTTTTGTATAGATCTAAAGAGGTTAAACTACTGGATACTGCCTTTATCGCACTTAACTTTCCCGGAGAAGCCTGGCGCAAAAGCCGGGACATCCTGTACCTGAAAGTACAACCTGAGGGTATGGATACGGTACACCTTTTTGTCAATCACTGGCCCTCACGCTATGGAGGAGCGCAGGCTTCGGCAGCGAACAGGATGTATGCGGCAAGACTGGTTCACCAAAAGGTCAGTGCGCTATTTGAACAGGACCCTGAGGCCCACGTAGTGGTTACAGGTGATTTCAACGACGAACCGGCTGATGAAAGCCTGAAGACATTAGCTCCCGACGATCATTTCCTGAAAAATATCTCTCAGCAGGATTTCCTGGGTACGCATAAGCACCAGGGGAAGTGGAGCCATTTTGATCATATGTGGGTAAGCGCTTCACTGTTGGATAGCAAAGGCGAGGCAAGTACCATTGTTCAAAATGGAAGAGCCTTTATTTTCCATCCCGAGTGGTTACTGGAAAAAGACAAAAGCTTTGGAGGTGTCAAACCTTACAGAACCTATGCAGGTTTTCGCTATCTGGGAGGCTTCAGCGATCATCTGCCGATTTTCCTTGAGTTAATTTATGTGGGCGATAAAACTGCCCAAATCAGAAAATGACATGCAAACTATAAGTTCAAGCATTATCGTTCCGGCGCGCCTTGTGATGCTGATGTGGGCGGTACTGCTTTTTGAATACACCTACAAAATTGATTTTGCCCTTTTTGGTATTTGGCCCAGAACGATCAGCGGCCTGCTGGGAATCATCACAGCCCCTTTATTACATGGCAGCATACAGCATCTGGCTTCTAACACAATTCCTCTTCTTTTTCTGGGAACCATGATTTACATGTTTTATGACCGTATTGCTACCAGGGTTTTTTTACAGTGCTACTTTCTACCTGGTGTACTGGTGTGGCTTTTTGCCCGGCCAGCCTTTCATATAGGTGCCAGCGGGCTTATTTATGGCCTGGCTTCTTTCCTGATCTTCTTCGGTTTTTTTCGTCGTGATTTTAAATCACTCTTTATCTCCATCATCATAGTAATTATCTACGGTGGGTTATTTTATGGAGTGTTTCCTAATCACCAGGGCGTATCCTGGGAGTCACACCTGATGGGAGGGATAGTGGGCTTTGTCAATGCGCTCCGGACCAGTGAGACCCGGAGAATAAGCAGTTAGGCTAGAAGTTCTTTAGCATTCTCAAAAGCTATACTGGAGGGGTTGCTGCCTCCTATCATTTTAGCAATCTCTTCTACTCTTTCATGCTGCGAAAGCTTTTTGATCTTGCTGACTGCTTTGTCCAGACTGTTGTCTTTATAGACAAAATAATGAGCATCTCCTTTGGCAGCTACCTGTGGTAAATGACTAATCGCAATCACCTGGTGATTTTTAGCCATTTCTTTCATCATGTTCACCATTTTCATGGCAATCTCACCGGATACGCCGGTATCAATTTCGTCAAAAATGATGGTAGGCAGAGAAATCTTGTCAGCCAGGAGGTACTTGATGCAGAACATCAGGCGCGAAAACTCGCCTCCCGAAGCTACGGCCCTGATTTCCTGGGGAGCAATGCCTTTATTAGCACTAAAAAGGAGGTTAATCTCATCAATGCCACTGTCTGTAGGTTCTGTCTCCTTGAGTTCTACTGCCATGCTGGCGTCAGGTATGCCCAGGTTCTTCAGCAGAGAGGTGATTTCCTGCGTGAAGGCTGAAAACACCTCACGCCGCGACAGACTAAGCCTTTTGGCATGCTGCATCATCTCATGAAAAGCCGCATCTTTTACGGATTTTAGTCTCTCAATTTCGCCATCCAGGTTCAGTACTTTTTCCAGTCGGCTTTCCAGATCGGCCTGTATGGCTAGGAGTTCCTCTACAGAGTCAACCTGGTGCTTCTGCTGCAGTTGGTAAATAATATTAAGACGCTCCCGGGTAGCTTCCACTCTATCAAAGTCAAAATCAACCTCCAGGGCCGCACTTTCTGCCTCAGCATGTATGTCTCTTAGCTCAATCAGGCAACTCTCAAGTCGGCGGTACAGGGCTTCATATTTTTGAGAATAGGAGGCAATTCGGCTTAGCGACTGCTTGCCCTGCACCAGAAGGTCATCTACGCTGTGGGTGTCATTGTTCAGTACAGTGGTAAGTATGCTGAGGTGCTCTTTGATGTTACCGGCATTTTCCATCACCTGAAGCTCTTCTTCCAGGCTACTCTGCTCACCGGCCTGCAGCTTTGCTTTGAGCAGCTCATCCAGCAGAAACTGGTGGTAATCAGCTTCTTTTTTCATGCCGGAGGCCTCATTTCTCAGCCGCTCATATTCATAACGTGTTCTGCGAAACTGCTGGTACGACTGCTGGTAAATTTTCAAAAGTTTTTCATTACCGGCAAAGGCATCAATAATCTCAAGCTGATAACTTGCGTCACCCAGCAGCAGGCTGTCGTGTTGGCTATGAATATCCACCAGGAAGCGGCCTACCCCTTTCATGGTTTCCAGCCTGACGGGCGTATCATTGATAAAAGCCCGAGATTTACCGCTGGGGGTAATTTCGCGTCTTAGTATACATACCGGGTCATAGTCAAGTTCTTCTCTGTCAAAGATGGATTCTAACTGGTACTTACTTACCGTAAATGTGCCTTCGATGACACATTTGTTGTCCTCATTGTAGAGGCTTTTTTTATCGGCCCGGTTACCTAAAAGCAAACCGATGGCGCCCAGCATAATAGATTTGCCAGCACCTGTTTCCCCGGTAATGATGTTGAGCGCCTGAGAAGGCTCCATTTCAAGAGACTGCAAAAGCGCATAGTTTTTAATTACTAAATTTTTCAGCATAGACAAGCGACAAATTGAGCACCTGTTGAGAATAAATCAGACGGCCCAGGTCAAAGCATTAGTATGATTACAGTAATCAGGCTCATAAATAGCAGGCATATGCCTTCGTAACATCTAAACGAGGTTTAGGTTAAGTTTTGTTCTTTTTCGCAAGGAAGCCATACCAACTTTGCAGTCTTCATGTCACATGAAATATTTGATATAAATTAGTCAGTTTCTCCAGGCATCAGGCTTATAATACGGCTTTTTTTGCTGGCAGAAGTTCTTATTTTAAGTATAACAAATGTAAAAGGAGTTTGAAACATTTCAAAGAAGAACTGCTATACTTAATTTAAGTAATCAGTTATTAATGATGATGTTGTATTCTTCTCTTTGGGTAGGGTTGATCTCTACCAGTGCATTGTAGGCATCTCTTCTGATCTGAGTATCACCTTTGGAAAAAACACTGACGATCTCGTCGTTCTTGGCATCAAAAAAGGAGATCAGCAGGATGGATTGCGGGAAGAGTTTACTTACCTCCTGTATCTGTTTGATACCGGAGAGCATATTCTGACGGCTTTCTTCTTCATTTTCCAGAAATGTATCCAGGCCGCTGCGGTGATAAGCGTAAATACCCTCTCTTATTGCTTTCATCTGGGGGTTGATGTAATTTTCTACCAGCCAGAACCGGTTTCTGCGGCGACTGCTGCCAAACTGATCCCAGCCTGCTCCTCCCTGCTGCTGGGCATTGTTGACAATAAGTTGAGCATTCTCAAAATACTTCTGCCCGCCAAGGGGGCTGAAAGAATCATAATCAATACCAATAATAATATAGGCGTAGTAGGCCAGCAGGCTGCTGACATTATTCGTGAAATTATTGAGGTTAAACTCTAAAGGTTGTGATTCGGCATACTGAAACGACCAGTCGCGGTCGGCAAAATTGAACATCAGTGATTCATAGTTGGTGCCATAAATAGGCCGGGATGACTGTATCTGTACAGTAGCCTGAAAGGTACCCATGACAGGCATATCGTCAATATTGACTATCAGGTTGCAATTGATGCGTTCTTCAGGCGCAAAAGCATCATCCGTCCACTTTCGGTTGTTGAGAAACTGCTCAAAGGCATTTTCCATATCGGTAAATATGCGCGTTTCGGTCGTCTCTACCTGCTGGAAATTTACCACTACATTGGCGTTCAGTTCCTGGGCCGACAGGTTGCCAGAGAGGAAAGCGAGCATTAAGAGAGAAAATGACAGACTTTTAAGCATGGTAATTTTCAATAATTAGGCGCACGATATCTTCAGCAACTTCCTGCTTTGACTTTAACGCAAAGGTATGGGGCTCTTGTGCCCTTTTCAGGAAAATTTTTACCTGGTTGGTATCGTAACCAAATCCGGCACCCTGATCGTTCAACGAATTTAAAACAATCATATCCAGGTTTTTTGAAGTCAGTTTTTTAAGTGCATTAGCCTGCTCGTTCTGCGTTTCGAGCGCAAAACCTACTGTAAATTGCTTTTGCTTCTTTTCGCCCAGGCTTTTGGCTATATCTACCGTTTTCACCATCTCAATGCTCAGCTCTTCCGACTGTTTCTTGAGCTTCTGATTATGTTTGGTCTTTGGGCGGTAATCAGCTACTGCCGCAGCGAAGATTGCAATGTCACATGCATCAAAATAGCGGCTGGCAGCCTGGTACAGTTCATCAGCAGATTTTACCCTGATAAGTTCTACGGCCGCATCATCAAGGCTGAGACTGGTAGGCCCACTTAGCAGTATGACATGGGCTCCTTTGCTGCTCAGCGATTTGGCCAGCGCATAGCCCATCTTACCACTGGAGGCATTGGTGATATAACGTACCGGGTCAATGGCCTCCTGAGTAGGGCCAGCCGTCAGGAGTACAGTCTTGCCTGAAAGAGGCAGGTCGCGGTTGAAGTATTTTTCAAGATGGGAGATGATATGTTCAGGCTCAGCCATGCGTCCCTGTCCGCTGAGGCCACTGGCCAGTTCACCTGACTCAGCATCTATGATATGATTTCCATAAGCCCGGAGTTTGTCAAGATTTTCCTGGGTAGAAGGATGGCGGTACATGTCCAGGTCCATGGCAGGCGCAAGCATCACCGGGCACCTGGCCGAGAGGTAAATGGCAGTGAGCAGGTCATTGCACAAGCCATGGGCAAATTTGCTGATCGTATGGGCACTGGCGGGTGCCACCAGCAGAAGGTCAGCCCAGAGTCCCGCCTCTACATGATTGTTCCATTTACCAGAGGATTTGTCAGCGGTAAAGTCAGAAAAGACTGGTTTTTTGGAAAGGGTAGCCAGCGTGAGGGGGGTAATAAATTCCTGGGCAGCAGCAGTCATTACCACCTGCACCTCGGCACCGGCTTTGATCAGCAGTCGAACAAGAATAGCGGCCTTGTAAGCCGCTATGCTACCACTGATGCCTAATATGATCTTTTTGCCTTTCAGCAATGGTTTATGATCTTATTGTTCGTCTTCGTCTAGTTTCCTGTAGGTGATTTCATCATTGATGAATTCATCTATTGCCATAGAGGTAGGTTTAGGCATTCTTTCATAAAAACGAGAAATTTCTATCTGCTCCCGGTTTTCAAACACTTCCTCCAGGTTATCCACAGTAGAAGCAAATTCAGCCAGTTTGCTGTTGAGCTCATCTTTCATGGCTACAGAAATCTGCCTGGCTCTTTTGGAGATGATAGCAACTGATTCGTACAGGTTACCGGTTTTCTCAGCGATCTTATCAGTATCGCGAGTTACAATAGAGGCGGGAATATTGGTTTTCTTGTTCATTCTATTACGGATGCTTTACTGTCCTGAATTTTATTTAAGCATATTTCATAAATACTTTCGGCTTCCCTGACAAAATTACTTTCAGGATACTTATCAATAAAAGCCTGGTAGTACTCAATGGCAGTATAATATCTTTCCTGCTGTTTTGTTTGTATACTCTGCTCGGCCAGCCTGAACTGGGCAGCTACCTTCCAGTAACTGAGGGCCTCGTTTAGCTCTGAATCAGGAAATTCTTTGCTAAAGTTGTCAAAAGCAATAATGGCTGCCTCATACCTTTCCAGCTTGTAATAAAGTAAAGCAGCATTATAAGCTTTTAGCTCAAGCTTGCCTCTCAGCTCATCCAGGATTTGCTCAGCCCTGTCTTTGTACTCGCTGTAAGCATACTTGTTGATAAAGAGCTGCATGGCATCTATGGCCTCAAGGGTACTTGTCGGGTCAAGACTATGGATAGGCGACTGCAGGTAGAGCGAGTAGGCATGCATAAAGAGCGCTTCTGTGGCGTACTTGCTGCGATTGTAAGTGTCGTAGAAATTCTTAAAATAATGGGCGCTCAGTATGTATTTATTATCATAATAATGAGCGTAGGCATAGTAGAACTGGGCTTCTTCCGCGGTTTTGGTTCCCCGGATGATGGGCAGCACCTCTTCCAGCAATACGATCGCCCGGTAGTAGTCTTTTTTCTTATAGTATTCCATGGCAGCGTCGTATTTAACCTGCCAGTCAGAGCTTTTCTGTATCTTCCTGAAATCGCTGCAGGAAGTAAGTATGAGCAAAAAAGAAAGGGAAATGTATATGAGGTTTTTCAATGTCTGCCTGATTTAATGTACAAAGGTAAGATTATCCCTAACAAATAGCAAAGTTCAACCGGAGAACAACTTTTTGAACAGAAATAATTCACTCAGAAAACGAAAGTGGAATAAGGCTTATTTTCTGACTACCATTTTTTTGGTAGACACCTTTTTACCATTGATCTGCAGGGTGTAAAAGTAAATGCCATTGGTGAGTTCTTCAGCGGGGAGCTTGATGCTGCTTTCCCCATAAGGAAGATCCATAGAAAGCACCTGGTTGCCCAACAGGTTATGCACCACTATATTAGCTTTCAACATAGGATCCTGAAGGGAATATTCAAGAGTAGCCTGATCAACCACGGGATTGGGATAAGCATTGCTTACCTTGATGTCGGGCCGGGAAAACATAATGCCGTTGGGGAACTCGTTGGTGATGTGGTACCTGATGTCTCTCACAAGGGAGTTTTCAGGATTGTTTATATCAAAAAAAAGGTACTTGAGGTGTCCCTGCTTTTCTTCAAAAAAGCCTGAACTGAGCTGGAGGGTAAGGCCATCAAATTCTTCTCCGGGCTTGAGGGTTTTGATTTCCAGTATGCCTTCCTCATTCAGGCAATTGTCACCATAGCAGAGATTCATAAGGGGCTCATCTTCAGCCATGATGTCTATCACCTGCACAGCCAGTTGCAGTACATCGTCTGAGTCGTTACGAATTTTGAAGGGAACGGTATGAAGCTGACCTGTCTTCACAAAATACTCATCCTTGGAGTTTAGCAGCGTAAACTCCTGAGCCTGAGTGTTTAATGTGAAAAAAAATAATAAGACAGGTAAAAGTAGCTTCATAGAACGGAATTCTTTTAAGAAGATTTCATAAAATTAGCTGAATTTTTCGATCTAAATCAATTAATTCGGACAATTTTATTACATCAACTCCGTTAGTTTCCTTTTATTCAGGAGGAGGTGGGTTGATCTTACTATTATACTCATTGTTGCTGAACTCAGCAGGCAATGGCTCCTCTGCCGTACTTTCGCCTGCCTCTGTTTTAGGTTTGTTCAGGGGTGTTCTTTCCAGTACCTGCACAAGGCTGGGCCTTTCTTCTATTCTCCATTCAAAATCCTTTAAATATTTTTTCTCATCAGTGATTTCATGGGGCGGAATAAAATCGGCCTGCGGTTTTACGTACACATGTATGTCCTTTACTTCATTGCTGTCAAATTTTATCTTAAGGTCACTGCCAATGATCTTATTCATACCTACCAGGAGCGTATCCGCCTCCAGGGCAAAGTAAATACTTTCACTGTTGCCACTAACATCAATGCTGGCGAGCTGCCCCTGATCAAACCAGGCTACCATTTTTCGGCCCTTCACCTGGTTATAGTTACTGATTGTATCTTTTGATATAACAAACGAATTGTCGGTAGCATTCATGCGCCGCATCTGCCCACCAATGATCTGGAAATTAATGGAGTCAGCCACAATCTGGCTGCCACCGTTCCAGATCACGGGTCCGTCATAAAAGTAAAGAATGGAATCGGTGATATGATAGGATAAAGAATCAGCAATGGCCTGCATATCCTGCCTGAATATGCGTACATCATGGTAAGCCAGTATGCGTTCTTTGGAGGGAATGGAATCTTCCAGGCTTACCAGGGTATCAGCAGAGAGGTAGAGCGTGTCCAATTCCATAACCTTTTTCATGACGGGCTTGCCAAAAACTTTAGTGATACCGTCGTTCATCAGGTGGATGGCACTGTCTCCCGTGATGATGACATCATTGGTTTTGGACAGCATCTGTACATTGGAGGTAGCCCGGTACAGCTTACGGAAGTCATCCAGGAAGAGCTGGTCGGCGCTGATGATGTAGTCGTCTGTCTCTACCGTACTGATCTGAAAGATTGATTGCTGGGCGTTGGTATCAAACTCACTGCCGGCTTCGGCATTCAGTACAGTACCATCATTGAGCGTAATAAGGGTGGGGCCCCTGGTGTAAGCAATCTTAGATACGGTGTTATATTCCAGGGTGTCAGATTCCATCACATAGTCGGGTGTGGTCATAACAACGCTGTCTTTAAAAGCTGCCAGGTGAGCCACGGTATGGTAGGAGCCCTGCTGGCTTTCCAGCACATTGGCAGAGTCTACCAGCCTGCCCCCCTCGTAATAGAAGGCCAGGCTGTCCAGCAGGTTGTAGTTCAGATGATCGGTGTACAGACGCATGGTAGGGTCGGTATACACGACATCATTTCGCATTTCGGCTACTTTACGTGTACCATCATAAACCAGGCGGTCACCAATAACCGTAATGGAATCGCCTTCTTCCACCCTGACTCTTTCACCAAAAACCTCAGTAAAATTTCGCTGCCTGAAAAGTATGACCGAATCACCAAAGATACGGGTGGTACCCTGCTGGAGTATTACATTGCCTATCAGTTTCTGATAAGCTTCGCCTTCCGCTGTTTTGCCACCTACGAGGGACTCAGCGTTCTCAATGTTGATCCTGCCCTGTGAGAATGCAGAAAAACTGCAAACAAAAAGCAGCAGTGCAGGTATGAATGTATATATTAATTTCATTTTTTAAACTTAGCTCTCTTCTTAACGAACGTTAGAGGCGGTAAATTTGACGTATTATTTTTTGGTATGCTTGAGGAATTTATAAAATATCATCGGGAGACACAGTTGTTTCCTGCCAGTGAAACCGTGCTGCTGGCTGTCAGCGGCGGTATAGACTCCATTGTCATGGCTGAGCTTTTTGCCAGGGCCAACTTTTCATTTGCCATCGCACACTGCAATTTCCGGCTCAGGGGCGAAGCCTCTGACGGTGACGAAGCTTTTGTAAAAGGCCTGGCTGCGCATTATGAAGTTCCTTTCTTTGCAAAGAAGTTTGATACTGAAGCCTGTGCAAAGGATAAACAGGTGTCCATACAAATGGCAGCTCGCGAACTGCGTTACCAGTGGTTTAAAGATATAACCCGCGAGAACGACATCCATCATATCGCCCTGGCACATCACCAGAATGATGTGCTGGAGACCATGCTTTTTAACCTGAGCAAAGGTACCGGCCTGTCGGGTTTGCACGGTATCCTGCCGCGCAGGGGCAAACTGATCAGGCCGCTGCTCTTTGCCAATAAAGTCATGATAGAAAATTTTGCCTCTCAGAATCAACTTGAGTGGCGGGAAGACAGTTCCAACGCAGATACCAAATATACGCGTAACCTCCTCAGGCATAAGGTGCTGCCTGTTATGGAGCAGATCAACCCCAACCTTTACCAGACTTTGCAGCTTACCGCAGAGCGCATCAGAGGTGCCGAGACGCTGATGCTGTATTTGGTGGAGCAACTGCGTCGCGAAAGCACCACGCATAAAGGGCAGGACTTCTTCATTCACCTGCCCAAACTCTCCGGCCTGCCAGGGCTGGCAGTTATTATCCATGAACTCATTAAAGACTATGGTTTTCAGTACATGCAGAGCAGGGAGATAGTACTGGCACTGAACCAGAAAGAAAAACAAAAGGTAGGGCGTATTTTTGAATCGCCTACGCACCGGCTAAATATTGACAGGCATGACCTGATCGTCAGTCCCAGGAAGGAAGAAGAAACAAACCTGGAAATTGAAATCAACGGAGATGTCCACCGCCTGCTGACCGATGAGATGGAACTGAGTATGAAGGTGCTGGATGCGCAGCAATACTGTATTATGCCGCTGAAGAACATTGCTGCGCTGGATCATGAAAAGCTGCGGTTTCCGCTGAAAATGCGTAAGTGGCGAGAAGGTGACTGGTTTTTTCCTTTGGGGATGAATGCCAAAAAAAAGCTCAGCGATTTTATGATAGACACCAAAATACCTTTAAACTTGAAGGACAAAATATTTGTACTCACATCCGGAGAGGACATCATCTGGGTAATGGGTCATCGCATTGACCACCGGTTCCGGGTGACGGAAGAAACCCGGCAGGTGTTTGAAATCACCCGGGAAATCAGAGAATAAGCCCTGCCTCAGGCTTGAGGGCTCTTTTATAAAGCTTTATGAAAAATCCCTTTCAGCGATCTTATTCATCCGAAGAGCTGAGTGTTTTCAGTTTTCTTTCCGGGGTCAAACTTTTTGAAAACCTCAACAACGAGGAAAAAGCCTATTTCCTGCCCTACCTCTACCTGCGAAAGTACAACAAAGACGAAGTAGTGTTTTTTCGCAGGGATCCCAGCCATGCGCTCTATGTGATCAAAAAAGGGAAGGTTTCTATTTCGCTGGATATGGGCGAGGACATTGAAGTGCTCAACCAGATAGGAGCGGGAAACTCATTTGGAAATAATGCGCTAATTCAGGCTACCAGCCGGATTTACAATGCTATCGTGTCTTCCAATGATGCCGAGTTGTACGTTATTCCGAACGTCAACATCATGGATATTTTCGACAGTCGGCCCCGCATACAGGCTAAAATGATGTCTTCCCTGGCTGAGATGTACGATGAATACAACAAATCTCTATTCGCATCTTACAAGTCTTCCAAAGGTTTCTTCAGCCTGGATCTGCTCTACACGACTTTTTAGTCTGACAACCCGCCTATTACTTCTTTTTATTCCTGCTCTCCTTAACCATTTCCTGAAGGAGGTAGTAGAGATTTTTGTCATATTCATTTATAAAATATTAAGATAAAGGCAGGTCTTTATGAGAAATTTGAATTTTGCAATGACATTTTCATTTCTTGGATTATGAATAGTGAGCTTTTGTTAACATTTAGTTAACATTATTATGTGTCATATTGGTAGTATATTTTTTAAAAATAAATTTCACTGATTTTTATTATAATAGCTTTAAAGCTATTTTTTTACAATATTTATATTACAAAAAAAAGATTAAATAGTAAAATTATTTATCATAAAAGGTATATGCGTTTATGTGATTTTGAGAATTACTACACCTGGACGGACTTGCTATGTTAACAAATCTTTAACTGAAATGACTTTTTTTCATTTTTTCATAAAAAACATTTCGTGTGAAAACAGGTCTTGATAGCGACTTTTGCGCCCGAATAATTTTTAATTTTAACCCTAAGTTATGAACAAGAGACTATTACTTATTTTGACGGTTTCCCTTTTTATTGTGGGAAGCTATGCTGAGCTGTCAGCTCAGGGAGTAACGACCGCTTCTGTGGCAGGCACAGTTACCGATGCCTCAGGAGAAGAGCTTCCCGGTGTGACAGTTATTGCTGAACATCAGCCCTCTGGTACGCAGTATGGTACTGTAACTCAGGTTGATGGAAATTACCGTATCATTGGTATGCGTATTGGTGGCCCCTACACGCTTACATTCTCTTTTGTAGGTTATGGTGAGCAGGTACGGGAGGGTATATTCCTTGCCTTGGGTAATGCAGCTAATATAGATGTAAGCTTGCAGGAAGAGACTACACAACTTGAAGAAATAGAGGTGATAGCCCGTCAGAGTGATGTGTTGAACTCTGATCGTACAGGCGCGTCTACCAACGTAAGCTCTCAGGCTATCGCATCTCTGCCTACCATTTCAAGGCAGATCAGCGACTTCACTCGTCTTACCCCTCAGGCCAGTGGTAACAGGATCGCCGGGCAGGATGGACGTTTGAATAATATTACTCTGGACGGCTCTTTCTTCAACAACAGTTTCGGTTTGGGTAGCCAGCCCGGTGGCCGTACAGGTGTTTCCCCTGTCAGCCTGGATGCCATTGATCAGATACAGGTGGCCATCGCACCTTATGATGTGCGGCAGGGTAACTTTGTAGGTGCCAACATCAATACTGTTACCCGCAGTGGTACCAATGAATTCACAGGTTCGGCTTATTATCTCTTCCGCAACGAAAGCTTTATCGGTACTCAGGCAGGTGATTTAGAATTTGACCCTGGCCAATTTACTTACAGACAGTATGGTGCCCGTATAGGTGGGCCTATCATCAAAGATAAGCTATTCTTTTTTGCGAGTGCCGAATTAGAGCGTCGCACAGAGCCAGCCACCACTTTCAGGGCCAACCGTGGCCAGGAGCCTGTAGAAGGTAATGTAACACGGGTGCTCGCTTCTGACCTTGATCAGCTAAGTAACTTTTTGAGAGATAATTTTGATTACGAAACCGGCCCTTATGAGAATTACGACTTTGGTACCAACGCTGATAAGCTGCTGGTAAAGCTGGATTACAACATTAACCGCAGCAATAAGCTTAGTCTACGCTACAACTTCCTGCTGTCAGATACCGATGTGCTGGCAAGTAATAGCTCATCCCTGGGCTTTGGCAGACGCCGAACCAACCTCAATGCACTCAACTTTGCCAATTCCAATTACCGTATCCAGGAGAATATCCACTCTCTGGTGGCTGAGCTCAACTCCACCATCGGAAATAATATGCAAAACAACCTGATCGTAGGGTACACTCACCAAAACGAAGACCGGGCTCCTGTGGGGCAGTTCTTCCCGCTGGTAGATATTCTTCAGGATGGCACTACCTATACTACTTTTGGATTTGAGCCATTTTCTCCCAGCAACCAGCTACAGTACTCTACTTTCCAGTTGCAGGAAAATTTCTCCTACTTCATGGGTAAGCACACCATTACGGCAGGCCTCAACCTACAGTATTACGAGTCAAGGAACGTATTTTTCCCAGGATCACAGAGCGCTTATGTCTTTAACTCTCTGGATGACTTTTATACAGATGCAAATGACTACCTGGCAAATCCCGGTCGTGCAGTGTCTCCTGTGGAGCTTAACCTCTTCCAGGTAAGTTATGCTGCTCAACCTGGACTTACTGAGCCGGTACAGCCATTAGAAGTGGTCTATGGCGGACTCTATGCCCAGGATGAGTGGAGGGCTACCGACAATCTCAACATGACTTTTGGACTAAGAGTGGATGTGCCTTTCTTTGGACAAACAGGATTCCGTAACCCAGAAGTAGAAACGCTGACATTCCTGGATGAAAATGATGATGTGGTTCGCTATAGCACTGACAAATTGCCTGATCCTAACCCTCTTTGGTCGCCTAGATTTGGTTTTAACTGGGATGTTTTCGGAGATCGTTCTCTGCAGGTTCGTGGTGGTTCTGGTGTTTTCACAGGCACTCCGGCCTTTGTCTGGATATCTAACCAGATAGGTAACAGTGGTGTACTCACCGGTAATATTGAAGCTGAGGAAACGACAGCTTATCCTTTCAACCCTGATCCTGATGCATACAAACCAGAAGTTACAGAGGTAGAGGTACCACCTTCTTACTCACTTGCACTGACTAATCCTAACTTCAAATTCCCTCAGGTATGGCGTTCCAGCATTGCAGTAGATAAAACTCTTCCGTTTGGCTTCATTGGTACAGCTGAATTTATCTATAACCGGGATATCAATGGTATTCTGTATATCAATGCCAACCTTCCTGTGCCTGAGCAGCAGTTTGTTGGGCCTGATGATCGTCCTTTGTATACCGAAAACAGGATCAATAGCCAGATTCCCAACGCAATAGTGCTTCAAAACCAAAACAAAGGCTACGCTTATTCGGCTACAGCTTCGCTTGAAAGGCCTTTTGCCAATGGGTTCTTTATCAAAGCTGCCTATAACTTCGGTGAAGCCAAAAATTTAGTGGATCCAGGCTCTATCGCTGCGGGCTCCTGGTTTAACAATGAAATTGTGGATGATCCCAACAATCCGGAACTGTCTTTCTCCGGTAATGACCAGCGTCATAGAGCTATTCTGTCCGGCTCCTACCGAAAAGAATATGCCTTTGGTGCCACACAGGTGTCTTTGTTCTGGGAAGGTCGTAACATTGGCCGCTCAAACTACATCTTCAGTGGTGACCAAAATGGAGATGGTGGAAGAGGAAATGACCTGATCTACATACCCCGTGATCGTAGTGAGATGAATTTTGAGGAATATACTTCGCGTGGAGGTGTTCTTTTTACCGTAGAAGATCAGGAAGAAGCCTGGGAAGCTTTCATTCAGCAGGATAAATACCTGAGCGCTAACCGTGGCAGCTATGCCGCTCGTAACGGAGTGATTCTTCCCTGGGTGTTCCGCGCTGACCTGAGCCTGATACAGGAGTTTTCCATCAATGTCGGTGGCGAGGCCAATACGCTGCAACTCAGAGCTGATATCCTGAACGTGGGAAACTTGATCAACAGAAACTGGGGCGTGGGCCAGCGTCTGGTGACCGGTCAGCCTCTGGTAGCCAGAGGTGCGGATGATGATGGTAGGTCAGTTTATCGTTTACAAAACTTTAACGACCAACTTATCACTGAATCATTTCAGGGTACTAATTTCCTCAGCGATGTGTATCAGATCCAGCTGGGTGTACGCTACATATTTGGCGAATAGGTAATATATTTTAAACTAAAAAATACAGATGGTATCCTTGTATCAGAGATGGAGAGGCCATAGTTAGCATACCCAGTGCTGATATAAGTATATTTTTCTTATAGACTAAGACAATAAGTAGAATGATGTAAATACTTATTAAAGCATAACACAGAAAAGAGGCTCATAAAGAGTCTCTTTTTTTATTTTGAGTCTCATAGTGGAGACAGTACACTATAATGAGACGGAGGTTCTTTAGATTTTGCCCTGCTGCACGCCGAAGAGAATTTTACCAGCCTGTACTTTGCCGAATCTCAGCACCCGATCAACTATGTGTGCAATACATATACAGCTTATCGGCAGATAGTATCTCAGATAACTATCCTTTTATTCCACATTTTGAGGGAAAAGACAGCTGCTTGATAATTCAACTTTCTTTAGTTAATTCTAAGAACTCAAGTACTACAACAGATTAAAATGATTGATGTGCTGGTCTCCGTTGGTAAGGGGGACCTTTCCAAATGGTCGTCTAAATATTTTTCTCTCCCTCCCAGCCAAAGAAATGGGCAATTTATAAGCAAAGTAATTCTGTCGCAGTACTAAGTTGATCTTTAAAATGATTGGCTGTTGGCCTGATCTGCAGAATGAAAAAAGGCCGACATTACTGCCGGCCTCAGTTTGAATAGCTTTGCCAGTGAATTTATTCCGCCATCAATGCGTTAGCTCCGTTTTTGATCTCTTCCACCACATCAGGGTTGAGCAGGGTAGAGGTATCACCCAGGTTGGAGGTATCTCCCTGGGCAATTTTGCGGAGGATACGGCGCATGATCTTACCTGAGCGGGTCTTAGGCAATCCTGAAACGATCTGGATCTTCTCAGGTTTGGCAATAGGTCCGATAATTTTACTGACCGTCTGCCTGATTTCGTTTTTCAGGTTCTGCTCAGAACGATCTGCCATATCACAGATGACAAAGGCATAGATGCCCTGCCCCTTGATTTCATGAGGGTAACCTACTACAGCAGATTCTATCACCTTGGGGTGCTCGTTGATGGCATTTTCCACCTCGGCGGTACCCATACGGTGGCCGGATACATTGATCACATCATCTACACGACCCAGGATACGATAATAGCCATCTTCATCTCGCTTCACACCGTCACCGGTAAAGTAATAGCCTTTGAAAGAAGAGAAGTAGGTCTGTCGGCATCTTTCGTGGTCACCGTAGGTAGTCCGCAGGATAGAGGGCCAGGGAAATTTGATACAGAGATTGCCTTCCACACTATTGCCCTTCAGTTCTTTACCATCATTATCAAGTATGACGGGTTGAACACCTGGGAGGGGGAGTGCTGCATAAGAGGGCTTGGTTGGGGTTACACCAGCAATGGGAGAGATCAGGATGCCCCCGGTTTCGGTCTGCCACCAGGTATCCACGATAGGACATTTGCCTTTGCCCACATGGTCATGATACCAGTGCCAGGCTTCTTCGTTGATAGGCTCACCTACGGACCCGATCACCCTCAGTGAGGCAAGCGAATAGAGCTGCAGGGGTTCTGTTCCATAGGCCTGCAGTGCACGTATGGCCGTAGGCGCTGTATAAAACTGATTGACTTTATATTTATCAACAATTTTCCAGAAGCGGCCTGCATCAGGGTAAGTGGGCACGCCCTCGTACATCAGGGTAGTAGCCCCGGCCAGGAGCGGACCATAAACAATGTAAGAGTGTCCGGTAATCCAGCCTACATCGGCCGTACACCAGTAAACATCACCCACACTGTACTGGAACACGTTCTGAAAAGTATAATCAGTGTAGACCATATATCCACCGCAGGTATGCACTACTCCTTTGGGCTTACCAGTAGAGCCTGAGGTGTAAAGGATAAAGAGCATGTCTTCTGAATCCATGGACTCAGCTTTACACTCTTTGGATACACCTTCAATCTCTTCATGCCACCAGAGGTCGCGCCCTTCTTTCATCGTCACTTCAGTACCGGTACGCTTCAGTACGATTACTTTTTCTATGCTGGAGGTATTTTCCAGCGCCTCGTCTACCACCTCTTTGACCGCTATGCTCTTGGCACCGCGGAAGTTACCATCAGAGGTAAGTACCATTTTGGCCTGGCAGTCATTGATACGGTCAGCCAGAGAGTTAGCTGAGAAACCGGCAAATACTACCGAATGTACTGCACCGATACGTGCGCAGGCCAGCATGGCGATGGCAGCCTCGGGTACCATAGGCATGTAGATAATTACGCGATCGCCTTTTTTGATCCCATTTTTCTTCATGGTATTGGCAAATTGGCAGGTTGCCTCATACAATTCGCGCAATGTCATGATGCGGTTCTCTTCATCGGGTTCATTAGGTTCCCAGATGATGGCAGGATGATCACCTAGTGTGAAAAGATGTTTCTCAAATATGTTTTCGGTGATGTTCAACTTACCGTTGATGAACCACTTGATGTCGGGTTTTTCAAAATCATACTCCACTACCTTATCCCATTTCTTTTGCCAGTAAAAAGATTCGGCTATGCGAGACCAGAATTGTTCAGGTTGCTGCACACTTTTTTGGTAGTCGTGGATATAACCTCCCAGCGTTTGTATCTTATGACTCATTGTAATTAAGTGGTTAGGTGATTAAAAAAAGAGCTAAATAATTACTGCTAATATTAAGAATTTATAAAATGAATAAAAAGTATCCCCTCCGAAGAGGGGATACTTTTTGTATTAAGGTGCGTGAAGATTAATGGGCACTGGCTTTTCCCGCTCCTCTGGGATAACGGATGTCTTCCACAATATCCTGTACATTGGCAGGCGGAGCTGAAGTCAGGTGGCATACCACTAGTGATACTACGAAATTGACAATCATAGCTATGGTACCGAATCCCTCAGGAGAGATGCCAAACCACCAGTCGTCTGCACTTACCTCACCAAAGAGGGTAAACTTGAAGCGAAGTATATAGTACATCATGATGGTCAGGCCAGTGACCATCCCGGCGATGGCACCTTCCTTGTTCATGCGCTTATAGAAAATTCCCATGATGATGGCTGGGAAGAAAGAGGCGGCTGCCAGCCCGAAGGCCAGGGCTACTACTGCAGCTACATAGCCGGGAGGGTTGATACCGAAGTAACCGGCAATCATAACGGCAACGGCGGCTGAAACACGGGCGGCTACCAGTTCTCCTTTTTCTGAAATATCCGGCTTCCACTGTTTTTTCACCAGGTCATGCGCTACAGAAGTAGAGATGACCAGCAGCAGACCGGCAGCAGTAGAAAGAGCTGCAGCCAGACCACCGGCAGCCACCAGGGCTACTACCCAGTTAGGAAGGTTGGCTATCTCAGGGTTGGCTAATACCATGATGTCATTATCGGCCACAAACTCGTTGGTCTCAGCATTGGCAGTGTACTGCACCTGTCCGTCATTGTTCTTGTCCTCAATGGTGATCAGGCCGGTCTTTTGCCAGTTGGTAACCCAGGTAGGAAGCTGGTCCAGCTGTACGTTGGATACTGAGTTGATCATGTTGGTACGGGCAAAAGCAGCTACGGCAGGAGCTGTGGTATACAGGATAGCAATGAATACCAGCGCATACCCAGCTGATACACGGGCATCTTTTACTTTAGGTACGGTGAAAAATCGTACGATTACGTGCGGTAAGCCGGCAGTGCCCACCATCAGGGCGCAGGTAATGGCAAATACGTCAATGGTGCTTTTGGTGCCGCTGGTGTAAGCTGCAAAGCCCAGTTCCTGGTTGAGGCCGTCCAGCCTATCAAGCAGGTAGGTATCAGTACCTTCCAGGGTGCCACCAAAGCCCAGCTGTGGAATGGCATTGCCGGTAAGCTGAATGGATATGAAGATCGCTGGTACCATGAAGGCGAAGATCAGCACACAATACTGGGCTACCTGTGTGTAAGTGATACCTTTCATACCACCCAACACGGCATAGAAGAATACGATCGTCATGCCGATCACCACGCCCCATTCAATCTGTACTTCCAGGAAGCGGGAGAACACCACGCCTACGCCGCGCATCTGTCCGGCTACGTAGGTAAAGGAAACGAAGAGAGCGCAGACTACGGCCACGGTACGGGCGGTATTGGAGTAGTAGCGGTCACCAATAAAATCAGGCACGGTAAACTTACCAAACTTACGCAGGTAAGGGGCCAGCAGCAGGGCCAGTAGTACATAACCACCGGTCCAGCCCATGAGGTAGACCGCTCCATCATAACCCATGAAGGAGATCAGTCCCGCCATAGAGATGAAGGAGGCGGCCGACATCCAGTCGGCAGCGGTAGCCATTCCATTGGCAAGGGGCGGCACGCCTCCGCCTGCCACATAAAAATCTTTGGTAGAGCCGGCACGCGACCAGATGGCGATGCCGATGTAAAGGGCAAAGGTAATCCCTACGATAATATAGGTCCAGACTTGTACATCCATATTATTGATATTTTTAGTGTTGTCTAATAGTTAGGTTTTACTTCTCGTCTACGTCAAACTCTTGGTCCAGGCGGTTCATCAGCCACACATAGACAAAGATCAGAATTACAAAAACATAAATGGAACCCTGCTGAGCGAACCAGAAGCCCAGCTTAAAGCCTCCTAGTTTGACCTGGTTTAGTGTATCGGCGAACAGAATGCCCGCGCCATAGGAAACCAGGAACCAAATGCTTAGCAGAATCAGCAGGTACTGAAGATTCTTCCGCCAGTAATTCTTCAGGGTTTTAGGCTTGTCACTCATAATCACTTAAATTTATAGGTTTATTGAATTTAAAAACTTTATAAGAAAACGTGCATCTGCAGCGTCAGGACGTCAGAATTGACTGTACCGGTCTCAACTGGAGTAATGGTATTGGTATACTCCAGCGTCATTTTGCTGTTGTGTCCGTTCATGAAGTAGTTCATCCCCAGTTTGAAAATACTGGTATTGTCTTCAAAAGCCTCGGGATTACCATTGGCATAAGTTACATAAGGCATGAAGCGATCCTGCATGCCTTCACCGGGCAAGAGGTAGCCCAGCTGTGCGTAAAACAGCCCACCGGTGGCAACGGACCTGCCTGGGTTAGCCACTGACTTGAAGTAGTTGGGGCCAAAATCAAAGTTGTAATAGGCCAGTAGGGCATTGATGGCCGAACCATTATCACCCAGAGGGGCATCATAGAATGCATCTATGGCAAAATGGTTGACATTATGAAAATCAAATGTCTCACCGGCGCCATCAGCCAGGGAAACGGTACCATTGGTGTGGTGGAAGAAACCCGCCCCGATGTTGAATATATTTTTGGTACCCAGATAGGAGCCCACAAAATAAGGCAGCTTACTGGATTCTGCATCCAAGAGTTCGTAGTGGAAATAACCCTGAGCTATAAAGCGGTTATCACCCGCTCCCAAAGCAGCACCTGAGTAGGCGGCCCGGTCAGTGGTAGGCGCTACTTCCAGCAGGTCATCCAGGGAGGTATCCAGGGCATCGTTAACAGACACACGGTAGTTGAACTTACCAAAGTTACCTTTGGCATACACACCCAGGTGGCGCGCAAACTGGTCTGACAAGCCCAATTGCGCCCAGTTGAAGAGGGGGGCATCCAGTGTCATGAAGTTGAGTGTTGACTGGGAGGTAAGGCGGGAAAGTCCGTTCCAGTAGTGCAGACCCATACCCAGGTAAATATTGTCATTCAATTTGTATTCACCCCATACCTCATGAAAAAAGAGGGATACCTGCGAGCTCTCTCCCAGCGGGTGGTGCCCTACAGAAGTTTCTGAGTTCATACCAAGGTGTGAAAGAATGAGAAAGCGGGGAGAGATCTGGGCCAGGAAGAGCATACGCGCTCTTCGTATTTGCGGTGTTACTCTGAAGTCAGCATTTGGATCGCTTAGGTTGTTGGTCTCTAGCCATATCTGGTTCCAGATGATGGTCCGGATGTAGGTGTTGTCGTCAATTTTAAGCGTGAGCGGCTTATAGGGATAGGTCTTGTTGGCATTGGTCTCATCTTCCTGTGCCAGCAGAGGTTGAAGCATAAAGAAGCTCAGCAGTAAGAAGATTAGCTGTCGGTTCATTTTTCTCATAGTTCAGTAAATCTTTGGTTAGGGTAGTAATAGATTTATGTCTTAAGGACTTACTGAATCTCTGAAAAAAGAAGAGTTAATGTAAAAAAGGTGATATATTTTTGCTAACCAGTATACATCACCCAAAGAAATAAATTCAATCACGGAATCTTTCCCACTGTATGAGCATGTATTTGTCGCCTACTTCGGTGATAATCATACCGGCCCCCTTCAGGTTGGAAGGTTGACTTATAAAATTTGTCAACTCGCTGTGATTCAATACTTTGTAAGTGGGTCTGTATTCAAGATTTTCCGGGGCTTTCAGTTGATATTTACGCACCCAGTTCATCACCGATACATGGCTCACGCCCAGCAGCCTTTCAATTTCACGATAGCTAACTCCCTCAATGTAAAGCTGCAGCGCTTTGATGACGTAGTAGCTGTCAATCTGTTTGCCTATTTTGTTGACGGTAAAATAATAAGCGCATTTTTTACACTTATAGCGTTGTCTGTCATTTATAATGCCGCTTTTGACAACTTTTTCAGCATTACATTTGGGGCATTGGGGATAAACCATAAGTAAACTTTTTATGTATATATAAAATTAGCATATATATATTAAATTAGCAAAATAAGCACCAATGTATTTTAAAAACCCCTAAAATTTACCCGATTGAAAGCTATCATTTTGTATCTGATCAATCTTAAAGGTATATTTTTTATGTTTATTAAAATTACACTCTCCTTGGTCCCTTTTATGATAGCTATAAGCAGGTAATGCTGTCATTTTTATAATCAAATCGGCTTTTTATTGGCAAATATTGACAGTATTCATAAAGTGATAATTTCTAAATCTATAGCCTTTTCCCAACTCTCTCCAAAAAAAGCGACCATACCCATCGGCGCAGCATTTATGTTTGATGGTTAGATCATAAAGCCTGATAAAAATTTTTTATATGTTTTCCCTATTTTTAATCTATACTGTAGCCTTACGCTACTCTACAGCGAAATGCTCATGCTTCAGTCTGAGTCGATGAAAGCCGGTGATAAATCAGCCTATCAACCTTTTGATGGTTTTTACTGGCTTGGTTTAGGAGTGATGGTACTTTTCGTCATTGCCGTGCTTTTTGTAAGCTATAAAGTAATGAGGCGTATGAACAAGACCGAAAAAGAAGAGTAAGCCCCTCAGATGGCACATACTGATGTAGCTGGATTTAAGATTAAGCGATGAATTCATTAATTTGCTTCCAAATTTTTATTCATCATAAAAGCCTGTTTATGAAAAGTATTTTAAGGTCAAATTTTTATCTGTTGCTCATCAGCCTGCTGGCCTACACTGCCTGCGACTCGCCCACTACCGAAACCGAGATGGATGGGGAAAAAGCTGATGCTCAAAATAAGCTGGTAGCCGACGAAAATAACGGTTCTATCACACTTGATGAAGCTTTTGGCGCCTATGTGGTGGCCGATGATATAGGCAAGGCTCGCCATATAGCAGTGCGCAGTAATGGCGATATCTATGTCAAACTGCGCGAACCTCTCAACGGTGGAGGCCTTCTGGCCCTGCGCGATACGACCGGCGACGGCCGCGCCGATATTAAATCTTATTTCGGCCCGGAGGTGGGTGGTACCGGCATCGCCATTTACAATGATTATCTCTACTTTTCTTCCGATACCATTGTGTATCGGGTTCCCTTTGCCGAAAATGAACTGGTTCCCACTGCTGAACCCGAGGTCATCGTGTCTGGCTTTCTGCCCCAGGGCCAACATGCTACCAAGTCTTTTACCATCAGTGAGCAGGGCGAGCTTTTTGTCAACGTAGGCGCGCCCAGCAATGCCTGCCAGGAGCAGATGCGTACCCCTGGTTCACCCGGTCAGGATCCATGCCCGCAGCTTGACCGGCAGGCAGGTATCTGGAAGTTTGATGCCGATACCCCCGGACAGACCCAGGAAGCTGATGGAGAAAGATATGCCACCGGTATTCGTAATGCTGTAGCGGTAGAGTATAACGAACAGGTAAATACGCTCTACGCTATGCAACACGGCCGCGACCAGCTCAATACCCTCTGGCCCGAGTACTACAATGATGAAGAGTCTGCCGAATTGCCTGCCGAAGAATTTATCAGGATAGAACAGGGCGATGACTTTGGCTGGCCCTACTGCTATTACGATCCTGCCAAGGATCAGAAAGTACTGGCACCTGAGTATGGAGGCAATGGGCAAGAAGTTGGCCGCTGCGCTGATGCCAAAGATCCTATTATGGATTTTCCTGCTCACTGGGCGCCTAACGATTTGGTCTTTTATAATGGCGATATGTATCCGGAAAAATACAGAAACGGAGCCTTTATCGCCTTCCATGGTTCATGGAACAGGGCACCGCTTCCGCAAAAGGGTTACCTGATTGCCTTCGTTCCTATGGAAAATGGCATGCCTTCCGGTGATTATGAACGCTTTGCCGATGAATTTGCCGGCGAAGGAGGAGAAATTGAAAGTCCATCTGATGCCGAGTTTCGCCCTACCGGCCTGGCAGTAGGCCCTGATGGTTCCCTGTATATAAGCGATGATGTGAGTGGACGTATCTGGTGCGTCTTCTATGAGCAGGGCAGGGAAGTAGCCATGCGTTAAAGAGATTTAGTGACAGAGAGTTGAGCCCCGGCCTTGGCAGGTTTGGGGCTTTTTTCTATTTTTCGGACTTAATTTCTTTACAACATGCTTACATCATTGAAAAAACTAAATTTCTTTTTAGCCTCTTTCTGCCTGATGAGCCTTTTCGCCTGCTCAGGTGGTGGTGATACCGCTTCTACCGAAAACACCACTACAGATCAGCCCGACCCGGAAGCTGTGGCTACTTCAGAAGAAATGAGCCAGAAAATGGAAGCGGGTCAGACTGTTTATAATTCCTACTGCATTGCCTGTCATCAGAAAGATGGCAGTGGCGTTCCCGGAGCTTTTCCTCCGCTGAAGGAAACTGATTGGGTGCAGGGAGATAAAGAAAAGCTCATCTCTATTGTGCTCAACGGGCTGCAGGGACCTATCACTGTCAACGGGGAGCAGTACAACAATGTGATGACCCCGCACAACTTCCTTTCTGACGATGAAGTGGCTGCGGTACTTACCTTTGTGCGCAACTCCTTTGGCAACAATGCCAGTGAAGTAATGGCCGAAGAAGTGGCGGCCCTTCGTGATCAGGTAGAAAAATAGTGTCAAGAAGGCTCTTCACAAAAAGCGAAGAGCTTTTTTTATCTTGGATTTTTCCACCAGCAAAGCTTTTTAAATGAACCTGAAATACTGTTTCCTAAGCTTATATTTTTTACTGGCCTGTAGTACGCCTCAGGATAGTATAGATGGTGATTTCCAAAATACACAATCTGTCAGAGGCTGGAACATACTCTCTGAGCATGAAAAAAATGGTATGGAGGTGGTAGAGGCTGCCTCAGATTATGAGATTAACCACCTGCAGCTATCTCACGACATCATCATGGACCTGCGGCATGTGCGTGATACGGCCCGTCTTGGGCTGGCCCGCCGCCTGACTGATAAGGCACACAGCGAAGGCATAGCTGAAGTGGTGGTTTGGGACCATGCTCTTTATTCTCTTGACTATTATCCCGATGAGTTTAAAAGCGGCCCTCAGGGCACCATCAACCTGGATAACCCGGATTTCTGGGCCTGGTTCAGGCAGGATTACCGGGACATGCTGCAGATGTTCCCGGAAATAGACGGCATCGTTCTGACCTTTATAGAGACCGGAGCGCACATAGAAGATCAGTATTCTGAGCAGATGCAGACTGAACAGGAAAAGCTCGCTCGCCTGGTGGATGAGGTCGCTGCGGTGATCATGGATGAATATGACAAAGCACTTTACATCCGCACCTTTATGTATACGGAGGAAGAGATGCAGTCTATCCTGAAATGCCTGGAGTTAATTGAGCACCAGGGTATCAGGGTGATGATGAAAGAAACTCCTCATGATTTTTTCCTGACCCATCCTGTCAACGAGCGCATCAAAGCTATCAAACGCCCGGTCATAATTGAGTTTGACGGCGGGCATGAGTTCAGCGGGCAGGGCCTGATCATGAATACATTTGTAAACACCGCCCTGGCGCGCTGGAAGTACTACCTGCAGCAACCAAATGTAATAGGCTATGTAGCCCGAACCGACCGCTTCGGCGAAACCACCGCCATCGGCAGGACGCATGAGGTCAACCTGCTGGCTTACCACCGGGCTCAGCAGGACAGCAGCCTGACTGCTGAAGACATCTACCGGGAGTTTATTGCCCGCCGTTATGGCGAGAAGGCAGTAGAGGGACTGCTACCCGTTTTTGAGCAAAGCTACGATATGATCACTGCCACGCTGTACTCTCTGGGATTGAATACTGCCAACCACTCCAAACTGGATTTTGACTACCCGAGCATCTACGTGCGTCATAATTCAGGCCGTTGGCTGGAGGATAAGTCTTTCTTCCTGGAGCATGGGGTGGGCAGGGAGTTTCATTACTGGGCAGACGTCATGAACCACCTGGCACCCATATCAGCCAAAACCCACAGTCAGATGCAGGCTGAAGGTAAGCAGGCGCTGGAAAACGACTGGGTAGATGCTGAAGAAATGATAAACCTGGATTACGTACAGTATGTGGCTGAAGAAAAAGACTATGGTGTATCCCTGGCAGAATCTATGCTACAGCAGGCGCTGGACACCCGCGATAAAATTACCGATACCCAGGCCTTCAAAGAGCTGCTGATTACCCTGGAAAGGAGTCTCCTGACTGCCCGCATACGCCGGGCAACGGCCAAAGTCTATTACGGATACCGTCTGTACGCACGTGGAGAAGATTATCATTCGGAAAAACTTGACAACATCATTCAGTCAGGTTTGGATGAGATTCTGGAAGTAGCTGATTATATCAAAAATTACGCGCCGGGAGCGCCTGAGGGCGGACAGTGGACCTGGGAGAGCGACGCAGAACGGGCCCTGGATTTTCATCATAAAACTACTGAAGTGGGATGGGAAGATTTTGGTGGCGTGGTTTTCAGACTTAACAACGATAAAGTCAATTAAAGCAGAACATATGAAACGCAGAGATTTTGTAAAAGCCTCAGGCTTGCTGGCCGCAGGAGGAATGGGCAGCCTGACTCATATAAACGAGCGCTTTGATGGTCAAAGAGCTACAGCCAGTCCTCGTGCGCTGAATGTTCAGCCAAGCCCGGCTCAGCAGGCCTGGATGGACCTGGGTTTTGGCCTGTTTATCCATTTTGGCATCAATACCTATTACGACCTGGAATGGAGCGACGGCACGCTTGACCCGGCTAAGTTCAACCCGACCCGGCTCAATACCGACCAGTGGTGTGCTGCGGCCAAAGAGGCAGGAATGAAGTACGTGGTGCCCATTACCAAGCATCATGATGGCTTCTGCCTCTGGCCATCTAAATATTCTGACTACTCGGTAGCCAATACCCCTTTCAAGAAGGATATTTTGGCTGAAGTTGTCAATTCTGCTGAAAAGTACGGACTGAAGGTAGGCTTCTACTATTCTCTCTGGGACCGCTACAACCAGCTGCACGATACCAATGAGCCTGCTTTTGTGGATTTCATGAAGCTGCAGCTGGAAGAACTGCTGACCAACTACGGCCCCATTATAGAACTGTGGTTTGACGGCTTCTGGAAAAAGCAACAGCACGGCTGGTCACCAAAGAATGCGCAGATAGAAGGAGAGGCCCAAAGCGAGGAAGCCGACCAGGCAAGGGCACTCAGCTTTATCCATGCCTGGCGCACCGAAGGAGCCTATCGCTGGCAGATGGACCATCTCTACCAGTTTATCAAATCCCTTCAGCCCGACTGCCTGGTAATGAACAACTCTACTTCCGCCTACCCAGGCGTGCCCCTGCACCCGGTAGACATTCGCAGCGGCGAAAAATACACTAAAGTGGCCCAGGACCAGAAGGTCTGGAACTGGCTGGGCAAAGATGTATACCTGCCCCTACAGATAGAAACTACCCTAAGCGTAAAGGGTAACGAGCGTTTCAAATCAGGCAACTGGTTCTGGCACGAATGGGACCATTCAGTAGCCTCTAAAGATACCCTGCTCAACTACCTGAGGGTGGCTGAAAAAATGCAGGCCAACCTGCTGCTCAATGCCGGCCCCTCCGACCAGGGCCTGCTGCGGCCTGAGGACGAAAAAGCTTTAAAAGAACTCAGGCAATAAGTGGCTTTTTGGTACGTATTTGAAATGATTAAAATTAATAATTGCAAATTGGAAAATTGGAAAATTGGAAAATTGGAAAATTGGAAAATT
>JBKHDR010000005.1:0-78000 GCA_046541235.1 Cyclobacteriaceae bacterium | reverse complement strand
CATTAAACAGGGTAAAAATTGTTCTGGTAAATAAAGGGTTGCGACGAGAAAAAATAAAAGCAGGTATTCTATCCCCCCTGATCAGGATACCTGCTTTTTGATATTGGCGATCTTTTTGTGAGAAGCCACGATACCCTTGATGAGGGCAGAGCTCATACCATTGTGCTCCATCTCGTTGAGCCCGGCGATGGTGCAGCCCCGGGGAGTGGTTACCCGGTCTATTTCTGACTCCGGGTGGCGTCCGCTTTCTATCAGCAGGGAGGCGGCTCCCCGGCAGGTCTGCATGGCAATGGCCTGGGCCTCATCGGCATCAAAACCCATCTCTATGCCTCCCTGGGCGGCAGCCCGGATAAAACGCAGCGCAAAGGCTATACCGCTGGCACCCAGTACAGTAGCCGCAGCCATCAGTTCTTCTTCAATCACCATGGTACGGCCCATCACATCAAAAATGGCTTTTACCTGCTCCATCTGCTCATTTTTGGCCGAATGACTGGCCATGCAGGTCATTGACTCGCGTATGGCAATAGCGGTATTAGGCACTGCCCGAATGATAGGAAAGCCCTCTCCCACCCTGGACTCTATCTCGCTGATAGACACACCGGTAATGGTAGATACCAGCACATGCTTTTCCGCACTTAATATCGCCTTGATCTGATCCAGCAGCTGGTGCAACTGCTTGGGCTGTACACAAAGCATGATGATGCCGGATTCTTTGACCGCTTCAGCATTATCAGTCGTAAGGGAGACACCTTTTTCCTGCAGTTCTTCCAGCCCATGAATTTTGCGCCGGGTTACAATGATATCTTCAGGAACATAATCACCGGTGCTTAACAGTCCCAGGGCAATGGCTTGTCCCAGGTTACCTCCGCCCAGTATGGCTATTTTCTGGCTCATTTGATTGGTTTTTGAAGTTAGCTACTTGACTGACTCTGCCTGTTGCCTGATAACTTTCAGCTGAGAGAGCAGTTAAAAAGATGGATCAGGAGTTTCCTGGACCACCGACTGACAGATGATTTTACCTTTTCCTGAAAGCAAATACCACGGGAAAATTTCAGTCGCTTAATTATTGATCATTTTTCAAACTTAAAAATTATGAACGAAGATTTTTTCTGGGATCTTACCCTTGTATCGGCCATAGGTGCTATTATCATAGGTATTATCTACATCATCAGCATAGTATGGTCATACAATGACGCCAAGAAAAGAGGTGTCAACGGATTCATTGTGGCCTTGCTGGTAGCCTTCGTTGCCTGGCCACTCAGCTTCATCGGCTGGCTGATCATCCGTCCGAACAAAAAAGAATACCAGCATCATTAGAAGAAGCCTGCCTTCAGGCGGAGGCCGCTTTGTTCATCCAGGCCAAACATCAGGTTCATATTCTGTACTGCCTGTCCGGAGGCTCCCTTGAGCAGGTTGTCAATCATACTGATGATCAATAGTTGCTCATCGTGTTTTTCCAGAAAAAGAATACCTTTATTGGTATTGACGACCTGCTTCAAATCAGGATTGACTGCTGAGAGGTGCACAAAAGGAGCATCAGCATAATAGTCTTGGTACAACTGCTGCGCTTCTTCCAGTGATAAATCTACCTGAGTGTACAGGCTGGCAAAGATGCCCCGCGTAAAGTTACCCCTGACCGGTAGGAAGCGTAAAGGAGCAGCCATACCCGGTTGAAGCTGCCGCAGGCTCTGCCCGATCTCTTTGAGGTGCTGGTGGTTAAATGCTTTATAAACAGAGATATTGTTGTTGCGCCAGCTGAAGTGAGAAGTAGGCCCTGGTTTCTGTCCTGCCCCGGTAGAGCCGGTGATGGCGTTGATATGTACATCAGACTTCAATAAGCCAGCTTTGGCCAGGGGTAGCAGCCCTAGTTGCAGGCAGGTGGCAAAGCATCCCGGGTTGGCGATATGACTTGCCTTTTTGATCTCTTCCTTATTGAGTTCAGGCAGGCCATATACAAAATCATGCTCTGCAGCCCTGATCCTGAAATCCTGGCTGAGATCAATTACTTTGACTTGGGCAGGAACAGGATTTTCTTTCCAGAATACCTTCGCCTCACCGTGTCCTACGCAGAGAAAAAGCACATCTATTTCAAAATGCAGCTCATCGGTAAAGAGCAGCTCGGTCTCTCCGACCAGGTCGGTGTGAATTTCGTAAATAGCTTTGCCCGCCTGGCTCTTACTATGAACGAAACTTATAATTACTTCAGGATGATGCAGCAGGAGTCGCAGGAGTTCGCCGGCTGTATAACCGGCCCCGCCTACGATGCCCGCTTTAATCTTGTTTGCGCTCAAAAGACTGGTATATTTTGTTCTGGTTTGACAATATCTTGGTAAATCCTTTCACATCCTCGCCCGTCCAGGCCAGGTTCATCTCGCCGTACTGACCAAATTTAGAAGACATCAAGTCGTATTCAGACTGTATGCCCACTAGCACAAAGCGATAAGGCAGCAGCTTCACTTCTACCGTACCGCTCACTCTCTGCTGGGTATTTTCCAGGAAAGCCTCCACATCACGCATCACCGGGTCCAGGTACTGTCCTTCGTGGAGCATCATACCGTACCAGTTACCCATCTGCTCTTTCCAGTACTGCTGCCATTTGCCCAGCACGTGCTTTTCCAGCAGGTGGTGTGCTTTGATGATGATCAGGGGAGCTGCTGCCTCAAAACCTACCCTGCCTTTAATGCCGATAATGGTATCGCCTACATGCACATCCCGCCCAATGGCATAGGGAGCAGCTATCTCCTGCAATCTTAAAATAGCCTCCACCGGATTGCTAAACCGCTGCCCATCCACTCCTTTGAGTTCACCTTTTTCAAAGAGCAGCTTCACCGACTTGGGCTCCTGCTGCTTCAGCTGGCTGGGATAAGCTTCTTCGGGCAGGGTTTTATCAGAAGTAAGGGTCTCTTCGCCCCCTACACTGGTACCCCACAGGCCTTTGTTGATAGAATACCTGGCCTTCTCCCAGTTCACATCTATACCTTTGGATTTGAGGTAAGCTACCTCCTCCTGACGGGAAAGCCGCTGGTCGCGGATGGGCGTAATAATGCTGATCTCCGGAGCAAGGATACTAAAAATAAGGTCAAAGCGCACCTGATCGTTGCCGGCGCCGGTGCTGCCGTGGGCAATGTAGGCTGCTCCCACAGACTTTGCATATTCAGCAATAGACAAGGCCTGGAAAACCCGCTCAGCACTCACCGAGAGCGGATAGGTATTGTTGCGCAGCACATTTCCGTAAATCAGGAAGCGCAGGCATTGGCGGTAGAAATTGGCCGTTTCATCCAGGGTAGCGTGCTGCTTTACTTCCAGCATCTCGGCTTTGCGGGCAATGTCAGCCAGTTCTTCGGCACTGAAGCCGCCTGTGTTTACAATCACCGAATGCACTTCATACCCCTGTTCAGAAAGGTATTTGGCACAATACGAGGTATCCAGGCCTCCGCTGAAGGCCAGTACTAATTTTTTGTTGTTCGCTTTGTCTTCTTTTGCCTGATCCATGAATAGGTTTAAGGTTTAACTGACGAGTTCTTTTTTGGAGGTATACTTTTTGAGAAATGACTGCTGCTTCAGCCTGAGCCAGCGCTCGTATTTCTTTATCTGCTCTCTGACTACATTTCCCGCGCCCGATTTAGCTTTCTGGCTCACCTTGGGATGAGGGTCGTACAGCATGCCCGTGCAAAGGCAGTTGGAGCGGTTGTTACGAGTCAGGATGTCATAGTTAGGACAGCTCTGGCAGCCTTTCCAGAATTCTTCATCAGTAGTGAGTTCAGAGAAAGTCACCGGACGGTAGCCCAGGTCAGAATTGATTTTCATCACAGCCAGGCTGGTAGTGATGCCGAAAAGCTTGGCATCCGGATATTTTTTACGCGAAAGCTTAAAAGCCGCTTCCTTGATCCGGGTAGCCAGGCCGTGCTTGCGGAAGTCCTCACTTACGATGAGACCTGAATTGGCAATGTATTTATTGTGTCCCCAGGTTTCAATATAGCAGAAACCTGCCACTGTGTCTCCTGCGAGGGCGATGATGGCTTTACCCTCTTCCATCTTTCGTCTGATGTATTCGGGGGGGCGTTTAGAAATACCGGTGCCCCTTTTGCGGGCGGCATCTTCAATCATCACGCTGATGGTTTCTGCATGATGGACATGAGCTTCAGTAGCAACTTGAACGTTGATTTTCATGAAAACATGAAAGATAAATTTCTTGGAAAATAAATTGAAAGAAAAGAAGGTGGAGGAAGTACTGCCGCATGGGCAATACGATATTAATCTAGACCCGGCCGGGCCTGAAGTGCCTTGAAAACGGTGTAAGTATGCTGTACGGGGGAAGTACAAACATGGCAAAGAATAAAATTATGAAATTTGTACACAAAGCTATAAAACTAAACGAAGTCTGCAACGATTTGCCTCATTTAATGTGGGTTATGAACGTTGCTTTTTCCTTTTTGTTTGAGGTTGTTCAATAATTTGCCAGTTGACTTTCTTAGGTTTACAATAAGCAGAGGAAATGTCCTGCAGTTTTACCTTACTTTTGCTGACCTTCTTTCCCTTTTCTGCTCTTGATAGCTCCACTGACACGATGCCGGTCGGAACGGCAATGATGCCATAGCCCATGATCATCACTACGGAAGCCAGCAGTTGTCCTGCCACGGTCTGGGGTGCGATATCTCCGTAACCTACCGTAGTGAGGGTCACAATGGCCCAGTAAATAGAAGTAGGGATGCTGGTGAAACCATTCTCCGGCCCTTCAATCAGGTACATCATTGAACCTACTATAAAGATCACTGTAATCACCGAACCCAGAAATACGGTAATTTTGGCGATGCTTTGCCGGAGCGCCAGTCCCAGGGTTTCGGCCTCGCTGAGAAAATGGTAGAGCTTCAGTACCCTGAACACCCTGAGCAGGCGAAGGCTCCTTACAATCATTACATACTGTGTACCTACCACCAGCAGGCTCAGGTAAGTAGGGATGATGGAAACCAGGTCTACAATACCGTAAAAGCTGTAAATATATCCTTTACGCGAGCGTGCGCTGTAGATCCTCAATGCATATTCAATAGTAAACATGATGGTAATGATCCACTCCAGGTTACGTAGAAGTTCCCCGTATTTACCTCGGATACTGGCCACGCTTTCCAGCATGACAACAAGAATGCTCAGGAGAATAAAAATCAGCAGGGCCACATCAAAGGCCTTGCCTGAAGGCGTGTTGGACTCAAATATGATGAGATAAAGCCTTTTTTTGATAAAATTTCTATCTTGACTTTTCCTGGAGATTGCTGCCATTTTCGCTTAATTTGAGGGGCTTGCTGTCCATCAGGCTTAGCCTGCTCTTGGGCAGCGCCTCAGGATGTTGTGAGCGAACGAAATTAATCAATTTTTCTCTCACCAAACAACGCAGATCCCAGGCAGTGGGTGCATCTTTGGCACTCACCAGCACCCTGACTACCATGCTTTTCTCTGTAGTGTCGGTCACCTGAACCACTTTCACCTTTTTGTCCCACAGCTTTTCATCCTGCAGTATACGGTCCAACTCGTCGCGCAACTCATCTACCGGCATGCTGTAGTCAAGGTAAAGCATGACAGGGCCCAACAGTTCGGAAGAAGTACGGGTCCAGTTCTGAAAAGGTTTATCTATAAAGTAGTGGATAGGCAATACCACCCGGCGTTGGTCCCAGACCTTCACCACTACATAAGTGAGGGTAATCTCCTCCACCCAGCCCCATTCACCTTCCACAATCACCGAATCGTCAATTTTGATAGGCTGCGAAATAGCGATCTGCAGACCGGCGATAAAATTAGCCAATGTTTTCTGCGCAGCAATACCGATAATGATACCCGCTACCCCGGCTGAAGTCAGGAGGGTGGCGCCCAGATTTCTTACCTCCCGGAAAGAAAGCAATATGGCGGAAACCACCAGGAAGACGACCGTTACTTTCAGGAAACGGCGTATAAAGTGTAGCTGAGTCCGTATCCTGCGGCTTTTAAAGGTATCTTTGCGCTGCACGCTGTAGTGCTCATAGGCCACATCTTCTACCACATTAACAAGTTTGAGCAGCACCCAGCCAAAACTCAGGATCAGCATAGACTGGGAGAGCTTGAATACAATCAGTTCTGTCCGTTCACTTGGGAAAGTAAGCAGTGGCTGGGTAATGAAAAAGATGAGGAGAGGAAAAAAGATCCAGGTGCGGCTGCTTAAATTTCTTATCATAGAATCGCCTACAGTACTGAGGTGCACCTTGTTGTATTGCCTAAGTGACCTGATCAGGATTAAACGCAGCAGCAAGCCTACCAGTACAGATAGCATGAATACTACCAGCAGACGCAGGTAAGGGCTAAGCCCTTCAATGTAGGTGATTCCGACATCTATCTGTTCAAAAAATTGCGCAAACATAGCAAGACATTAAAAAAGTAAAATAAAACCGGCCAGTCAAGTTCAGCCCAGAAGATGGCTGGTTATGGAGGAAAAAATCTTCAGCCCGGTGGCAGTGATCTCATCCGGAAAGTCATAGTTCTCATGATGCAGGTCAGGCTTGTCTTTACCGGCTCCCAGGCCAAAAAAGCAGGTCTTACAGTCACGGGAGAAATACCCAAAATCCTCCGACCAGCGAAAGGGCGTATCCAGCGTCTGTACATCCATATCCAGGTTCGCGAGCACCTTTTTTAAAATACGAAAGGCTTCCGGATGATTGATGGTAGCCGGAAAGACCTCGCTGTAGCTAAAATCATACTCCAGCCTTTCTTCTTCCGCTCTTGCGGCCACCTTGCTTTCGGCCCACTGCTGCAGGCGATGCATATCCTCATTGCTAAAACTACGAAGCGTAGCCCTGAGTTCGGCATAGCCGGGCGTAATGCCAAATGATGGGGTACCCAGAACAGCATGCACCACGGTAAGCAAGGTAAAATCCTCAAAAGCGATATCCTCTGATTGGTCCAGCTTAAGCCAGTCCTGTATGCAGCGGCTCAGGGCCAGGGCCGGACTGCGGGCCTGCTCCGGCCGGGCAGCATGGGCAGTAGCTCCTTTAAATGTGGTTTTCATACCCTTTGAGGCTGCGGCAAAGATATTTTCCTTGATCAGCACCCTACCCGGCACAAAGCCCGGCAGGTTGTGCAGGGCAAAAAGGTAATCGGGTACATTGTTCTTCCAGGCCTCGCTTTTCAGTACTTCACCGGCCCCTTCTCCTGTCTCTTCGGCTGGCTGAAACAGCAGGCTTACTCTTCCCTTCTGCGGGCGAAACTGGCCAAGATGCAGGCCCAGACCAGCCAGGATGGACATATGCCCGTCGTGCCCACAGAGGTGGGCGCACTCAGGATGTCTTGATATGTAGGGAAGATTATTTTTTTCCTGTATAGGCAAAGCATCCAGTTCGGCCCTGAACATCAGGTGCGGGCCAGGCTGACCACTTTCGTAGCCAAAGATCAGCCCATGCCCCCCTACCTGTGAGCAGACAACATCTGGCTGGCTCTCCCGCAGGAAGCTCATGATCAGGTCGGAGGTACTGGCTTCCTGCCCCGATAATTCAGGATGCTGATGCAGTTCGTGCCTGAGAGCAACCACTTTTGGTAGTATGGACGTCAGATTCTCCATAAGATGACGGAAGCATAAAAAAAATCGTTTTTGCGAATTGCCTGCTTTTCAGGAAACCTGATGAGGCTACTTACTCTATTTTTTTCTCAATGTAATCTGAGTTAAGCAGTTGCAGCGCCCCCATGTACTTGAGGCGGAACCTCAGGATATCACCTACTTTGTGCCCGGCCTGGTTTTTCTTGAGGTCCAGCACCAGCATATCTGAGCTGGCGCCTACCACCTCGTAATTCTCCCTGATGGGTAGAATGTACTTTGGGTCCAGGTCCAGCAGCCCCACGTCCAGGATGGCCCGGTAGGAAGTCTGACCGTAAAGTGCCGTATCCAGTTCCATGATATCTCCCTGTGGATTGGCACCCAGTTCGCCCACCGGCATCATAGGTTTTTCGTTGATCTCAATAATCTGAGCGGAAAATTCAAATACATCATCCTTCATGCCGGGAATCAGTTTATTTTCAAAGAGATTGGCTCCAAAGTAAAGCGTTTCCCCTACCCTGAAATGGTTCACCCCCTTGGGAATTTGGTGGTTCATGATCAGGGGAATGGTGACAGAAGTGCCTCCGGATATCCAGGGAATTTTCCGGTTAAACTTGAGCTCAATGATCTGTTTGTAGAGGCTGAGCTGTATCAGTTTATCCTGAGAGGGCATCACGCCATGCAGGCAGTTGAGGTTGGTGCCTATCCCAATGATCTCAATATTGGGCAACTCAAATACCTTGGAATAAAAATCTATCAGATGCTCGCCCATTACCCCCTCTCTCAGGTCGCCGGTTTCTATCATGATGATGACCTTGTGGGTTTTCTGCTGCTTGACCGCCTCATCAGATATCCACTTCAGGGTATAGAACTCAGTGTTCATGCTGACATCTGCATAGCGGATCAGGCTTTCCACATTCTCACGGGCGGGCGGCTTGATGTAGACCGTCTGAACTTCAGGGTTGATATGCTTCACCTTCCTGAGGTTGCTGATCCGGGAATCATGGATCTCTCTTACGCCCAGGTTTATGAGCTCTTTCAGGTAGATTTCGTTACCGCAGAGCAATTTGGATACAACGCCCCATTCCAGCTTATTGCTTTCAAAAAGGTTTTTAAGGAAGTTAAAATTATGACGAAGGCTTTCGCGATTCAGTTTGATGTAAGCCATGATGTTACTTCTTGTTAAGTCTCATTTCCAGGTACTTATTGGTAAAGCCCAGCTTTTCATACAGGAACCTGGCAGGATTGTTCGGCTCTACGTGCAGGGCAATGTTGCCTTTGGCCATTTCTATAGCCCTGTTCATCAGCTGTTTACCCAGTCCTTTGCCCCGCTGGTCACGGTGTACAGCGATATAAACAAGCAGGTTTTCGGGTACATAACCCTCCATCCCCGTCTGGCACATCACCACGGCACCTTTGATATCCTCTCCTTCTTGGGCGAGTAGAACAAAACCACCCTGGTGCGGGTAATTGCTCAGGGCGTAATCCAGGCATTTCTGTATGTCAAGGATGTTGTCACCGAATTCATCCAGATGTTGATGTAAAAACTCGGCGATCTGGTTCTTGACCAGTATGGTTGCATTATCAATGGCTGTTAAAAACTTAAATTCCATAGCTTTCAGGTATATTTTAAAGATTTTGTAGGTTCTTTTTTACCAGGCATCACATACGATATAATCATAAAAATGAGCAGGGCCGCCAGTATTCCGAAAACATTGCCATCCAGACCCAAAGGCATTTGATCCTCGGGGATGAGTAAGGTCAAGCCCACCGTCGTAGAACCACCCACGATCATGGAGACAAAAGCCGCTGTGGGATTTCTCATTTTCCAGAACAAAGCCCCCAGGATAGGCACCAGCAGTCCCGATACCAGGAAGGCGTAGGAGTAAAGCATCAGGTCCAGCACCGAGGTCATTTTCCAGGCCAATCCTACGGCCAACAGGCCCAGCAGCAGGGTAGTTCCCTGCGAAATGAGCATGAAGTTTTTTCCTTCTTCATTGAGCTTGAAAAGTCGGCATAAGAGATCGGAAACCACATTGCCCGAAGCCGCCATCAGGCAGCTGTCGGCGGTGGATAGCACGGCAGAAAAATAAGCCGACATCATCAGTCCCATCAGGCCAACTGGCAATACGGTACGCAGCAGCATGGGCAGACCTGTTTCAGGGTCGGTGGCCGATACGTTTTCTGCTCCCAGGTAGTCAAACATCCCCTGCTCAGCACCCACCTTGGCCAGCAACCCCAGTGAAACACCCATCAGGGCCATGATCGGCCACTCAAACACACCGGCAATATACCAGGCCCTACGGGCAGTTTTTTCGTCACGCGAGGCATATATACGCTGGTAGAGCGTCATGGCAACAAACCAGATCGGGATGATGGTGACAGCCCAGTTGAGCAGGTCCTGCCAGCTAAGGTTGGTAAAAGTGAGCATCTCGGGCGCTAAGGTTTCCCGGATAGTCTCCCATCCGCCTACCGCATTATAGGAAATGGGCAAACCAATAAAGATCAATCCCGACATGAGGATGATCCACTGCACGGTGTCGGTGTAGATAACCGCTTTGATACCTCCCAGCACGGTATAAACGACAGCTACCGCACCCATGATCAACAAAGCGGTATTGATGTCCAGTTCGGCAAAGGTACCCGAAGCCAGTTTGGCCCCGGCCAGCACCTGTGAGGAAGTAAAGCCAGTATAGCCCACAGCGGAGATGACTCCGGCCAGCAGTGCCACCTTATTATCAAAATAATAGCCAAAGATCTGGGGAAGGGTATAAAACTTATCAAAAGCGCGGTTTCCTTTGACTACTGGAATCAGGAATACGGCTGCCAGCCAGGCTCCGATGAGCCCGGTGAAGAGCATCCAGGAACCAGAGAGTCCCATTACAAATCCCAAGCCGCCTAATCCGACAGAGAAACCTCCGCCTACATCGGTAGCCACCACCGAAAGACCTATGTGCCAGCTGCTCATTTTTCTCCCCCCCACATAATAATCTTCGGTGCCTTCGTTTTTGTAGTAGAAATAAAAACCCACGCCCAGCATGGCGATCATGTAGACGGCAAAGATGATGATGTCAAGAATGTGCATGCTAAAAAAACAACCGCTTGCTGATACTATGGTTGGCGGCTGAAGCTGTTTAATTAAAGATGAAAATGTTAGTTTTGAAGTTAAATTCAGCTACAAAATTACGAATTATATCTTTAACTGAAAGTCAGCTTTTATCACCGCACTTATGCCCCTCATACAACACTCTGATTATCAGGCACCTTACTGGCTCTTCCATGCTCACCTGCAAACGATCATCCCTTCGGTCTTCCGTAAGGTCAGAGAGGTAAGCTACCGCAGGGAGAGATTTGAAACCTCCGACAAAGACTTCCTGCTGCTGGACTGGTCCGAAGTAGGAGCCGATCAACTTGTCATCGTTTCCCACGGGCTGGAGGGCGACAGCCAGCGTCCGTACATCCTGGGCATGGTGCGCGCCTTTAATAAGGCAGGCTATGATGCGCTGGCCTGGAATTTCAGGGGTTGCGGAGGTGAGATGAACCAGACCCTGCGCTTCTACCACAGTGGGGCTACCGACGACCTGGACCTTGTTCTTCATTACGCATTAAAGAAAAAAAGCTACCGTAAAGTGGTGCTGGTGGGCTTTAGCCTGGGTGGTAACCTTACGCTTAAATACCTGGGCGAACAGGGGAAAGATATCAGGCCGGAGGTCAAGAAAGGGATTGCCTTCTCTGTACCCATTGACCTTTCATCTGCCTCCCGACAGATTGGTGAACCTGGTAACTTTGTCTACAGCAGGCGCTTTCTGCGCAACCTCAAAAAGAAAATCGCGCAAAAAACCCAGCTGATGCCTGAAGATTTGTCTACCGCTTACTTCAAAGACATCAGAAGCCTGAAGGATTTTGATGACTTCTATACTGCCCCCCTGCACGGCTACAAAGATGCCGAAGACTACTACGCTTCCTGCAGCAGCCTTTTCTTTCTGGATAAGATTGCTATTCCTACCCTGATTGTGAATGCCAAAAATGATCCTTTTCTTTCTGACAAATGCTATCCTGAGGAGCTTTTACGTGATCATCCTTTTGTATACCTGGAGGCTCCCGAAGAGGGCGGTCACGTAGGATTTATACCTCGCAACCCTTTGGCTAACGGAAATTACTGGTCGGAGGAGAGAGCAGTGAAATTCGCTGAAGAAGTTTAAAGCTTTTTAGTTCAGAGTTCACAGTTCCTCGTTTTGCGTGTAACGTTTTTTTAGTTCATGATTCAGGGTTTAAAATTCTTATTTTCTGTCTCCGGCATCCTGTTTCCCTTTTCCTGTCTCCAGTTTACGGTTTCCCGCTTCCTGAAATAGAAGAAGAGCAAGAAAATTTTACGATTTTATTTTATATTTGCTTTCATTTACAAAATATTATTTTTCTATTTGCAGTAAATAAGCATTTTTTGATCAACTATTCTTCAAGTACCAAAACTCTTTGCTCATGGCTCAACATATGAACCGTCGTCACTGGCTGAAATCAGGTGCCCTGATGGCTGGCGCCTTTACCCTGGGAAACCCTTTTGAGTTTACCAATCCAGCGCTAGCGCGAACTGCCGCTGTGAAGGCAGCCGATGCATCCCCCTGGGATTTTAAGAATATGAAAGCGCGGCTCACCTCCAACGAGAATCCTTTCGGCCCCTCCCCCAAAGCGCAGGAAGCTATGATGAGCGCCATCAAAGACAGTTGGATGTATGCCAAACTGGGCCAGGACGAACTCCGTAAGATGATCGCCAAAATGTGGGATGTCAGTGAAGAGCATGTGATGATGGGAGCAGGTTCTACCGAAATTCTGATGGCTGCTGCCCAGCATTTCGGGCATAAGGGAAGTAAAATTTTGGCCGCCGACCTAACTTATATGTCGCTCATACGCCGGGCCTGCTTTGATTATGGTGCAGAATTGGTCAATGCTCCCCTCACCCGTGACCTGGATTATGATTTCAACCGCATGTCCGACGCCGTCAGGGACGATATCAGCCTTGTATATCTTTGCAACCCTAACAACCCGACTGGAAAGCTGGCTAATACCGCCGAAATGAAAGCTTTCTGTGCGGAGGCTTCCAGGAAAAAACCGGTTTTTGTAGATGAGGCTTATATTGACTACCAGAAAGACCCCGCTGAGAAAAGTATGATCAGCCTGGTCAAAGAGGGTAAAGATGTAATCGTGGCCCGCACCTTCTCCAAGGTGCATGCTATGGCTGGGCTGCGCATTGGCTACTGCATCGCCAGCCCCGAAAACATACAGAAGCTGAAGCGCTTTGGTACTGACGGTAACGGCATGGCCCGGCCTTCTGTGTATGGAGCCATAGAAACCCTTAAGGATGAGGAGTTTATGAACTACAGCCGTAAAATGAACGCCGAATCCAAAGCACATCTTTACAAAACCCTTACGCAGGCCGGTTATGAGTATATCCCTTCGGAGACTAATTTTGTCCTCTTCCCTATTCGTATGGATGGGGATCGCTTTGTGATGGAAATGATGAAGCGTGGTGTGGGACTCAAGCGGGTACATTTCCGCAACCAGCACTATTGCAGGGTCAGCATCGGCACCCTCAAGAATATGGAAATCTTTGCCGAAGCCTTCAGCGAAATTTCATAGATAAACAATCCTGTTAAAATGAATGGAAAGAGTCCCCCGATATGGAGGGCTTTTTTTTTATAATTGTAAAGCAGCTTTGTGAATGATGCGAATTGTCGGGAAACAAGCTGCAGGAAGCAGCTCATTTATTTTGCTTGCATGCTCAAAATTACCACTCAATGGGCTGCTTTCCATGTAATTTGAGGTACTCGTTGGCTTTTTTGAAATGATCGTTGCCAAAAAAACCCCGGTCGGCTGAAAAAGGGGAAGGATGAGGAGATTTCAGCACCAGGTGTTTATTCTCGTCAATTACATCGCCTTTTTTCTGTGCATAATTGCCCCAAAGCATGAAGACTACATGCTCCCTTTCCTCGGATACGTGGCGGATAGCAGAATCGGTAAACGTCTCCCAGCCCTTATTTTGATGCGAAGCAGGTTTACTTTTTCTTACGGTCAGGGTAGCATTCAGTAGCAACACACCCTGTTTGGCCCATCGCTCCAGGTTACCGTGAGGTGGAATCTCCTTACCAAATTCGTTGCGAATTTCCTTGAAAATATTGAGCAGGGAGGGCGGAATAGTCACACCTTCTCTTACTGAGAAAGCCAGCCCATTGGCCTGACCCGGCCCGTGATAAGGATCTTGTCCGATGATTACCACCTCCACCTGCTCAAAAGGGGTGAGATCAAAAGCACGAAAGATCTCTTTACCGGGAGGATAAACAGCATTTTCCTTATATTCCTGTTTGACAAACTCAGCCAGGCTTTGAAAATAAGGCTTTTCAAATTCTTCGGAAAGGTGCTCTTTCCAGGAGGGGGCAATTTTTACATCCATCTCAGTCAAAATAAAAGGGAATATGATGATATATTGAACTAATGCTTATATTTAAGCGTGATATAAACAAGTAAATACAATGGTAACAGAAATCACAGAAGGCGTAAAAGTCAGCGTAGTTACTGAATACCAGCCGGACTACTCCAGTCCTGCCCAGAACCATTATGTATTTACTTATCACATCACTATTGAAAATAACAGCAATCATACGGTAAAGTTACTAAGAAGGCACTGGTTTATCTCCGATGCCTCCTACCCCACCCGCGAGGTGGAGGGAGAGGGTGTAGTTGGCAAACAGCCGGTGCTTGAACCCGGTGATTCTCATCAGTACGTATCAGGCTGTAACCTGAAATCAGGCATTGGCAAAATGTACGGCTCTTACCTCATGGAGCGCAGCCTTGACGGAAAGCAGTTTCATGCTGTTATTCCTGCCTTTAATATGCTGGCACCTTACCGCAGCAACTGATCTTGGGCAAACTCTCACTCTTACAGGGCTATCTGAGTTACTGGCTGCATGCGGTCAACCAGCATTCGCTGCATGCACCCCGGGTATATGAGCTCTACACGCAAATAATACTTAAGGATCAGCCTCAGCAGGATTTTGAAGCCATAGAAGCCCTGCGGGAAGACCTGCTTCATGATAAGCGAAAGATCAGGGTAAATTCTCCCGGTGCGCCGTCGCAGGTAGCCAGTTCCGGGGAGCGCAGCATTCGTCATATTGCCCGTCACGGGATGAGCAGCCCCAGGTTTTGCCGTTTGCTTTACCGCATGGCCCGGTGGCAACAGGCACGCACCATCATAGAGCTGGGTACTTCCCTGGGCATCACCACTCTCTACCTGGCTGCTGCCTGCCCCAAAGCCCGGATTTATACTTTTGAGGGTTGTAGAGAAACTGCCGAAGTAGCCCGCCGCCATTTTAAACTGCTCAACCGAAATAACATCGAACTGATTGAGGGAAATATTGACGAACAACTGCCTCCACTCATTTCCCGCATAGACCAGTTTGACCTTGCTTACCTGGATGCCAACCACCGCTATGCTCCCACCCTGCACTATTATGAACTGCTCCGTAGCAAAAGCCACCCGACTAGTGTGATAGTGCTGGATGATCTCTACTGGTCGGCTGGCATGAGCCAGGCCTGGAAAGAGCTGAGGCAGCGCCCGGAAGTCAGCCTTAGCCTGGATCTTTTTGATGCCGGACTGCTGTTCTTTCATCCTGCCCGGCAGCAGCAGCACCACGCTCTTATCTGGTAGGCTTTTCCAACAGGATGAAGAGCTCTCTGCCCTGCCTGGGCGGCAGGGAATTATAACATCTCTCCATCTTCCGGATATGAAAGTGAGGTTCAAAATAGTTCAGGTATTCTTCTTTATTTCCGCCAAAAGGGGGATGATCATCGTACAGAGGATCGTCAAAAAGAACACCTGCCAGTTTGCCTCCGGGCTTCAACAGATCGTGCATCTTTTCCGCATACTGAGGCCTTTGGGCAGGTGGCAGCGCACAAAAGAAGGTCTGCTCAAGAATGAGGTCATACTGGCCCTGCAGAGAAAAAAAATCCTGATGCAATGCCTGTTCGGGAGGGAATTCAGGGTGATGAGCCAGAAAATTTTTCAATGGATGAGCTGAAATATCTACAATAAAAACTTTTTTGAAGCCATTATTGTATAGGTAAGCAGCCTCATAACTGTTGCCACTTCCGGGTATTAAAATTGTAATAGCAGCATCAGTGAGCTGGTCTGCATAAGCTTTCAGAGGCGGGGATACACGCCCGATATCCCAGCCTGTCTGTAGATTCTCATAACGTTGGGTCCAGTAGGTTTCATCAAAGGAAGGCTGCATAAGCTAGATTAGAATATTTTGTTATTTTTACGGTCGCACATACTAAACAAAGCTCTATTATAATGTCAGTAAATCAGTCAGAAAAGAGAAGTAGCTCGAGACGTAACATCCTGATTGCCGCTATTGCCATATTACTATTGGCAAATGTAGTAACTATCTTCTTTTACTACCAGGACAGTCAGGAAATGGAAACTGAGCTTCAGGGCAATAAGCAGGAGTTGGAAGAAACCTACAACAAGCTGGAATCTATCAGCAACGAACTCAACCTCAAGATTGAGGAACTACAGAAGCTTGGGGAAGATGTAGAAGAACTCAGACTAATCAGAGAGACCCTGGAACAGGAGAAGGAAGCGCTGCAAAATGACAAACGCCTGGCCCGGCGCCGCTACGAGCAGATCAGGAACCGGGTAGAAGGCTACCGGGAACTGCTGGTGAAAAAAGATGAGGAGATCGCCCAGCTCAAGGAACTTAACCAGGCGCTATACGCTGAGAATACCGACCTTAAGCTGGAACAGCGTACACTGAACCAGACCCTGAACCAGGTGAAGACCAGCAATGAGGAGTTAAACGAAAAAGTTGAAGTGGCTTCCCGTCTGAAAGCCGAAAACATCAAACTGGCTGGAGTAAATAGCAGGGGAAAATCCCGTGAGAGAGACCGATTTCGCAACAACCAGGTAGAAAAGGTAGAGGTATCATTCAACCTGGCCAAGAATGATGTGGCACCCATAGAAGGCAAAGATATTATGATTCGTATCATAGATCCACAGGGTAAGATCATCTTTGATGTAGCCAGGGGTTCTGGTACCTTCATGAAGGAAGGCAAGGAAGAATTTTATACCCTTAAGCAGGAAATACTTTTTGACAACACCCGGCAGCAGCTCAGCTTCCTCTACGAAAAAGGGAGCGATTATATGGAAGGCCGGCACACGGTAGAGATACTGGCAGATAATTATGTGATAGGTTCCACTAATTTTGAAATTCGCTGATTATGCAACCCATCTTCAAAAAAACCATATATGCTGCCCTTTGCAGCATATTTTTTTTCCATCATATGAACGCACAGGAAACGCTGGATGTACAGGGACACCGGGGTGCCCGCGGACTGATGCCCGAAAATACTATCCCGGCTTTTATCAAAGCCCTGGAAATTGGTGTCACCACACTGGAGATGGATGCCGTCATCTCCAAAGATGGCAAAGTGGTGGTTTCGCATGAACCTTTTCTCTCTCACATCATTTGTCAGCAACCCGATGGGCAGGCTATCAGTAAGCAGGAAGAAAAGAATTTCAATATATACCAGATGACTTATGATGAAGTCAGCCGCTACGACTGTGGCAGCCTGGCACATCCTGCTTTTGCGCAACAGCAGAAAATATCGGTAAGCAAGCCTTTGTTATCTGAGGTAATTGATGCTGCAGAGGATTACGTGAAGCAGAACAAGCTCAAGCCGGTTTATTATAACATAGAGACAAAATCAAACCCCAAAGGCGATGGTATTTATCATCCTGAACCCAAGGAATTTGTAGACCGGATCATGGAGGTGGTAGAGGAAAAAGGCATCAAGGACAGGCTCATTCTCCAGTCTTTTGACGTACGCACCCTGCAGTATGCACATGAGGCTTACCCGGACGTGAAACTGGCTCTGCTGGTTGAAAACATCAGGTCGGCCCGCAGCAATGTGAAAAAGCTGGGCTTTACCCCTGAAATCTACAGTCCGTACTATAAACTGCTCAATGAGAAAACCCTCAGCTATGCCAGGAAAGAAGGTATGAAGGTAATTCCCTGGACGGTCAACGAGCCCGGCGACATCAAAAAAATGATAAGCCTGGGTGTGGATGGCATCATTTCAGATTATCCTGAGCGTGTCATGAAGGAGATGCGGTAGGAACGTGAAGATCCACGTCCCTACCAATCTTTGAAAGACATTTACCGTCGCATTTTTTTCTTTTCTACCACAAAGCCTTCAGCAAAAACCTTGTACTGGTCAAAGATAGACCGCACTGCACCCTGGAGATAACGTTTGTCGTTGAAGAACTGGTTACCAAAAACGCCTGAAGCATAACCCTGCCAGATGGATTTCTTGCGTTCGCGGTCGTAGATGAGCACCAGCAGCGTACCCTGGCGAAGGTTGTATTTTACGGGGTCCATCTCCTGATCAATTGACTGTTCGTATTCAATAAACAGTTCCAGGTCAGGCTGCTCGTAACCTGTAAAGAAAAGACTGTCGTAAAAAATTTTGTAGGAGACCAGCAGGCGGGGATCAGTCTGGGTGAATTCATAGCCCTGTAATTCCATCCGGGCCCGGATGGCATCTTCAATAATATCGTTCTGTATGCTGGAATCAGGACCTGAACTTCGGGTATCCAGGAAGTTAAAAGACTTGTAGCGCCTGAAATCGCCCTCATAACTGTAATCGGATTCAACGGGAAACTCCTTGTATCCCATACAACTTGCCAGAAACAAAAGGCCAAGCATTGTGAGCGTAAAAGTATATCTCATAGTATTATTGATGTAGCATAAATTGGAGTTTAGGTTAAATATAAGAATTATTCATTATCCAAGGCACGAATGTTACATAAAATGAATAATATGAGCAGATTAGATAAGTCAATCAGGAACTGACCATTAAGTTATATTTTGTAAAAGCATCGGCTTCTTTCCCTACTCCTTACTGTCAGATCTACCTATGATACATTGCAGAAACTATAAAGATCAAGGCAATGAAAACAGGCTTTTAATGGCTTTAATTTTCCGGTTTGAAACCAGATAAATTGCCGGAGCTACCCCTTTCTTAAATTGATGTAGAGACAACTATCCATAATACAAAAGGTTTTTGTGAAATTTAGTAAGATTTTCGTTTGCCCGGATGATCAGAAAAAGCCAGGTCAGCGCTTCCACCGGCTCCTGATTATTTTCTTAAAAACTATTAGCCTGCCAGATGATATAGGAATACGCCCAGAATCTCACAAAGCGAAACAGGGCAAAGAGCAGGTACTTACGAAAGGGAAAATCCACACTGCCTATGAGCATACTTACGCCAGAAAATGGCAGGGGCGTTAGCGAGGCTACAATGATGATAAAAGACCCAAACCTAGCCAGGTATTTTTCATACCTACCAAAAACACGCTTTTTAAAAACCTTAAAAAACTGGGTACGCTCAAAATAACGTCCGATCATAAAGCCAATCACCCCGGCTACGTAAGAGATGACAGATAGTAGCAGGACAGTGATCAGGTAGTCGGTAAGGCTGCCGCTGCGGAGCCCCCACATCATAAAAATTTCGGGCGGGATGATGCCAAATAGCACCTCTGAGGCAGTGTAAATACCGTAGACAAGCAGGGGTTTTTCGTATACAGGCTGCAGCCAGTTGAAAAAATCAATGTTGACATACTTTTTAATAAGGATAAAGCCGCCAACCAGCAATGCCAGCCACAAAAAGCCTTTGGCCAGGTTTCGGATCAGGAAGTTAAATTTTTCTTGGTCTTTACTCACAATACTATCCAGGATATAAGGCTATTGATCAGCGAAAGCAGGATACCGAAAAGCAGCGCCCAGCCAAAATTTTTGATTTTTAGACCGGGCAGCAGGGCATCTACCAGCATTAGGATCAGCGCATCAATTACTAAAGTAAAGAGTCCTAACGTGAGCAGGGTAAGAGGAAAAGCCAAAAAAGCCAGCACCGGCCTTACCAGGGCATTGGCCAGAGCCAATACCATGGCCGTGAGTAATGCAGAAAAAAAATTCTTAACCTCTACTCCTTTCAGCAGGTAAGCCGAAAGAAGTACAGCTACTGCATTGACGAGAAGCTTGAGAATCATGCCTGATTGTTAAAGGTAATTTGCTCCGGGCTAAGGTGATACACCAGGCTGGCCGTTTGCTGGCCTGCCATCTGCCACTGCCCTGACTCAAATTGTAGTTTAACTACGGCACAGGGCTCCATGTTTCCGATTTCTTCGCCACTCAGGTACTCCGCCAGGTATGAAATGGCAGGATTGTGCCCGATAAGTACAGCCAGCCGGCAGCTTTCTTCCAGTTCATTGATGATTTGCAGCAGGTTGCGTACAGAAGCATTGTACATTTCTTCGCGATAGTCAATCTTGTCTAGCGAGAACTTGAACTGTTCGCATATCAGTTCGCAGGTATATTTGGCACGCTGCGCCGTACTGCTCAAAACAGCATCAGGCAGCTGCTCGTTTTCAGCAAGGTAGCGCCCAACCCGGGAGGCATCGCTGAAGCCTTTGGCCGTAAGTGACCTTTCTATATCTTTAGTGCCTGCCTGAGCCTGAGCTGATTCAGCATGACGGATGAGTAATAAACTTTTAACCATTTTTGGAAGATGCTGTTAAAAACAAGGTATTTCTTTTATTTGCGGCAAATATTGCGAATACTTGTCTGAAATTGGCTTACAAGCTAAATTATTTAAAGTAAATATTCATTTCCTAGTACGTTCGATATTTTAAATTGATTTTTAAAACAAGCCAAGATGCCCAAAAACTTAGTTATAGTAGAATCACCAGCAAAAGCAAAAACCATAGAAGGCTACCTCGGCAAAGATTTCGTGGTAGCTTCCAGTTACGGACATATCCGTGACCTTCCTAAAGGCGACAAAGCCATTGACATCAAAAACGGCTTCAAACCCACTTATGAAGTAAGCAGCGATAAAAAAGAAGTCATTTCCCAACTCAAAAAGCTGGTCAAGGATTCAGAAATGATCTTCCTGGCAAGTGATGATGACCGGGAGGGTGAGGCTATTTCCTGGCATCTTAAAGAAGTGCTCAAACTCAATGATAACAACACCCGCCGAATTGTTTTTCGTGAGATTACCAAGAACGCCATTATCAATGCCATTCAAAGTCCGAGGGGTATAGACCTGGACCTGGTCAATGCACAGCAGGCCCGTCGTATCCTGGATCGCCTGGTGGGTTATGAACTTTCTCCCGTACTGTGGAAAAAGATCAAGCGCGGGCTATCTGCCGGCAGGGTGCAGTCGGTCGCCGTACGCCTGATTGTGGAAAGAGAAAGGGAGATTGCTGAATTCCAAGCCAAATCTTCTTATAAAATCACCGCAGAATTCCTGGTAGATAAAAACAGCGTGCTGAAAGCAGAGCTACCCCGCAGGTTTGACACCCAGGAAGAGGCACAGTCCTTCCTGGAAGCTTGCCGGGAGGCTGAATTCAGTATCCGCAAGCTGGAAAAGAAGCCCGTCAAAAAATCACCTGCTGCTCCCTTTACCACCTCTACCCTGCAGCAGGAGGCTTCCCGAAAAATGGGTTTTTCTGTCTCACAGACCATGACCCTGGCGCAGCGTCTCTACGAAGCTGGTAAGATCAGCTATATGCGTACTGATTCTACCAACCTTTCTGAAGAAGCCCTGGAAAAAGCTTCCGCCGAGATCAGCAGCAGCTTCGGACCTGAGTACCTGCAGCGCCGTACTTTTAAGACTAAGTCAGAATCTGCCCAGGAAGCTCACGAAGCGATTCGTCCTACTGATTTTTCAGCCAAAGAGGTCAGCAGCGACCGCAGTGCGCAGCGCCTCTATGAATTGATCTGGAAGCGTGCCGTGGCTTCGCAAATGGCGGATGCCCAGATTGAGCGAACGCTGGTAACTATCGGCATAGACTTCAAAAACCCTGATCTGCTGCAAACAGCCACCAAAAATCCAGATCAGTACCCCGATTACCTGACCGCCACCGGAGAGGTGATCAAATTTGACGGCTTTCTTAAAGTATATATTGAGTCAACCGATGAGGAGGAAGCCGATGAAGATCAGAAAGGGATTTTACCTCCCCTGAACGAGGGGCAAAAGCTGCAGCTGGATTTTATGAAGGCTCGTCAGGGCTTCACTCGCCATGCGCCCCGCTATACAGAAGCCAGCCTGGTCAAAAAACTGGAAGAGATGGGGATCGGACGTCCTTCAACCTACGCCCCCACCATTTCTACCGTGCAAAAGCGAGGCTATGTGGTTAAAGAAGACCGGGAGGGCACAGAACGGAAGTACAAGGAGATCACGCTGAAACAGTCTACCCAGAAAATCGTGACCCAGGTGCTGACCGAAATGACCGGTGCAGAAAAAAAGAAGCTCTTCCCTACCGATGTGGCTATGGTGGTCAACGACTTCCTGACGGAGTATTTTGAGAACATCATTGATTACTCCTTCACCGCCAGAGTAGAAAAAGAGTTTGATGAGATTGCCCGCGGCAAAAAGCAGTGGGAGCAGATGCTGAATGAATTCTACGAGCGTTTTCATCCCAAAATAGAAAGCTCCGAGCAGATTGACCGCTCCCAGGTCAAGAGTGACCGTTATCTGGGCGAAGACCCTAAAACCAAACAGCCGGTCATTGCCAGGCTGGGAAAGTTTGGGCCTATGGTGCAAATGGGCGAAACAGATGCTGAAGAAAAGCCTAAATACGCCAGCCTGCGGACCGGACAATTTATAGAAACCCTGACACTGGAAGAAGCGCTGGAGCTCTTCAAACTGCCTCGTGAGGTGGGAGAGTATGAGGGAGAAACCATCACCGCTGCCATTGGCCGTTTTGGGCCCTACCTGAGGCACAAGAATATGTTTACCTCTCTTCCCAAAGAAGATGACCCCCTTTCCATTGACATAGACCGGGCCATTGAACTGGTAGAGGCCAAAAGAAAGGCAGAGAAGGAAAAGTACATCAAGGTGTTTGATGAAAATCCTGACATACAGGTGCTCAAAGGCCGCTACGGGCCCTACATCAAAGCCGGAAAAAAGAACGTCAAGATTCCCAAAGATAAGAAACCAGAGGACCTGACACTGGAGGAATGCCTGGAACTGGCCGAGAATACCCCGGAAAAGAAGGGAAGAGGCCGGGCTACCAAGAGTAAAAGCAAGAAAAAGTAAGCGTTCATCCCGGTTCACTGAGCCGGGATTTTTTATTGAAGACATGCAACCTTCCCAGGACTGTAGTCATCTTTCTACAAACAAAAAAACAGAACGATGAAACTATCCCTGAACCTGATACCCTTGCTGCTGTTTTGCCTGCTGCCCCAGCTTCTTTTTGCTCAGCAGTCTTTTGAGCAAATGTTACCCTCTTTTTCCAAAGTATTTATCTCAGATAAGATTGACCTGCACTTGGTGGAAGGAAAAGAAGAAGCCGCCTGGGTTTCTTACGAAAATGTGGATAAGAATGACATCAGGCTGGAAGTCAGAGGTAAGAAGCTGCGCGTATACCTGAAGGACTGCCGTAGAGGCTGTAAACCACACAGTTATCCAAATGGACGTGTAAAGCTCCATCTTACCTACCGAAATCTGGAAAAACTGGTGGTCAAGGGACAGCAGCAGGTATCGCATGAGGGCCAGCTAAATCAGGAGGCTTTTGTGTTGAAAACCTACGGCGACAGTAAAGTAATGATTGATGATATACAGTCAAATTTATTCAAAGCCTCCTTATTTGGTGACGGCCACCTCCAGGCTGGGAAAGGCTCTGTCAGTGAGATGATTATTAAAAGCTATGGTGATCAGGAGGTGAGCCTGAGCCAGCTAAGCGCTGACTTTACAAAAGTAAAAGTATTTGGTGATAGCTATGTGGACGTGCAAGTAAGGGAGAAACTCCACTTGATGGTATTAGGAGCTTTAAACCTTCGCTGTAGCGGCTCTCCTTCACTTAGAAGATTTGTATTGGGTGAGTTGACCGCAGATTTAGAAGGTACAGATCAGGATACCTCCACATGGGGTGTCTTTTTTCTCTGGTAGCGTCTGATGACAGGATAGGCAAGCACCGATGCCAGGATGATGGCCGTACCCGCATAAAAACCGGGGGTCATCTGCTCACTTTCTCCAAAAAATAACAGTGCCAGTAAGATACCGTAGACCGGCTCCATATTGGTCGTCAGGTTGACCGCATAGGCCGATACATTTTTCATCAATTCTACGGAAGCAGAATAAGCATACACTGTACAAACACCTGCCAATAGCAACAGGTAAAGCCAGTCGGAGGTAGAAGGCTGCCATGAAATGAAGCCATCGCTCAGATACTTGGCATAAAAGGGCAGGAAAAGTAGGGTAAAGAGGAAGGCCCCAAGCATTTCATAAAAAGTGATGGTATAGTGATGGTATTGCTTGGTAAATTTGCTGTTGATCACCGTAAAAAGGGAAGCCAGGAAGGCAGAGGCAATAGCCATCAGCAGTCCCAATGCATGATCAAATTCAAAACGGAATATCACATACAGACCGAGAATAGCGGCTAATCCTAGAATCACCTCATACAGTTTGATCTTTTTCCTGTAAAAGAAAGGCTCCAGGAAGCTTGTCCAGAGCGAACTGGTGGCCATACCAGCCAGGCAAACGGAGGCTGTGGCTACCCGTGCGGCTCCAAAAAACAGTATCCAGTGTGCCCCTATCAGGAAGCCTGTAGCCAGAATACCTGCCATAGGCCTACCCGGCAGCATAATTGGCTTATGCAGCAGCCTGAGCAGCAGCAACAAACCCACTGAAGCCAGAAGGGTACGGTACAGTACGATCTCTACAGCGGGTATGGAAATGAGTAGTCCCAGTATGGCAGTAAAACCCCAGATCAGGACCACGAAGTGCAGATGCAGATAATGCTTAGGTTGTGCCGACATTAGCGGGGAACAAATTTATAAAGTGCCAGGCCTACGAATGTAAAAATAATATTGGGCACCCACACCGCCAGCATGGGATCCATGCTGTTGGCTTCGGCGATGCTCCGCGCAAAGATGAAGAAAATAATGAAAAGAAAAGCAATGGCAAATCCCAAAGCAATCTGAAAACCTGAGCCCCCCCGGGATTTTTTGGCCGACATCACCACGCCTATAAAGGTCAGAATGATGGCGGTGAAGGGAGACATGTAGCGAATGTACTTTTCTACCATGTAGAGCGGAATGTCATTGGAGCCTCTTTCTGTTAGCAGTTCAATATGTTGATCCAGTTCGCTCAGGGTCAGGGTTTCGTAAAGACCATGAGTACTGCCAAAATCTTTGGGATGAATATTAAGGGTTGTATCCATTTCGGTACCACTTTCCAGGCTCTCCTGCATACCATCAAAACGATGGAGTGTCCAGTTTTTCAGTTTCCATTTAGTCTGGGTAGAGTCCCATTCTATACGGCGGGCAGAAAGCTTTTCCAGCATCTGGTTACCCTGTATTTTTTCCAATGTAAAGCGGTAGCCTACATCTGCCGAACTGTTATAATTTTCCATATAGGCATAGGCATCCGGCGCGATCTTCATATGGATATTGCGCTCGTCGTTGTAGAACGGACTTTTCACATATTTAAGCTCAAATGCAATACGATCCTTATTGGCATTAGGAATGACCCAGCCGTTAAGCAGAAAGCTAGCCCCTGCAATAAAGCTAGCGCCTATCATGTAAGGCAACATCAGGCGGCGAAAGCTTACCCCACTGCTGAGGATAGCAATTATTTCCGTATTACCAGCCAGTTTGGCAGTGACAAACACAACGGCAATGAAAACAGTAATGGGCGTAATAAGGCTGGCTACATAAGGAATAAAGTCAATATAATAGCTGATGATCTCTAGAGCTCCCAGCTTATGTTCCAGGAAATCGTCGTTTTTCTCGGTAAAATCAATTACCGAAACGACAGACACCAGCAGCAGCACCACAAAGATGAAGGTGCCCAGAAACTTCCTGATGATGTATAAGTCAATTATCTTCATTGGCTACTGGCCTTATAATCTGGTCATAAACTGATCAACGACAGCACTCTTCCAGGTAGCATAGTCACCGGCTATAATATGTTGCCTGGCCTGCTCCACCAGCCAGAGATAAAAGCTCAGGTTATGGATGCTGGCAATCTGGGCGCCCAGTATTTCCTTGGCATGCACCAGGTGGCGCAGGTAGGCCTTAGAGTAAGTGGTACTTACATAGCCCCCCAGGGTTTCGTCTATGGGTGAAAGGTCATTTTCCCATTTTTTGTTCCTGATGTTGATGATTCCCTGCGTGGTAAACAGCATACCATTCCGGGCATTGCGGGTAGGCATCACACAGTCGAACATATCCACCCCCAGCGCAATAGATTCCAGGATGTTGGCCGGAGTACCTACGCCCATGAGGTAACGCGGTTTGTCCGCAGGAAGTATCCCACAGACCAGTTCTGTCATCTCGTACATCATTTCGGCGGGCTCTCCTACCGCCAATCCACCGATGGCATTTCCGTCTCTTTCGCAGCCTGCAATAAACTCGGCAGACTTGATGCGAAGGTCTTTGTATACACTACCCTGTACAATAGGAAAGAGTGTCTGCTGGTAACCATATTTTGCTTCGGTGCTGTCAAAATGCTCACAACAGCGCTTCAGCCAGCGATGGGTCATATCCAGAGAGGCTTTGGCGTAGTCATATTCACAGGGAAAAGGCGTACACTCATCAAAAGCCATGATGATATCGGCCCCGATGCTGCGCTGAATGTCCATAGCGTTCTCTGGTGAGAAAAAGTGCCGTGAGCCATCTATATGCGACTGGAAGGTAACGCCTTCTTCTTTAATCTTGCGGTTATCAGCAAGGGAATACACCTGGTAGCCACCGCTGTCGGTCAGGATAGGTCCATCCCAGCCATTGAAGCGGTGCAGCCCACCGGCTTTCTCCAGCAGATCCAGGCCGGGCCTGAGGTAGAGGTGATAGGTATTGCCCAGGATGATCTGGGCTTTAATGTCGTGCCTGAGTTCCCGCTGATGTACAGCTTTGACAGTACCCGCCGTGCCTACCGGCATAAAGATGGGCGTTTGTATATCCCCATGATCGGTGTGCAGCACACCGGCACGCGCGGCTGATTTACTATCAGTAGCTTGTAATTCAAATTTCATATTGTCTCAGACTCTTTGTTTGACTGTAAGCTTCTTTTCTGGCTTGGGAGTAATGCGATTCTTGTACCATACATTCAGGATAACGCCGAGTACCACCAGCAACATTCCCAGATAAGTATAAAGATTGAAAGTCTCATCAAAAAACACATAGCCAAAAGAGATCGCATAAAGTATGCTCAGATAATTCAGGCTTGCCACCTTATTTATTTCATCCTCCTGGAAAGACTTGGTCAAATAATACTGAGCAAACTGTGTCAGCACTCCTATGCCCAGCAGCAGCAACCAGTCGGTTCCCAAGGGCATTATCCAGTTAAAAGCTACATAAACGCCTGTAAGTGGCATGGTCACCAGTGGAAAGTACATGACGATCACCAGGGGATGCTCTGTCTTTTTGAGCTTGCGGATGATGGTATAAGCCATGCCTGCCCCAAACGCAGCCAGCAGGCCCATCAGCAGGTGGATCATCGATACCCGGGCATCAAAGCCGTTGACCACCAGCACACCGGCAAAAGAAAGCAGGAAGAAAAACCATTGCCAGCCTTTTACCTGCTCCCTGAGCAGCAGCATACCCAGCAGGGCTGTCACAATAGGAGCCAGAAACTGCAGCGTAACGGCCGTAGCCAGCGGAATCTGCTGTATAATGGTAAAGTAAAGAATCAGGCCCAGGGCGCCAAAAACACCCCTGGCGATCAGCAGAGGTTTGTTATTGCCCAGCAGCGGTATTTTTTTCACCCTCAGAATGCTGTAGCTCATGAGCAGTGAAATGAGGGATCGAAAAAATACCACCTCTACCGCAGGTATGTGGGATACAAGTTTGACCAGCACATTCATGCAGGCAAACAGGAAGGTAGAAAGCAGCATGTATTGAATTCCCTTGCTTATCGTCATTAAAATCTGGTATCAGGTGTAAAGCGGCCGGCCGCAAATATAGAACTAAAAAAAGACGCTGATGAACACCAGCGTCTTTTTTCAAACCTAAATTGAACATGAAAAACCTTAACATACTGCAAAACTGAAAAGTGTCAGAAGATACTAGGAGTTCAGGGGCATGTCTATCCTCTTCTCGGGCTGCGGTCCTGCCTCATGGGCAGGTATTTCTATCAGGCACGGGATACGAAAGGCAAACTTAGACCACTTACCTTCCTCACTTTCAGCATAGATTTGTCCACCATGGGCCTGTACTACTTCTTTGGAAATCGCCAGGCCCAGGCCCAGCCCGTGCTTGTTCTTTTTGCCATTGGTGGGCAATTGTACGAATTTATTAAAGACACGCTTGAGATTTTCTTTGGCGATACCCGGTCCGAAGTCCTGTACAGAAATTTCAATGGCATCCTCCAGCGCGCAGGCGCGAATGATCACCTTACTGCCTCCTTCGGAATAGCGCAAGGCGTTGGTAAGCAGGTTGATAAGCACCCAGGAGATTTTTTCAGGGTCTACCTTCAGTTCGGGCAGCCCCTCTTCAATCTGTCTGACGACTTCCACACCTTTATCCCTGAACTTACCTTCCACTGGGGCAAGGGCATAGTCAAGCAGGTAATGAGGATCTATATTTTCTTTCTCCAGGCTGTTTTGGCCGCTTTCCACCCTGGAGAGGCCAAGCAGTTCGGTCACCATGTTGACCAGGCGCTGTACTTCTCTCTTCATAGAGGTTACCGTTTTGGCCTGTTCGTCATTAAGGCTGCCAAAGCGGGTATTACTCAGCAGCATCAGGCTCATATTCAGAGCCGAAAGAGGAGTCTTAAGTTCGTGAGATACTACTGCAATAAAATTGGTCTTGGCCTCATCCGACTCTTTGAAGGAAGTAATATCTTTCAGGGTAATGATATATCCGAGCGATCTGCGATTGGCTACTTCCTTGCTGTATACCCTCTTGATTTCTTTGATGAAGAATGAAGTACGACCATCATCTCTTTTGACTTTCAGAAAGCTGTGAGGCGCATTCAACTCGGCTGCTAAGGTATAATCTTTGTTATTCAGCGCAATTTCCAGTTCCCGAAGCAGCTCATTACCGGCACTCAGTGCCGAAAGGCTGCTGCCGATCAGCTTATCCTCACTGAGCCCGATAAGTTGCATACCACTTTCATTTACCAGAATAATTTTTTCCTGGTCGTCCAGGATGATGAGCGCATCGTTCATACTGCGGATGATGGTCTCCATCCGGCTCTTTTGTGCCTGTACTTCTTCTATGTTGAGTTTCTCAAATTCCTGTAGACGAATGCTCATGGTATTGAAGGCGATGCCCAGTTCCCGGAGTTCATTCCTGGAGCTTACCGAGATCTGCTGCTGGTAATCGCCCCTGGCGATACGCCGGATTTTTTCTGTTACTTCAATGATGGGCTTTACAATCTCGTGGGGTACCCGGTACACCGTCCAGCTCACAATCATAAGCACCAGCAACATGATAAGAAATACGTATATTTTAGACCTGAAATAGAGTGCCTGTACAGCATCATCCCGCTTACTCAGGTCAAGATGGTTGATCATGCCCAGTTGCACACAATCTTCTCTGATTACTTCGTTGAGGCGCTGCAGTACAGTAAAGTAGAGCCCTACCCTGTCAGAAGTAGACTTAAAGCTGTTGATATTATGCAGGTAAGAGGCATATTCCTCTTCCATCTGCCCTACTAACTTCACCTCCTCCAGGTCGGTAGCATTTTCCCGGCAGATGCTTAGATTGGCCAGCAAAAGATCTTTTTCCCTGTCAAGTATGGTAATCAGGGAAGAATCATTGTAGTTGTTGCCGAGGCAGATCTTGGTAAGTATCTGATCCATCTTGGACAGAGAGATCAGTATCTGCTCTGAGGCTTTGATTGAGCGATAATTCTCTTCCAGGATGCGGGTAGAGGCCGCTCCCAGGTCATTCAGGTAGTAGATGGTAGCGCCGGCCAGTATCAGCGTAAGAGAAAGCACCAGCAGGAAACCCGAGAAAATCTGGGTCCTGATCTTCATCTTCTGATAAAAGGCGGCTAAATCCATCATTTTCCTCAAAGTTGATCTCAAGGAAGATGGCACAATAATCAGGCTTTTTTGTGAATAATAAACTGAACAGTGAAATTCAGCATGTCAGGTATTTCATTCTGATAATTTCACTCAAAATGACCATCCCACATTAGTTTACATTGTACTCCTTCAACTTGCGGTATAGGGTAGCCAGGCCAATGTCCAGCCGCTTGGCAGCTTCAGACTTGTTACCATTGACCATCTGCAGTACCCTCAGGATATGCTCCTGTTCCACCGTTTTCAGGTCTACCATGGTACTGCTGCTCTGGCTGAGATTGAGCTGTGGCTCAGGCTGCTCTTCAAATACATTACCCAGGTTATTTCGCTCAACTTCATTACTTAAGATCACAGGTCGGGGCGAGAGCAGTTCATCAGGCAGCGTATCAGGAGTGAGTACCTTGCCGTCTGCCAGTATTACGGCCCTTTCAATGACATTCTTGAGCTCTCTTATGTTACCCGGCCAGTCGTACTGACGAAGGTAGTACATAAAACTGGCATCTATTCCATAGATTGGCCTGCCAATCCTGTCAGCATAGGTTTTCAGGAAATGCAAGGCTATCAGTTCAATGTCTTCCCGTCTGTCTTTAAGTGGCGGCAAATCAATGGTAAAAGCACTCAGTCGGTAGTAGAGATCCTTACGAAATTCATTATTTTCATCGCTAAGCAGGTGGCGGTTGGTAGCCGCGATGATGCGGATATCCACGGGAATAGGATCTGTATCTCCTACCCTGTTGAAGCTGCGGTTTTCCAGCACTCTGAGCAGCTTAGCCTGCAGATCGGGGCTCATTTCCCCCAGTTCGTCCAGGAAGATGGTACCGCGGTCGGCTACTTCAAAGAAGCCTTTTTTATCAGTAGCAGCGCCGGTAAACGAGCCTTTTTTGTGTCCGAAAAGTTCAGATTCCTGCAGGTCTTTAGGAATAGCCGCGCAATTGATAGTAATAAAAGGACCTTTGCGCCTGCGGCTTGCCAGGTGAATCGCATCTGCCAGCAGTTCTTTGCCTGTGCCGGTTTCTCCCAGCAGCAGCACGGTAGTATCCGTGACGGCCACTTTCTTGGCCAGTTCTATCATCCGGCTGACGGGCCGCGACTGACCAATGATCTTGCTGAAACTGGATTTGTCATCCAGCCGGAAGTCCATCTCCTGTATCTGCCGGTTGAGCACCGACTTTTCTATAGCTTTGGCGGCAATCAGCGGCAGTTTGTCGTCTCCATCACCTTTGGTGAGGTAATCAAACGCTCCAAGCTTAATGGCTTTAACGCCATCTTTGATATTCCCGAAAGCCGTCAGAACGATGACTTCGGTAAGAGGAAACACGTTTTTAACAAATCTGGTAAAGTCAATGCCGTTGGAGTCAGGTAGCATCACATCGGTAATGACCAGATGTATGATTTCTCTGTCAAGTACATCTTTTGCGGCGCTCACATCAGCAGCTTCCAGTACTTTGAACCCTTCAAGGGCCAAGATTTTGGAAAGCAAGGAACGCAAATTATCTTCATCTTCAACTATCAGGATGGTCTTTCCCTGTATATCCATTGGCTGTCTCTTTGTGGTTACAGCGGCCAATTTACACCGAATAAAAAGGATGAAAAACAATAACTAATATTTTTGATACCTTTTTACTAAAAGCCAAATAAAGTAGTCTTATACACAGAACTTTTTGATTTATAGAGAGTTAAAAAAGGCTAATGATGAGCAATACAATAAAACATAAATTCAATTGTTATGGCATTAAGCGAGGGGAGTAAGGCTCCGGATTTTACCCTGCCTTCCACAGAAGGACGCACATTCAAACTCAGCGAGGCAATGGCAGGCAAGCCCTGCATCCTTTATTTTTATCCCAAAGACTTCACGCCAGGCTGCACGCAGGAAGCATGTGAGTTTCGGGATCATTTTGCATTTTTTAAGGAGCTTGATATAGATGTAGTTGGCATCAGCCGCGACTCCATAGCTACACATCGTAAGTTTAAGGAAGCCAATCAGCTGCCATTTGAACTGCTTGCGGATGAGAGAGGAGATGTATCTAAACTATACAAGGCAAGTCTTCCCTTCCTGGGGGTAACTCGTCGCATCAGCTACCTGCTGGATAAGAACCACAAGATTGTTGCTGCTTATGAAAGTATGTTTGCAGCCACCAATCACATCAAAAAAATGACAAAAGCGGTTAAAGAAAACTTTTAGAAAAATTCAGGGCGAAGCCGATTTGTTTTATTCAAAGACAACAGGCATTGCCCTTTCCCTCCTCTTCATCGGCCATGAAAACTTGTATATAAAAAGCAAAAGTTTCAAGATAAAGCGTAGATGGGCGGCAAAAGTCCGGCTCTGTTCAGTCCCCTTCGTACACCACTCCGTCCTTGATCTCAAACTTTTCATCGGCCATATCGGCCAGTTCCTCGTTGTGGGTTACGATCACAAAAGTTTGCCCCAGTTCCTCCCTGAGTTGGAAAAACAGGCGGTGCAGGTCGTCGGCTGTCTGCGAATCCAGATTGCCACTGGGCTCATCGGCAAATACCACGGCAGGGTTGTTCATCAAGGCGCGGGCCACGGCGGTACGCTGCTGCTCCCCTCCCGACATCTCTGAGGGTTTGTGATCCATGCGTTCTTTGAGCCCGAGCATTTGCAGCAGATCTTTACCACGATTGATGATTTCCCTGTCAGATTTTTTTCCTGAGAGGTAAGCAGGAATACATACATTCTCAAGGGCCGTAAACTCAGGCATAAGATTATGAAACTGAAAAATAAAGCCGATATTTTGATTGCGGTAGGTTGCCAGGTCATTACCTTTCAGGCGGGAAAGCTCTACATTATCCAGCCATACGCTTCCGCTGTCGGGCTTATCCAGCGTACCCATAATATGCAGCAGGGTGCTTTTTCCGGCACCAGAAGCTCCCACAATAGATACTACTCTCCCCTTATCAATAGTCAGGTCAATAGATTTGAGAACTTTCAGGTTTCCGTACTTTTTTTCTATGTGTTCAGCCCTCAGCATGCTATAAATTGATTTAAGTTTTAAAATTAAGATAATAATTTGATAGATTCGTGAAAAAATTTCAAAGCATGAATATACACGAATATCAAGCCAAAAACATTCTCAAATCTTACGGTGTCCGCGTACAGGAAGGCATTGTGATTGACAAACCCGAGCAGGCCAAAGAAGCCGCCAAAAAGTTGCAGGATGAAACCGGCACCAATTTTTTTGTCATTAAAGCCCAGATCCATGCAGGAGGCCGCGGTAAAGGTACAGTGAAGGAAACCGGCTCCAAAGGTGTGGTAGTGAGCAAACTTGATGGTGTTGAAGAAAAAGTTAAAAATATACTGGGAGGCACGCTGGCTACCATTCAGACTGGTGAGGCAGGAAAAAAAGTGAACAAAGTGCTGGTGGCCCAGGATGTTTATTATCCTTCTCCTGATGATCCCGGCATCAAAGAGTTTTATCTCAGTATTACATTAGACCGTGCTACCGGCTCCAATGTCATCATCGCCTCTACTGAAGGAGGTGTGGAGATAGAGGAAGTAGCTGAGCACAACCCAAATGCCATCATCAAGGAATGGATAGATCCGGCCATAGGCCTTCAGCCTTTCCAGGCACGCAAAGTAGCCTTTGCTCTCGGACTGGAGGGCAACGCCTTGAAAGAAATGGTGAAATTTATCAACGCTCTTTATAAGGCTTACATGGGTGTGGATGCCTCCATGTTTGAGATCAACCCGGTTCTTAAGACTTCAGATGATAAAATCCTGGCCGTGGATGCCAAAGTAAATCTTGACGACAATGCACTCTACCGCCACCCCGACCTGGCAGAACTCAGAGACATAGCTGAGGAAGAAGAACTGGAAGTGGAAGCCAGCAAATCAGGTCTTAACTACGTGAAGCTTGATGGTAACGTAGGCTGTATGGTAAACGGTGCCGGCCTTGCCATGGCTACCATGGATATTATCAAACTCTCAGGTGGTGAGCCCGCCAACTTCCTGGATGTGGGAGGTAGCGCCAATGCGCAGACTGTTGAAGCGGGCTTCAGAATCATTCTCAAAGACCCTAACGTAAAAGCCATCCTGATCAATATTTTCGGAGGTATTGTCCGCTGCGACCGGGTAGCCAAAGGTGTGGTAGAAGCCTACAAAAACATTGGCGATATCAAAGTACCGATCATAGTAAGGTTGCAGGGAACCAATGCCGAAGAAGGCGCTAAAATCATTGAAGAGTCAGGCCTGCAGGTTAAATCTGCCATACTGCTTAAGGATGCCGCCGAGCAGGTAAAGTCTGTGCTTAGCTAAATTTTAATAAGTTAAAAGTTGAAAGTTACAGGTTCAAAGTTCAATATCTTTAAGGTTTTGTAAGTGACTTTGATCATTTAAACTCAGCAGGCGTAGTTATGAAGCCTGTAAAAATAAAACCCTCTGAAGCGGTTGCCTCAGAGGGTTTTCATTTTAAGAAAGAAGTGATTAATTCTCTTTAATAGTCACTTCTATGGTTTTCTCTCGCCCATCTGAGCTCAGGGTGATGGTTTTATCACATTCTCCTTCACCATAGCTGACGGTCACATCGGCTTTACCCTCTCGGCTGATGGTTTTGCTGCCGCTTACTGCCATAAATACACCTGCAGCAGCACAGCTGCCTTTATATACCAGAGGAGAAGAAATTGTGGTGCTATAGGCTACACCATTTCGATTCAGGCCACTGGCTGTACCGCTAAGGCTGATTTCACCGCTTACACGATCTATGATGCGCACGAAGTTTCCTTCCCGGCTGATGACCTTACCATCTGGCAAAGTCACCTTACCACCTGTCAGTGTGATGGTCACCGTGGTAAGACGATCGTCGCTTTTGGTATACACCAGCGTACGGCTACCTTCCACTTTTCTGCCGTTAATGTAGAAATCCTGGAAAGTTGTGCTTACCGTGTAGGTAGAGGCATTAAGATCAATTTTTCTGTTTACCACTACTGTACCGCTGCGCAACCTGCCATTAGGCCCTTCGCAGTTATCGGCAAACTTCAATGTCACTTTACTTTCAAAGCCACTGGTATTAGATCTTTCTACGGTGCGGGTAACGCAGGAAGCGCTGGTAACGCCTCCCTCATCTAAGTAGCGGCCATTCTCGGTATAGGCAGCTGCTTCAAGGCTGATGGCATCAATGTCTTCAAAGATGTCGTCAGCCAAAGCTTCATCACTGGCTACTTCTTCGGCCTGTACATCAAGAGAATTATTGTTCAGGTCATCATCCTGCTCACAGGAAGCAGAAAATAGAAGAAGAGATGCAGCAGCAAAAAACAGGGGAAAATTGTAGAATGAGAAAACTGACTTTTTCATAAGCTTTTTGTTTGGTTTACACTTGGATACAAGCCTGTAAAAAAGGTTTAAACCTGCTTGAAATTATTTGTGTATATCACCAAACTATGAGCCAATTATACTTTTCAGGTAATATTGAGACTGAAAAGGAGTCAATCAGTCGAAAAAAATTTTGTAAAACTGGTGTTTAGCTTCCGTAGTTGAGAAAGGGCTGCCATTCTTTGCGCATGGCGCCGGAATGTTCTCTGAGGAACATCATATAAGTAGGTTTATGGGGCTTTTTGGCCAGTTTGAGGCCGGCATCTTCAGGTGTACGATCTCCTTTGAGTGTGTTGCAGCGACGACAAGCGGCCACCAGGTTGCTCCAGCTGGTTTTTCCACCTTTTGAACGAGGGATGACATGATCTAGCGTCAGGTTTTTGCTGTTGCCACAGTACTGACAGCTAAAACGATCCCGTTTAAACACATTTTGCCGGGAAAGTACCACCCCGCGATAGGGCAGGCTGATGTATTTAAAAAGGCGGATCACCGCCGGCATAGGAAATGACTGGCTTACAGTATGTAGAGCACTGCCTTCCACTTCTGTCAGCAGTTCGGCCTTATTCAAAAAAACAAGTATAAATGCCTTTTCCATAGAGCATATGGAAAGCGGGCTGTAATCCTGGTTAAGCAGTAAGACACTGTGGTTCATTACGTTCAAGTTTCTATAACTGGTTAAGCTTCTTCATTTCATTTTGCTATCAGATGCGCAGCCTGTCAAGCTCCCTTTTCATGTCTTTCTTTTTGATATCCTCCCGCTTGTCGTAGAGCTTTTTACCTTTGGCCAGGGCAATCTCCAACTTGGCCCATCCCCGGTCATTGATAAAAAGGCGTACCGGTACGATGGTCAGGCCCTGCTGGTCTTCTCCGCCCCCTTTGGCGTCAAGTTTCTTGAGTTCCTGCTTGTTGAGCAGCAGCTTTCGCTCACGCTTGGGCTCGTGGTTGTAATGAGTCCCCTGCGAATAGGGAGAGATATGCATGCCTATCACGTAAAGCTCACCATTTTTGAGATAACAGTAAGCCTCCTGCATATTCACCTTACCCTCTCTGACGGACTTGATTTCGGTACCGCTTAGCTTAATGCCAGCTATGTATTTGTCGAGGAACTCGTACTCAAAACTGGCTTTGCGATTTTTGATATTGATATTATTGGAAAATCTGTCTTTATCTTTCTTGCTCATACACGCTAAAAAATCAGTCTTCAATATAACAATTACTTTCATAAAATATCGCCCTAAAACCCACAGATCCAGCAGAAATCGCTGAATGCTCGGCCCTGAATTACTCATTTTCGGTGAAAAGAACGATTTTTTTACTACATATACTTGTACTTAGGGAATGCTACTTTTACAAAACACATTTCACCAAAACTCTCTATCTTCATAGAAAATTTGAAAGATGAATTTTACCGAAAAAGGCTGGCTCAGGCGCTATCTCCAACTGCGCAACCACTACACGCTACAGATGGAATATAACAGGCTGATGTCGCTGCCTGATTCTGAAGCGCTGCCCGAAACCATACTTTACGGACTTTTACAGCCTACCGGACTGCTCTATGGGCATCCTACTAATGTACCCATCGTTTACCGTTCGCTCCTGCGTTCTTTGCGCACCGAAAACCTGACGCCCCGCGAAACTCTCAAAGTCATCCTCACAGAAAGCCTGCTCAACAGCGGACTTTTTTCGCCGCGCTATGCGAAGATCAACCAGCGAGTGGATGTAGCTGACGCCCTGCTGGAATCAGCAACCTCAATTGGAAAATTTTATCAAAGCATCTATCCGGGCTTACCCGTAGAGAAGACAGGGAAGCTGATCAAAAAGGAGCCCAAGGGCATGGAACTTTCAGAATACATGATCAACCTCAGGATAGGAACTGAAATAAGTGAGCAGAAGTTCTGGACAGTTTTCATTAAAAACAGCCTGCTGTTTATTGATATCCTCTACTTTGGACAGTGGCTGCACGCCCGGCATCATGCGAATGAAAGCGAACGGCTGCTGAGCGGGCATCAGCGGCTCAGGCTCCTGATCTTCAAGGTTATCATGGCAGCAGCCTATGCTAATCGTAAAATTGAAAGTGAAGAGAGGCAGATGCTCCAGAACTATCTTGAGCTGGCGCATTTTGATGAAAAAATACTGGCAAAAGCCCAAAAACTTCTGGCAAAGGGGGCTGGTGCCCAAACGCTCACCTTTGAGCGGGTAAAATCTCCCGTGCTTCGCAGGCACCTGATGGAACTGGCTATACTCACCGTTTGTGCCGACCGCGAGATCAATGAGGAAGAACTGGCTTTTTTAGAAAAGCTGCGCCACAAACTGGGCATAGACGAAACCTTGTACCTCAGCAGCCTGCTGGCCGTAGAAGGTTTTGTGATAGAACATGCCCAGCGTTTACCATTCTTCAGCGAATCTGAGAAGAAAAGTACCCTGGTAGCTCACTTTCAGGAGCTGATGCGGCTGGTACTTCAGGATCATAAAACAGAACTCTACAACATCATCGAGAAGAATCCTGCACTGCACAGGCTGCTCAAAAAATCTCTGAGAGAAAAAATGAGCACCGACAACCGCAAAAAGATCCGCCATGACCTGACAGAAGCCATCAGGCAAATGGAGATCCTTAGGCTTATTTCGCTGCCCAGGTCATATCTTACTTATCCCATGCTGATGGAGATGCTGCCGACTGATTTATTTGTGGAGCAAGCTTAGCCACTGAAGTGCAGGCGCGCCTGGGTATCTACCTCCAGCCCTTCTGATAGCCCTGCTTGTAGCCTGAAATGAGCCGCCATAGCAATCATAGCTGCGTTGTCTGTACAGTATGCAAGCTTGGGGATGTAGACTTTCCAGCCCTGCCGCCCTGCTTCCTGCTCAAGCCTTGCCCTGAGACCTGAGTTAGCAGAAACGCCTCCGGCAATGGCAATTTCGCGTATTCCGGTGTGTTCAGCGGCCTTTCTGAGCTTATCCAGCAGCATATCTATCAACGTATGCTGTAGACTGGCGCAGATATCTGCCATGTTTTGTTCAATAAAATCAGGCTGCTGATTCTGCCTTTTTTTCAGGAAATTAAGAAAAGCCGTTTTGATGCCACTGAAAGAATACTGCAAATCCGGCATCTCGGTTTTGGGAAAGCTGAAGCGTAAGGGGTCACCCTGTTGAGCCAGCTTATCTACATGCGGCCCGCCGGGATAAGGCAGCCCGAGTAATTTGGCACTTTTGTCAAAGGCTTCACCTACGGCATCATCCTGGGTTTCTCCCAGAATTTTCATGTCCAGCGGGCTATTTACCTGTACAATCTGCGTATGCCCGCCGCTGACGGTCAGGCAGAGAAAAGGAAAAGCGGGCCTAGGCTCATCAATAAAGTGAGCCAGGATGTGCGCCTGCATGTGATTGACAGCTATCAGTGGAATACGCAGCCCGTATGCCAGTGACTTGACAAAGGAGCCTCCTACCAGCAGGGCTCCCAGCAGCCCGGGTCCCTGGGTAAATGCCACTGCACTCAGCATACTTTTTTTTATATTTGCCTCGGCAAGCGCCTGATGTACTACTGGCACGATATTTTGTTGATGGGCTCTAGAAGCCAGTTCAGGTACTACACCGCCATATTTTTCATGAACTGATTGAGAGGCCACAACGTTGCTTAGTATCCTTTCGTTCTTCATGACAGCAGCCGATGTATCATCACAGGATGACTCTACGGCCAGTATGATAACAGGTGAAGAATGTTCTGATTTCAATATTCCACTACTTTTCATAGGCAAAGGCTAAGTTGAGCGAAGAAACTACACATACAACAAAAAACAGCAAAAGCCGCATAGCAGGAAAAACCGTACTTTGGTCGGCTGCTGTACTTTTGTTTGTGCTCTCACTAATGGTCATCAGTATACAAATCCCCTATTTTCAGACCAGAATAGTCGGCAAACTTACACAGATCGTAACAGAAAAAACAGGTTTTGCTTCTTCCATTCGCAGTGTCAATATCAAATGGTTTGATACTATTGTGCTGGATAGTGTCACTGTGCTGGATGAAAACCAGGAAGTCATGATCTTTGTAGACCAGGTGGCGATTGATTTTGACATCAGGACCCTGATCAACGGCAGAGAGATTTACCTGGATGAAGCTCACCTGCAGAAGGGGGCTGTCAACCTGATTGTGGATGATCAGTACAGAACGCTCAACATAACCCGCTTCATTGACAATGTACGCGGCATTTTCAAGAAGAAGACCAAGAAAAAGTCTAAAGAACCTCCCATTTTCACCATTGCTGATGTACACCTCAGAGATGTTGACTTCAGCTACTACGACCATACCAAAGAGCAAATTACCGAAGGTTTTGATTATTATCATTTTGATCTTAATGATATCACTGGCGATGCGGAGGATCTCAGGGTGGTGGCAGATACCCTGGAGCTGATGGTCAATACGCTGAAAGGCCATGAACCTGTACATAATTTTAAGGTGCATGACTTTATCGGCTTTTATCGGTATACCGATCAGTCCATGAGCTTTCTCAATTTTGACTTTTACGCTGGCAACAGCACCCTGCGCGATTCGGTGGTCTTTCATTATGATGACAAGCGTGACCTTGGTTTTTTTAATGACAGCGTTCGCATCGTAGCCAAAATAGACCAGACTGAACTCCATTCTGCTGACCTGGCGATCTTTTCTCCCTTTATGAGCAGTTATGAAGAATACTACACCCTTTCGGGTAACTTTGACGGTAAGGTGAGCAACTTTACCATTTATGATTTTATGCTGGATTTTGGCTCCCGCTCCCACCTGGCCGGGGATGTGAGTTTTGACGGCCTGCCAAATTTTAAAGAATCTTTTATTGACCTTGACCTGCGCTCCTCTTTTGTAGATGTGCATGACCTTAGGCAATACATTAATAAAGAGGATGCCTATCAGTCCGCTCTAAAGTTTGGAGAGGTTAAGCTCAACGGTAACTTTCTGGGTTTCCCTTCTGATTTTGTGGCCAACGCTGATTTTGATACCCAGCTGGGAACCATCCGCTCTGATATCAACCTCAAACTTGCAGAACAGGCCGAGTATTCAGGCAGCCTGATGCTTAGAGACTTCAACCTGGCTCCTTTTAATCCCCGCCCTGGTCTTTTCCAGAAAACCAGCCTCCAGGGAACCATCAGGGGGTCGGGACTTACTGAGGCCACCGCTGATTTTCGGCTGGATGCGCATTTTAAATACCTGGGAGTGAATAGTTACCGCTATAAAAATATCACTACCAATGCCCACTTTGCCCGCTCATTTTTTGAAGGCCAGCTACAGGTCAATGATCCCAACCTCAAGCTGAAACTGGATGGCACAGTTGACCTGCGTGAGCAGCTGGAAGAAATTGCCATCAATGCGCAACTGGATACGGCCTTTCTGAAAACGCTTAAGCTAAGTGATGAAGACATCTTTGTTCGCACACGCCTTAATACCAATACCCGCAGCCTGGAGCTGGATAAGCTTACCGGAACAGCCGCCTTTCATGACCTTTTTGTGCGCTACCGCGACCGCAACCTGGCTGTGGACAGCCTGCAGCTGGTCTCAAGGCTGGAAGACTCTCTGCGTTTCTTTTCTTTGCAATCAGACCTGATGCAGGCCACAGCCAGTGGCAATTACGATTTTAGCCAGTTGTATAAGGATATGGATCAGCTGCTTAAGGAGTACCAACTGATTTTTTCCAATGACGCAGAGACCCTTGCTGCTTTTTATGAAAACAAACCCTATAAGTCGGTGCAGGAATTCAAGGATAAAAGATATGAACTTGACTATGATTTCAGGCTCTACAACATTAATCCATTGCTTCAGCTACTGGCACCAGAGCTTAGGGTGTCTTATAATACTGTGCTTGAGGGTAATTTCAATAGCGGCTATACCAAGAGGCTGAGTCTTCATAGCCAGATAGATTCTGTTCATTATCAGAACTCGCTCTTCCTGGATAATAACATTGATATTTCTACCTCCAAGATTACAGACAGCACAGATGTACTTGCTATGTTCTTCCTTTCATCCGAACGGCAGGAGCTGGATCAGGACGACCTGAATCTGCAGACCAAGAACCTTGTTTTTGAAGCTATCTGGGATAATGATCATATAGATTTCTTACAAAAGATAGAGCAGGTCAATACGGAGAATCATGCCAATGTATCGGGCGAACTTCGTTTTCTGAAAGACAGCACTGAAATCACCCTGGCTCCTTCTGACCTGCAAGCGCTCAACCGCAAATGGTATTTTTCTGAAGGTAACCGCATCATTCTGACAGGTAAGGAAGTGATTTCTGAGCAACTGGCTCTGTACAACCAGTCGGAAGATAGCATCAGGCAGGAAATCTCCGCCAGTGGTGCCCTATCCTCTGATCCTGAGAAAGCGATGATGCTCAAGGTCAGCAACTTCCAGGTAGAAAACCTCAATCCTCTGCTGAGCAGAGAGTACCAGGGTGAAGTGAATGGCTTTATAGACCTGCGTAACGTCTTCAGATCCTCTGAAGATAGCCTTACCGAACTAGACCTGGACAGTGAGTTTTCTGTCAAAGACTTCAGTATAGGTAATTTTGAAGTGGGAAACATACTCACCCTGGCAGGCTGGGACAGTCAGCGCAAAAGTGTAGATATTGACATGATGGTAAATCGTAAGGGACAACGAATTATCTCTCTCAAAGGTGATTACCTTCCCGGCCAGGAAAAACAGCAGCTGGATATGAAAGCTTTTTTCCAGGATGCCAACATCAATATCCTGGAGCCTTTCTTTGATGAGTACTTTACCAACTTTGCCGGTAAGGCCGACGGCAATTTTAGCATTACCGGTAGCCTGGACGCTCCTGTGCTCACCGGCCAGGGACTGATACAGGGAGGCGGTATACGCATCAACTACCTTAACACCTACTACACTTTTGATGGTGGAATCTTCTTTGAGGAAAACACCATAGGCGTTAAAGAACTGCAATTGAGAGACAACAGAAAAAATCTGGCTGTTTTTAATGGTGGTTTCTTTCACGATGGTTTTAAAAACTTTGTCATTGACCTGGAAGGTGAGCTCAACAACGTAGCTGTGCTTAACACTACTTTTGGGGACAATGACATGTTTTACGGCAAAGGTTTCGCGAGTGGTAGTGTAAACCTGCTGGGAGCCATTGAGAATATGGATATCAGCGCCAAAATTAAGACTGAAAGAGGGACCAAAATTTATATTCCTATAGAAAGTGTGGGAAGTGCCGAACAGTCGGAGTACATTTCTTTCGTTGATTTCTCTGACAGCACCCTCACTGATGAACTTAACGAAAAGGTCAAGCTTACTGGCTTAAACCTGGACCTTGAGATTGAAATCACCCCCGATGCCTACGGGGAGCTGATCTTTGATGCCAGAACCGGGGATATCATCCGCGGACGGGGAACAGGACAGCTGCAGATGCTGATTTCTTCAGCAGGAGATTTCAATATGTTTGGTGACATTGCTTTCCAGGAGGGTGGTTATAATTTTACCCTTTACAATATTATCAACAAAGAATTCCAGATACAGCCTGGCAGTAGCATTTTATGGCTGGGTGACCCCTACGGAGGCATCATGGATATCAAAGCCACTTACCAGCAGTTGGCCTCGCTTGCTCCGCTGGTACCTGACCCCACCGCCCGTGAAACGGATGATGAAGTCAGGAGAAGATATCCTGCAGAAGTACTCATGGAGCTTACCGGCGACCTGATGTCGCCTGACATCAAATTTGCCATAGATGTGGAGGAATATCCGGAAAATAACTTCCTCCTGCAGGCAGCAGTAGAAGCTTTGAGGAATGTAAAGGCATTTGGGGAAGAAGAACTCAACCGACAGGTATTCAGCCTTATTGTACTTCGCCGTTTCTCAGAAATTGGTTCTTTTGAGGGTGGTGGCAATGCGGTGAGCAGCAGCGTAAGCGAGCTGCTTTCCAACCAGTTTAGCTACTGGCTCAGCCAGGTGGACGAAAACCTGGAAATAGACCTGGACCTGGGTTCACTGGACGAGGATCGCTTCAACACCTTCCAGCTCAGGCTTTCCTATACCTTCCTGGAAGGCAGGCTGCGGGTGACAAGAGACGGAGGATTTACCAATCTTAATAACCAGGCCAATACCGCCTCCATCATAGGCGATGTGATGGTAGAATATTTACTGACCCAAAATGGTAAATTCAGGGTAAAAGTTTACAACAGGAACAACTTTAACAGTATCCTGCAGGGAGTCGGGGTAGCCAGTAATTCCGTACAGGGCATCAGCCTCGTTCATATTGAAAGCTTTGATAAGGTGAAAGAGCTCTTTGCCGAAGCTCGCCGTAAGTCGCCATTACAGGAACAGAAAGAACCTGCCGTTGAGCAGGTTCAGGATACCATAAAAATGATTTCTCCCAGCCAGCTTGATTCGCTGCCTCAGCTAAAAATGGAAGAAACTGCTATCAAAGAATTTTAGTCGTTCTTCTCTTCAATCTCCTGCTGGTAAGCCAGTATGCCTCCCTTCAGGTTATATAGGTTATCATACTTGTACTTATCTTCCAGAAATTTGATAGCATTGCCACTACGCTGCCCACTGCGGCAATGAATGACCACTTTCTGGTCTTTTTTAATCTTGTCTACACTTTCAGGAATTTCTCCGAGGGGAATCAGTTCGGCACCTAAGTTAGCCTCATCGTATTCATAAGGCTCCCTCACGTCAATAAACTGAAAATTTTCTCCCTCGTCCTGCATTTTCTTAAGTTCTTGTACGGTGATTTCTTTCATGACAGAATTTTGTTATTACCGGGCTAAGATTAAATTTGACACAATAAATTAACGAATCAGGTCAAAGTAAGTTAAAATTTCATTGATATGCAGATAAATATCAGAAGGTTGAATGATGCCTTTCATATGGAAGCCACCAATGAGGATGGCGTGAGTGTGTATATGGACTCAAGCCCCGAGCTTGGCGGTCAGAATAAAGGGATGCGTCCTATGCAGCTGCTGCTGGCAGGTATAGGAGGCTGCAGCACCATAGACATTCTGGATATCCTGAAAAAGCAACGGCAGGAAGTAAGAGACATTCAGGTCGGCGTAAATGCTATCCGCAGAGAAAATGAAACTCCCTCCCTATTCAAAAGCATTCACATGGAATACACCATCTTTGGCGCGGTGGAAGAATCCAAAGTGAAGCGGGCCATTGATCTTTCCCTTGAAAAATACTGCTCGGTAGCCAAAATTCTGGAAAAAACTTCTGACATCTCTTACAGCTTTCAGGTAAAACCCTAATACTCATGCCTCAGGACGATCGCCATTTTGAAACCAAAGCTATCCGTATCCAGACCGAACGCTCTGCACAAAGGGAGCATTCGGTACCTATTTATGCTACTTCCAGCTTCATTTTTGAAGACGCCGAACAGGCCAGGGCCATGTTTGCCAATGAGATAGAAGGCAACATTTATTCCCGCTATTCCAACCCCAACAATGATGAATTTGTAGAGAAGCTTTGCGTGTTGGAAGGAGCTGAAGCGGGCATAGCCACTGCCTCTGGCATGGCTGCTATGTTTATCAGCATAGCCTCCTTTCTGAAAAGCGGCGATCATATCCTGGCTTCCCGTTCCTTATTTGGTTCTACCCACCAGATTCTCACCCAGTTGCTGCCCCGTTGGGGTATCACCCACACCTATGTGGATATCCACCAGCCAGCGCAATGGGAGGCACAAATACAGCCCAATACCCGGATGATATTTGTAGAAACTCCCTCAAATCCGGGGCTCGACCTGATTGACCTGGCCTGGCTGGGAAAACTGGCTGAGAAACACAAGCTGATCCTGAATGTGGACAACTGTTTTGCCACACCCTACCTGCAAAACCCCATCAGCTATGGTGCGCATATTGTCACGCACTCAGCTACCAAATTCATAGACGGGCAAGGACGCGCCCTGGGTGGGGCAGTGCTTGGGAGTCATGAACTGATCAAGGAGGTGATGTTTATGGCACGGCACACCGGCCCAGCTATGTCGCCCTTTCATGGCTGGCTGCTTTCCCGCAGCCTGGAGACGCTGGCCGTAAGGATGGAAAGGCACTGCCAGAGCGCACTTACTCTGGCTCACTGGCTGGAAGAACAGCCCGAAGTGATCAGTGTAAAGTATCCTTTCCTGAAGTCTCACCCTCAGCACGAACTGGCTACCCGGCAAATGCGCCTGGGTGGCGGGTTACTGACTTTTGAATTGAAAGGCGGCCTGGAACGAGGCAGTCGTTTCCTGGATGCTTTGAAGATGCTATCACTCACTGCAAACCTGGGAGATACCCGCACTATTGTTACCCATCCGGCCTCTACTACCCATTCCAAGCTGACTGAAGAAGAAAGGCAGGTAGTAGGCATCACGCCTGGACTCATCAGGGTATCCGTAGGCCTGGAACATCCTGAAGACATCAAAGCAGATATTCTACAGGCCATAAAAAATACAAAATAATCTGACTCTAAAGCTGAAAAAGCTGCAGGCCTGCACCAAACATCAGTTGATTGGTCTGCTGGCGTAGCTGATAGACATTACCGGCATGCTTCACCTCAGAAGCTAAGGGGACGATATTAGCCTGGTAAGCCATCTGGAAGATCAGTGGTCCTACACCTACTGACGCGCCAACCCGCCAGTCAAAATTCCAGTTATGGTAACTATTACTTACGCTGTAAAGAATCTCATCTTCAGGGCGAATGAAAGAAGCCGTCTTTCCAATATGAATGCGTCTGCCTACAACCGCCCCAGCTTCAACACTGATAAATTCACTTATTTTCTTTTCCAAAGGCAGATAAAGTTCTATTTCCCTGAATCTTTCTATGCTTGTTCTAAGCTTCCAGTCAGTCTCTGAAATGCCGGTAGCAGTGAGTGCAGGATTGAGATTTTTTAGACGTAAAAGATAAGAGGTGGAAGCAAAACTAAGCTCAGGCCTGACAGAGAAAGAAGGAAAAGAAGCTTTGGCAAATAGCCCAAACTGGATTATATCAGGACTTTCCTGGTAATTAGAAATGTGGTATTGCTCCAGTATACCATTTACCTGATGGCGGTTGTCGCCATAATATGTTTTGACACCAAAAGACCAGGTGGGTTCCAGAGAAGTTTGAGCAAAAACAGGAAGGCTGAGCAGAAGAAGACTTAAAATCAGAAGATGCCGCATGAGCTCATAGATTGATCAAAGGGTAATCTAATAAGCTCATTATCTTATTTCAACCGGTATAATTACTTATTTTATACTTTTTGTAAAACAAAATGTTTTGAATTGAGTTTGAAGCCTATTTTTTGACAATTTTTTACCTGTGCAGGCCGCATTCTGTTTTGCTTTGCCCACTCCATCGGCCTTGTCTGCCACTACCTTTGAAAGTGCACTGCTGGCATCCGATTGACTCATAGCCTAGCGGCTTGAGCGGGTGCTCGGGCAGGTGATGGTTTTTCAGGTAGTCTGATACTTCTTCCTTACTTATATCAATGATGGGGTAAAATTTGAGGATTCCATCATGCCACTGGAAGAAATCAAGGTTCTGCCGGTAATCGTTCTGCCAGCCCATCAGACCCGACATCCAGATATCAGCCTCTTCTTTTACCCGCAGCATGGGCTCTACCTTGTTGACTGAGCAGCAAAGATCAGGATCACTTTTCCAGACTTCATGCTCCCGGGTAAAGCGGTTTTTCCATTCTTCAGGGAAAAGCTCAATGACATGAAGATCGAACAGAGCCGTCAGCTGATTTTTGTAGGCCAACGTCTCGGAAAAATGATAATGCGTATTGAGGAAGAAAACGTCTTGCCTGATCTGAAGCTTATGCAGCAGATGTAAGAGGTAGACAGCGGTAGCTCCAAAAGAAGAAGTCAGTACGATACGGTTATTTTTAAATGCCGGATGTTGGTAAAAAAGACTGATCCTTTCTTCCGGTTTTTTGTTTTTGAATAATTCGTTAAGTGCGCCCAGGTAACTCAAATCCTGGGTTGCTCCGGAAGGTAGAATCTCTTGAGTCAATTTCTCCGACTTATGAGAAGTATACATAGTTCTTTAGATGCTGCTAATTTGTTTAATAGGAAATGTGATCATTAAAGTTCGTCAGTATGGTCAAAAAAAGAGCCTTTCCTGACTTAGGAAAGGCTCATATTTCGCTGTACTTATTTTACAGTTGGCTCTTATCAGCCAAACATGCTGGCTTATAAGGGCAATGTGCCTTTCCTGCCAGAAAGACAAAAACAACACCAGAACCAACAGGCAGGACGCCTGGCTGCAACGAGTTTGTTATTTGTTTTGGAAAGGCTATTGATCATTTTGTTATACGGACTATAAAAACCGCCGTAAATTTATAACAGACCTACTTTTTTTTCAGATTTTCAACAGTGAAAAGTAGCTTAGGCCAACTGAGCATCCAGCTTTTTAGCCAGTATGCCTTTGTTTACGGCACCAACCTGTTTGTCTACTATTTCTCCATTTTTAAACACCAGCAGGGTAGGAATACTGCGAATTCCATATTTGGCAGAAACACTGGGATTGGAATCCACATCTACCTTAGCAATTACTGCCTTACCGTCATAGTCGCTGGCGAGTTCTTCTACCACAGGGGCAATCATTTTACAGGGACCGCACCACTCCGCCCAGAAGTCTACCAGTACAGGTTTATCTCCGGCATTTACAATTTCATCAAAGTTAGCATCGGTCAATTCTACAGGTTTGCTCATATCAATATATGTTTAATGTTTCAACAATTACTTTCGTTTTTGTTTACGGCAAAACTAGGCTTAAAGATATGTTGCCTGACCGACAATTTACAAATATCACGCATAGATTATGCCTAAAGGCTGCTTACTTTCTCCAGCACCGTTCGAATCAGACGCTCTACTGTTTCGGCTGGCCGGTCAGAAAAGTGATGGGTACGCCGGTTGGCCATGATGGCATTGGTGCTCAGCACATGGTGACCCAGCATTTTACCCAAAGCATAATAACCTGCGGTCTCCATCTCAAAATTGCTCAATCGTCCGCCTTCAAAACGATAAGCATTTAATTTATCAAGCAGTTTGGGGGGCTGAATGTTCAGCCTGAGCCGACGCCCCTGGGGTGCATAAAAGCCCGGACAGGTAAGCGTATTTCCATGAAGCAGCTTATCATCCTCAAAATGAGCTCTAAGCTTGTCAGAAGAACGAACACAGTAGGGCGTAAAGCCCAGCCCACAGGCTTTTCTGAGAGCCAGTCCGGCCTCCAGATGGAAGCTTTCGCCAATTGGCTCATAAAATTGCATCAGAGTATCCATGCCAAAAGCATAGTCACTGACTAGCAGGGAATTGAGAGGAATATCTTCCTGCAAAGCTCCGGAAGTACCTATGCGAATGATGTTGAGGCTGCGATGCTCTTCTCTGACGGTTCGGGTAAGCAAATCTATATTTGCCAGGGCATCCAGTTCGGTCATCAGTATTTCTACATTGTCGGTACCAATGCCGCTGCTGACCACCATCAGGGGGCGCCCGCCCAGTTCGCCCACATGACTGACAAATTCTCTTTTGCTGATGCGGAAATTTATCCGATCAAAATGTCGACTCACCGCTTCTACCCGCTCGGGGTCACCTACGGTAAGAATGACATCCGTCAGATGTTCAGGCCTCAGCCCCAGGTGATACACGCTGCCATCACTGTTAAGAATAAGCTCGGAAGCAGGAATAATTTCTGACACGCTGGAAAGATTAAACGGCTTTGGCAGGATTCCCAAACATGGTAGCGCCCGCCTTTACATGGTCAATAATAACTGATCCGGCCCCGATACGGGCACCTTTACCGATTTTTACAGGCCCGGCGATGGTGACGCCTGCCCCTATAAAAACATCATCTTCCACCACAGCCCCGGCGCTGATAACGCTGCCAGCACCTACCTGCACCTGCTGCCCTAATGTTGCCTCATACTGAATTACTGCATTACTGTGTAATATACAGCCCACCCCGATCCTGGCAAAACTACCAACGACCGCCCCGGCATCTGCAAAAAGCCCGTAGGAGATGTAGGCGTTACCCGATACGATAGCCCGGGGATGAATGGCATTGATCGGCATAACCTTGCGTCTTTCGTTCAGCATTTTGAAGACACCTTCACGCAGACTGCGATCATCTATGGCAACAAAAGAATCACATTTTTTACCGATCAGTTTGGTATAGCCATGGTCGTCGGTACTTCCCAAGATGCTGATTCCCCCGATTTCCTGGCCATGCAGACTTTGGTCATCATCCAGGAAACAATAGACTATTACATCATTAGACTGAAAAATTTCCAGCGCAGCCTTACCCAGACCACCTGCGCCAAATATGATTACCGGATTATCCATCATTACATGATTAGCAGTTTATAAAAATAAGCCTTGTCTGACTGATGAAAGCTGTCTCATACAGAGTCAGTGGTAAGAGTGCATAGAATAATAAATGAACCCCTTGTTCCTGATCTATCTGATACTTTAGCTTTGCTGTCAGCAAAATTGATAAAAATAAAGTGACAGCCAAACTCAGCCTTCCTATAGTAGGCAAAACTGACCTGTTATTTTGGTAATTCTTACTAAATTGACGAATTATTTAAGCACCAAACACAATCATATTATGGCATTACAAGTAGGCGATCTCGCCCCCGATTTTGAAGCAAAAAACCAGAACGACGAAACCGTTAAACTTTCCGACTACCGAGGCAAAAAAGTCGTTCTTTATTTTTATCCCAAAGACAACACCTCCGGTTGTACCGCACAGGCCTGTAACCTGCGTGATCATTACAGCGAATTACAGCAAGCCGGTTACGAAGTAATTGGCGTTAGCAAAGACGGCGTAAAGTCTCACAAAAAGTTTGTAGAAAAACAGGAATTGCCCTTTACTCTTATTGCCGACGAAGATACGAGCATCAACCAGGCTTATGGAGTATGGCAGGAAAAGTCCATGTACGGCAAAAAGTACATGGGCACGGCGCGCACTACCTTTCTTATTGACGAAAATGGTAAAATTACCGAGATCATTGAAAAGGTGAATACCAAAGATCACACGGCTCAGATACTTAAGTAAAAGAAAAAGCTTTCCTGTCCGTTATCCGGGCAGGAAAGCTTGTACCAAAAAATGAAGAAGTTGAAGAGATCAGTTGTGCTGTTGCTGCTTTTTAGCGTGTTTCATACTCTTCCTGCCCAGGTACAGGTGCAGCGGCCGCCCGAAAAAACCCGCATGCTACTACTGCTGGATGCCTCCGGCAGTATGTTTGCCGACTGGGGTAACGGTACCCGCATGGACGTGGCCAAAAACATGCTGTCCCAGCTGGTAGATTCCCTGAAGGTGGATACCAACCTGGAACTTGCGCTCAGGGTGTACGGACATCAGTACCACCTGCGCTACAAAAACTGCCAGGATAGCAAGTTGGAAGTTCCCTTTGCAAAAAACAACCACGATCAGCTCATTGCCCGACTTAAGCAGCTGCAGCCATCGGGTGTTACCCCTATTGCTTACTCCCTGGAACAATCAGCAGGCGACTTCAAACCTGACCCGGCTTATCGTAATGTGATCATCATCATTACCGATGGGATTGAATCCTGCGGGGGAGATCCCTGTGCCGTATCACAGGCTTTGCAGGCCAAGAATATTTTCCTCAAGCCTTTCGTGATTGGCCTGGGTATGAATAAGGACTACCAGGACGAATTTTCCTGCGTAGGGCAGTATTTTGATGCCCGCAATGTAGGCGATTTTCGCCAGGTGCTCAACAAGATACTGAAGCAGTCACTGGAGACTACCACTGTAAGTGTAGAACTACTGGACGCCAATAAAAAGCCTACCGAAACCAATGTAAATGTTACCTTTTACAACAACTCCACCGGACTGCCTATCTATGATTTTGTTCACTTTCGTGACCAGCAGGGAAGGCCTGACTCGGTAGTTTTAGATGCCGTACTGTCTTATGATGTGCTGGTTAATACCATTCCGCCGGTTGGCAGGCGTAATGTCATTTTTGAAGGCGGAAAGCATAACGTACTGGCCATACAGGCTCCTCAGGGAAGCCTGGTGATCAAACAACCCGGTCATACCGAATACGAAAAAGGTGTGAGGGCTTTAGTAAGACAAAACGGAAAACAGGAAATCATCAACGTACAGGAAGCAGCAAGCCCTGAAAAGTACCTGGTAGGCACATATGACCTGGAAGTACTGACGATGCCTAAGACCTATTTTAAAGATGTGCGGGTGAACCAAAGCCAGCTCACCGAATTAAATATCCCTGGCCCGGGCGTGCTGAACGCTAACTTATCTACCAAAGGATACGGCAGCATTTACCTGATAAAGGAAGACGGAAGTCAGGAGTGGGTACATGATCTGGCCCCTGAGCAAACCCGCTTTAATATGGCGCTGCAGCCCGGTCGGTATAAACTGGTCTTCAGGGCAGAGCGCTCATTCGGCAGTAAGTATACGGAGGTGAAGGAATTTGCTATTCAAAGCGGGGCTACCGTAAACCTGAAGTTTTTTTAAGGGGCAAAAAAAAAGCCACGCAATCTTCGGCATAGCTCACTGCAAGAATCAACAAGTTCACCGAAAATCTGCGAGGCCCCAAAAATAGTCCGAGGTTTGGTTAGTTCAGCAAAAAAGAAAAACCGCCCCGCAAAACAGGGCGATTTTATCAGCTGGATTAGAAAGGACTATTTTTTTACCATTACAAGGTATTTTGAAGATGCCCAAAACTTGGCAGGATCAGAGACATGCAGGGTCACTTTTTCTTCTCCCTCTTTCTCCAGACTGTAGGAGTCGGTAGGGTGTACACTGGCAAGTTCTACCTCTTCGGCTTCTACCGGTATGCTAAATGTCTCGCGAGTGTCAATTTTGTTGAAAGCCTCCCGGTTAAAGTCGTCGGCGATGACCTTAGAACGGCCAAGGAAGCCCAGGAAACCGCCTTCTTTCACTAGAATCTGGCTTTCCAGCAGCTCTTTGGAGGTACCTGTCACAAAGTAGGCCGTATTCAGCTCATCGTCTTTCATGCTGATGGTTTGCGCCTTCATTTCATTCTGTTCGTTCAGGCTGGTCAGGTTGGCGTTCAGGCTTTCAACTTCCATCTGAAGACCTTTCAACTCATCACCTAATTGGGCAATCTGTGCTTCACGCTCTTCAATTTTGGCAGTAAGGCTGGCCTGCAGCTCTTCCATAGATTTTTTGAGCTTGGCACTTTCCCGGCCTGAATACTTAAGTTGAGCATTCAGTGTGTTAATTTTTTCACGGTTTTCGTCCAGCAACTGGTTAATGGCCTGCACATCTTCCTGGATGCGGGCTTTCAATTCTTCAGGGTTGAGATTATTTTCTTCGCGGCTGAGCTGAATATTCATTTCACGCTCACGAATTTCCGCCAGGTTACCTTCAATTTCTGCAAAAGATTCAATAAAGGCAGCCAGGGTAGAGTCTTTAGCCTGGTACTTCTGTTCAAGATTCTGCTTCTCTGTTTCGAGGGAAGAAATTTTGTTTTCCAGCTCCTCAGTATTACAGGCAAAAAGGCTCATGCCCAATACCGATGCTATAGCGAGATTTTGAATACGGGTTTTCATGGTGATAGTATTTGGTTAAATACGTCATACACTATGGAAAACCCGTGCCAAGTGGAAAAAAGCAAAATTTTAACGCTTCAGGCTAATGCTGCTGTGGATATTCTCCACAAGCTGGGTGCCTGCTGCACTACGTTAAATATAAATTGGGGAAATTATTCAGTTTCTTCGTCTGCCAGGTTTCTCAATTTCAGCACAAGATCGGTTTTGAGCTTGTAAAGTCGCTCTTCCAGTCCTACCGGGTAGCTGTGAGGGTTGATAAGACGTTTGACCCCGGCGGGCAACTCAGCCAGGCTCAGCCGGGTCTGCTCCCTGATCTGGTGAATATCCGGCGACTCGTACACTTTTTCACCATTTCTGAACACCGGCACCAGCAGCTCTTCATACTCCAGTCCGTCGGGGCGGATGATTTTTCTCCGGGTCAGGTCCATCGGATCAATGATCTTATGCTTTTGGCTAAGCGGCTTCTGCACGTCATACAGCATATCGGCCATCAGGTTTTTGTTTCCTTCCTGGTCTTTTTGAAAAAAGCGCCTAACCTGCTGTATTCCCGGGTTGTTTACTTTGATGGCCTGCTCAGAAAGTTTGACTTTGTAGTCCCATTTTCCCTGGGTATTTTTAAGCGCTGCCATTTTGTAGACGGCGCCCAGTGCAGGCTGGTCATAGGCCGTTACCAGTTTGGTGCCTATACCCCACACCCCTATTTTGGCTTCCTGGGTGCGCAAACTTGCGATGATGTTTTCGTCCAGGTCGTTGCTGGCCACAATCTGGGTATTTTTAAAACCGGCCTCATCCAGCATCTGACGAGCCTGTATACTGAAGTAGGCAAGGTCACCTGAGTCAATGCGTATGCCGATCAGTTCCTTACCCTGTGCCTTGAGCATCTCACCTACCCTGATGGCGTTTTTTACTCCTTCAAAGGTATTGTAGGTATCTACCAGCAGAATGCAGTTATCAGGCATGGCCTCGGCATAAGCCCGGAAGGCACTCAGCTCATCATCAAAAGCCATCACCCAGCTGTGGGCATGCGTGCCGCTCACCGGTATATCAAACAGTTTGCCAGCCAGTACATTGGAGGTAGAAGAACAGCCTCCTATGTAGGCCGCCCGGCTGGCCGCCAGCGAGCCATCTATGCCATGTGCCCGCCTGAGGCCAAACTCCAGCACAGGATCGCCTTTGGCTACATTGAATATACGCGCTGCCTTGGTAGCGATCAATGTCTGGTAATTGATGATATTGAGCAAAGGTGACTCCAGGAGCTGGCACTGCAGCACCGGCCCACGAATGCGCAGGATAGGCTCATGAGGAAAGATAGCTTTGCCTTCGGGTATGGCATCTACCTCTACCTCTAGCCGGAGCTGAGAGAGGTACTTCAGAAAATCATCGTCCAGTAAAGGTTCTCCACCTCTGCCCCTGATGGTAGCCAGGTAAGAAAGGTCATCATCGCTAAAATGAAAATTATTGATATAATCAATGACATAATCCAGCCCGCAGTTGATGGTGAATCCGCCGTTGAAAGGATTTTTCCGAAAGAAAAGGTTAAATACTGCCTCTTTTTCAGAAATACCCGACTTCCAGTAGCCGAAAGCCATGCTCAGCTGGTAAAAGTCGGTAAAAAGTGCCAGCGAACTGGCATAAAGTTCTTTGGTGATTTTCATGGTGCTATCTGGTAAAACAAAGCGTAAAAAAAGCCGGTAGTACCGGCTTCTCCAAATTTATCTTACCACCTGTATCTTTGTCATATTTGTTCGGTCCTCCCAATGGAGCGGCATACTGGCCGTATTGATGATCACATCTCCTTTATGCAGATGTCCTTTTTCGCGAAGCAGATGCTCCAGGTCTGCAAAGGTTTCGTCAGTAGAGCCCATTTTGTCATAAAAGAAGCCCCTGAGCCCCCAGTAGAGGTTGATGATATTGAGCAGCTGCCGGTTGGCAGTGAAAATAAAAATATCAGATTTAGGACGATGACCGGAGAGCCTGAAACCTGTATAGCCCGACTTGGTCATCCCGACGATAGCCCTGGCTTTGACCTGCTTGCTGAGCTTGCAGGCAGTAAGTACCAGGTGGTCATTGTAGAAAGTAGGCGAACTAGGGTCTATATGAGAGAGTTTGTCATAGATCTGATCTGAGGAGGTTTCTACTGCCAGGATCGTCTTTACCATACTTTTAACAGTCTGTACAGGATACTTGCCCGAAGCGGTCTCGGCAGAAAGCATAATAGCGTCGGCACCATCCAGTACGGCATTGGCCACGTCATTGGTCTCGGCACGGGTAGGCCGGGGGTTCTCTATCATACTTTCCATCATCTGGGTGGCAATGATCACCGGTTTGGAAGCCATGTTACACTTCTTGACCAGCATTTTCTGTACGATGGGCACCTCTTCCATAGCGATTTCCACCCCCAGGTCACCCCGGGCCACCATCAGGCCATCGGTAGCCTCAATGATATCATCTATGTTTTTGATGGCCTCAGGCTTCTCAATTTTGGCAATTATCTTGGTGTTTTTGCCATTTTCCTGAATGAGATCTTTGAGGTTATAAAGGTCATCGGCTCGGCGCACAAAAGAGAGGGCTATCCAATCCACATCGTTTTCCAGGCCAAACATCAGGTCTTCCTCATCTTTGGGGGTCAGTGAAGGCGCAGACACATTGGTATCGGGCAGGTTGATTCCTTTACGAGACTTAAGTGCTCCTCCGTAGACCACGGTGGTATGCACATCAGTACCTTCCACTTTATGTACCCGCAGCTCTATTTTACCGTCGTCTATCAGGATGGTATCCCCGATATTGACATCACTGGCAAGGTCCTGATAAGAGGTGCTTACTCTCTCGGCAGTACCGACGATATCCTCCTTGCAAGTAATGACCAGGTTTTGTCCCGGCTCAATAATCACCTCATCATTTTCTATCTTGTTAACCCTGATTTTAGGCCCCTGAAGATCCTGAAGGATACACACATTGCTACCCTGTTCTTCATTGATCTCTCTGATGAATTTGATCACTTTTTTGTGGCCTTCATGAGTGCCGTGAGAAAAGTTGAGACGGAATACGTCTACTCCGGCACGGACGAGCTCAGTGAGCATTTCTTTGGTACTACAGGCTGGCCCTACGGTAGCCACGATCTTGGTTTTGTTGAATACGATGTTACTATCCATCTTAAAAAATAAGGTTTTCTTTATGTTCTAGTGAATGTACCCGGATTGAAGAAACGGATTCTATATGTTGAGTGATGCTTATCGTTTTTATCAGGTGATCAAAATCAAAGTCGTCGCTTTTGGTGGTAACCATGAGCAGGTAGTCAATGTCACTGATTTCAGGAAGAAAGAATGTTTTTTCTTCACCTGATTCGTCAGACCATCCTTCATTTTTTAAAAGCCTAAAAGTACTATGGCTACTCTGGAAAATAAAATTTGAAATAACAATAGTCTGATCTTTAAGAAAATTTATGACTAAATCTGATGATTTTGCTAAATTAAGACCAAGCGTACGGTTAAGTGACCATGCAAGCTTATATTCTTTTACTTTGGAAACCAAACCCAGTAGTTCAAAATCATACTGATAGTCAACCTGCAACTCACATTTTACGGACATCGGATGACGTTTTTTTGTTTCTGACACGTATGTTATACAAAAATCCTGACAATTTAGGAAATTTTGATGCTGGCTGTTTGGGGAAGAATAAAAAAATAAGTTTGACTTTATTAGGCTAAATTGCTTTACTTTGCGCCGTTAACTCAAAAATCCATATAAAAATGTCTGAAATAGCGCAAAAAGTAAAAGGTATCATTATTGATAAACTGGGAGTTGAAGAATCAGAAGTTACTCCCGAGGCTAGCTTCACCAACGACCTGGGTGCCGACTCTCTTGACACCGTAGAGCTGATCATGGAGTTTGAAAAAGAATTTAACATCTCTATCCCTGATGATCAGGCCGAAAATATCTCTACCGTGGGACAGGCCATATCATACCTGGAAGAGAACGTAAAATAAATACTGACGCTATCCCCTTTTTATGAATTCAAGGAGAGTTGTAGTAACAGGCTTAGGCGCGCTCACCCCCATCGGTAATACCGTTGAGTCTTACTGGAAGGGATTGACTGAAGGGGTGAGCGGTTCTGCTCCTATTACCCGATTTAATGCTGAAAAATTCAGAACACGCTTTGCCTGTGAGGTAAAGGATTTTGATCCTACCAATTTCATTGATCGTAAGGAAGCCCGAAAAATGGATGCCTGTACTCAGTTTGCCCTGGTGGCAACGGATGAGGCTATCAAAGATGCTAATATCTCTCCTGATGCATTAGATCCAGACCGAGTAGGCGTGATCTGGGGTTCCGGCATCGGTGGTCTTAAGACTTTCCAGGATGAGGTGGTTTACTTCGCCAAGGGTGACGGTACCCCTCGCTTTAATCCGTTCTTTATTCCTAAGATGATTGTGGATATCACGCCCGGACATATCTCGATCAAGTATGGTTTCAGGGGGCCTAACTTCTCTACCGTTTCGGCCTGCGCTTCTGCTACCCATGCTATCATAGATGCCTTTACCTATATCAAATTGGGCAAAGCTGATGTGATCGTGACCGGAGGCTCTGAAGCAGCTGTTTGCGAGGCAGGCGTAGGTGGTTTTGGTGCCATGAAAGCGCTCTCAGAGCGTAATGATGCTCCTGAAACAGCCTCCCGTCCCTTCGACAAAGACCGTGATGGCTTTGTACTGGGCGAAGGTGCCGGTGCCCTTATTCTTGAAGAATATGAGCATGCCAAAGCCCGGGGTGCCAAGATCTATGCTGAGGTCATTGGTAATGGTATGACTGGCGACGCCTACCATATCACAGCACCGCATCCTGAAGGCATAGGTGTTAAAAATGTGATGCAGATCGCCCTCAATGATGCCGGTATCTCTCCGGAAGAAGTTGATTACATCAACGTGCATGGCACCTCCACTCCCCTGGGAGATATCAGCGAGGTGAATGCCATCAAAGATGTTTTTGGAGAGCATGCTTATAAGCTCAACATCAGCTCTACCAAATCCATGACCGGACACCTGCTGGGTGCCGCCGGTGCCATAGAATCCATCGCTACCATTATGGCTATTCGCCACGACCTGGTGCCTCCTACCATCAACCATTTTACGGATGATGATAAAATAGATGCCCAACTGAACCTGACCTTCAATAAGGCTCAGCAAAGACCTGTGAATACTGCCATGAGTAATACTTTTGGGTTTGGTGGGCATAACACATCAGTTATTTTCAGAAAATTTGAGGCTTAGTGGCCCGTTTTTTCCGCAGTTTTAATAATATCATTAAAACTTTGCTATTACGTGCTTTACCCTTACAATTGATCAGAAGAGCCCTTCCCGGCTCTTCTGCTGATAAACGCCTTATTTTGGCTGTGAAGCACATCGTGGGTCAAGCCCCCCTTAATATCGAGCTGTACCGGCTCGCCACCCGCCACATCTCAGTAGCCAAAGAAAATGATTTCGGACTCAAAGAATCTAACGAACGCCTTGAATACCTGGGCGATGCCCTGCTGGGAGCGGTAGTGGCTGATTATCTTTTCAAAAAATTCCCTTATAAAGACGAAGGTTTCCTTACCGACATCCGCTCCCGTATTGTCAACAGAGAGTCTCTCAATGGCGTGGCCAAAAAGCTGGGTATCAGCAATATCATCGACTACGACCAGAACCACCTTGTTAGCGGTAAGAAAAGTAAAGGTCTGCCCGGCATGTCGCACAAATCCATGGAGGGCGATACGCTAGAAGCATTGGTAGGTGCGGTCTACCTGGATAAAGGATTTGCCTTCTGTCGTGATTTTATCCTGAAAAGGATTATCATCCCTCATTTTGACCTTGATGCCATCGTCAACACCAATCCTAATTTTAAGAGCACCATCATTGAATGGGCGCAGAAGACCAACCGGGAAATACGGTTTGAGATAGTGGATACCAGGGGAGACAAACACTTCAGAGAGTTCATCGCTGAGATTTACATTGATGATAAACCTATAAGTAAAGGCAGCGGTTATAGCAAAAAAAAGGCAGAGCAAAGTGCCTCTCGCAAAGCCCTTGAAATACTGGAGCCACCTGCCGATGAGCAGGATTTATAAAAAGCAGTTCCGTATTTGAATATAATCTTTCTAAACTTCTTCCTGATGACTAAACTAAGAGTAGCCGGAGCCACACTCAACCAAACCCCTATCCACTGGGAAAATAATCTGCAGAATATCAAAGAAGCCATCAAAATGGCCAAAGCGGCCCAGGTGGATATTGTCTGCCTGCCCGAGCTTTGCATCACCGGTTATGGCTGTGAGGATATGTTTCTCAGTCAATGGCTGTACGAAACGGCATTAGAGAAGCTTGAAATTATCAGGCAGTACTGTGCTGATATTACCGTGGCAATAGGTTTGCCTTTCAAGTATGAAGGAAAAAATTATGATGTTTCCTGCCTGATTAGTAACGAAGAGATCCTGGGATTTACTGCCAAGCAGTTTCTGGCCAATGATGGCGTTCATTACGAAACCCGCTGGTTTACGCCCTGGCCCGCCCATGTACAAAAAGAAGTAGAAGTAAACGGCAAAACTTATCCCTTCGGAGATATCATCTACGAAGTACTTGGCATTAAAGTAGCTTTTGAAATATGCGAAGATGCCTGGCGCAATGAAGAAAGACCAGGCTACCGCCATGCCGAAAAAGGAGTAAATCTGATCCTGAATACCAGTGCCAGCCATTTTGGGTTCGGCAAATCGGCCTTTCGCGAACAGTTGGTTATCCCCTACTCTGAGACTTTTAACTGCACCTATGTCTTCACCAATGCCCTGGGAAATGAAGCCGGACGTATGATCTATGACGGAGAAATCATCATCGCTCAGCAGGGCAGGCTGCTCAAGAAAAATGACCGCTTTTCTATGGAAGACGTCAACCTGCTTACGGCAGATGTGGATTTTGAAGACCCTTCAGCTTCAGAGATGGCTTTTCCGACTGACAGTAAAGAAAAAGAGGTGGAATTTGTAAAGGCAGAAACCCTCGCCCTTTTTGATTACCTGCGTAAGAGTCATTCAAAAGGCTTTGCCGTCTCCTTGAGCGGTGGAGCTGACTCCTCCACCTGCTCTGTGCTGATCTGTGAGATGATCAGGCGAGGAGTAAGAGAACTGGGACTTGAAAAGTTTGTCCACAAAACCCGCATCAGTTTCCTGCAAGATCATCTGCATAAACTGCAGGGAATGAAGGAAGACGACGTTTTTCGTTTTCTTACAGGTAAACTGCTTTACACCGCCTACCAGGCTACGGAAAATTCTTCCCAGGATACTTTCAGTGCGGCCCGCTCGCTGGCAGAATCTATCGGCGCCACCTTCTTTCATTGGAGGGTTGACGAAGAGATCGGCTACTATACCCGAAAAATAGAAGACTGCCTGGGACGCAAACTTAGCTGGGAAGAAGATGATATTAGCCTACAGAACATACAGGCCCGCAGCCGCATACCGGGTATCTGGATGCTCACCAATGTAACGGGCACGCTGCTGATCTCTACCAACAACCGCAGTGAAGCCGATGTGGGCTACGCCACTATGGATGGCTGTACCAGCGGCAGCATTGCTCCCATTGCCGCGGTAGATAAATATTTTATCCTGAAATGGCTCAGGTGGGCTGAGAAAGAGCTTAACTACCCAGGCCTCAGAGAAGTCAATGGCCTCAACCCCACTGCCGAACTCAGGCCTCAGGAAGAAGCACAGACTGATGAGAGCGACCTGATGCCTTTTGTAGTGCTGGTGGCCATTGAAAGGCTGGCCATACGCAAATGGATGGCGCCCACGACGATTTACCATAAGCTCAGGGAAGAAAAACTGGAGGATGAGCAATTACTCAAATTTCATATCAAGCGTTTTTTTACGCTCTGGTCTCGCAACCAGTGGAAGCGTGAGAGGGTAGCTCCCGCCTTCCATATGGATGATTTTAACGTGGACCCCCGCTCCTGGTGCCGATTCCCTATCCTCTCGGGAGGCTATCACGAAGAACTGGCCGCGCTGGATAAACTCTAGAAAGAGTCAGGCCCGGAAATGAAAAAGCAGGCTTTCATTGGCTGAAGAGAAGTTTTAAGGCTTGCTTTTTCATCATATTATTACCTTAAACAAGTTTGAGCCTTTATCATCAATTAATTTATAAGCATTTGTAGCAGATTTGCAGTCTACTCACTCAAATTTTGTGTTACAAACATGCTTACAATCAAAGACTTCAACTTATTAGCACTTAAATACAAAGAACAGTATACGATTGAGCGGGGCACTCTTATCATGCGGAGAAAAACCAGCCAGCACATCGTTGGGCTGTTTCAATTGCATAATTTCTTTGCTGAAGTCTGGTATGATGTGATATTCTGCCGTATCTGCGAAGTAGTTACCCATGAGGAAAAAGAAATGTTTGAGCATTATCCCGATTTTATCAGCCTGGATAGCCTTTACTAAACCGTCCCAAAAACCTGCACAGTTATACCCCCCGGTTCACACCTGTTTACAGCAGTACATCTTTAAAATCAATCTCCTGGGCAGCCAGCACAAAAAGCGTAGGAGGCAAGCCGGCAGTACGTTCGCTTAAGCGCTCATAGTATTCCAGGAAGCCCTCAGCGGGATCAGCCAGCCCCAGCATCACCAGATTAGCCTCTTTTGATTCCTGATGTAATACCTGCCAGAAAGGTCGGTCATCGGCAATAATCATCTGCTGCCTGAATCTGACCCTCATATTTGTGATGATTGTATTCAGGTTCTTTTCTGCATTCTGCAGGGCATGCTCATCCTGTACAACCATCTTCACGGTCACGGTACTGTTTTGCCAGTTTATGCTGTTTTTGAGGAGGTAGGCGATCAGCATCATCAGGCCACCATTCTTATTCAGTCCACCCCACCAGACATCAATTTTCTCTCTCTGCATGAAGCTGTTTTCCTCATCAGCCCTGACAATAATCACATTTCGCCGAGCTTTATGAAAATGCCCGATCATGTCACAATAGGGCTGATGATTCTGCGACTCCTGGGTATCTCCCAGTACGATAGTATTGGGGACCAGCCCGCCCATCCCGTACATATCTACCAGGCGTACACTTCCGGTGAAAGGATCTTCAGCGTTTACCACCCTTACCAGAGCCTGTATTCTTTTACCCAAAAGAAACTCCCTTATATTACTTTCCATAGCCATCAGGCGCTCATAGGCTACATCTCTGGCTTTGATGACAGTAGCTACCGTCATCAACGCCTGTCCCTGTGTGATGTCATTGGCCAGGGTGATCAGGTGCCAGCGCTTGGTGGGCGCGCCTGACAAAATAAGGATATTAGGACGCCAGTTTTTGGGATCCTGGTTATAGTCAATTCTCAGCAGCGCCGAGCGGGCCACCGCCAGCCATACACCTCTTCTTACATCACCCCAGGCGGTTTGCAGGCCGCGTTTTTTAAGCCAGATAAAGATGATAGAGACAAAAATTGCAGCTATTATGGTGGCAGGAGCATTAATTAGGAACATTACGGCCAGGCACCCGGCAGCTCCCAGAAAGGAGAAAAACCAGTGTACTTTGAAGCTGGGACGGAAAGAGGGGCTGCCCAGCAGGTTTTCTACCCCGGCAGCTATGTTAAGTACACCATAAGTAGTCAGGAAAAACATGGTAAGCACCGGGGCAATCATATTTAAATCCCCTAAAAGGACGGCGGATATGGTAAAGAGCATGGTAAAAAGTGTACCGTAGCGGGGAAGGTTTTCAGTTCCGCTGCCCTTTCCCAGCCAGTCCATGGCAGCAGGCAATACACCATCGCGGGCAAGGGCCTGCAGAACCCTGGGCGCAGCCATCGTACTTCCCAGTGCGCTGGAGAGCGTAGCACCCCATACTCCTAATAGAATTGCATCACCCCAGAAAGCAATCCTCCGCATAATAAGCGGATCCTCTATCAGGCTTATTGAGTCAGCTCGCATAGCCAGAATAACAGGAAGTCCCATATATATTATATATCCTGCTCCTACTGCCATGAATGTACCTGTTGGAATGGCTTTACTAGGATTTTTTAAATCTCCGGACATATTGATACCTACATCAATCCCGGTAACTGCAGGGAAAAATACCGCAAAAACTACCCAAAAAGGAATAGCTTTTTCAGATGGTTCGCCCCACATTTCTACCTGCGTGGATTCTATAGGACTGCCGAAAACCAGAGAAAGCAGGGAAATAGCAATGGCAGTGAGGATAAAATATTGTACCCTGCTGGCAGCCTTGGCAGAAATCAGCGCAACGCCGGCCACAAAGAAGATGGCTAAAACTGCAATGATTTTTTCATTAAGCTGCGGGAATATGCTGATGATGCTTTCGGCAAAACCTACAGTATACATAGAAACCGACAGTGCCTGCGCCAGGAAAAGCGGAATGCCTACTGCCCCACCTGTTTCTATGCCCAGCGAACGGCTGATCATGTAATAGGCCCCCCCTGCTTTTACTATTTGGTCAGTGGCGATAGCAGCAAGGGAGAGAGAGGTAAGAAAGGTTATAGATGTGGCCAGTGTGACAATTATGAGGCTCCCCAGCAATCCTACGTTCCCTACTACCCAGCCAAAACGGAGATACATAATTACGCCTAGTATAGTCAACAGAGAAGGAATGAAAACACCACTAAAAGTGCCGAGACCGGCTGATTCCTGATGTTGAGCTGATTTGTTGGGTAAAGATGAACTGTCTTTTTTTTGATTCATATCACAGTTGAGAAATAAAATAAACTAAGCTGGGCGACAAATAAAATTGACAATGACGACTGTCTTTGCCTGTAAAGAAGGAAATGTACCGTCCATTCAAACAACCGCAGCACCTTCATATAGAATCTCCAATATAAATGACAGGAACACAGAAAGTTTACGACAATATGTCATCATTTATTAGCAATTTTTCCAGATTTAAGACATCTTGTCACTAAAAACCCCTCAAATAACCAAAATCAGCAAACGGTATTCGCTTTGTACATTTCCTGGTAAAACAGACAAATTAACTAAAACATATAAAACTATGACACTGATCAGATATAACAATCGCTTTCCCAGGTTCTTTGACGACTTTTTTACCAAAGAACTCAATGGATGGATGAACAGCGAGTCTCAGGTAGCAAATTATACCCTGCCCGCTGTCAATGTCAAGGAAACAGAAGAGGGCTTTGAGCTTGAACTGGCTGTTCCCGGCATGAAGAAAGAAGACTTTAAAGTAGAGCTTGACCAGGATATGATCACCATCTCTGCCGAAAAAGAACACAAAACTGAAGAAAAAAACAAAGAAGGCCGGTACAGCCGCCGTGAGTTTCAGTATCACTCATTCAGGCGCAGCTTCCGCCTGCCTAAGCATCAGATCAACGGAGACAAAGTAGAAGCCAGGTACGAAAATGGCATCCTTTACCTTAACATTCCCAAGCGAGAGGAAGCCAAAGTAAAGCCAGCCCGACAAATTGAGATAGCCTGATGATACGAAGGCGGGAATAACATCCCGCCTTTTTTTTTGACAGATGTCTGTGAATTTTCGCAAAAAATTTAGAAAGATGGATTACCAAGATTATTATAAAATACTGGGGGTAAGTAAGCAGGCTACGCAGGAAGAAATCAAGAAAGCCTATCGTAAGCTGGCTGTGAAATACCACCCTGATAAAAACCCCGACAACCCGCAGGCTGAGGCAAAATTCAAGGAAATTTCCGAAGCCTATGAGGTACTCAAGGACCCGGATAAAAGGAGCAGGTATGACGAACTGGGTGCCAACTGGAAGCAATACCAGCAGGCCGAAGGCCAGGGTTTTGATTGGTCGCAGTTTGGAGGCAGAAGCGGAAGAGGCAGCCATGTACACTTTGAAGGAGACCTGAACGACCTCTTTGGGCAGGGCGGTGGATTTTCAGACTTCTTCCAGCAGTTTTTTGGCGGCTTTGGAGGCAGCGGCTCAGCGGCTGGCGCTCATGGCTTTCACCAGGCATCAGCCGCCCAGGATTTAAGGGCTGAAATGGCTATCAGCCTGGAGGAGGCTTATCAGGGCATAGAAAAGGTACTCAACATCAATGGCCGTAAAATACGGATCAGGCTCAAACCTGGCATAGAAGACGGGCAAACCCTCCGAATCAAAGGTCAGGGAGAGACTGCCCTGCCTGGAGGCAAAAGAGGAGATCTGTACCTGAGCGTAACAGTAAATAAACATGCTGACTTTGAAAGGAAGGGGCATGATCTATACACCTCGGTACAGGTGGATGTGTACAAAGCCATATTGGGTGGAGAAGTTGAAGTGAATACACTCAAAGGAAAGGTAAAACTGAAAATACCTCAGGGTAGCCAGCCCGGTAAACTGCTACGCCTGAAAAACATGGGTATGCCTCACTACGATCAGCCTGGCTCTTACGGTCATCTTTATGTCAAAATAAAGGTGAATTTACCTGAAAAGCTGGACCAGGAAGAAAAAGCGCTTTTTCAACAGCTCCAGCAGTTGTACTTAGCCAAACATCAGTACACCAGCTAGCCTGAGCCAGTTGGATAGCACAGCAAATTGCCCCGGGACTTACGAAAGTCAGCGGGGCTTCTTATATTTGCGCCCGTCAAAATGCTATAACCAAATCATCATATGGAAAAAATCTTAGTGCCTACCGACTTATCCGAAAAATCAGGAGCTGCCCTGCAATACGCCATTGACTTTGGCCTCAAAGACAAAGCTCAGATTTACTTCTTCAATGACGCCATACGCCAGGAAGATGAGGCTGGTTCGGAAAGTGGGCTGAAAGAAATCATTAGCAAGGTACAGGCTAAGCACCAGGGCGCTTCCGAAGTGAGCATTGAGCCTAAAACTGATAAAGGACCTGTACTGGAAGGCATAAACAAAATGCTCAAAGCCGACAAATACGGCCTTGTCGTGATGATGACACACGGCCATGAGGGCCTGGACCAGGACGTGGGCAGCATTACCGCTAAAATTGCTCAGAAAGGCAAAGCCCCTACCCTGGTGGTACCAGAAAATGTAACTTATAAGAAAGTGAGCAATGTGCTGGTGGTCAATGATTTTACTGACGCACGCAATGATGAGCCCGCCTTTGCTTACCTCAGCCAGCTGATTTCCAAACTAGAGGTGAAGGTGCAGTTGCTTCAGGCAATCTCCAAAACAGGTAAAGCTAAACCAACCGAATCATTTGCCGGGGTGATGGGTAATGTGAAAGCTGAGAAAACGGAAAAGACCAGCTTTGAGACCTATCAGGAGCTAATTCAGTATGTAAAGGATTACTGCGCCAAGAATGATATTGACCTGATTTTTCTTCCTAATTCACAGGCCGTTTACGAAAAAATATTCGTAGGTAATATGGCTCGCCTTATCTCCATTGAAACAAAAATACCTGTATTGATACAATGGTGATCGTCTGATACCGTCTTCAGATTCAGACTAAGTTTAGCAGTTTTGCTCATAGAGCATCACCTAGATCAGGCCTGTCAGTAGTGACAGGCTTTTTTGTTGCGTTTTCAGCAGTCGCTGCTAGTAAGAAGAGGCTTCCTGCTCCGGCTGATCGCTTTTTCTTCTCAGGCTCTCAGGATCAGTTCCCTCCGGACGCGCGCTTCTCAGCATGATAAACTCCTGCATGTTTTCCAGGTCTACCACGCCGATAAATTCTCCCCGATGCTTTACCGGTATGAGTCCATGCTTATGCTGATGCATCTTCATAAAAGCATCTTTGAGCTCCATATCAGCATCAAAATATACCAGGTCAGTATTCATGACATCACCAATTGATACCTGCTGGCCTTCGGATGAAAGCGCCTTTACCATCTCGTTGCGGCTCAGGGTACCTACGATGGCACCATTGTCTTCTACCAGAAACTTGGTTGTCTGTCCGTCCAGTAACATCGCTATGGCTTTGGAAAGCGGATCATCTACTTGCAGGCTTTTGTATTCTGCCATCGTTACATCCGCCACCCTGAAACCCTGCAACAGGTCGCGGGTCTGTGCAAAACTGGCTTCAGACTGAGCACCCAGAAAGATAAATACGCCGATAAGCAGCAGCACGGGATTGTAGAAAAGACCGATGAAAACAAAAGCGATAGCCAGCACCTGCCCTATGCCAGCAGCTATCATTGTAGCTTTTACTCTGTTTAACTTGAATGCCAGCAGGGCCCGCAGCACCCTCCCGCCATCCATTGGAAAGGCGGGAATCAGGTTAAAAATAGCCAGGATCAGGTTGGCTGAAAAGAGCAGGAGTATAAAATTGCTCTGGTCTATGTTGGCCAGTTCCATATTCTCCGGGTTCAGCCTGGCCGTATTGATCAGCAGAAGAAGTACAGCAGCAATAAGCAGATTTACCGCAGGCCCGGCCAAAGCAACCAGCAGTTCCTGCTTGGGGTCGTCGGGAAGATTCTCAAAGCGAGCCAGCCCACCTATGGGTAGCATAATGATGTCTCTGGTCTTGATATGATAGCGCCTGGCGGTGAGCGCATGCCCCATTTCGTGCAAGAAAACACAGAAAAAGAGTACAAACAGGAATGCCAGTGTCCACAGGATCTGGTTTACTGCCTGACCTCGTATGGTATTTTGAACTACGATCCAGGCTACCAGAATGAGAAAAGTCCAGTGGATAAATACCTTGATCCCGGCTATTCTGCCTAGAGATAATGACCATTTCATACTTACTGTTTTTTTATGACTAAAAAAGGTGATACCCCTTTTAATTGTTTATGACGTACACCCCTGTCTTGTTCTAGTGAAAGGGGCTCGGTTTTACATACGATTACTGAAAGAGAAAGCTGTAAAAAAAAGCCCGAAAGCACAAGGGCCTGCGGGCTTCATTTCACTTTCATAATAAATCAGGTTTTACTGTCTGCGTCGATAAATTTATAGATCACACGAATAAAGTCAGAGCGATTCTTCAGATTAAGCTCATGCTCGTGGATATAAGCACGCATTTCCTTCGTTTGTTCTTTATCCAGCGCCAGTTTGTTTATCAAGTCCTGCTGCTCAGCCTCTATGGGTTTGAAATCCCCATCGGGCATGAAAATAAAATAGCTGAATACCGTTACTTCATCCTCACGATCACTCCGGTCGATAAATGGTAATTCTGCCAGCATGGCCTGCTTTTTACGAACTGTACTCTCCCTGTTGAAGAGTGCGAAACCATCCTGAAATACCAGTTCAAAGAACATCAGCCTTTCCATGCCTCTTTTGTTTTCATAAGGCATTGTATAAAAACGACGTAGGGTCTTAAGCTCCTGATCCATAAACCTGAAGTAATCCACTACGTGAGCACTGAAAGCCTTGATCGTCCCATCTATTCTGACCATTGCTACATTCTGGTCCAAGTCATACCTGATTTTGCCCTTGTAAGTATCACCGTTCTGTAACACCAGTTTTCCCTGATGCCAGTCCTTTTTTTTGATATCGGTGCCTATGTCTGCTGCCTGCGCAAAAATTGAAAAACACATCATGAGTGCTAAAAATATACCTAGCTTATTCATAGTTAAAAAAGTTAAAAGAAAAAAAATCCAGCCTTACACTTACTTACATCCCACTACAATAGATTTTTTAAACTGAGCAATGATAGGTAGTTGAAAAAATTGATCTACTTAACTGACTAAATAAAAGAGAAAAGGTTTGCCGATACCAGGATGATTCAATAAGTACCGGCTGAATTTGCCAATTTTTGAAAAATATTTATCCTCAGCTTATTCCGTTAATTTGCAAGTTAAGCGCGCAAAATAAACATAAACTATTAGTCATAACTTCAAAATTTACTATTACTATGAGTACTTTTCATCATATTTAAAAAAAGTCAAAATTTATGGCATTTTGTCGGTCGGCCAAACCAGCTCTACCAAAAAAGACCGGAAGCATATAGCTTCCGGTCTTGTCTGACTGGAATGGAAAAGTAAAACAATTTAAAAATAACGGAAGACGGCCTGATGAGATTTAAATGCTGCCAAATCAATTCCCAGGCTGATTTCGTGCGTATTGTAGCGGTTCACCAGGGGCGACAAGGGTAGCTCATACTGATAAATGAGCCTGAAGCGCTGCCTGGGAAAAATTCCAAAGCTCATACCGTACTGTTCAAAACTCCTGCTAAAGACCCCGGCCATCAGCATTTTATCATAAATCAGGTCTGCTCTCAGGTCATAGTTAGCAGGGGCACCACCGGTATACCTCAGGTAAGCTGCTGGCCGAACGCTCATCTTACTGTTCAGATCAATCACACCGGCTCCCTGCAGATACAGATGGCGCTGGTAGGCACTAACGGTAGACACACCTTCACCCTCACTATTCATCTTGAGCAGGCGAGGAACGGATACGCCCAGCATGAGCCGCTCAGATACGTAAAGCGCCCCAGTGCCGAAGTTGGGCCTGCTTAGATTTACGTCCTGAACAAATGCATCATCAGCGTCTTTTACCAGCAGTTTGCTGTAGTCATTCCTGATATTATACAGGCTGGTTTGTAATCCCAGCGATAATGTACCCTTCAGCATACTGATCTTGTAGGCGTAAGCCGCAGAAACTTCCAGGCTATTGGTCACTCCCAGCTGGTCCTGTATTACCATCAGTCCTGCCCCTATCCGGTTCTGATACAGAGAGGAATGGACGTTAAAGGCAGAGCTTGCCGGTGCGCCTTCAACACCTGTCCACTGCGCACGATGGGTAAGGTTGGCACTCAGCTGCTCATACAGGCCTGCATAGGCAGGGTTGATCAGCAGGTTGTTGTTAAAGTACAGGCCATTGAGTGGGTCCTGCTGCGCAATAGCAGGCAGCAGAAAAAGCCAGGCCATCCACGAAAGTAATATTTTAAGTTTCATAGCTTAAGGTTTGAGTAGGATAAATCCACTGATTTTAGCTTCCTGACCGCCCAGGTTCAGTTCGTAGAAGTAAGTACCTGCGGGAAGCCTGCCAGCTCCATTCGTATTTCCCCGGCCCTCAAAACGCCTTTTATCATTATCATAATTCTTTTCCTGGTAAACCAGGTCTCCCCAGCGGTTGATGATCAGGATCTGGTTATCAGGATAGGCGGTGATTCCGTTGATATGCAGGTAATCATTGCTTCCATCTCCATTGGGTGAAACTGCATTATACACCTGCAGGCTTTCAACTACCGGCAGGGCCTCTACTTCTATGATAAACTGCTGCTCAGCACAGGCGCCCACATCATCACAGATCTGGATAGTAAAAGAATCTTCTCCGCTGAAGCTATTGCCGGCGTAGTCAAGTAGCAAACTTTGATCGGCTTGCAACACAGGTGACACTCCGCTCCGGGCGGCACTGACGACAGAGAAGGTAGAGAAGTCAATGTTGTCATTGATATCACTCAGCAGACTGGCAAATGGAATACGCAGTTGTCCTTCGGCTGCTATAGTGTAGCTACCTGCGCTGATCACGGGTGCCTCGTTTTGAATATCAAAATACCACCAGGCGCTGGCACATTCGCCGCAGCTGTTGCACAACTCGTATTGGATGGAATCCAGCCCTACGCTACCTTCAGGAGCGGTATAGGATGCTATACCTTCGTTTATTGAAGTGCTACCCTGCCGGGCATCGGTAAGCAGCGTAGCGGTTAAGGGTCCACTTGCTTCGCTGCTGAGCAAGAGTGCCAGGTTTAAGGAAAGTGGCTGCCCGATGCTTACGGCACTGGTGTCAGTAAGGGTAGCAGGAGGACTGAAGGTACAGGCTGGCTGAACGTCAAAATACCACCAGGCGGTGTCACATACGCCACAGCTATTACAAACCGAGTACTGCAGTGAGTCCAGCCCCAGGGCGGTATCGCTTGCGGTGTAGTTGAGCAGACCATCCTGTAGGGAAAAACTTCCGTGCACTGGCTCGCTGACAACAGAGAACTGCAAGGTGCCACTGCTATCATTGCTCAGCTTTTCATTAAAATCAATGCTGCCAGACCCAGCCTGCTGCAAAATGCTGGTATCCTGTATAGCGAGCGGGTCAGGAAAGTTACATCCTCCAATTACGAAGGAAGCCGATGCCGTTTCGCTCCATACCCCTGCATCACTTTGTACGCGCAGGTAGACCTGGTAATTGCCACCGGCCAGGCCTTCAGTGGGCAATTCTATATCAGCCTCGAGCACATTGGCCGTATCCAATTGTATTACTTGTGTACTGCTGTCGGCAGGGGGTGTATTGTAAGACCACTGATAAGCCACAATATCACCCAGATCCTGTTCTGCCAGTATGTTGACCCCTTTTCGCGCATAGGTACTCCAGATACCCAGGTCGTTCTTCACTCTTACGTGCAGGAAGTGTATTCCGGGAGCAAGACCTTCGGCAGAGACGTTAAAATTACTCAGACTTTCATTTTCAAGATCCAGGGCCTTTCCCTGACCCACACCGGGATCATCATTCCAGAAGTACTCGGCTGCCACAAAATTTTCGGCTGAGGCACTTGGCTTTATGACTGAAACAGATCGCCTGACGAACAAACTCCAGATACCTTCATCATTTTTTACCCTGATGTGCAGGAAGTGCAATCCGGGAGCCAAACCTGTGGTAGGAATGCTGAAGTCGCTCAGGTTTTCGCTGTCCAGGTTCAGAGGGCTCCCCTGCCCTACTCCCGGATCATCATCCCAGAAGTATTCTGCCGACACCAGATTCTGAGCGTACAGGGGCAGGTGCAGCAGGCAGGCAGCCAGCAAAAGAAAGATAGTTTTCTTCATGGCGCTGCTTAGTTACCTACCCGGGCACGAATAGAGATATTCAGGTTTTCTCCTTCCTGTAGCTGTGGGTTGTTCACCTGGAAGAACTCCACATAGGGCATCCCCTGCGGATAGCCAAACTTGGTAAATTGGAAGGCCGTGCCGCCGTAAATTCCTAAATCGGTACCATCGGTGCCTGCATTGTTAGCTGGCGAACTATCCGTGACATTAAAATCATGCTCATAGCTCCAGGCAAAAGATTCAGGTACATTGACAAATTCAGGATCGGTATTATTGAGATTTCCTGTCCCCGGCAGGTCTACCAGGGTAGAAACCGGATGATAGGTCAGGTTATTGGTAAAGGAGCAGTTACTGCATCCCCTTGCCAGATCAAAATTATCCGGGCTGGTTGAAATAAAGATGTTATTGCTCAGAGATACCCCACTATTCCGATCGTTGGAGTTGCCAATAAAAAGTCCATAAGCGTTATTAGTGGCAGTGGTGATAATTATATTATGGTTGATGGTCGCGGTTGCATTGATGTTATTGAATATATAGATATTCCCTCGCACGTCTATCAGATTGTTATAGATGAACCAGTTTTCGTTGGCAGTATTAAGTTGAACATCATTACCAACGGCTATCACTGTACAACCGCCACATCTATTCAGGTTGAGAAATACATTACCTCTAATAATCCAGTTATCAGAATTTCCACCTGAAGCCTGACTGGCACCTATTATGGCACTGGCTCTGCGAAATAGGTTGTTTTCAATCAGGATATCATGAACCTGTACGCTTGAATTGGTACTAACAGAAATGCTGCTTACTGAAAGCCCACTGAAGATGCTACCGCTGCTACCGGTCAGCAGGGTAATATCGCCAAGGATAGCGGTACCGGCGGGATTGGTTTCAGGATAATGCCCGGGCCCGAGAATGGCCAGGCTTTTATTAAGATTCAGATTACCGTAGGCAATCTGCGAAGCATGTACATAAATGCTGTCTCCGTTAGAAGCAGCCGTAACCGCTTCGCTCAGGCTGGCATAGTCAGCGGAGGTACCTGCGTTGTTATCCACAGTAATTACCTTTGCCAGCGCTACTTCTAAGCCTGTAAAAAGAATGAGGAAGAATAAGATTGTGTTTTTCATGGCAATTTTTTGAATTTTAGATGATTCACAAACTTGCCATAAAAGCAGATACCTTACATCGGGGAAAAACCTGAATTACAAAGTTCAGGGAAAACCCTGAGCTTACTGCAGCAGTCCCTTTTCCATAGCTGCCCGTATCAGGCCAGCCATATTTTTTACACCAAACTTTTGAATCAGGTTCATCCGGTGGGTTTCCACCGTCTTATGATTTATGTAGAGTCGGTCGGCAATCTCTGAGGTAGTCATTTCTTCGGCAATCAGCCTGAGTACTTCCTGTTCTCTGCGTGTCAGTCGAGGGATGAATTCAGCTCTGGGTTTATGCCCCAGCGAATCAGCGATGATCATTTTCTGCATTTCAGGATCCAGAAACTGCTGCCCGCTCATCACTTTCTCCACGGCTTCCAGGATTAGCTTATGATCAGCACTTTTGAGCAGATAGCCGTCGGCACCCCGGGCCAGCATATTTTTAACGACAGCTACTTCGGCAAAGCTGGTGAGGGCGATGACCTTCATAGCAGGCAGTTGCTCTTTGAGTTCTTTGCAGAGCGTTACCCCGTCAGTATCAGGCAGGGCTACGTCCAGAAAAAGCAGGTCAGGTTGGCGCTGCCTTATCTTTTCCAGACACTCCTTTCCCGTCACAAAACCTCCAATCCACTCATAGGCTGGGTGATTTCTAAAAAGTCCGGCCAGGCCATCAATGACCAGTGGATGATCGTCGGCAACTGCTATCCTGATCATGCGCTTATGCGTTTTTTATCCATGACAAATTCCATATAAACCGAAGTACCCATGCCCTGCTCGCTTTGTATATCCAGTTTGCCGCTCAGGTAATCCACCCGGCTGCGGATGGAATCCAGCCCGATACCTCCTGAGGCGCTTTCGGGTACAAAGCCCACCCCATTGTCTTCTACCGTTACGCTCAGCAAACTGTCTGACTCACTGATCTGAATCAGCACATCGCTGGCATTAGAGTGCTTGATGATGTTGTTGACCAGTTCCTGCAAAATGCGGTAGAGGGTAAGTTCAAAGGAAGAGGGTAAACGTTCCTCCAGCCCCATCACCTGAAAATCAATGGTCAAGGTTCCTGACTGGGTGATGTTGCTGAAGTAGCTGTTGAGCGCCTCTACCAGCCCGTATCGGAGCAAAATTTCGGGCATGAGGTTGTGAGAAATCTGCCTTACCTCCCGCGAAGCCTGCTCCAGCAGCCGCAGTGATTCTTCATAGGCTTGTCCTTTGCCACTCGGCCCGAGGTCATCCATAAAAGTACCGAAGCGCAGGCGAATACTGGCCAGCAGACCGCTAAGCCCATCGTGCAGTTCTTTGGCAATACGGGTACGCTCTTTTTCCTCTCCGGTGATCAGCGCCCTGACCGACTGCAGTTCATTTTCACGCTGTAAGACGATCAACTGCTGCGCATGACGCCTGCGTCTCTGCCGCAGGAAATAAAAGAGAAAACCTACCGCTAAGGCAAAGATCAGCGTGAGCATTAATGCCAGGATAAGCAAAGACTGCTGTTGCTGCAGCTTTTCTCTCTGCTGTGCTGTCAGCAATTGTTCTTCAGCCAGTTCACGGGTCTTCTTTTCTGCCTGGTATCTTCTTTCCAGTTCGTTTATGTTGCGGGTCTGCTCCAGGTCAAAAATACTGTCATACAACTCAAGGTGCTGTGCCAGGTGTTGGTAAGCCTGCTTGTAATCCAGCTGTTTTTCATAAGCCTGGGCGTGTAAAAGCAGTGCGTGGGATTTTAGCTCAACGCTATTGATGGCATCAGCCAGGTTAAGAGCTTCCTTCAAGTGTGATAAAGCCTCAGCAGAGGCACCCATCATGTTATAAGTTCTACCAAAAGTAAGCCTTGCACTGCTGGTATAGAAAGGCATGTTGACACGTTGCGCGTAATTCAGACTGGCCTGGGCATGAGGTAAGGCTTTCTGCGGCTCATTGTATCCCAGGTAAAGATCAGCCAGGTTGTTGTGAGCTATCATCAGGAGGTAATGATGCTGAGTAGGCTCACTGAACTGAATGACTTTCTTTAGGATATCAATAGTTTCGCTGGTATCCTTTTTCATCATCAGGTAGACCTTACTCATGTTGATGTAGGTATCGGCAATGCGGCCAGTATCTGCAAGCTGAGTACTAAGGTCAAGAGCTGTGTTGTAGTAAGTTAAAGATTTCTCAGGTAGGTCAATATAGGTAAAGACGGTTCCAATGTTGTTGTAAGTGATAATGAGATTAAAGGTGTCTTTTAAACTTTCAAAATAAGGAACGCCTTTCAGGTAGTATACCACGGCAGAGTCATACCAGCCCCTGAATTGAAAAACATTACCAATGTTGACATTGATCGCTCCTTTTCCTTTGGGGTAGTCTACTTTTTCAAATAAAGGCAAAGCCAGTCTGTAGTAGTAGAGAGCTGAGTCAGGATGGTCGTGTTCACTGAATACGATACCGGTGTACTGGCGGCAGCGGGCGGCACTGAGCGTATCATCTGCATTTAATGCCAGCTGATAAGCCTGTTTGTACAATGCAATGGCAGAATCGGGCTGGCTAACCTCCAGTTCATAAGCCAGGTCCATGATGTGGATATAATCCGCTGTATCAGCTGATTGATAGGCGAAAGCATGGAAAAGAGGAAAGACAAAAAGTAAACTAATGCACAGTCTGATGATCATGGTTCAAATCATTAGGTATATACCACGACAGTCCACCAACATTTCAGCCTCAGCACGCAGGACAATTTAATTGCTTAAATTTATTAATTCCCATGACTTAAAATACTGCCTCAGATTGAATTTGTATAAAAATGAATTGGCTTCAAACTGAACTCGCCGGCTCCAAAAATCCGCTTGTAAAATACAACCCGATCCAGTTCCGGCGAGGCTTGTATAAACGTCAAATTATCTGACTTCTCTAACTCTTCTTAAACCTGCTTTACGATAGCTTCAATATCAACCATGTACATCTGCCGTTTTCCTCCTTCATGGGTAGAGTCAAAGAAGACACGATTTCCCTGCTGGTCGCAGCGGGGATGGAGGTCGCAGCGCCACTCTCCACTAAACTTCTCCGGCTCATGAAACCGGCCCAGAACAACTTTCTTCTTGCTGGGCACATGGTAGAGGTAAAGGGTCTGCATTCTGTCAGGTCCCTGGGGATAAGTATCGTTGAGAATCCATTCGTAGTTGGTATTGGGCACGTAGGTGTTGTGGCCGTTCTGCGGCATTTTTTCCTCATCCAGCTTCTTGTAGCGCTTGCTTTGATCGTAGAATTCGTAGAAGGCCGCTTCACCGCCATCTTCGGTAGAGGCCCAGGCGGTCACCGCATCGTCTCCCTTCCAGATGAAGTGGGAAAAGTTGCCCGAATCGTTGAGCACATACAGGTCGCTGCCGTCTGTACCGCAGGTAATGGCGCGGGTGACATAGTCGGCATTCCAATTTTTGGTTTTACGGGTTTGTTCATCCAGCAGGTAGTCCCGGGAGCGGTTCAGGAAGATAAAGCGATTGCCGGAAGGAGATACCAGCAGGTGATTGCACCAGTGGAAGTTCTCAGCTACCGAACCCAGTTCCCGGTCCAGGGCGGCCAGTTGTGCCAGGGAGATAATGAGTTTACTCTCTCCGGTTTTGAGATCTACGCGGTAGATTCCATCATCCTCAGGGGCTTTTTCCCAGTCTTTTCCCTTGTCTGTCGTAGCATAGCCGTAGCCGGGACGCATTTTCTGTAAACGGCCAAAATTGACCGTCAGCCCGAAGCTGCCGTCGGGAGAGAGCGTATAAACCGGCCGGGGCAAAGTTCTTATCTCTCCCGTTTTGATGTTGTACACCCGGCTGACAAACCCATCTCCTTCACGATCATTCCAAATGACTTCTTCCGTAGACCTTGGAATCCACTGCAGCATACAGCCCTGCTGCCAGCCCCAGGCGGTACTTTGCCCGATCTCTTTCCATTCATTATTATTTTCCAGGTCTATCAGGCCGATGCGCAGCTTGTCATCCGGTTTGGGTGAGCGGAAGATGAGATCCACCTCATTGCCCAGGGCATAGCGTCCAGTGGGGTCTACCTGCTCCTTGTCGTAATAGCCAAACCAGTGCTGCTTCTCTCCCGAGGTAATCTGATGCACCGGAAAATCCTGGCTAAATCCAGCTTTGAGCAGTTGAGGAAAAGTGCCCAGGGCCAGGCCTGCTCCGAGGCTTCTTTTAATAAAATTTCTTCTTTTCATGGTCAGTAGTATTTAATGAATACCCGGCTGATTTTTTACTTGCTCTCGTATTTTTCTTCAATTTCCTGAAAATAATCTTTCATCAGGTAGAAAGCTTTCTTTTTCTTGCCCCGTTTGGAGATTACACCTTTGTGGTTGTAATCATAATGAATGTCGGCCAGCGGGCGGCGGGGCGAGCGGAAGTACATCAGCAGCCAGGGGGTGGTGCCCCGCAGATAAGGCTTTTCCTTCAGCCTCTCTATGTTGTATTTGTACACTTCTGCCTGATAGTCTTCGGCTCAGCGCTCGTTGGCTTTGCCAAAATAGCCCTGCGCTTACGTACTCATCCACATGTTTCCGCATGTCCTTTTCGTCTCAAATGTTGATGCTGTGGATAGCCAGGCGAAAGAAATTAGCTCCTCCCAGTGCTGCACCTTCTGCTCCAAATATTGACCGCGTGCAGACTGACCTTCTCACCCTGCGCATTGACCAGCCATTTGCCTTTCGCAAAAAGCGGTGAGGGCTGAGCCATGATTTCATCCGGAGACAACTGCAAAAGCAACATAATCACCAGGAAAACCAATAATATTCTTTTCATGCTGATTTTTAAATTCTGTTATCTTACATGAATGATTTCATTCCAATGCCTCCTGTTAGTTTGGTTTTTATATCCTCCGACCAGCTTATTCCGTCTGGGCTGGTTTCATAGTAGAGCTCGCGGAAGCCGGTGTACTTGGTGAAGAAATGCAGAAAGCCCTGATTGGGCTAATACCAGGGCTGAGGATAGGTAAACTCTTCCACTGCTACCTCTTCAAAAAAAGAAATATCATAAGGCTCTTTGCTCCTGAACTTCAGGCCCGGACGGCTCATATTTCTGCCGCTGACAAACACCCAGAGATAGCCCTCAGGATCAACAGACAGGCTGGGATTGTCATGGGGTCATCTACTCCTCGCTTGTCGTAGACGATGCTAGGTTTGGAAACAGTGTTAGTAGCGTGGTCAAACACACCAATCATGCAAAGCAGGTACTTCTCTCGCTCGCCGGTGGTGCCTCCGTAAACGAAAAAAGTCTTGTTGACCTCCTCGGCATAAATCGCCAGGGGCGTATGCTTGGCCGTGTAGGTGCCCAGGCCTCCGGAGTATTTATCTCCGTACTCGCTCACCTGACCCAGGGCAAACCAGATACCCCGGTAGCCGTCTAACTGCTTTATACTGGCGTCAGTTTGTGCATCTCCATTTTCACAATTCTGTAAACCGGCTACTCCCCCCATGAATATGAGCACGGGCAGAGTGAAAGAATAAAAAGTACCTCATATAGAAATTAAGCAAACTCCCATAAGTAACGAAACAAACTTGTGTATACAAATTTGTGAATACATGATTGTCGTGTCAATAGAAATGAAAACCCTATGTATCGGTTACTGACAAGATCAAATGGTGTTGGCCTTACCTCAATTTTTGCTTTTCAGTTTATGCTTTCACCCGGTTTGAAGCAAAGCTGGTCAATTCTTCCTTTGAATGAGATTCATAAACATAAGACAAGCGTTCAAGTTAGTATTTACAAACCAATATTTTTTAAA
>JBKHDR010000004.1:0-81220 GCA_046541235.1 Cyclobacteriaceae bacterium | reverse complement strand
CGGCTCAGTATTTCTTCGTCACTTCCTTGATCACCTGAATAATTATTATCGGTGTCACACTACCAATTGCAATCAGTATCCAGTTGCGGGCCGGCATAGGCTGCAGTGAAATGAGTTCACGCAGTGAAGGTACACTGTAGGCTACGACGTATACAGCAGCGCAAAGGGCAATGGCCATCCAAACATATTTATTCCTGGTAATCTGGTTGTTAAAGATTTTCTCTTCCGGATCCCGCATGTTGAGTGTATGCAGCAATTCAGCTATGGCCAGCGTGAAGAAGGCTACATTATTGGATATATCAAACGACTGATCCCAGACAAAATAGCTGTAGAAAAAGGCTGCTGAGACGCCCAGGGCCAGTATGAAACCGTAGAGGATGATCTTCTGCCAGCTAAGCTTATCAATGACCGGTTCATCCGGGTCTTTGGGAGGGTTGTTCATCACCCCTTCTCTGCCTTCTCCTACGCCTATGGCCAGTGCCGGGAATACATCTGTCAGTATGTTGAGAAACAGCAGCTGCAAAGGCAATAGAGAGAGTTTGGCAATGACAAAGGTAGACGCCGCGATGATGATGATCTCGCTAAAGTGATAGGAGAGTTGGTATATGATGAATTTACGGATGTTGCTGAAGATAATGCGTCCCTGCTTGATCGCTCTTACAATAGAAGGGAAAGAGTCATCTTTGAGCACCATATCGGCCACTTCCTTGGCTACCTGTGTGCCGCGCATGCCCATGGCGATACCAATGTCTGCTTTTTTCAGAGCAGGCGCGTCATTAACACCATCGCCCGTCATAGCCACGATCTTGCCCTGCTTCTGAAAATCTTCTATGAGGGTAAGCTTCTGTTCGGGAGAGACCCTGGAAAACACCCTGGTTTTAGTAATATCTCCATCTTCCCGGCTCTCTTCTACTTCTTTGCCGCGCATCACCCTGGCAGATTCATCCTCTACCAGGCTTACTTCCTGGGCAATTTTTTTAGCGGTTTCGGGGTGGTCGCCAGTCACCATGACTACTTCTATGCCCGCCTTTTTACAGGTTTCTATGGACTCCGCCACATCAGTCTGGGGCGGATCCAGGAAACCTATCAGAGCAACAAAAGTGAGATCATGCAGAAAATCCTCATTTTCGGCACCCTCCGGCTTCTGATCCGTTTCTTTGTAGGCAAAAGCAAGTGCCCGTAGTCCATCTTTGGCCAGTTCGTCAAACTTTTCTAGCCAAGCTTGTTTATCATCATCACTCAGGTCGCGGGCTTCTTCTCCCTCCAAGATTTTCGTACACTCATCCATCATGGCTTCGGCAGCGCCTTTACCGGCGGTGAAGAAACCATTTTCAGTTTTGTGGATGGTACCCATCATTTTGGTTTCCGAATTGAAGGGATCTTCGGCCACCCTTTCCCAACCCTGTATCTCTTCCAGGCGCTCCTGGTCATAGGCACGGGCAAATTTGAGCAGGGCAATCTCCAGAGGGTCACCTTTGCTTTCCTCACCTTCAGGATCATATTCTGCATTATTACAAAGTACGGAGATCTGGTAGAGCTTCTTGAAGTTTTCACTTTCTTCCTCATCCATGCTCACCTTATCATCGCCATCCCATTCCAGCTTCACTTTTTCATTGCCAATGTAGAGGGTGTTGACGGTAAGACGGTTTTCGGTGAGTGTGCCGGTTTTATCAGTAAAGATGGTATTGGTTTCTCCCAGGGCTTCCACGGCCGACAGCTTCTTGACGATCACCTCATGTCGGGCCAGGCGAATCATACCCCTGGCCAGGGCAATGCTGGCCACAATGGGTAGACCTTCGGGTATAGCCGCGATGGCCCAGGCGATGGCGGTTTGGATAATCTCGTAGGTGCTTCGGTCGGTGAGAAAACCTACACCCACCAGTACAGCTGCTAGTCCTAGCACTACCCAGATCAGCTTCTGGGAGAGCTTGTTGAGTTTCTTATCCAGTGGAACAGCCTCGGCTTCGGCCGAACTGACGATGTCCGAAATGTTACCGATTTCTGTATTCATAGCAGTGGCGGTCACCAGAGCTTTACCCTTACCCCGGGTCACGGAGGTACCTTTGAATACCATATTTTTGCGATCCCCGATACTGGCGTCTTCTTCTACTTCATCTGTATTTTTATCTACCGGAACGGACTCTCCCGTTAGGGCCGACTCATCGACCTGTAGTTCGGACACTTCCAGGATGCGGGCATCGGCGGGAACTACCTGTCCGGCATCCAGCACCAGGATATCACCCGGTACAACCTCTTCGGCATCTATGTTCTGTTCTTCCCCGTCACGCAACACTTCTGCCTCAATTTTATCCATCTCCTTAAGAGCATTCATTGACTTTTGCGCCTGCATTTCCATCCAGAAGCCGATACCTGTATTGATAATGAGTACGCCTACTATGAAAAAGCCCTCGGTAAGGTCGCCGAATACGAAGGAAAGGGCTGCAGCGGCAGCCAGGAGATAAATGACCGGCGTATTGACCTGGTCAAGCAGTATCTTCCAGGGACTTTTTTGTTTGTGCTCCTCCAGCTGGTTACGGCCGAAGTGCTCAAGGCGCTGCTGGGCCTCATCATTGCTTAGCCCCTGCTCCTGATCGGAGTCAAATTCGTCAAGGATGTTGTCTGTATTCTTACTGTGCGGCTTTTCTACGGTGATTTCTTCTAGCATATCCAAAAAAATATAAATGGTAGAACCTCAGTTTAAAAAATAGGTAAGTGCCGAAAAAGAACCGGCACATAAATCATAAACTACGCAAGGTGCATCTTGTTAGATAATCTTACTTAGGCGCGTGATAGGCTGAGCTGATTGGCATGCGCCAGTGTCTGGTATACTACGCAGTAGCGTTCGCTCAGCTTGAGCAGGGAAGCGGTACGCTCCTCGTTTTCGCTGGTGGTGAGGTGGATTTTTACCCTGATAGCCTTAAAACCCACGGGGGCTTCTTTGTCTACCGCCAATGTCCCTCTGAAATCCAGGTCACCTTCTACCTCTACCCGGGCTTCGTCCATCTGGAAATCCAGGGCAGTGCCTACGGCTTTGATGGTGACACCCATGCAGGCGGCCAGGGCTTCCAGCAGCATATCGCCTGAACAGAGTTCGCTGCCGTCGCCGCCGGTAGCCGGGTGAAGGCCTGCCTGTGCCAGGGCTTTGCCGGTGTCAACTTTACAGCTGATGCCCTCGCCTACGGTAGAGTTGGCTTTCAGGGTCACCAGGGCGGCTTCAGGATTTTCCCTGTATTTGTCTTTGAGAGGTTTCTGGATATTTTTCAGTTCGTCGGATGTCATGGTTTAATACGTTGGTTTATGAAAAAGCAGGCCCTAAGACCTGCCGTAATTTACTTTTTTAATGCGGCCAGCTGCTCTTGTATGGCACTGATCTTCACTTCAGCATCGGCGAGCTTCTTACGTTCCATGGCTACTACCTGTTTGGGTGCGTTCTGCACAAATTTCTCATTGCTGAGCTTTTTTTCTACCGATTTTTTGAAGCCCTGCTGGTAATCCAGGTCCTTCTGCAGCCTTTCTATTTCGGCCTCAGTATCAACCGCATCACCCAGGGGTACGAAGCATTCGTCGGGTTTGCCCTGTGGGGTATTAATGATAAAACTGGCTGCTCCCTCTACTTTTTCATCAGTAAATTTTACCTCAGAAACATTTGCCAGCTTGCGGATAATGCTGCCAAACTGCTGATAAACATCCTGGGTGTCGCTGCGGACGATCAGTTCCAGTTGATCTTTCATAGCAATGCCCCGGCTGTTACGCACATTTCGCACACCAGAGATCACATCTATGGCTGTCTGTCCCTGAGCGAGCATTTGTTTGTCAGTCTGCACACGGGCCGCAGAATTGTCCTTTTCAGGCCAGGGGGCAATGATCAGAAAATCCCTTTCGTGACGCCGGGCGATCTCATGCCAGATTTCTTCAGTGATGAAGGGCATGAAAGGATGCAGCAGCTTCATCATGTTTTCAAAGAAGCGGATGGTGGCATCGTAGGTCATCTGGTCAATTTTCTTTTCCTCGGGCTTCACCATTTCCAGGTACCAGGAGCAGAAGTCATCCCACATCAGTTTGTACACTACCTGCAGTGCATCGGAGATGCGGAATTTTGTGAAATGATCCTCTATCTCAAGCAAAGCCTGGTTGAAGCGGGCCTCAAACCAGGCGATGGCCGTGCGGTTCTGTTCATTCGGGCGCTCACCCTCCACTTCCCAGCCCTGTACCAGGCGGAAAGCGTTCCAGATTTTGTTGGAGAAATTACGTCCCTGCTCGCAGAGTTTGATGTCAAACAGCAGATCATTACCGGCCGGTGAACTGAACAGCATACCTGTCCTTACACCATCTGCGCCGTATTCTCTGATCAGCTCCAGCGGATCGGGCGAATTTCCCAGCGACTTGGACATCTTGCGGCCTTGTTTGTCGCGTACGATGCCCGTCAGGTACACATTTTTAAAAGGCTTCTCTTGCCGGTATTCATAGCCATTGATGATCATACGGGCTACCCAGAAGAAAAGAATCTCGGGAGCCGTCACCAGGTCATTGGTAGGGTAGTAGTAGCTGATATCCGGGTTATCGGGCTTACGGATGCCATCAAAAACGGTGATCGGCCACAGCCCGGAAGAGAACCAGGTGTCCAGTACATCTTCTTCCTGGCGCAGGTCTTCCAGTCTGAGATCGGCCTTGCCGCTCTTTTCTTTTGCCAGTTCCAGCGCTTTTTCGGGCGTTTCGGCCACCACAAAATCTTTACTGTTCGGCAGGTAGTAAGCCGGGATGCGCTGCCCCCACCACAGCTGACGAGAGATACACCAGTCGCGAACGTTCTCCATCCAGGAGCGGTACATGTTTTTGAACTTGGCCGGGTGGAGCTGTATGTTGTCGTTGAGCACATTTTCAAGGGCAGGTTTAGTGAGCTTTTCCATAGACACAAACCACTGCTCGGAGAGGCGGGGCTCCACCACTGCGTCGGTTCTTTCGGAGAAGCCTACGCTGTTTTTATACTCCTCTACCTTGGCCAATTGGCCGATATTGTCTATTTCCTGCGCAATTTTTTTACGCACCACAAAGCGGTCTTCGCCTACAAACAAAGTAGCTGCCTCGCTCATGGTGCCGTCGTCATTCATGACGTCTATGGTTTCTAATTGGTGTTTCTGTCCCAGTTCGTAGTCATTGGGGTCATGGGCAGGCGTTACCTTGAGGCAGCCGGTACCGAATTCCATGCTCACATATTCATCTTCAATGACGGGAACAGCACGGTTCACCAAAGGCACGATTACCTTTTTACCCTTCAGGTGACGGTAGCGCTCGTCATTAGGGTTGATACAGACGGCCGTATCGCCCAGGATAGTCTCCGGGCGCGTGGTGGCGATGGTTACATAATCATCCTCTCCCTCTATCTGGTACTTCACATAATAGAGCTTGGAATTCACATCCTTATAGATCACCTCATCATCGGCAAGGGCGGTCTTGCCCTGTGGGTCCCAGTTGATCATGCGGTAGCCGCGGTAGATATAGCCTTTGTTGTAGAGATCTACAAAAACCTTAATTACCGACTCCGACATATGGTCTTCCATGGTGAAGCGCGTACGCTCCCAGTCGCAGGAAGCGCCTAACTTTTTGAGCTGCTCCAGGATGATACCGCCGTATTTATCTTTCCATTCCCAGGCGTATTTCAAAAATTCTTCCCGGCTAATATCTCGTTTGCTGATGCCGCGTTCCTTGAGCATCGCCACCACCTTGGCCTCAGTAGCGATAGAAGCATGGTCGGTGCCCGGTACCCAGCAGGCTTCTTTGCCCTCCATGCGGGCTTTGCGGATGAGTACATCCTGAATGGTATTGTTGAGCATATGGCCCATATGCAGCACACCTGTGACATTGGGCGGCGGGATCACGATGGTGTAAGGTTCTTTGGCAGGATTGGGTTCGGAATGGAAAAAGCCCTTTTCCATCCATTGCTGGTACCACTTATCTTCTACGGCTTGCGGATTGTATTTGCTGGATAGCGACATGCTCTGAGTTTTCTAATTAAATAATTGCTTGTGCGGTTAGGCAGTCACAAAGATATAAACTTGCTGAAAGAATGAGACGTTATTGAATAGGTTTCAGTAAATTAACCCTATGCGCATTCTTAAAAATATTGGCAATGAACTTTTAGGTAAAGGAAAAAACTTTGGTGGCAGGCCCGTCCCGATGGTGCCGCCCGCCCATCCACTTTTCAAAAACGCCCTCTCTTTTGCCAAAGGGCCTTTACTCTTTATGATCAGGGAATGGGAAAAGCAGGGCGACATCTACGATGTCAATTTTCCTCAGGTTCCCTTCTTTGTGCTTTCTCATCCCGATTATGTCAAACATGTACTGGTAGATAATAACCGCAACTACAAAAAAGCCTTCTCATTCAACTTTCTGAGGTACACCATCGGCAACGGTTTGCTCACAAATGAAGGCGAGTCATGGCTGAAGCAAAGACGGACGGCCCAGCCGGCCTTCCATCGCCAGAGACTGTCTGCCCTGCTGGGTAGTATGGTCACGGTTACGGAGCAACTGGTCAGTGAATGGCAGAAGAAGGCGGCTGGCCGGCAAACTGTAGCTCTGGCAGAAGAAATGATGAAAACTACGGCGGCTATCGTATCCCGGGCCCTCTTTGGTACGGATGTCGGTAGTTTTTCCCGTGAACTTGTTCATCTCATCACGGTACTTAATCAGCAAACTACCCACAAAGTAGTTAATCCGCTGCGTAGCCCCATGTGGTTGCCTACGCCTAATAACCTTCAGCTCAAAAATGCCATCAAAAGGATGGATGAGATTATTTTTGGCATCATAGAGCAGCGAAGAATATCATCTGCACAACAGCACGACCTGCTGGCTATGCTGATGGATGCCAGAGATGCTGAAACCGGTGACCAAATGGATGACCGGCAACTGCGGGATGAGGTAGTGACCCTGATGATTGCCGGCACCGAAACTTCGGCCAATGCTTTGAGCTGGTCTTTCAGCCTGCTGATGCAGCATCCGGAGGTACTAAATAGGCTCAGAAAAGAAGCAGATGAGGTGCTGGGAAGTGGCCCTTTATCTTCAGAAAGCTTAGGCCGCCTGCAGTATACGACCCAGGTGTTGAATGAAGCCATGCGCATCTACCCTCCCGCCTGGACTACCGGGCGGGAAGCTTTGGGTGATGATGAGATTGCCGGGTTTCCCATTCCCAAAGGCAGTCAGGTGTATATGTGTACCTATACCGTACATCGCCATCCCGACTTCTGGGCGGAGCCCCATCGCTTTGACCCGGATCGGTTCAGCCCGGAAAACAGCAAAGGCAGGCATAAATTCGCCTTTTTTCCTTTTGGCGGAGGCCCCCGCTACTGCATAGGGAATAATTTCGCGATGATGGAGATGCAGGTAATCCTGGCTACTTTGGTGCATCATTTTGAGTGGCAGCCACTTTCGGCGCTGCCCCCTGCACTGGACCCTCTGCTGTCGCTCAGGCCGGGAAATGAAATCAGAATCAGGCTGGCCCAAAGATGATCTTTTCTATGCTCAGGCAATTTTTTATTCCTGTTTTTTGTCTGTATTTTTGACACAAAATCAGTGATGTAGCTCGTCTAAGTAACTGATTTATAAACTTTTATACCTCTTTTATGGCAAAGCAGCACAAGATACTTGTAGTAGATGACGAACCGGATATCCTGGATCTGCTGGAGTACAACCTGGCGAAAGAAGGATATAAGGTGAAAACGGCTATCAACGGCCGGAAAGCGGTAGACATCGCCGCCAAATTTTTGCCTGACATGATACTGCTTGATATTATGATGCCTCACCAGGATGGGGTAGAAACCTGTCGGCAGCTGCGCGAGAACTCTGATCTTTATAGTACCTATATCGTATTTCTGACTGCCCGCTCTGAAGAGTATTCCGAAGTAGCTGCTTTTGATACCGGCGCAGACGATTATATCACCAAACCGATCAAGCCCCGGGCACTCATGAGCCGCATCAGTGCCATCTTTCGCCGTGAGGCCAAAAAGGAACAGAAGACCAACAAGATCAGCTTCGGCGGCCTGACCATAGACAAGACAAGCTACACCGTAACTGTAGATGATCAGCAGATCAGCCTGCCTAAAAAAGAGTTTGAACTACTCTATTACCTGGCCCAGAATCCAGACAAGGTACACAGCCGCGACGACCTGCTGCAGAACATCTGGGGCTCAGATGTATATGTACTGGCCCGCACCGTAGACGTGCATATCAGAAAAGTCAGGGAAAAAGTAGGTAGTAAGTATATCTCTACCGTCAAGGGCGTAGGCTATAAATTTGGATTGGAAGAATAAACCTCACCTCATATGTTATTTAATGCGCGGGGCGTAGCTCTTTTGCTGGGAATTTGTATCGCAGCCGTGACTACTGCCTTTCTGTCTCTGGTAGAGGGAGTGACTTCCACCGCACTGCTGGTAGCTTTCATACTTTCTTTTTCTTCTGCTTATATCCTGATCAACATCACCCTGGAGTTTCTGATCTTTCGGGAGATCAACAAGATTTACAGCGTGCTGGACAAACTCAAGCGCAAAGACCTGTCTTTTGTAGGTGAGAGGGAGCGTAAGCGGGCGCTCAATCCGCTGAAGCAGATCAACGAGGAGATCTTTGAATATGCCGCCAACAAACAGAAAGAGATCAACGACCTGAAGAAAATGGAGGAATTCAGGCGTGAATTTGTGGCCAATGTATCGCATGAACTGAAAACGCCCATTTTTGCCGCCCAGGGCTTCGTACATACCCTGCTTGACGGGGCCATTGATAATAAGAAGGTAAGACTCAAGTTTTTAAAAAAAGCCGGAAAAAGCCTGGACGGGCTAGACCGCCTGGTGCAGGACCTGCTGACGCTCTCTCAGATGGAAACCGGCGATATCAAGATGCAGTACGAACATTTTGATATCCGCCATATCGTAAGAGAAGTCTTTGATCAGTTTGAAAGCGAAGCTGAAAAGAAAGGCATCACGCTGATCATGGAAATCAAGCCAAGCGATCATCCTTATGTGTATGCTGACCCTCAGCGCATCTACCAGGTGATGATTAACCTGGTGAGCAATGCCATTAAATATACCAAACATGAAGGAGAAGTCAAGGTCTACCTCCGCAATGAACCCGATGGTGTCGTGGTGCATGTGAAGGACCTGGGCAGAGGCATTCCACCGGAAGACATCAGCCGTATATTTGAAAGATTTTACCGGGTTGAAAAAAGCCGATCCAAAAACAAGGGGGGCACCGGCCTGGGGCTGGCCATCGTCAAGCATATCATTGAACTGCACCGTTCTAAGGTAAATGTCAGCAGCGAGGTGAACAAAGGATCTGTCTTCAGTTTCAAACTTCCCAAAGGCAAAAAGGAAGAAATAGATGATGTTTACAAAATGGCTGAAGAAGAGCTGGACTGATATTTTTTGCCTTTTGAGGAACCATTACACCCGCATAACAGTCATAGCTACATGATGGCATCAGAAGAATACGCCGCCAAGGCGATCAGTAAATTATACAAAACTCCTTTTGAGGACCTGGTCCTTTTTGAGAATGAAGATTACTTCGTAGTTGATAAACCTGCTTTTGTCTCTACGCTGGAAGACCGTCACGCCAGTGTCAATATGATCAGCCTGGCGCGTGAGTACTGGGAAGATGCGCAGGTCTGCCATCGCCTGGACAAGGAAACCTCTGGCGCTCTGGTGTTTGCCAAGCATCCTGAAGCTTACCGCTCGCTGGCTATGCAGTTTGAACACCGGCAGGTACTCAAGCTTTATCATGCCGTGGTGAGTGGCACACACAATTTTCAGAAGCAACTGATAGACCTGCCTATTTATGCCAATGCCAAGGGGGTGGTAAAAGTAAGCCACCGGCAGGGCAAAGAAGCAAAAACTTACGTAAGCACGCTGCAGGCGTATCGCCGCCACAGCCTGCTGGAGTGCCAGCCGATAAGCGGCCGCATGCATCAGATTCGCATTCACCTGAGCAGTGTAGGCGCACCCATCGCAGGGGATGAGCAGTACGGCGGGGAGCCGCTTTTGTTATCGGCGCTCAAGCGTAATTTTAACCTGAAAAAGCACGCCGAGGAGCAGCCCCTGATCAAAAGGGTTGCCCTACATGCCCGTGTCATCGGCTTCAAACTTTTGAATGGAGAAGGGGTAGAGGTGAGCTCGCCTTATCCCAAAGACTTTGCGGTGGTGCTTAAGCAACTGGAAAAATTAGGCTAATCTGTATAAATGCCGCGCACTGTGTTGCATTTCACAGATTTACCCGCTACCTTTGTGTTCTTTTTAGAAAAGGCAAAGATAAATTGGTTTAGTAAACCTAAAAATTACATAAAATTGGATATTGTAAGTTATAAAACGGTATCGGCTAATAAGTCAACAGTAGAAAAGAAGTGGTTCATCGTTGACGCCAGTGACGCTACCATAGGTCGTCTGTGCAGTGAAGTAGCCAAAGTTCTCAGAGGTAAGCATAAGCCCAGCTACACTCCCCACGTAGATTGTGGAGACAAAGTAGTGATCATTAATGCGGATCGTCTGCGCTTCAGCGGCAAGAAAATGGATGACAAGATCTATGTTCGCCATACAGGTTATCCCGGTGGACAGCGTTTTGCCACCCCGCGCCAGGAAATGGAGAAGTCCTCTACCCGCGTAGTTGAGAAGGCCATCAAAGGTATGCTGCCCAAAAATCGTCTGGGCAAGCAGCTTTTCAAAAACCTGCACGTGTATGAAGGTGCTGAGCATCCTCATGAAGCGCAGCAGCCCAAAAAACTTGATCTTACTCACTTATAAGCCTGAATTCAACTCATTATATGGAAGTTATCAATACAATCGGCAGACGTAAAACTTCAGTAGCCAGACTGTACATGCAGCCTGGTAATGGTAATATTACTATCAACAAAAAAGCACTGGAAAATTATTTTCCTACAGAGATCCTGCAGACCATTGTGAAGCAGCCTCTGAACCTGGTGGAAGAAGCCGGTAGCTATGACCTCAAGATCAATGTTGATGGCGGTGGCGTGAAAGGACAGGCTGAAGCCATTCGCCTGGCTGTGTCCCGCGCCCTGGTAAGCCTCAACGAGGAGCACCGTTCTCCTCTCAAAAAAGAAGGTTTTCTGACCCGTGACCCCCGTATGGTTGAGCGTAAGAAATACGGACGCAGAAAAGCAAGAAGAGCATTTCAGTTTAGTAAACGATAAAATTTGCAGTTACTTGAGCCTGTGCCTTAACGGGCTCCTACGAGTAACTCAATAAACCTACAGAATGGAAAAACTAGAGTACAAAGATCTGTTAGATGCCGGTGTTCACTTCGGACACCTTACCCGTAAGTGGAATCCCAAAATTGCTCCTTATATCTTTATGGAGCGCAATGGTATCCATATCATTGACCTTAACAAAACCCTGGTAAGCCTGGACGAAGCGGCCAACGCCATGAAGTCTATCGTGAAGTCAGGACGTAAGGTCATGTTTGTGGCTACCAAAAAGCAGGCGCAGGAAGTGGTGTCAGAAGAAGCCAAAAGGCTGCGTATGCCATATGTGACTGACCGCTGGCTGGGTGGTATGCTTACCAACTTTGCCACAATCCGTAAGTCACTCCGCAAGATGTCTTCCATAGATAAAATGACTAAGGAAGAATCTTACAAGAACCTGGCAAAGAAAGAGCGCCTGATGATGGCCCGTGAGAGAGAAAAACTTGAAAAGGTACTGGGCGGTATCGCTGATCTTACCCGTTTGCCCGCCGCTCTGTTTGTAGTGGACATCAAGCGCGAACATATTGCCGTAAAAGAGGCGCAGAAACTGAATATACCTGTGATAGGCATTGTGGATACTAACTCTGACCCTAATCAGGTGCAGTATCCTATCCCTGCCAACGACGATGCTTACAAATCAATCGCGCTGATCGTGAAGTATATGGGCAAAGCCGTAGAGGAAGCCCTGATTGAGCGTAAGCAGCAGAAAGAAGATGCTGACCTTCAGAAAGAAGAAGACAGCAAAAGAGCTGCCGATGAAAATGAAGAACTTGAAGAAAGAGAATCGGGCAACGATTAATTCTCCAAGTGAATAATCATTCAACATGGAACATCGGCCCCGGCTCGATGTTCTTTTTTTTATAAAGCAATTCATAAACACATTTCATAAACCTAAGAAAAATTTTTCTGTTATGGCTATCTCCGCACAAGACGTAAACAAGCTCCGCCAAATGACAGGAGCCGGCATGATGGACTGCAAAAAGGCTTTGGTAGAAGCGGATGGTGATTTTGACAAAGCAATAGAAATCCTTCGCAAAAAGGGACAGAAGATCTCTGCTTCACGCTCTGACCGTGAGACCAACGAAGGAACCGTTTTTGTAAAGTCAAGCGATGATCATAAAGAAGCTGTGCTGATCTCTCTGAACTGCGAAACCGATTTCGTAGCTAAGAATGAAGAATTCCAGAAGACAGGTGAATCCATCCTGAACGTGGCTTTCAATGAAAAACCTGCCACCATCGAAGACCTGAAAAAACTTAAACTGGGTAGCCTGACTGTTGAGGAAAAACTGACTGAACTGGTAGGTAAAATCGGTGAAAAAATAGATATCGGTGCTTATGAAAGAATGACTGGCGACATGGTAGTTTCTTATGTACACGCAGGTAGCCGCCTCGGTGTGCTGGTAGAGCTGGCAAATGTAGGTGGTGATGCCGCCGATGCAGGCCGCGACGTAGCTATGCAGATCGCTGCCATGAAGCCGGTAGCCGTAGACGAAGCAGGGGTAGACGAAGCTACTAAAGAGCGCGAGATGGAAATCGGACGTGAGCAGGCACGTGCTGAAGGCAAGCCTGAAAATATTCTTGACAAAATTGCCGAAGGTAAGCTGAAAAAATTCTACAAAGATAATACGCTGGTGCACCAGCCTTTTGTAAAAGATAACAGCCTCAGCGTAGCTCAGTACCTTGACAGTGTCAGCAAAGGTATGAAAGTCGTTAACTTCAAACGCGTTTCTGTCAGCGAATAACCCATTGCAGATAATCTGCTCAAGGCCTTTCCCCTCCGGAAGGGCCTTTTTTGTTGAATGGTAGCAGCTTATACCCCTAATTCAGAGCGCTTTTACTTATTTGTACTTGAGAGGTAAAATTCTGATATTTAATTTTTTATATTTGATCGTTAAAACTTACGTTTTGAGTAAGTAATGATTTACTGATTTTAAGCATGGTTGTCATATGAAGTTTGTTGTCTCCTCTTCTGCACTGCTCAAGCAATTATCAGCCGTTAATGGTGTAATTGCTTCCAATCCGGTGATTCCTATCCTGGAAAATTTTCTATGCGAGGTTCGCAATGGTAAGCTGATCATTACGGCTTCCGATCTGCAGATTTCCATGATCACTGAAATGGACGTGGAGGCAGAGGAAAGTGGGAGCATAGCTGTTCCCGCCCGTATCCTGATAGATACCCTCAAAAACCTGCCGGAGCAGCCGGTGACTTTCACCATAGACAATAATACCTACAATATAGAAATACATTCAGCCAACGGCCACTACCGTTTGTCTGGAGAAAATGCCACGGATTTTCCTAAAGCGCCGCTGGTGGATGACGGAGATGCTGTAGAAATACCTTCTGATGTGCTGAGCAATGCTGTGAGTAACACCCTTTTTGCTACAAGCACTGATGAATTGCGCCCCGCCATGACGGGCGTCTATGTAAATCTTAAAGATGCCAATAGTACCTTTGTGGCTACCGATGGTCACCGCCTGATTCGCTACCTGAGGTCTGATGTGCAATCGGGCAGTAATACTTCGCTGATCATCCCTCGGAAGGCATTGAGCCTGCTCAAAACAGCTCTACCTGCTGAGAGGTTGCCGGTAAGCATGCAATTTAATGCCTCCAACGTCTACTTTAAATTTGGAACAATACGCCTAATCTGCCGTCTCATTGATGAGCGTTATCCTGATTACGAGAATGTCATTCCGCAGAATAACCACATCACAATGACCATCAGAAGGCTGGAACTCCTGAGTTCGCTCCGGCGCATTGCCATCTACGCCAATAAGACCACCCATCAGGTGAGGCTGAAGATCAGTGGTGATCAGCTACAGATTTCGGCAGAGGACCTGGATTTTTCCAATGAAGCCAGTGAGCAGCTACATTGTGAGCATGAGGGGGATGATATTGAAATTGGTTTCAATGCCCGCTTCCTGATTGAGATGCTGAATAACCTGGATTCGGATGAGGTGGTTCTCAAAATGTCGGCTCCCAATCGGGCGGGCCTGATTGTTCCTAAAGACAAAGACAGTGACGAGGATATCCTGATGCTGGTCATGCCGGTAATGCTCAGCAACTATGCATAATGTAACCTGAAGTAATTACAATAAATAGAAAATCCCGGCCACTGACCGGGATTTTTAGTTTTCAGGCATAATCCGGGGCAAGCTTCTCTCTTACTTTTTCCAGCAGAGCCTTGGTAGCCTTGACGCCTTCAATGGCTTCCAAATTGTTACCTTCATACTCTATACCTACGAAGCCGCGGAAGCCCGTATCCAATACAATGCGCATCATTTTTTCGTAGTCGGTATGTATCTCTTCGCCTTCAGCATTGAAGTCATGGGTTTTGGCACTAACTCCCTGGGCAAAAGGCATCAGTTCAGCCACTCCTTTATAGCGATCATATTCCTCAAGACATTCGGGCGTAGGGTTTTCAGGTGAAGGCATCTGACGCTTTATGCAGAAGTTACCAAAGTCGGGTAGGGTACCTACCCGGGGATGATCCGCCATCTTCATCACGCCCGCCAACCACTCGCCATTGCTGGAGAGGCCACCGTGATTTTCTACCAGCACATAAATGCCAGCGCCATCGGCATATTCGGCCAGGGAGCTTAGCCCGTCAGCCGCCAGTTTCTGCTGCTCTTCGTAGCTACCCATGCTGGAAGCGTTGACCCTGATAGAGTGACAGCCCAGAAATTTGGCGGCATCAACCCAGCGGTAATGGTTTTCTACCGCCTGCTTACGTTCAGTAGCATCGGGCGCACCAAGTTGCCCTTCCAGGTCGCACATGATCAGCAGGCTTTGTACGCCTTCACTATTGCAGCGGTTTTTTAGTTCGTTGAGGTACTGGCTGTCATTGGCCTTGTCAAAAAAGAACTGGTTGACGTATTCTACGCCCTCAATTCCCAGTTCGCGGGCTTTGGCAGGGAAGTCAAGCGTGCTCATCTGGCTGTTGGCGATGATGGAGCTGTAGTCGGTTTTGAATCTTTCAGCAATTTCGCTGTAAGGAAGGCTTCTGATGTCAGGGTTGAACAAAAGGCGGTTGAGCGACCATTGTGCCAATGAGATTTTAAAAAGTGGTGCCGCACTGCCTGTCAGTGTGTTTTCAGTTTCTTCTCCCTGGCTGGTTTCCGAGGTACTGGTGCAGGCAAAACCTGCCAGGCCAATGCCCGCTGATAGTGCTGCTGATTGCTTGATAAAATGTCTTCTTTTCATAGTTAAATTTTCTGTAGTAGTGGCTTAAAGCGCCTTATTCAACAAGCGTGAATCAGAAAAATATAACTTATAAGATAGAAAGAGAAGAAAAAGGGTAACAATTAGCTAAACTATCATTTTGAGAGGACTAACTTTCATCCACATGCTTCATAACCCAGGATTTACCCCAGTTTTCCTTCTCCTCCTCTGTCCAGAGTTCCGGGAAGAAAATAATACGCTGAAAGCGGGGCGGCAGGTACTTACGCCAGTTGGTTCCTCCGGTAGCGCCTTTAGCCTGGCTGTTATTGATCAGGTAGCGAACTGCTGCCCTGAAGTGAGAAAGCGGCCAGTTGACATTGGCCCACTGATCAAACTCCCTCAATGCTGAGATAATATCGCTGCGGTCTTCCTTCAGGTAGCGCTTCATACGGCGGCGCAGGTTACGGTTTTTGTAATGCTTGGCCTTATCGTACAGCAGTTTATCGTACTTTTCCTCAAACTGCCGCAGGGTAAGTGTTTTTTCACCTGTTTTCGTATCGCGGGCACCGGCTTTCCAGTAGAGATGATCAAGGAAAGCATCCAGAGGATCATTTGAAGAGAGCCAGAGCACATAATCAGCATGCACAAGGTTAATCAGGTCGGTAGACAGGATTTCTATGAGGCGGTACTGCACCGACTGGAAGCCGCTGGAGGGCATAAGCGTCATCCTGAACCTGGCAAACTGATCGCGATCCAGCCCCTCGGTCATGATATTGAATGAGTCGGAAAGCTGACCAAAGTAGCGGTTGATGCGCCTGATTTTATCCAGGAATTCTTTCGCATTATCGGTTTCTCCATTGTTGATCTGTTCCAGTTCCCAGAGAATCAGTTTGAAGTACAGCTCAGTGATCTGATGGTAGGTGATAAAGATCATCTCGTCCTTCTGATCGGTGCGGGGGCGCTGCAGGCTGAGCAAAGTTTCAAGCTGTATGTAATCCCAGTAGTTGAGATAATCGGCATGCAGCATGCCCTCCAGGTAGTCAGATAGACTTTGCCCCTGTTGAGCAAATTTATCCGAGAGTTGTTCAAGTTTGGCAATCAATTCAGGACTGAGGGTGAGCTTATCTTCCATGCTTTTGTATTTGGGCAAGTGTTAAGATAACGGCTGGGTGGGGGCTCATGTTACGGATTTGTCTTATAAGCCGCTGTCAATCAGGTAAACCAGGTGCCATTTGCGCTTTATGGGTTCGTACACCATTTTGAAGTAAAAGCCGGAGCTTTCCATGTAAATCTCGTCAGTAGCCAGGGTGTCGCTCACCTCAAGTTCCCGCAGGTAGGTACTATCCAGCTCAGGTTTTTTTAGCATGATCCATTCCTCGCGAGTCCATTGGTAAGCAGTATCTTCGCTTTCGTCAGGCCTGAGGCCAGGCAGGGGAAAATCAATACGACTCATCTGGAAAGCGCTATCGGTAAGAAAGCGCTCGTAGAATTGTGTAAAATCTTCAGGCGACTTAGCCTGGCGACTGCTACGACAGGCAGCTGAAAAAAGCAGCAGGAAAATCAGCCAAAAAATATTTTTCATCATTGAGAGCATACAGCAGCTTCATCGCCACCTGTTATGATAATTTTGATAACAGTAGAATCTGTTCTTTAGCCTGGGATATTTATTTCTCCATTTCCCGGATCTGTTGGAGCGCTTTGTCAATGAGCGCTACAGTAGAAGGGGAAGGTTCACACAGAGGAAGTCTTATTTTGGCACCACAGAAGCCCAGTCGGTGCATAATGGCTTTGATAGGAATTGGGTTACTTTCTGCCATGGTAGTCTGCATCACATCCAGCATACGGTAGTAGGTGCTGCGGGCCTCGTTCCACTCACCTGCCAGGCAGTCGCGCAGCATATCCGAGGTAGTGCGGGGCAGGCAGTTAGACACTACCGAGATCAGGCCGTCGCCACCGCAGGCCATGAAGGGTAGCGTGAGCGCATCGTCTCCTACCAGCACACAAAAGTCTTCAGGCGAGCGCCTGATTACCTCTACCATCTGGTGGATATCGCCACTGGCTTCTTTTACGCCTATGATGTTCTTGTGCTCGGCAAGGCGCAGTAAGGTTTCAGTTTCCAAGTTAATAGCGGTGCGGCCTTTGATGTTATAGATAATAATCGGCAGGTCTACCGCATCGGCTATGGCACTGAAGTGACGGTAGAGTCCTTCCTGGGTAGGCTTGTTATAATAAGGGTTGATCACCAGGTGGCCATCTGCCCCGGAATTTGCCGCTACTTCGGCCAGTTCTATACTTTCCCGTGTGTTATTGGAACCTGTACCATGAATGACCTGGCAGCGACCTCCGACCGCCTTCACCGACCAGTTGAGGATTTCTTTATGTTCTTCATGAGAAAGGGTCGGGCTTTCGCCGGTAGTACCTACAAATACGATCCCTTCCACACCTCCGGTAATCTGCTGTTCTACAATTTTCTCAAAAGCTTCCCAGTCAATCTGATTATCGTTGGTAAAAGGCGTAACAATAGCGGTATAGGTTCCCCGAAAGAGTTTGCTCATGATATTGGAGGTTTTTTTAAAACGAAGGCAATTTCAAACTACCAGCTTATAAATACAAGTTTCAGAGAGAATTGGTATGCTAAAATCAGGTTTTTTGCAGTAAGCAGATACTTTTTTGGTCATCATAAAGTACATTAAAGCCGTAGCTAGCAGCGATAAATTCCATACTTTTCCGGTGATAAAAGCTTACATGCGTGATATCTCTTCGGTACCACCAGTTTTTGAAATGCTGCAGGGAATGCCAGCGGCTGGTCATCATGAAGAGATAGGCATCTTTCATCAGCCATTGACTCAGTTTCTCCAATTCCAGGGCTGGCTGGAAAAAGTGCTCAAAAGTTTCTGTGGCAAATATACAGTCGTACTTTCCTTCGGGTAGCTGTGGAAAGTAATAGGGGTCATACACTTCACATGAGAGGCTGAACCTTTCTTCCAGAAGACTTGCCAGTACCGGCTCAGGTCCGCAGCCGAAGTCAAGCGCTCTCATGCCCGGCTTCAGGTAGGCAGATGCCGGAGTAATCAGCTGCTCAAGAAAGCTGACATAACCTTTGTCATCCGCTGTGTTTTGATGCTGGTCATACCTGGTTTTTTCCTGGGCGGGTGATGGCAAAAACTGCTTATCAAGAAAAATGAGCTTACAGTGCAGGCAGTGGTAGTATATTTTTTGGTCTTCCATTACCATTTTTTGGGTGGCTTTACTTCCGCAGAGGGTACAAGGCTGATGATCATTCGCCTGCATGTTGTGGCTTATTTTTTTGATGCCTTTTGATAAGAAAGTAAATCGCAAAGCCGACTATGGTTAAGACAGAAACCCAAAGCATACCCGTTTTCAGGCGTTCAGTATTTTCTCCCAGAAAGCCGATCATGGCGATCAGCGGGATAATTCCTGCTGTGGTGGCCAGGATAAACTTGACGAACTTCATCTCACCTAAGCCCGCCACAAAACTGATTGCATCGTTGGATAGGAAAGGAGATACCCTGAATATCACCACGGCCCACGCACCGTATTTTTGTATGTAGTAGTTTACTTTTTCGGTCGTTTTTTGACCAATGAGCCGATCAATAAAAGCATTACTGGCATGGTATCCTATAAAATAGGCAACAGTAGCAGCTACAACCACAGCTACATAAGAGATAAGCGAGCCCCAAAAGGGACCATAGGCAAGGGTAGAGACGATCATCAGCAGAGGGGAGGGAATGACAATCAGAAACATCTGAGCCACCATGGCAGCTACAATTATTAAAGGCCCCCAGAAATCAAAGCCGCTTACCCATTCCTCAATGAGCTGCGTATCGTCACTGGTGAGTACCTCAAAAGCCTGATTTAAAAACACCTTTACTTCTGGAATTAAAAAATAGCTAAGTATGATGGCCAGAATAATTCCTCCACTTACAATAAAAACCCAGATACTTTGTTTGCGTTCTTCTTCTCTCTGTTTAAGGTTTTGATTGACTCTACTTCTTACACCCATAAAATTAGAAAAAATAAAGCTTAAAAAATTGGAAGTACGCCATACTAACTGCTTAGGGAAGAAATAGTTAAACGACCTACCTGATGATACTCCGTGGTATATCTGCCGGGAGACGACACATCAGCTCATTGTTTAGGGTGTTGGCAAAGTCAGAAAAAGAACTGATGGTAATGCTGTTATTTTTCTGTTTACCTATCAGCACTACTTCGTCGCCTATCTGCACATTTTTGATATGGCTTACATCTACCATAAAAAGGTTCATATTAATTAGTCCGCAGATATTGGCTCTTTTACCCCGGATCAGTACAAATCCCTTATTGGAAAGGCTGCGGGAATAGCCATTGGCATAACCCAAAGGAATAACGGCTATCAGCATATCACTGTTGGCCTGGTAACTGGTGCCGTAGCCCACAAATTCGCCGTCTTTGACCTCCTTGAGGTGCATGATGTCGGTCTTCCAGGAAATGACACGTTGCAGCGGGTTGTCACTGATCTGATTGGTTTCTACCAGATGCAGGTTGTATACATCGGGGCTGGGCCACAAGCCGTAGAGAGCAATACCAACACGAACCATATCCAGGCGGGCTTCAGGCAGGCTGAGTGCTGCTGCAGAGGAGGCAATATGCCGGAGTTTTGGCAGGTAGCCTACAGCCTTACATTGTTCATAAGCTTCACGAAAGACCACCATCTGCCGTCTGATGCGGAAATGGTTGGCCAGCGTTTCAGCTCCTGCCAGGTGGGTACAGAAACCACGAAAATCTATCTCATCCTGATGTGCTTTCAGGAAATGCAGTGCTTCATTTAGCTCTGAAACAGGAAGTCCGGTGCGGTTGCCACCAGTTTCCACCTCCAGGTGGATAATGGCCATTTTACCTACTCTTCTGGCGGCCTCTACCGATTGCCGGAGCCTCTCCAGGTCAAAAACGTAATATTGTATGTCGTGGGAAATCACCCATTCCAGATCGTGTTCATATAAAATGCCCATGATGCTGATCTCGCTTCCGGCTGAACAGCATTGGAGTACCTGGCTCGCTTCAAAGCTGGAAGCTACCGCAAAATGCCTGATGCCGCATCTTTCCAGCATAGGAATAAATTTATCAATTCCATGTCCATAGGCATTGGCCTTTACCGTGGCAGAGATAATAGGGCGGGGGCCGATTTTGCTGCGCACAAAGCTTACATTATTTCTGAGCGCCGACAGGCTCAGGTAGATACGTGAAGAGTGTTTGACCTGAAGGTCAGGCATTGGAGGTTTCACCATAAAAAATCATTGTCTCAGGCGATGAGGCCAGGCATTTTAATTCTACAGAATAGGAATTTAAGTCTGCAAACACAACTTCAGCCCTGCCGGAGTGTTTACGAATAGGGACATACACCTTTTTTTACAAATTAATGCTGCCGGCACCCATATTTGTTTTAATTTATCAGTGGATGTATGTAACTTTGACCGGCAAATAAATCCTCTTATTTGCTATGATGACAGACTCCTCAAAGTTTTTGTACGAAGCACTCACCTATGATGATGTGCTCCTCGTACCCAGTTATTCGGAGATCTTGCCCAGAAACACGGATACCACTACCCATCTTTCCAGAAACATCAGGCTTAATATCCCTCTCGTATCCGCTGCTATGGATACCGTGACCGAATTTGAGCTGGCCATTGCTATGGCACTGGCCGGTGGACTGGGTTTTATCCATAAGAATATGTCGGCTGAGGCGCAGGCTTACCAGGTCCGTAAGGTAAAACGATCACAGAGCGGTATGATCCTGGACCCTATCACGCTGGATATAGATGCCACCGTCAATGATGCCAAGATGATCATGAAGGAAAATAAGATTGGCGGTATACCAGTGGTAGACAAAGAGCGTCGCCTTATCGGCATCGTGACCAACCGTGATCTTCGTTTTCTGAAAGATATGAGGCAGCCTGTACGCGAGGTGATGACCCGCCACAACCTGGTGACCGCTGAAATGGGTGTGGGCTTGGAAAAAGCCGAAGACATTCTGCAGGAACATAAAATTGAAAAACTACCAATTATTGATAATGAAGGTAAGCTCAGTGGCCTGATTACCTATAAAGACATTCTCAAAAACAAAGACAGGCCTTACGCCTGTAAGGATGAGTATGGCAGGCTGCGTGTAGGAGCAGCCGTGGGCGTGACTAAAGACATCATTGAGCGGGTAGAACTGCTCAAAAATGCCGGGGTAGACATCATCAGTATTGATACAGCCCACGGACATTCCAAGGGGGTGCTGGATACCTGCAAAACCGTCAAAAAGCGTTTTCCCGAACTCGACATTGTGGTGGGTAATGTGGCTACTGCCGAAGGAGCCAAGGCTCTGGTCAATGCCGGTGCCGATGCTGTCAAGGTAGGGGTGGGACCGGGTAGTATCTGTACCACCCGTATCATAGCCGGGGTGGGTGTACCCCAACTCTCCGCTGTGTATGACGCTGCCAAAGCCATCCGGGGCAGTGGAGTTCCCGTCATTGCCGACGGAGGTATCCGCTTTTCAGGTGATATTGTGAAGGCCATCGCTGCGGGTGCCAACGTGATCATGATCGGCTCACTGCTTGCCGGTACCGATGAGGCTCCCGGTGAAGTGATTCTCTACGAAGGCCGTAAATTTAAATCTTACCGGGGCATGGGGTCGGTAGAAGCTATGGAAGAAGGCTCCAAAGACCGCTACTTCCAGGATGCTGAAGACGATATCAAAAAACTGGTGCCCGAAGGCATCGTAGGCCGGGTACCCTACAAAGGTTTGGTAGACGAAGTGGTGTACCAGCTGATCGGAGGCGTAAAAGCCGGGATGGGCTACTGCGGTGCCCCTGATATTCTGGCCCTGCAGCAGGCTAAATTTGTTAAAATTACCAATGCAGGCTCAAAAGAGAGTCATCCTCATGACGTGACAATCACACGTGAAGCTTCTAATTACAGCCCCTGAGCTTTCGTCCGATTTAAACAAGACAACCTTCGTCATATCAGATTTTATATTAGCTTTGTAGCTGATACCTGTTTGCCGCCGTCAATATACGGCGGCAAATGTCTTTTAGCTAAGGAGATTGCTGCATGCGCTTTCATAAGAATGTCATCCGACTTACGCTATTACTAGGCATTGTCAGTTGGCTGGCACTGGTAGTGTCTGACCTGATCGCTCTTTTCGGGCAGATGACCAATATGAGGCCTGGTATTTCCTCCGAATTACGGCTGGGCCTGCTGAGTCTCTTTTTTATTTCCCTCTTCTTCTATTATAAATATATCACCGGGCGGGCTGAAAGGGTTAATTTCATAGACCTGCTCTGGAGAGTTTTTGCCACTGGCTTGCTGGCCACCATAGTCTCCATGACTATTCTGCTGTTTTATAACCTGCTGGGGCAAAGCAGCCTGGCTAAGAACAACCTGCTGCGTTCTTTTTTCTACCACATCAACATTGGGCTTGTAACTGCTTTCCTTACTTCTACCCTTATGGTCTGGAAGCAGCTGATCTTATATCAAAAATCCAAGCGGCTGATCAGGCTCTGGCAGGTTTTTGAATATTCACTGCTAGCCAGCATACTGCTCAATTTTTTCCCTCTCGAGCGCTTCAGCATACTGTATGATTTCGTACTGATTGTACTGCTTCTGATGGGGCTGTTCCTGTCTGTTAACCTGAAATGGGTGGCCTACCTGGATTTCAAGCAGAAGTGGAAGAGTATCATCATCATGCTGGCTATTGCCATTTTCCTGGTCTATTTTTTTACAGTGCTGAAGTCTGTCTCAGACAATGGACAGATCTTATTGCCAGTAGATATAACGGAGGTAGGCTACATAGTGGCTATGTTCGGTTTTACTTTCGTCTACAGTATTTTCTCTCTGCTGGTTATTCTTTTCAACCTGCCTACTTCCTCTGTATTTGAACAAAAGCTGGAGGAGGTCATCAACTTCCAGCGACTCAGCCAGTCTACCCAGGCAGGTTACAAAATAGACCAGGTATTTGAGATACTGCTGGAAAGTTCTGAGAAGGCCGTATATGCTGATGCCGCATGGATAGAAATAGAGGATCATGGCAAACATCTGCTTCTGAGCAGAGGAATAGAGCGGGATAAAGTTGAGCTGCTCAAAGAAGGCCTGAAGGAAAATGCGCTCCAGTCTGAAAGTGGCCTGAGTATCAGTAATCTGATGCAACAACCCGGAAGAACCAATAAGAGTCGTAAAAAGCACCGTGTGCTCAAACTGCCCGAATACCGTTCGGTGCTGTGGATTCCTTTGGTAGTCAAAAATAAAAATATCGGTACCCTGGTCGTGCTTAAGGAGGTGGCAGATGGCTTCAACAAGGAGATGGTGAGTATTATCGGTACCTTTGCAAGTCAGGCATGTATATCAGTAGAGAATTTCCAACTGCTGAATGAAACCATTGAAAACGAGAGGTACAAAGAGGAACTGGATATTGCCAAACGAGTGCACCAGAGCTTACTGCCCAAAGAGCCGGTAGCCAACGCCAGTTTTGACGTTTCTGCTTTTTCAGAAGCCGCCGACCAGGTTGGGGGTGACTATTACGATTTCTTTCAGGTGAGCGAGGATAAATTTATCATCATCATTGGTGATGTATCGGGTAAGGGTACTTCGGCAGCTTTCAATATGTCGCAGATGAAAGGGGTATTTCATAGCCTGGCCCAGCTCAACCTTTCACCTGAGGCTTTTTTGGCGCACGCCAATATGGCGCTGAGCCGATGCCTTGAAAAGACCTCCTTTATTACTGCGTCATTTTTTGTAATAGATACAAAAAATGCCACTATAGAATCTGCCCGTGCCGGGCATTGTCCTACCTTGTACTTTGAAGCGGCGACTGGTAAGGCCAAATACTTAGAGAGCCAGGGCCTGGGGCTGGGGATCATAAGAAATGAGAATTATAATGACTTTATAGAAGTATCAAAACTTAATTTTCAGCCTGGGGATGTCGTACTTCTTTATACTGATGGTGTCACCGAAGCTACCAACAATAAAAACGAACAGTATGGCTATGAGCGCCTGAAGCATTTTCTGGAAAGTAAATCACAGAAAAAGGCTCATGTAATAAGACAGGAGTTACTTGACGAATTATTTACTTTCTGCAACGGTAGTGTACTGGACGACGATTATACAGCACTCATTATCAAGTTCAAATAGGATAAAGGGAACATTAGAAGGTAAACAGCGTATAAAAACTTATATATGGTAGAAGTAAATGTTGAAACAAAGGATAAATATTGCCTGATCAGGATAGATGGAGAAGTGGATGCCAGCTCTTCTATCCATATTGATGAGGCCATGCAGCAAGCCGTAGACGCTAATTGTAAAAGTATTTTGGTAGATTGTAAAGAACTACATTATATCTCATCTGCGGGTTTGGGCGTGTTTATGTCCTATATACAGGTAGTTGAAACCAAAAACATCCAGCTTGTTTTGTTCAACATGAGTCCAAAGGTTTATAAGGTTTTTGAAATCCTGGGCCTGCACCAGTTACTTACCATAGTTGATACTGAAGAAACAGCCAAGAAAGACTTTGTCCAATGAATTACAGTTTTAGAGTTCCGTGTTGTAAGGATAAGTTGCAGAGTATCAGGGATTTTGTAAAAAATATTCTTGGTCACTACAATCTTTCTGAAGTTGATACCCATCAGCTTGTGCTTGCCGTGGATGAAGTTTGTGCCAATCTGATGATACACTCTCATCACTGCAATCCTGATGAAAGTATTGAACTCGTTATCCATGTTGATGAGAAAACCGGGATCACTTTTGAAATTAAAGATGAAGGTGCAGGATTTAATTTTACTGACTACCATGAGCCCGATCTTAAAGAGATTATTGGATCTGGCCGCAAGGGAGGTGTAGGGCTTATGCTGGTAAGAAGAATTATGGATCACATAGAGTTTGACTGCTGCGCCAAGAAAAAGCATAATGTGTACCGGCTGCGTAAGAGCATCATCCTTAATGACAAACGTACCTTATCCTGAAACTAAAAGAACCCGTGCTTGACGGGTTCTACGTTTTATGCTCACCAGGTTTTCCTACAGAAAGACCACATCATCTACGATCACCTCTCCGAATTCCTTTAGAAAAATTGCCAGTATTTTTGACTTGGACATGTTCAGTTCCTGCTTAAGCGGGGCAGAGCTCAGCTTGACATAGAGCTTGCGGTCATTGATAAATATCTTATCTGTTCTCCGGGCTATAGGAGTGCCCATCAGTCTCTCCCAGGAAGATACCAACTGGGTCTGCTCATATTTTGATTTGAGTTTGTAGGTATCCAGCAGTTCCCGGATTGCATCACCCACGGTAGAGGTTTCAGCTTTACGCCCGGAATTGGCCTTGTTCCATCTTTGCTGTGACATAAATAGTTTGGTTCTTCTGCTAAAGTAAAAAAAAAAGGAGCCTTTCTCGCTCCTTTATAGAATATATTCCAGTATAATTTACAAACTACTCATCATCAGTAATTTAGCGTGACTGCCCAAATATCTTCTCATTGAGTCGGTTTAGGGTTTCAGTCTTGTACTGGCTGTCTATCAGCAGCGAGATATTAAACTTACTACCTCCGTAAGAGACCATGCGGATCGGGATATCATCCATGGCATCCAGCACCTTCTTGAGCATGCCTACCTTTTGAAAAGGCATATTACCAACAATACAAATGATAGAGTGCTGTTTGTGGATTTCCACATCACCAAAATCATCCAGCTCCTCAATAATTTTGGAGAGATGGGTCTGGTCATCAATGGTAAGTGATACTGCTACTTCAGAGGTAGTGATCAGGTCGATGGGAGTTTTATATTTCTCAAAGACTTCAAAAACCTTCCTCAGAAAACCATAAGCCAGCAGCATGCGCGAAGACTTAATCTTGATGGCCGTGATGCCGTCTTTGGCGGCTACCGCTGTAAATTCTCTTTCGGGCTCTATCTCAGCAGTAATGAGCGTGCCGGCAGCCTCTGGCTTCATGGTGTTGAGCAGCCTCACAGGGATATTGGCATGCTGAGCAGGTCTGATGGAAGAGGGATGCAGTATCTTGGCTCCGAAATAGGCAAGTTCGGCAGCTTCATCAAAGGAAATCCTGGGGATAGGATACGTATGCTTTACCACCCGTGGGTCATTGTTATGCATTCCATCGATATCTGTCCAGATCTGTATCTCACTGGCGTCTAAAGCTTCACCTAGCAGAGAGGCCGTATAATCGCTGCCGCCTCTTTTGAGATTATCAATGCGGTTCTGGTTGTTCAGGCAGATATATCCCTGGGTAACAAAAAGCTTGTTGTTAGGATACTGATCTATATGTCTATGCAGATTCTGTCGTATGAAGGTCGTATCAGGCTCATTCTCTTCGTCTATCTTCATAAATTCAAGGGCAGGTAAAAGCACGCCTTCTATACCTTCCTGAGCCAGGTAGGTCACAAATAAGCGGGTAGAGAGCAGTTCACCCTGTGCCAGTATTTCTTTTTCCACATCCGCACTGTACTGGCTGTCGGCCATAGAGTGGAGGGCGGTAAAATGGGCTTCCACAATTTCCCTGGCTTTTTGCCTGCTTTTCTCTTCATGCAGCAGGTTCTGGTAATAGTCCTGGTAAGATTTATAAAGCTCATGGATGATCTTTTCTGCCTCCTTTTTATTGGAATTTTCCAGCGCAGCCGCAATGCTGACAAGTGTATTGGTAGTACCTGATACGGCAGATAAGACCACCATCTTGGGTTCGTTGTCTTGAGTGATCAGATCAGCTACCGAACGCATACGTTCCGCGCTACCCAGGGAGGTGCCTCCGAATTTAAGAACTTTCATGTTAACTGGTATGAATTTGGACTGAAAGGCTATTGTAAAAAGAAGCCAAGCATCTTCATGGCTGTAACAGCGGCTTCATCACCTTTGTTACCATGTTTGCCGCCGGCTCTGTCCAGCGCCTGCTGCTCATTGCCGGTAGTCAGTACTCCGAAAATGACAGGTTTGTTATATTTCAGCGAGACATCTTTGACACCCTGTGCCACCGACTGACAGATGTAATCAAAATGTGGGGTCTCACCTTGTATCAGGCACCCCAAAGCAATCACGGCATCCGTTGCCGGGTCTGCCGCCAGCCACTGGCTTCCCAGGCTCAGCTCATAGCTTCCCGGTACCCATCTGACCCTGATATGCTCCTCCCGGGCCCCGTGTTTGAGCAGGGTAGCTACAGCCCCCTCCAGCAGGGCTCCGGTAATTTCCTGGTTCCATTCAGAAACCACAATCGCAAATTGCTTCTGAGAGATATCTGGCAGCTTATCCGTAGGGTGTGCGCTCAGGTTCTGCTTTGCTGTTGACATAAAAGAAATAATAGATGATATAAAAAAGCAATGAGGATAAGATACCGGGCCTCTGTTCAGGTGCCTGTTCTTATCCTCATAAAAGTATGTTAACTTTAAGGGCTATTCGCCAGACGCCAGGCCCTGAAGCCGCGTCTGCTGTTTAAGCGCCTGCTGGTATTCTGATGCCTCGGGATACTCTTCTACTATTCTACCGTAAGCTTCAGCCGCAGCCTGCATATTACCCTGGGCCTCATAGGCCAGAGCAGCCTTCACCAGGTACTGAGGCGTGAAGAAGCGATTAGGCTTATAGTCAGCGGCACGCTCATAATAGCTGGCAGCCTGGTCAAACTTACTAAGTTCCATGTAAGCGTCGCCTATCAGGGAATAGCTTCTTCCCTGCACAAGCATATCAGATGAACTGAATTCCTCAAGTTGATTAATGGCATCATTGTACTCGCCCTTGTTCAGGAAAGCAATGCCCGCATAGTAGCGGGAAAGGTTGGCAGCATCAGAACCACCGTACTCATCAATAATTTCCAGGAAGCCGTAATTGTTGCCGTCTCCGTTCAATGCCTGATCATAATCTCCTGCTTCAAAGTAAAAGACTGCCTGAAACATTTCCTGCTGGGCAGCTTTATTCTGGCTATCCATATAGTAGGTATAACCAAAAATACCGGCTATAATCAAAGCCACCAGAGTACCCAAACCCAAAGCCAGGTTTTGGTTCTTTTTATTCTGAAAGAATGAACCGGTTTTATCTACCAGAGTTTCCCTCAATGCATCGGGGCTTTCCAGTAGTTCAGTGTTGTCGTGTTTTTCGGACCCTTTAGCTTTGTTTGCCTTTTTTCCTTTTACTCTGTTCGCCATCTTGTTTAATTTAAGGCTGCAAATTTATATTAATTTCTCCTAAACAGAAAAAAAGAGCTTTACGTTTCTTCGTAAAGCTCTTAATATTAGGTAATCTTAGTAAAGTTTTCCTGATTATTCTAAAAGAAAAGGATAATCTTCCTGCACATACACATCTTTAAGCGCATCTTCGGCAGGAGGGAAAGGGGATTCATCAGCAAACTGAATGCAGTCTTCTACCTGCTGCTTTACTTTCTCTTCAATCTCTTTAAGTTCGGCCTCGGTAGCTATTCCATTTTCCAGGATGGCGTGCATACACTGTACGATAGGGTCCTGCTGCTTGTATTCTTCTACTTCCTCCTTGGTACGGTACTTGGCAGGGTCGGAAATGGAGTGACCTTTATAACGGTAGGTTCTGAACTCCAGCAGGGTAGGGCCATCGCCTTTACGCGCACGGTCAGCAGCCTCTTTCATAGCATGATGTACGTTTTCCACGTTCATGGCATCTACCGGAAAGGAAGGAATATCGTATGACTCACCCAGGGTGTAGAGTTCAGTCACGTTGGAAGTACGCTTTACAGAGGTACCCATAGCATAACCGTTGTTTTCAATGATAAAGATGCAGGGCAGTTTCATGGTCATGGCCATGTTGAGGGTTTCGTGGAAAGCACCCTGCCGGGTAGCGCCATCACCCATGTAAGTAGCGCATACATGATCAGTACCTTTGTATTTTTCGGCAAAGGCAATGCCAGCACCCAATGGAATCTGTCCTCCTACAATACCATGTCCGCCATAGAAATGGTGCTCTTTGTCAAACATGTGCATGGAACCTCCTTTGCCCTTGGAAATACCAGTAACCTTACCAAAAAGCTCTGCCATGATGTATTTAGGGTCAGTACCCAGCGCAATAGGATGGGCATGATCACGGTAGGCAGTGATGTACTTATCACCTTCCTTAAGGGCGGTAACCGCACCTGCCACGCAGGCTTCCTGCCCTATATACAAGTGGCAAAAACCCTTGATTTTCTGGCGGCCGTACTGCTGTCCTGCTTTTTCTTCAAAGCGTCTGAGCAGGTACATCATTTTGTACCACCACATATAAGTTTCTTTGGAAAATTCTGTTTTTTTTGATTTAGACTTATTCTTGGTACTTACTGCCATAATAAATTAGTTGATAAAATAACGTAGTTATTAAATGAAATAACCTCAGTCTTTGTGCGACTGTTTTACCTTTGCAAATTAAAACAAAATCACTCAACTACGAACTAATGTGGCTTGAAAATATAAGTTTGCTCAATTTCAAAAATTATGAGGAAATCAACCTGACCTTTTCTCCACATATCAATTGTATTGTAGGTGAGAATGGCAGCGGTAAAACCAACCTGCTGGATGCTATCTACTACCTCTCCTTAACCAAAAGCGCCTTCAGCGGTACCGAGGCGCAGAACATCAGGCATGACGAACCCTTTTTTATGCTCAGGGGACTCTTTCACAAAGAGGCAGAGAATTTTACTGTTCAATTTAGCATGCAGCAGGGGCAGAAAAAGGTGGTCAAAAACAGCAGGGTGCCTTATGACAGGCTGAGCGAGCATATAGGGCGCTTTCCGGTGGTGCTCATTACACCTGATGATACAGATATTATCAGGGGAGGCAGCGAAATCCGCAGAAAGTTCTTTGACGGTATCATCGCCCAGATTGATCATGCTTATCTGGATGACCTTATGCGCTACAATCATAACCTGAAGCAGCGCAACAGCCTGCTGAGGCAGTTTGCCGAAAATAACCGTTACGACGGAGACCTGCTGGATTCCTACAGCGAGCAGTTGGTGGAGACTGGAGAACGCATTCATGCCTATCGTAAGGCTTTTGTGAGCAACTATATTCCTGGTTTTCTGGAGCACTATAACAACCTGAGCGGGCAAAAGGAGGAGGTGCAGATCCGGTACACGTCTGACTTTGATGAGAGTGATTTTAAAAAGAATTTTTATAAAAATTACCGCCGCGACCTGATCATACAGCGCACAGCTCAGGGCATTCATAAAGATGATTATGTCTTTGAGATTAACAGTTTTCCTGTCAAAAAGTATGGCTCACAGGGTCAGCAAAAATCCTTTGTCATCGCATTAAGGCTCACGCAGTTTGATATCATCAGGCAGGAAAAAGGTATCAAACCCTTGCTGCTGTTGGATGATATCTTTGACAAACTGGACGACTTTCGCATCGGCAAGCTGAGTGAAATGGTAGCCCAGCAAAGCTTTGGACAGCTTTTTGTCACTGATGCCCGTCCGGAGCGCACTTTCCAGATATTCAGGCCTATAGCCGCCGAGAAGAAAGTCTTTACCATTCATCGCGGAAAGGATACCGGCCAGGAGTTCTTCTGATCAGACAGGCTTAAATGCAAAGAAGACAAGCCATATAATGATAAGGGTAGGCAGCAGAAAGGGCAGAGAAAAGCGAATGATATAGCCAAAGAAGGATGGCATCTTGATACCAATCTGCTCAGCAATGGACTTGACCATGAAATTAGGGCCATTGCCAATATAAGTCATAGCACCAAAGAATACGGAGGCTATTGAAATAGCGGTGAGGCGCTCAATACTATCATGATAGTTGCCCGCTGCGTAAGCCACTACTTCGGAACCTTCGCTAATGCTGGCCCCCTGAGAGGCCATGGAGGCCGCCAGGAAGTTGAGGTAAGTGGGGGCATTATCAAGGAAGCCGGATAGGAGGCCGGTGCCCCAGTAAAGTGTGTTGGGGGTAATGAGGGCAGCACCGGCTTCAGAGCGCGCAAAGTCGCCTACCAATTGCAATGCCGGCATCATAGTTCCGAAAATTCCTATAAAAATGAAGGCAACCTCCCTGATAGGTTCAAAATTAAAATCATTTCCCTTGATAGCTTCCCGGCTGGAAAAGCGATACGATAGATATGCTACAGAAAACATAATCAGCTCTCTGACAAAGGAAAAGGTAGCTCCGTGATATTCTATACCTGGTACGAAGTCAAATTTGTTGGGGTCAATGAAAACGGCCAGGATGACGATGGCCAGCCACACAAAGTTTCTGGTGCCGATGACAGATATTTTGTTGGTATAGCTGCTTAGATTTTCTTCCAGGTCATTTTCTTCCTTGTTGCGGCTATCCACAAAATAAAATATGACTACGATGAGCAGTAGTGCCAGCATCCATTCCAGGAGGTTATGCTCCAGGGTCCAGAAGAAAGGCACGCCGCGCAGGAAGCCAAGGAAGAGTGGCGGGTCACCTATGGGTGTGAGGGCACCCCCAATATTGCTCACCATAAAGATGAAGAAAATAATATGATAGGGCTTGATGCGGTTCTTGTTAAGGCGGATAAAAGGACGTATCAGCAGCATAGAGGCCCCTGTAGTACCAATAAGGTTGGCGATGACTGATCCGATGATCAGAAGCACTGAGTTGGCAAGTGGAGTAGCTTTCTTATCTACCTTGATCAGGATACCTCCGGAAGCTATATATAGAGAAGAGAGCAGGGCTATAAACTGCATGTATTCGGCCAGTGCATGGATAGGCTCATGCTGGTTGCCCAGGATAAAAACATAGTAGGATACTACCACTACAGCCAGCAGCACGGCAATGATTGGATAATTCTTGTGCCAGAAATGCTCATAAAAAAGGGGGCCGGTAGCAATCATCAGGAGCAAGAGAACGAAAGGGAGAACAGTCCAGACAGGAGCGCTGGTATGTTCCTCAAGAGTTTCTTCCAGTACCTCGCCTGCCTGTTGGTGCTCCTCTGTATGGCTTTCTTCCTGTTGAAGACCTGCGTTCAGAGTGGTAATAGAAGGACTTATAAGCGCTGCATCAAAAGCCTTTACCTGGTTAGAAGGAAAGGAAAAAAATAAAACGGAAACAAAAAACAGTAGGATTTGCGCACCTTTGCTCATCTAATATTCTAGGTTAGTGTGTTACAGTTAGAATGCCCCGGATGAAATAAAACCCAGGCAGGAGCTTTAAAATACAGAAAAAACAATTTTATAAAGCAGTAAGGGCAAATATAAAAGAATCACTAAGCTTTTATATCTATTTTTGATAAACTCATATTATTTTTTGATGAATCTGCTTCTTGATATAGGAAACACTCAAATAAAGGCCGCATTTGCTGAAGGCAATAAGCTTATTCGAATTTTGCCGAAGCTCAATCTGGACGAAACGCTTCATCTTTTAAGCAGAGAATCTTTTCAGTACCTGATGATCTCCGCAGTGGGCGAGTGCCCCACGGCCATCAGGGATTTTATAAATGAAGCACCCGGGCGCTTTCTGCTGCATGGTCATCTTCCCCTGCCCTTCCGCAACCACTACCAGACGCCTCATACGCTGGGTACCGACCGTATAGCGGCCATAGCAGGAGGGCTGTCGCTATTTCCAGGTGTAGGTATTTTAGCTATTGATGCCGGTAGTTGCATTACTTACGATGTGGCAGATGCGCAGGGAGATTACTGGGGAGGAAGCATTTCTCCGGGCCTGCAGATGAGATGCCGGGCCATGCACACTTTTACGGCCCGCCTGCCGTTAGTCTCCGTACAGGAAGAGGATACAAAGCAACCGATCTATGGTAATACTACCAAGGCGGCCCTGCAAAGCGGGGCTTTGTATGGCACAATCGCAGAAATCACGCAAATGATTCGGATGTATGAAGACAAATTCGGAACTTTGCAGACCATTATCTGTGGAGGAGATGCCCCCCTGCTGAGCCGGAAACTGAAAATATCACATCAGGTGGTACCGGAACTGATTTTCATTGGACTTAATAGAATTTTACTACACAATGTATCTTAGACAACTACTGATCTGCCTGCTGATCACGACAACTGTAGCACAAGTGAGTGCGCAGTCTGGCAGTACTCCCTACTCATCTCAGGGGCTGGGCTACCTACAGGGTTCGCAGCTTGTACACAATTCAGGCATGGGCGGTATCGGGCTGGCCAGCGGGACTTCCTTTCATATCAATAACATGAATCCCGCTCAACTTTACCGAAACAGCCTGACTTCTTTTGACTTCGCTTTTAATTTTGAGTATAAGGATATGATGCGGAACGGAGAAACCGCTTCTATCATGGACGGAGGGCTGGCTTATGGTGTGTTTGCCTTCCCGGTGATCAACAACCGCTGGACGAGCAGTGTGGGCATAAGCCCTTTTTCAATGGTAGATTATGAACGCGAGAGCATACAGGAGGTAAACGGTAGCGAAGAGAATGCTCTCCTGACACGCACAGGCAGCGGGGGGCTTTCTCAGGTATATTTTTCCAATGGCTTCCGGGTGGCCAAAGGCCTGGGGCTAGGCCTTAAGCTAGGCTATCTCTTTGGAGCAATCAATTCCGAAAACCAACTGATCCCTCTCGGTATCCAGGACGTAAGCCTGGTGACATCCTATAATAACAATATCTACTACCGGGGATTACTCATTGAGCCCGGTCTTCACTATTCTTTAAAAACGGCCGATAATACTTCACTGAATGTAGGAGTGGTCTTTCAACCCGAAATGCAAATTAACGCCACTCGCCTGGTGACTTATGAAAGCAGGAATCCCGCCCAGGTAGATGCCGTCAGCAGGGATACTATTGTCAATAATATGGAAGGTAGTGCTACGCTTCCTCAAAAACTGGGAGTAGGCCTGGCCTTTGAAAAACTCTATAAGTATAAAGTGGGTGTTGATTTTACCAATCAGCAGTGGTCGGAGTTTGGCTCTTACCAGGCAGAAAGTGATAACGGACTTGCTTCCAATGAGGGGATGCAGAATGCCTACCTGCTGGCAGTAGGAGGTGAGATCATACCTGATATCAATTCAGTAGACAGTTACCTTAAGCGGGTAGCCTACCGGGTCGGCTTTCAGTACAGTATGCTGCCCTTCCAGGTAAATGACACAAAGATCAGCGAACTGGCGGTGACACTAGGTTTCAGCCTGCCTATGAGTAATGTATCCAGCCTGAACCTTTCCCTGCAGGCCGGCTCCCGGGGTACTACCAGTAATGAGCTTATCAGGGAAAACTTTTTTAGAGCTCAACTGGGCATTAGCTTCAATGACCGCTGGTTCATGCGCCGAAGGTTTGACTGATCATTAAATTTTTTTTCAACTTTTTTTGTGACAAAAAGTTACTTCTTCAAATTTCTGCTATTTTAGGACTCTGACAGCTGTTTTTTTGTTCTTCCGCAAGACATCATTGTATAATTTGATGTAAATTATTTTGATTTTAGATAGATTCGGCTTTATTTTTGTTTTTTCGCAATTAACAGGTGTGTAACTTTTAATAATGATGACTAACTTTAGCAATCATTGTTATTTTGATTACAACCTGAACTATACATTCAAAAATTTGTTTTCGCATTGGCTGCTTCTGAAATGCTTGCACCGGTATAGAAACTAAATTTATCTATTTAACAATAAAGAGGGAATTATGAATTTTATGCTGAATCAAAAATCGTTGTGGTCAGCCTGTCTTCTGCTCCTGCTGGCGACGGCTGTAAAGGCACAGGATGGATGGAACTGGCCTGAAGACAAAAAAACAGCTCAGGAAAAAGTTGTTTTGTATACAGACATGAAAAAACAAGGCAACTTTGAGCAGGCACTGCCTCCCCTACAGTGGCTGTTTGAAAATGCGCCTGAACTTAACAACTCCATCTACATCAATGGGGCAGATATTTACGAAGAACTGGCTATAAAGGCCAAAGACCCCGCGAAAAAGAAGGAATACGTAGATAAAGCCCTGGAAATGTACGATACCAGGATCAAATATTTTGGCAATGAGGTGGATGTGATGAACCGCAAAGCCAATACAGCACTTAAACTTTTGTATCGTGATAGAGATGAGTATGATCGCCTGCATGATATCTACAAGAAAACAGTAGAAGTATCAGGTGATGATCTGGCTTATTACAACATTACCGGCTACATGAATGTGGCTAAAGTTCAGTACGAAAGAGGTAAAATAGAGGCCGAAGGTGTTATTGAGATCTATGATAAACTGAGCGAAATCTCCCAGAACAATGTAAAAAAAGGTGGTAAATACGCCAGTAAGTACGCTCAGCAGCAGGAGAAAATAGATGCCATATTTACCTCTACTGTCACAGTAGGTTGTGATTACATTGCTGAGAAAATGGTGCCCAAACTGGAAGCCAACCCTGATGACTTAGATCTGGCCAAGAAAATCATTGCCCTGTCTATCGCTTCTTCTTGTACCGGTGAAGACTTCTTCATACAGGCGGCTGAGGCTACTTTTAATAAGGAGCCCAATGCTGGTCTTGCCAAGACTATCGCTTCGCGTAAGATGTCTGCTGAAGATTATGATGCAGCAAAAGAATGGTATGAGAAAGCGCTTGAACTTTCTAGCGATGATGAACAGAAAGCTGACATCCATATGGATCTGGGCTCAATGGATCAAAAGCAGGGTCAAAAATCTGGTGCCCGCAATCATTTCCTGCAGGCTGCATCATTGAACCAGGACATGGCTGCTGATGCTTATACCCGTGTTGGAGACATGTACTTTGGAAGCTACGAACAGTGCAAAGCTGGTGAAGATAAAGTTAAAGACCGTGGTGTATTCTTAGCCGCTGCTGAGATGTACCGCAAAGCCGGAAACAGCGCTAGGCTCGCCCAGGCCAAAGAGCAGTTCCCTTCAAAAGAGGATGTTTTTACTTACAACTATGAAGTAGGTGGTGAAATTAATGTGGGCTGCTGGATCAACGAATCTGTGACCATTCAGACCAGAGATTAATTAGCATATACATAATCATGATATCAGCCATCCGCCTGAGGCGGATGGCTTTTTTAATATCCGGAACCGTCCCTGATTGTGACTATTTCTCAAAGAACTATTTGGACAGAGAGTCAGTATATAAAGTAGATTAACATAAATTGATGGATAAGTTAGCAGCGCTTATTACTTTGATGCTGGTATTTCTTCTGGCCTGTACAGAAGACGGGCAAAGCCCCGATGCTTTTAAAGAGTACGAAGGGCCTATTATGGAAGCCTCTGATGTGGAACTGTTTTACAGCGATTCAGCTATCGTCAGGATTAGACTCACTGCCGAGCGCCAACTGGAGTTTCTGAGCGGCAACCGTGAGTTTCCTGAAGGCATCTTTATAGAGTTTTTCGATAAACAGTCGGTTAAAAGCTCCTCTATCAAAGCTGATCACGGTTTTTTTGACAAAAGGGAAAACAAATACACCGCTACAGGTAATGTGATTGTACGAAATTTTACCAGTGGTGAAAAACTGGAGACAGAAGTGTTGCACTGGGAACCCAACAAAAACGAAATTTATACAGATCGTTATGTAGAAATTACCAGCGGAGATGAAGTGCTGATGGGTGAGGGGCTTACTTCTGACGAGGAGTTTGTCAATTACCGTATTCTCAGGCCAAAAGGCGCTTTTTCACTCAGCGAACAAAACCAAAACTAAGCTTATGCGACTGGCTGATGCTATCCTCCTCTCGCTGAGTGTTGCCTTTTTTATTATTGGTGTACATCAGACCATGACGGTGGGGATCATATATAGTTATTTTTTTCTGATGGTGTCCTTACTGCTGCTGTTCTGGTATAGGGTAAGACGAAAAAAGAGGAAGGAAGAGGAAGAAAAAGAGCAGCAGAGAAAGGCTTCTTCCAAAAAAAGAAATAAAAAACGTTCTCGCTAAGCTAAAACAAATACATTTGCGCATGCCAGGTAGCGACTAGTAAGTGCCGAACTCTTATGGATTATTATGCAATTGTGATGGTTTTGATTTGTCTGCTGTTCTCTGCCTTTTTTTCGGGTATAGAGATCGCCTTTATTTCAGCAGATAAGCTTAGGATAGAACTGGCCGGTAAGCAGGGGGTGCTTTCGGGTAGGCTGCTGTCCAATTTTATGAGTAAGCCCTCTCGTTTTATAGGAACTACCCTGGTAGGCAATAATATTGCGCTGGTACTTTACAGTATTTTTATGGCTAAGTTGCTTGATCCCTGGCTTTCGCAGCAGCTTCCCGCAGCACTTAACAACGACATTACCATTTTGGTAGTACAGACCATCTTGGCTACCATACTGGTGCTGACTGTTGCAGAATTTACGCCTAAAAGTGCTTTTCTGATTGATCCGAATGGCCTGCTTTCCGCTTTTGCCGTCCCAATGACAATCATCTACTATGTCATGTACCCTATTGTATGGGTGATAGACCAGGTCTCCCAATTGATCATCAGGTATGTGCTGGGGTTCCGATACCGGGAAGATAAGCCGGTCTTTGGACTTACCGACCTGAATAATTATGTAAAAAATATTTTGAGTGAAGATATACTCCAGCAGAGCAGCCACCGTAATGTTCAACTGTCTAACCCACGGATAGATGCCAAGATATTCAGCAATGCGATTGAGTTTAAAACGGTCAAGGTGCGGGAGTGTATGATCCCACGTACCGAAGTAGTGGCCGTAGATATAGAAGATGATATAGAAGAACTGAGAGATGCCTTTATGCAGAGTGGGCATTCCAAGATCATCGTCTATAAAGAAACCATTGATGATGTGATAGGCTACTGTCACTCTCTAGAGCTGTTTAAGAAACCCAAAAGCGTGAGCCAGATACTCACCCCTATCATCATCGTGCCCGAGACCATCCCCGCCAACGAACTGATGATCCAGTTTATTACCGAGCATAAGAGCCTGGCCCTGGTGGTTGATGAATTTGGAGGCACCGCGGGTATTGTCAGTATGGAAGATATCATTGAGGAGATTTTTGGAGATATACAGGATGAGCATGACGTGGAAGACTGGGTAGAAATGCAGATAGACAGTCATAACTTCCTGATCAGTGCGCGCCACGAAATCGATTACCTCAATGAAAAATTTAACTGGGTCATTCCCAGTGGCGATTATGACACCCTGGGGGGCTATATTTTGTCTATTACCGGTGAAATACCGAGTACTGGCAACGTAATCAATGTGCATCCTTTCACCTTCACCATTATGTCAATGCGGGAAAACCGCATTGATAATGTAAAAGTAACAGTAGAGCATCAGAAAACAGGTACCTGACCGTTATAAACTCGTCATATTGATTGTCTTGATCCCAGGCAAGACTAATTTTGCTTATCCCAAGCGATCTGACATCATTTAGACAATAAGTTTTCGGAAGTAAATTTGGCAGGGAATCATTGCACTCAGACTGATGTTGAGCTTTGAAATTAAAAGCGAAAGCATTTATTTTGGATTTCTTTTTTAAAACAGCAAATAAGCAATGGCATTAATTAGTAAGATTCGTGAGAGGACGGCATTGGTAGTAGGATTTGTCGCACTCGGTCTTTTCCTCTTCATCGCTGCTGATGTTTTCACCTCCGGCTCAGGCTTTTTTGGTCGTGAAGAAACTACGGTAGGTGAAATTGCAGGTCAGGAGATATCCATTCAGGAATATCAGCAGGCTATTGAAGAAATGAAGTATAACTTCACTGTAAATACCGGCAACAATCCCAGTGAACGTGAAATGATGACGATCCGTCAGCAGGCATGGGATAAGCTTATTGCCGATATCGCTTTTGCCAAGCAGTTTCAGGAACTGGGTATAGAAGTGACTGAGAGCGAACTCGTTGACATGGTGCAGGGTAATAATATCACCCCCGAAATCCAGCAGGCTTTTACCAACCCCGAAACCGGTGAGTTCAGCCGCGACCAGATCGTCAACTACCTACAGCAGTTACCTCAGCTGCCTCCCCAGCAGCAGGTAGCCTGGCAGGTGTTTGAAAGCAACCTGAGCACCGGCCGCCGCAGGATTAAGTTTGATAACCTGCTCCTGCTGTCAGATTATGTGACCACACAGGAAGCCAAGCAGCAGTATGAGGCTGAAAATACCATTGCAGAAGTAGAGTACCTATACGTTCCTTTTTATGCCATCAGTGATACTGCCGTGCAGGTAAGCGATGCTCAACTGGAGAATTATCTTGAGGAGCACGCAGATGAGTATAAGGTAGATGAGAGCAGAACCCTGCGCTATGTGAGCTTTTCGGTAGCGCCTTCTGCTGAAGACTCAACTTACTTTAACCGGGATATGGACGAGTTGCGTACTGATTTTGCCAATGCCAGCAATGACTCATCCTTTGCTGCCATCAATACAGATGGTACCGGTTCTGCTTATCGTACTTACGCGCCCGGTGACTTACCTGCTCAGTTAAGAGATCAGTATCAGAGCCTGGAAGAAGGCAATGTGTATGGACCATTCATAAGCAATGGCGTATATACTCTTTATAAAGTTTCTGAAAAAGTGCAAGACACTACCTCTTACGCCAAAGCCAGCCATATCCTTTTCAAAACTGATGAAAACGAGGCGGAAGCCAGAAGCAAGGCTCAGGATGTACTCAATCAGATCAGGAACGGTGCTGACTTTGCCGAACTGGCTCGTCAGAATAGCGAAGATGTGACCGCCTCTCGTGGTGGTGACCTGGGCTGGTTCCCCGAAGGACGTATGGTGGCTCAATTTGAAGAAGCTATCTTCTCAAGAAATGAAGAAGGTCTGATTCCCCGCCTGATAGAAACAGAATATGGCTTACATATCATTAATGTGACTGAGGCACCTACCAATGAGGCATATAAAATCGCCACAGTCCAGAGAGAACTTTACCCGAGCGATGCCACCCTTGATGAAGCTTATCGTAAAGCTGAGCTCTTTGCCAGTTCAGTGGATGATTTTGAAAGCTTCAGCGCCCAGGCCCAGGAGCAGAATCTTAACATACAGCTAGCTGAAGATATCAACAGCACTGCACAAACCATCAGAGGATTGGGTGATGCCCGTCAGGTGGTGCGTTGGGCATATAATGATGCTTCATTGGGTGATGTTTCTCCTGTGTTTGAGTTGGAAGACGCCTACGCCATTGCCGTGCTGACCGACATTACTGAAGAAGGAACTGCCGAGCTAGAGGATGTAAGAGAAGAAGTGGCAGCCCGCGTAAGAGCTCAACTCAAGGGAGATCAGATCATTGAAAAGCTTGAAGGGCTGAATGGTTCTTTACAGGAAATTGCTAGTGCCTACGGGCCGGATGCCAATGTTTATAGTAGCAGTGACCTGAAACTAAGCAGTAATACATTGTCTAATGTTGGTTTCGCACCTGAGGCCATAGGTAAAGCTTTTGCCCTGAACGAGGGTGAAGTTTCAGAACCGGTTCGCGGTGAAAACGGTGTGGTGATGGTTCGCCTGAATGCACTTACTCCTGCTACCGAAATTGCTGATTACGCTACCTACAAAGAGCAATTAGCTCAGCAGGCAAGACAACGTTCCAGTTTCAGTATCTCTGAGGCTATTCGTGAATTTGCCAATATTGAAGACAAGCGTTATAAGTTCTATTAAGAACTTAAAATATCCTGAAGAAAGGCTGCCCACTATGGGCAGCCTTTTTTTGTTTCCTGCTCATTGTATTTTCCTGCTGTCTTCATTTTCTCTAGCCCAACCCTGCTATGCTAGGAAAAAATACTTTACGGCTTATCTGTTCGCTAACAATGTAACCGGCTAAATCACAGTTTTTGCCTTTCAGGTAAAGATACCATATCCTTACTTGGTGAGAAGCGACTTCATTTATTATCTAAACCAAGTAAACAAATTGGGCTGAGAGGTAATGTTTTTTCATCTCTGGCTGAGAGTAGGATTTGATCCTGATAAGCTTAATTTAGCCCCTGCTGTTTTTAACCTATACTGGTATGAACCGGAGAGACTTCATAGAAAAAATGACAGTTGGCAGTGCCTTACTGGGCATCTCGTCCTTTGCCAGTACCTTTGCTTCTGCAGATGCTTCTATCCTAAAAGCTTATGCAGCCAAAGAATATCAGGCCGATCTCATCATAGCAGGAGGGGGCATTGGAGGTTTTGCCGCAGCGCTGAGTGCTTTGCGGAATGGCCTGCAGGTAATTTTGACTGAAGAGACCAACTGGATAGGCGGGCAACTCACACAACAGGGGGTACCCCCTGATGAGCATCAGTGGATTGAAACCCACGGTGCTCCACAATCATACCGCTACTTCAGAGAGGCAGTGAGAACTTATTACAAAAGACATTATCCGCTGACGGAGGAGGCGCGCCTGCGCGAACAGCTGAATCCTGGTGATGGGGCAGTATCTCGCCTCTGCCATGAGCCTCGTGTAGCCCTGTCAATCATGGAAAGTATGCTGGCTCCTTATATCAGTGCAGGTAAGTTCATTTTACTGATAGAGCATAAGGCTACTGCCGCTGAAGTAGAGGGTGACCGAGTAAAGGCCCTGGTGGTAAAAGATCTGAGCAGCGGAAAAAACCGGGTATTATCTGCTCCCTATTTTGTAGACGCTACAGAATTGGGCGATCTGCTTCCACTCAGCGGGACTGAATTTGTGGAAGGAGCCGAGTCAAAAGTACAGACGGGTGAATTGCATGCCGCTGATGAGGCCAACCCGCGTAACCAGCAGGCTTTTACCATGTGCTTTGCCATGGATTATGTGCCCGACGCTGACCTGCGCATTGATAAGCCCCGCGACTATGATTTCTGGAGAAATTATGTGCCTGATCTGACTTCCCCCTGGCCTGGTAAGCTGCTGTCTTTAGTCTATGCCAACCCGGTTACGCTACAGCCCAGGGAGTTGGGTTTCCATCCAGAAGGTGTTGCTACCGGCGATAAGTTGAATCTTTGGAACTACCGCCGCATCATCAACCGTCAGAATTTTACTCCTGGTTTCTATTCCGGTGATATTACTATTGTCAACTGGCCTCAGAATGACTACCTGCTGGGTACGCTCACAGAATCGGAGACAGCTTTTGAAAAACATGTAGAAGGTAGCAAACAACTGGGCTTGTCTCTCTTTTACTGGCTACAGACCGAGGTGCCTCGTCTGGATGGCGGGCAGGGTTGGCCTGGCCTGCGGCTGAGAGGAGATGTGATGGGTACCGAAGATGGCATGGCCAAATACCCTTATGTAAGAGAAGCCCGGCGGATCAAAGCAGAGTTTACCGTATTGGAAGAGCATGTGGGTATAAAAAACCGCATCATGGTGGCGGGTAAAGAAGCCGGCCAGTCTGCCGCGAACTTCTACGACAGCGTAGGTATCGGCTATTACCGCATTGACCTGCATCCCAGTACCGCCGGTGACAATTACATTGACTTTGCCTCCCTGCCTTTCCAGATTCCGCTGGGAAGCCTGCTGCCACAGCGTATGGAAAACCTTATCCCGGTAGCCAAAAACATCGGAACCACGCATGTGACCAACGGCTGCTATCGCCTGCATCCGGTAGAATGGGGTATAGGCGAGGCTGCTGGCATGCTGATCAGTTTTGCACTTGAAAAAAAAGTAAGTCCCAGGGCAGTAAGAGCTAAAACAGAACTGCTGCAGGGTTTTCAACGAATGATACGGGCCCAGGGTGTAGAAACGCACTGGCCCAACAGGTATTGATCAGAGGCTGAACCTTACACTCAGGTAAAAGGTGCGGGCAGTAGCAGGAATGATGCCGGGGCCGGGGTAACTGCTGGCACGCCGGGTAAAGTACCTGGCATTAGCCACATTGTTGACGCTCAGGCTGAACTGCCACTTCTGCCACTGGTAACTGGCCGACATGTCCATGACAAAGTACGCAGGGTTCAGGCCGGCTACGGCATTGCTGACAAACTCACCGGGCCTCTCTCCGGTATTGGTAGCATCGGTAAACTGCTCGCCTACTGCCGAAGCCTGGTACACAATATCCAGGGATTTCCAGCCCAGGCGCAGTCCTCCCCGGTACATCCACTCTGGCACGTATTCCACGCGATTGCCAATGATGCTGGCATCCTGAGAGTTGACATAACGCGCCCTTATCCACGAAAGGTTGGAGAAGGCGGTTGCCCGGAAATTTCTTCTGTTGCCGAAGATCCAGTCTGTGGCATCCAACTGTCCGTAGGCCTCCAGTCCTATATGGCGGGAATCCCCCACATTAGTACGAAAACGGTAATCAAGGAAAAGTGGTGGCTGGTCGGCCAGCAGCAGGAAGCCGATCCGGTTGTTATAGCGCAGGTAGAAGAGGCTCATGTCATAGCTCAGTCTTTTTCCAAGTTTGCCACGTAAGCCAAGGTCAATGTTAAAGCCTCTTTCATCGGTAATGGCACTGTCCAGCACAAAGTTTGGGTTGTCAATCCTGAGATCGCTGAAAGTAACGGAGCGGAAGTTCTGGCTGAAATTAGCGTAAAGTTCACGCTCCTCGTGGTATTTATAACTCAAACCCAGCCCCCCCAGCAGGAAAGAACGCGCTACATCTGTCTCTTCTTCAAAACGATTTCTCTGTATGATGTTGCCGGCAAAATCAGTAATGGTCTGCTTGTATTCGCCCTCCGACATGGTGCGGATGTATTCCCAGCGAAAGCCAGGGGTGAGGCTGAAACGCTTGCTCAGGTTAAAAATATTTTCGGCAAAGAAAGAATAATTGCGGCTCGGAAAGTCAAAGTCAGAGTTTTCCAGGTCCTCAGGATTGAGGTAGTCAAAGTCCGGGCCGCTGCCGTTGTTGGCATCTCCCTGCTGCTTGCGGGTAAATCCCTGGTAATAGCGGAAACCTACCAGCAGAGCCGCCAGTTGGTCATTGAGTTTGTAGTTGTGCAGCAGGCGGGTTTCGGAGCCAAAGTTCCGGTAAGCATCCCTGATCAGGGTACGGTTGCCGCCATCATCTGCCCGGTTGATGCGCTCCAGGTTACCCAGGGCTTCCCGGCCCGACAGCAGGCCAAAACTGCGCATGTTCAGCTTGGTATTTTCGCTAAGCTGGTAGTTGAGCAGCAAAGCCATCAGGTTCCAGCGCACCTGAAACCAGTTGCGGCTCCGCAATGACTGCCTGGGGTTCTGGCGGAAAAGGGCATCAGTAAGCCCACCTGCCTGCTGGGTCAGGTAATTCATGTGGGTGTATTCCAGCTTCAGCGCCAGGCGGTCGCTGGCCTGGTAGCCTACTCCTGCGAAGGCTGAATGCAGGTCAAAGGAGGTGTTTTCCCGCCAGCCATCGCTGCGTTTGTACTGGTAATAGCCGTGGTACTTCCATTTGCCTGAGGTGCCGCCCAGGCTGTTGAAGGTGTTGAGGAAGCCGTAGCTGCCCACGGTCTGCTCAGTAGTGAGGCCAAGCTTTTTGTCGGCAGGCGGTTCTTTCAGCACAAAGTTGACCATGCCGCCAAACTGCGGCCCATACTGCAGGGAGGCCGCACCACGCACAATTTCAATGCGTTCTACCGCCTGCATAGGCGGGGCAAAGTAACTTTCCGGATAGCCCAGGGCATCGGCACTCATGTCGTAGCCGTTGAGGCGGGTGTTGAAGTTGGAGGTGCGGTTGGGGCTGAGGCCACGGGCCGCAATATCCAGTTGCAGACCGGCCTCGTCGCTTTCCCAGATATTGAGGCCGGGCACGCTGGCAAACACCTGCCGGGCATTGTTGGTCGCCTTGTTGGCCACCAGCCGGTCCAGCATGATTACCTCATTTTTCTTGGCCTCATAGATGCCAAAACCCTCAACGGCATTAAGCCTCCTGACGATCTTTTCCACATCCGACCGGCCCTCTATCACTACGGTAGCCAGTTCCTTGGAAAACTCTTTCAGTGTAATTTTCATGTGCAGCTGAGGCTCCTGCAGCTTTATCTGCAAGGTCTGGCTCTGCAGATCAGGGGCGTAAATGATGAGATGGTAGGTGCCGTAGGGAATGTCACTGAAAGAAAACTGACCCGAATCATTACTGCTAACGACCCGCTGTTGTTCCTGTAAAAAAAGCTCAGCCAGCAGGGGTTGCCCCTCAGGCCCTTTCACTTCTCCACGGATGGTGCCCTGCTGTGCCAATGCAGAAAAAGAAATGCCAAAGAAATAGAAAAGCAAGAGCAGACGAAAAGGCATGTTGCTGATAATATTTAATTAGATTGATTATAAACAGGCGATGCAAAAGTAAGTTTTAGTACGCGTTAAGCAAATGATATAACTCATAAATAAATAGCCGTTTCTGTTCCTTGTGCGATTTTAATTTTTTAAAAAAATCACTCAAATTTTTGCATCCTGTTCATCCCTGTATACATTTGCATGTGTTTACTTAGACTAATTATAAATAGTAATTATCCATTAACGACATGTTTACATCAAATAAAATCTTCAGATTTGCTGCCCTTATGGCTTTAGGTAGCTTGTTTTTTGCCTGCGAAGAGGATGAGCCAACTACCCGTCCTGAACTTCAGGTTCCTGATACCTACACTTCTGCAAATTTTGCGGCCAATACTGCCACCGAGCAGGTGGTAATAGAGGAACTCGGCAGCCTGGTCTCTGACCTGAATTCCATTGAAGCCGATGGTACCCCTGCGGAAATAACTTACCCCGCTACTCTGGAAAGTATTACCCTGGGAAATTATGCAGCCAGGATCAATGACTGGCTGGATGAAGTGGAGAAAGCGGCCGGTAATGAGTTTGACTTGGAGAATGCACCCGCCGGTGAAGGTGGTGTATTGGGTACCCGCCTGCTGGACGAGTATGGACTGGAACTGGAGCAAATGATAGATAAAGGCTCTTTTGGTGCCGCGCTTTATAATCATGCTCTTGATGTACTTTCCGACCCGGTTACCGAAGCTTCGGTAGATCAACTGGTGAAAACTTTCGGTACAGATCCTACTTTTAATCCTGACGCAACGCGTTTTGCCGCTACCTATGCCAAACGTCGTTCGGATAACGAGGCAGAAACCGGCTATCTGTATGACATTGAGGATAACCTGATCACAGCGAGGGCTGCCGTGACGGCCGGACCTGAGTACGACCCTGAACTGAGTGCTGCCCTTTCCTCATTCCTGCTCAACTGGGAAGAATCTAATTTTGCTACGGTGATCTTTTATGCCAATGCCACCAAAGTTCAGATAAGAGAAGCCGGAGATGATCCTGTTGCCCTGGGCAATGCTATGCATGCTTATGCTGAGGCAGTAGGATTTTCTGCCGGATGGAAAGAACTGCCTAATAAAAAAATTACCGACAGTGAGATTGACCAGATTCTGGCCCTGTTGCTGGCAGAAGAAGGACAAAATCCTGAGTCATACCGCTTTCTCAAAGAGCCTGACCTGCTGGTTAACTTTGACCAGATCATTGACCTGATCCAGGACGTATACGGCTTCACCGATGCGGAAGTAGCCGACTTCTATGTGAATGGCTAAATTATCAGACTAAGGATGGGCCGGTCCTGTCCGGTAAACCAATAAATTTATGATGCGATTACCATCCTGGCGAGAAACCGGGGTGGTTTTCCTGCTTAAAAATCAGCAAGTTATGAAACCTTACCTTTACTTAAGCATCCTCTTTTGCCTGTCCCTGCTGATGGGCTGTAATGATACCGAAAATGGTCCTGAGGTAACTTTTGACCGGGCTGAAATGCTGGAGAACATGGCTGATAATATCATCCTGCCCCGGCTGCAAGCTTTTCAGTCCGAAGCCACTGAGCTTCATGCGGCTGTCAATGCCTTTGCCCAGGATGTAAATGCTGAAAATCTGGCTGCTGCCCGTTCTGCCTGGGCCGATGCGGCAGAAGACTGGCAGTATGTGTCTGCCTTTGGCTTTGGTCCCGGCGACCTCAGCCTGGGGCCTATTGGCTCTGTTCTGGGTACTTTCCCGGCGGATGCCTCAGCCATTGAGCAGGCGATTGCTGCGCAGGATTTCTCGCTGAACAACTTCCGCCGCGACGTGCGTGGCCTTTATGCCCTTGAATATCTCTTGTATGGCCCTCAGCCAAATCAGGATAATACGCTAAGCTTTTATCAGGCATCTGAGGGGGCGGCTCGCCTGGCTTACCTGCAGGCGGTCAGTGATAATCTCAATACGAATACCGGGCAGGTCGTAAGCGAATGGCAGAGCGGCTACCGCAGCTCTTTTATTGAAAACGATGGCACCTCGGCTGGTAGTTCGGCAGCACAGCTTTTCAACGCCTTCAGCCAGGATTTTGAAGTGCTCAAAAACTTCAAGGTGGGTTTGCCAGCCGGTAATCGATCCGGTCAGACCTCGGCTGAACCTACCAAGGTAGAAGCTTATTACAGCGGTATGAGCCGTCAGCTGCTGGATGATCATTTTAATTCAGTCGTTAGCCTGTGGGAAGGAGGAGACGGCCCAGGCTTTCGTGAGTACCTGCTAAGTGTGGAGGGAGGTCCGGCCCTGGTGCAGGCTACTGAAGAACAGATCATTCAGGTGGAGCAGGACCTTGCCAGTCTGCCCGATGAGCCTTTGTCCCAACTGATTGAGCAGGACGCTGCATCTGTGGATAATCTTTATACCGAACTGCAGAAACTGACCCGCTTTTTCAAAAGTGACATGTCGTCCCTGCTGGGTATAGCGATCACGTATAACAGCGGCGACGGAGATTAATAAGTTTATGGGTTGATGAGTTGACGCACTTCTTAACTCATAGCCATAAACAAATCAACATTTCAACTTTAGTGATGCCAACTACTACAGCGATAGGGAAAAGCAATAGCATCAGTAAACTTCGCCAGTGGCTGGAAGCGCCTGTTTCTGCGGCTCCCCTGGCGGTTTTTCGCATCATCTTTGGGGCGCTGATGCTGGGCAGCACGCTGCGCTTCGTTGCACTGGGCTGGGTAGAAGAGCATTTTGTAGCACCCCTGCTGCACTTTAAATACTTCGGTTTAGCTTGGGTAGAGGTGCTGCCGCCCTTCTGGATGTATGTCCTCCATGGGTTAATGGTTATTTGTGCCGTAGGCATCATGCTGGGAGCTTTTTACCATATCGCTGCCATCGGCTTTTTTCTCAGCTTTACCTATGTAGAGCTGATTGACATCACCTATTATCTCAATCATTACTATTTTGTCAGCCTGGTCAGCTTCCTGCTGATCCTGGTACCGGCCAATGCTTATTTTTCGGTAGATGCGAGAAGAAACCCGGAACTCAGGCGCAGCATGGTAGCCCGCTGGACGATCGCCATCTTCCAGTTTCAGCTCACGCTGGTATACCTCTATGCCGGCCTGGCCAAGATCAACCACGACTGGCTGATCAAAGCATTGCCGCTCAAGATCTGGCTGCCGGCCAATGATAAGGTCTGGATCATCGGCGACTTATTCCGCTACTCAGCTACGGCCTACATTTTCAGTTGGGGGGGTATGCTTTACGATACTTTCGTTCCCTTCTTCCTGATGTGGCGCAAAACCCGCCTCTGGGCCTACCTGGCAGTGATCGTTTTTCATACTATCACAGGCGTTTTATTCCAGATTGGTGTTTTCCCGGTGGTGATGATCTTCAGTACGCTGATCTTTTTTTCGGCTGAATTTCATGAAAGGCTGATCGGTACTATGCGTAAAAGTTTGCAAAAGCTGGGCCTTACCGTAAAGGTAGTTAGCTCAAACGCACTTGCTCTCTCTGTTTTTGGTCAGAGAAAAAGCCTGCTTTACAGTTTCCTGATCGTGTATGTGAGTTTCCAGTTGCTGTTTCCCTGGCGTTACCTGCTGTATCCCGGCAATCTGTTCTGGACTGAGGAAGGCTACCGCTTTTCATGGCGGGTCATGCTGATGGAAAAGGCCGGTACGGCCACCTTTTATGTCAAAGACCGGGCTACGGGGCATGAAGGCGTGGTGGTCAACAGCGAATTTCTGAATATGCACCAGGAGAAGCAGATGGCTTTTCAGCCGGATATGCTGCTGCAGTTCGGGCATTTCCTGCATGAGCACTACGAGGCGGAGGGACTGGAAAACCCCATCGTGCGGGTAGAATCCTATGTGACGCTCAATGCCCGGCCCAGCCAACTGATCATAGACCCGCAGGTAAACCTGGCCGAAATTGAAGATGGCTGGCGCCACAAGGAGTGGATACTGGATTGGAAGTGAAGCAGGATAAATACTTGGGCTAAAAACTGATGTCCGACAACTGTCGCTCGCGAAAGGCCCTTAGCCTGAAAAGTCACCCCTTCAACAATCGCTTTCCCCTCAGTACCCCCAGCCGAATGAGTAGCAGCCAGGGGAAACCGTGGAAAAGAAGGTCAAAATAATCCATAGGCTGCATACCCTCGGCCCCGCCCAGCACCCAGCGTACTTTTCCGACGATATGTGGTTCGGGAACAAAAGGTGCCAACCCCAGCGTGAGGCAAAGCAGGATGACAGGCAGAGGCTGATCAAACAGAGATTTTTTCATGCCCCAAATTTATCATTTTTCATAATCCGGATACAAGTCACTTGTACAGTGCTGCTGGTAAATTTCAAGCACTTCAGATACGGTCCGTACTTCTTTTTCCTCCAGTGCTTTTTGCATGGCCGGGCAATCGTCAAAATACTCAGCCAGCAGTTTTCTTTTCAGCCCAAAAATACCCTGCGTGGCCCGCACATATTCCTTTTTATCCTCCCGCTTCAGGTAGGGGATGTCATCATAATAGCCCGATTCAATGTCAAAATTTTCCTGCATATAAAGAGAAAGAGGCCCCCTGACCAGTACCCGGAAAAATTCCTGTCGCCCTCTGCCCGGAATGGATATCATCCTGGCATCCAGCAGTGAAAATGGTCGGCTGATCCAGAGACTTTCGTATTCCCTTTCACCAGCCCGGTACTGCAGGATTTCCCTGGGGCTGAATTTTTTGGGAAATATACCTCCGTTTCGGAAGCGAACCTGCCGGTATATTTCAACAAAAGGAGCCGGCCTGCGGTCTTTGATCTTGCCGAAGAGCGTGTCTCCGCTGCAGAGCACGACATAGCCGGGTTCATAGAAGCGCTGCGCCTGGGTAAACTGCGCCGCAAAGGTGAAGCTGATGATAAAAAACAAAGTGATGAGCAGACGTAGCATATCAGATTTTATATAACAGACGAACTGATTACAAGTTAGGAAAAGAGACTGTAGCGTAAGTACCAGTTGCTTACTTTTCTGATGGATGTGAGCGTAAACCGGATATTGCCTAAAAATCGGGTTTAATCTAAATTTGATGAGCAACTTTAATTTTTTCATCCTGCGATCTTTCGCCCTATGCCCTTTATGCTTTAACTTTGAGAATAAGACTTGTACCGAACACCCACTATGCAGAACAAACTGGATCAACTCACACAGAAAATTTACCAGGAAGGAATAGATAAAGCTGAGGAAGAAGCCGCCAGGATCAGGGCCAATGCCCGCCGGGAAGCAAATGATATCCTTGAAAAAGCGCATCAGCAGGCCGATGAAATCCGGGAGCAGGCCGGCAAAGATGCAGAGCAGCTACGCCGCAATACCGAAGCTGACCTCAAACTGGCCGGGCAGCAGGCTATCAGCTCGCTCAAGCAGCGTATCAAAGAGCTGCTGGTAGCCAGAGTGCTGGATGAGCCGGCTCAAAAACTGATGGTGGACAAGGATTTTCTCAAAGAACTGGTGCTGGCGGTTACCCAAAACTGGGAGGAGGCTGAAGGCATAGAGTTGCATGTGTCGGACAAGCTGAGGAGCAAAATGGACGAAGCTTTTGAAAACAGCCTGCGACAGGAAATTGACGGGCTGGAAATTACCTACAACCAGCGGCTGCCGCAGGGCTTCAGGATTCAGCCCAAAGATGGTACCTACCAGATCACTTTTACCGAAGAAGATCTCAAGGAATTTTTTAAACCCTATCTCAAGCAGAAAGCTGAGCAGATTATTTTTTCTTAAATCTGAGCTGCATGAATGACTACTACTACCTCCTGTCGGCAGTTCCTAAACTATCGCTGGAAGAAGAAACGTATGAGCGCGTTGATTTTGACCAGGTTTTTGACCTGATCACTGAAAATATTACAGTGTCGGATGGCCACAGGCTCAACTACCTGCTGTACCAGAATGATAACCTTAATTTGGTGTCGGCCATTGCCCGGCAACATCGCAAAACAGTGCCTCATCATATGTTTCACTACCCTTCCGTCTTTGACCAGGAGGTGATGAAGGACTATGAGAAAAGCTATGTGCTCTTTCCCGATTATATGTATGATTTTGTGGAAGCCCATCAGGATGAATTCTCCGGACGATCCATGACATTTATTGAGCAGCGCCTGCTTACTGCTTTTTACGGAGAGGTGACCCGGCAGGAGGACGATTTTCTGAGGGAGTATTTTACTTTTGAACGAGATCTGCGCAACATTATCACCGCCCTCAATTGCCGCAAATACGGCTATGACAGGGAAGATCAGCTGATCGGGGATGCTTTCATCAATCAGCAACTACTCCGCAGCTCGGCGGCTGACTTTGGCCTGGGCCAGGAATATCCTTTTGTTGAAAAATTACAGGAGCTGATAGAAGCGCAGCAGGTGCCTGAACTGGAGCATTTCATGGACAGCCTGCTCTGGGATCACTTGGATGAACTGACCCGCTTTTCTTATTTCAACTCGCACAAGTTGCTGGCCTATACCCTTAAACTTTTTATGGTCAAGAAATGGAGCTGGTTGAAGCCTGACAAAGGCAAGGAACGCCTGCACCACCTCATTGACAATATGATGGAAAATTTTGAGCTACCCGCTCTCTGAACCCCCAAAGCACACTATGACCAAAGGAAAAGTAACATCAATTATATCCAATCTCATCCTGATTGAGGCCGACGGGCCGGTAGGGCAGAACGAGATCTGCTACATTCATCACAAAGGTACCAGGCTGATGTCTGAAGTAATCAGGGTGGTGGGGAATATTGCCTCGGCCCAGGTTTACGAATCTACCCGGGGCTTACGCGTGGGCAGCGAAGTAGAGTTTACCGGCCGCATGCTGGAGCTGACCCTGGGTCCGGGCATCCTCTCCAAAAACTACGACGGCCTGCAGAGCGACCTGGAAAAAATGGAAGGCCTCTACCTGAAAAGGGGCGAATATACCTTCCCACTGGATGAAGTTAAAAAATATGACTTCAGGCCCCTGGCCAAAGAGGGGGACGAAGTGACCGGCGCCGACTGGCTGGGCAGCGTGAAGGAAAACTGGATTGACCACAAGATCATGGTGCCCTTCAAGTTCAAAAAGAAAGGCAAAGTCAAATGGATAGCTGAAGAAGGTAGCTATACCATCAAAGATAAGATCGCGGTCATAGAGGATGAGGAAGGGGAGGAGATGGAGCTGAACATGATACAGAAGTGGCCCATCAAAGTGCCGGTCACCTCTTATGACCACAAGCCCCGTCCCGGTGCGATTCTGCAGACCGGTGTGCGGGTGATGGATACCTTTAACCCCATGACCGAGGGCGGTACCGGCTTTATTCCTGGTCCGTTTGGAAGCGGCAAAACGGTATTGCAGCATGCCATCGCCAAGAATGCCGATGCCGACATCATCATCATGACCGCCTGCGGCGAACGGGCCAATGAAGTAGTGGAGATCTTTACCGAATTTCCCGAACTGGAAGACCCTCGCACCGGGCGCAAGCTGCAGGAACGCACCACCATCGTATGCAACACCTCCAATATGCCGGTCGCTGCCCGGGAAGCATCCGTCTATGTGGGAATGACACTGGGCGAGTACTACCGCGCAATGGGCATGAAGGTGCTCATCCTGGCCGACTCCACCTCCCGCTGGGCGCAGGCACTTAGGGAAATGTCTAACCGCCTGGAGGAACTGCCCGGCCCGGATGCCTATCCGATGGATCTCTCGGCTATCATCGCCAACTTCTACGCCCGGGCGGGCTTGGTCTATCTCAACAATGGTGAAACTGGTTCAGTAACTTTCCTCGGGACCGTCTCTCCGGCAGGAGGTAACCTGAAAGAACCCGTGACCGAATCTACCCGAAAAGTAGCCCGCTGCTTTTATGCCCTCTCGCAGAAGCGGGCCGATGCCAAGCGCTACCCCGCCGTGGAGCCGATTGACTCTTACTCCAAATACCTGGAATACGCAGAATTTGAGGAATTTGCCAATGAACACATACAGGAGGGCTGGATAGGCCGGGTTAACCACGCCAAAGACCTGCTGATCAAGAGCAGTGAAGCCAAAGATCAGATGGATATCCTTGGAGATGATGCCGTACCCCTGGAATACCATATACAGTTCTGGAAAGGTGAGGTGATAGACTTTGTGATCCTGCAGCAGGATGCTTTTGACGAGATTGACGCTAATACGCCCATGGACCGGCAGCGCTACATGCTCAACCTGGTGCTGGAAATCGGCGATGCGGAGTATGAGTTTGATAACTTTGAGGAGATCGGGGATTTTTTCAAAAAACAGATCAACGTCATGAAGCAGATGAACTATTCACAGTTTGAATCGGAACAGTTCAAAAAATATGAGTCAGAACTAAAGTCAAACCTGGCAGAAAGGAGCAGCATCCATGCGGACTAAGGCTTTTCAGAAGATATACACTGAGCTTTCGCAGATCACCAAGGCTACCTGCTCGCTCAGGGCCGAGGGCGTAGGCTACGAGGATATGGCCGTGGTAGACGGACGGCCGGCCCAGGTAGTAAGCATCGCCGGAGATACCGTCACCCTGCAGGTTTTTCCGGGCACCGAAGGCATCGCCACCGATGCGGAGGTCATTTTTCTGGGACATCCGCCCCGCCTCAGGGTGGGCGATGACCTGGCAGGCCGTTTTTTTGACGCCTATGGCAATCCCATTGACGAAGGGCCCGAAGTAGAGGGAGAAGAAAGGGAAATCGGAGGGGCGGCACTCAACCCGGTAAGAAGAAGGCAACCCTCAGAACTGATTACCACGGGTATCGCCGGCATTGACCTGAACAATACGCTGGTGAGCGGACAGAAGATACCCTTCTTTGCCAATCCCGACCAGCCCTACAACCGCGTGCTGGCCGAAGTGGCTATGCGCAGCGAGGCTGATAAGATCGTGCTGGGAGGGATGGGACTGTCCAATGATGACTACCTCTTTTTTCGTAAAACCTTCTCAGAAGCCGGGGCACTGGACAAGATCGTGTCTTTCATCAACACTATGGAAGACCCGCCGGTAGAGCGCCTGCTCATACCTGACATGGCCCTGACCGCCGCTGAGTATTTTGCCGACGACAAAGAGGAAAGGGTACTGGTACTGCTTACCGATATGACGCTCTTTGCCGATGCGCTGGCGATCGTCTCCAACAAAATGGACCAGATACCTTCCAAAGACTCCATGCCCGGTTCGCTCTACAGCGATCTGGCCAAAATCTACGAGAAGGCCGCCCAATACCCCCACGGAGGCTCCATCACCATCATTGGGGTAACCACCCTCAACGAAGGCGATATCACTCATGCTATCCCCGACAATACGGGCTACATCACCGAGGGGCAGCTCTTCCTGCGTCGTGATGCGGACATCGGTAAGGTCATCGTGGACCCCTTCCGTAGCCTTTCGCGCCTCAAGCAGAACGTGCAGGGCAAGAAAACCAGGGAAGATCATCCGCAGGTGATGAACGCCGGGGTGCGCCTTTATGCCGATGCAATGAGTGCCCGCACCAAGCGGGAAAATGGTTTTGACCTGACAGAATATGATCAGCGCACGCTGGATTATGCACGGGCTTATTCCAGCCGCATCCTGGCCATAGATGTGAACTTAAAAGTGGATGAAATGCTGGACACCGCCTGGGAACTCTTCAGCGAATATTTTGAACGCCACGAAGTAGGCATCAAAGATGAAATGATGAATAAGTACTGGAAAGAGAGATGAGTTATAGGTTTCAGGTTAAAAGTTTAAAGTTTGTTTCTGAAGAAACCTGTAACCTGTAACCTTCAACTTTTAACAACATTCCAAATGGCCATAAAAATACAATACAACAAAAGCGCAATACAGCAGTACCAGCGGCAGCTGGAGATCAGGGAGAAAGCGCTGCCTACGCTCAAGAACAAAGAGACTGCTCTGCGTATGGAGGTCAAAAAAGCAGGTCAGGGGCTGGAGGATAAAAAAAGACAACTGGAAGAGGAAATGAAAAAGCTGGAAGATATGGACCGTTTCTGGGTAGAATTCCCTGAATTGATTCAGATCAAAAATGCCGAAGTAAGCGTCAGGAATATTGCTGGGGTCAAGATTCCGGTGTTGTCGGATGTCCATTACGCAGTGGCTGATTATGCGCTCTTTTCACAACCCGCCTGGGTACCGACCGGCCTGGCGATCCTGAAAAAGATCATTAAGCTGCGGGTAGAGATTAAGATCACTGAGCGACAGTTTCAGATACTGAACCAGGCCCGGAAGAAAACCACCCAGAAGGTCAACCTTTACGAAAAAGTGCAGATACCCCAGTACCAGAATGCTATACGGATGGTGAAGCGTTTCCTGGAAGACAAAGAAAACCTCTCCAAGGCTGCGCAGAAGATGGTAAAAAAACGCCATGACAGGAAGGAGGCAGCCGCATGAAAGCCAAAATGAAGAAAATATCGCTGCTGGTCTTTTATAAGGAGCGGGAAGAGATCACCGAAAAACTGCAGGAACTAGGCGTGATCCACCTGGAAACGGAAAAGGAGGAAGACGAGCACCTGACCTACCTGCTGAAGGAAAAAGAAAAGTACCATGAGGCCCTGGAAATCCTGAAAGAGGCGGCAGAAGATAAAGATGAAGAAGTACCTCAGGATCAGCAGCTGCTATCCGATGATGCTGACAGACGAAGAGACCATGTGCTGAAGCTGAAAAAGGAAATTGATCAGCTGAACCAGTTGGAAGACGAACTGCAAAAGGAGCATAAAGTCCTGCAGCCCTGGGGAGAGTTTGACTGGGGCCCCATTGCCCGGCTGAAAGAAAAGGGGCTGGAATTTCATTTCTTTGTAGCGCCCAAAGCGGAATATCACGATCACAAATTTGCCAAAGAAACCTACCAGTTTCTGGTCAGCGAGACCAAATCTACCGCCCAGTTTGTGGTGCTGGAATGGCGGCGTACTATTGAGGAAATTCCCTTTGAACGGGCACACCTGCCCACCAAAAAGCTCAGCCAGGTTGAGAAAAGTCTGGCAGAAGTAAAGCAGAAGCGGGAGCAGCTCCGTCAGAAGATCGGCGAGGAAGTGAAGCTTATCCAGGCTTTTGAGAAGGCTTTGCTCAGGGTAGAGGATGAGATCAGCTACCACCGCACGCAGCTCAGCTACAAGACCTATGCGGAAGGTAAGATACTGCACCTGATGGGCTGGATTCCGGTTAAAAAAGAGACGGAGGTGACAGAATACCTGGACGAGATAGGCGCCAGCTACATAATTGAAGACCCTGAAAAAGGAGAAGAGATTCCGGTGATCCTTGAAAACCGCAAATATTCCCGGCAGTTTGAGCCGATTACCAAGCTCTTCCAGTTGCCCAACTACTATGAATTTGACCTGACCCCTCTGATTGCCGTATTTTATCCAATCTTTTTCGCCTACTGCCTGGGCGATTCTGGCTATGGGCTGGTGATACTGACGGCGGCCATTGTGGGGCGTTTTACCTTTCTGAAAAACAGTGTGGCTATTGCTCACCTGGGAATCATACTGGGAGTAGTTTCCATTTTTCTGGGGATCATCAAATCGGGGACGGTCTTCGGGATTCCTATCGTGGAGAACCAGGATGTACCGCTGTTCGCCTGGCTTTCGCAGTATATGTTCATTCCCGACGGGCAGGAGTTTGCCTACAATGCATTTAATGTCTCCCTGCTGATCGGGCTGTTCCAGATCATTGTCGCGATCATCATCGCTATGATTCGCAAGATTCGCTACCAGGGTTTTATCTATGCGCTGGCCACTTTCGGGAAGCTCCTGATGGTCATCAGCCTGGTAGTGCTTTTCCTGGGTGAAATGCAGGGCAATGAGGCTTTGAAGCCCTACGTGCAGCTCTCCTATGTGATGCTGGGCTTAGGCACTTTACTGGTCATCTTCTTCCATGATCCTGACATGTCAGTAGGCAAAAGGGTTGGCGGTTCCATCTTACCGATCTACTTCATCCTGACGGGCTTGTTGGGCGATACGCTTTCGTATATCAGGCTGTTTGCGCTGGGAGTGGCTTCGTCCATTCTGGGGCTGGTAGTCAATCAGATAGGCAATGAGATCATGAGTGGGGGCGGGTTTATGATTGCCGTGGCGGTGCTTTTCCTCATCTTCGGACATTCGCTCAACCTGGCGATGGCTTCCCTGGGTGCTTTTGTACATCCGCTAAGGCTGACCTTTGTGGAGTTTTACAATAATGCAGAATTTCAGGGCGGGGGCCTGCCGTACGAGCCTTTTCGGAAGAGGGTTAAAAGTTAAGGTTTAACGTTCAGTGTTTTAAGTTCAAAGTTCATAGTTCAAATTTTTAAAATACAATTAACAAGAGAGTTCAGGTGTACAGGAATAAAAAAATTAACCTGCAACCTGAGACATTAAACAAAAAGTTATGGAAACAGAGGCATCATTACCATTGATACTGGCATTTATAGGCGTAGGATTGCTGGTCGGGCTACCAGGCATCGGCAGTGCGATCGGAACCGCTACCGGCGGTATGGCGACAGTCGGCGCACTTAGCAAGCGGCGGGAAGCTTTCGGTTCTTTCATCGTACTGGCAGCCCTGCCCGGTACGCAGGGACTATACGGCTTCGGGGGCTATTTTATCCTACAGGATTTGCTGACTGAGGAAATATCCATGCTACAGGGAGCGGGTATCCTGGGTTCGGGTATTGCGCTGGGCATCGCCGGGCTGCTTTCGGGCATGTACCAGGGTAGGGTTTGTGCCAGCGGCATTGACAGCATCGGGCGGGGTAATGATGTATTTGGGCAAACGCTCATCATGGCTGTATTCCCTGAACTCTATGCCATCGTAGCCTTCGCCGCCGTCTTTCTGATTAGCGGTATCATCGCTGGATAAACGTGATTGAAGTCAGGCCGGAGGCCTGTTCAGATAGGGATCGCTCGGTTAGAGCCGAGCGACTGAAATGGTGCTTTTAAAATGATATCAGGGTGGAATAATTGCGAGCTAAAAGCCTGATATCTCTATTTGGTTAAAGTCTGTGACTTTGGTCAAAGGATTTAATTAAAGTCTGAAAGGCCAAAAAAGAGTATGCAAATTCTGTTTTGTGGGGGCACAAAACAGGGAGTAAAACTGAACATTATTAATGACTTCTGGCCTTATGCTCCCACACGATACTTACAGTCGCTCGGTTTTTACCGAGTGACCAATATCTGTAGGCCTCCGGCCTGAATCAGTTTTGCTTTATCCAATAAATCTGTCTTTTTACAGAAATTCATGCCTGTCATCATTTTGAAAACCGCATGATCTTCGGCAAATTGCGGGCCTTTCATCAGTTGCTAATCATCAACCATCATCAAGCCGAGCAATAAAATATCCTGGAAAACGGCCATGGCCCTGGTAGTGGCCAATATGGTGGGAACAGGCGTATTCACCAGTCTGGGCTATCAGCTGCTGGATGTGCAGAACACCTTCAGCATCATCCTGCTCTGGGTTATAGGCGGTTTCTTAGCCCTGTTTGGCGCCTTCAGCTATGCCCAGCTGGGTACGCACTTCAAAGAGTCGGGGGGAGATTACATTTACCTTTCGCGCATTTTTCATCCTATCCTGGGCTATCTCACCTCCTGGGCCTCGCTGGTGGTGGGCTTCTCGGCCCCGGTCGCTATTGCCGCCATTGCTATGACCGACTACCTGGCACCATTTGGCATCAACGGCAACAAATGGCTGGCAGTGGGTATCATCCTCCTCACCGGGCTTATGCATTCCTTCAGCATCAAGCAGAGTGAGCGCTTTCAGAATATCACGACCATCTTTAAAATAGTCTTCATCTTCCTGCTGCTGGGTATTGGCTTTTATTTTACCACCAATGAAGCTTCCAATGCTATCCTGCTCAGTACAAGCTGGACCGGCGAAATCAGCACGCCCGGCTTCGCCGTATCGCTGGTCTATGTTACCTATGCCTACACCGGCTGGAATGCGGCAGCCTATATCGTAGGTGAAATAAAGGATGTGAAAAAGAGCCTGCCCAAAGCCCTGATCGGCGGTACGCTCTTCGTAACCGTCTTGTATGTATTGCTGCAGATCGTTTTTCTTCGCCATGCGTCTAATGCCCAGTTGCAGGGAAAAGTGGAAGTGGCCACCATCGTCTTTAGGAATATGCTGGGGGAAGACGGCAGCCGCTGGGTGAGCTTTTTCATTGCCCTGCAGCTCATCGCCACCATCAGCGCCTATATCTGGATCGGTTCGCGGGTGACGCATGCCATGTCACGCGAGCATTCGCTCTGGAGGCCGCTACGCAAACTGAGTCCCTTGGGCATACCCATTCGCACCATCTGGCTGCACGTAGGGATCAGTGTGGTACTGGCCCTGACCGGCACTTTTGAGCAGATTGTCCTCTACACCGGATTTATACTGCAATTAATGGGCACACTGGTTGTGGCTTCAGTGCTTTTTCTGAATAAAAAACCGGAGAGTTTCCAGAGTCCGCTTTACCCCTGGGCGCAGTACATCTTTATCGCCTTCAGCTGCTGGATACTGGCCTACACCCTCTATGACAAGCCGGTAGAAAGCCTGATTGGCATCGGCATCATCGCCGCAGGTTTGCTGACCTGGATTTTCAATAAGCCTGAAAAGCCAGAAGATAAAATAGAGGAAGAAGTTGCTTTATTGCCTGATACAGAAAGCTAATGATAGCTGAGGAGGCGATCGACTGCGTCAGGCATAAGTAATGATCTGATTAGCCAGGTTTGCATGGCCATTCAGGGAATAAACGGAAAAGAATCAAATGCACTACGGGAGAAGAACCACCCGGTTGAAGCCCGGGTGATTTGTAAACATGAGATGCTTCTGTCTGGAAGGCATGCTGTCAGATATTTTGATAATAACGATTGAGGCGGTCGCTGAGCTGCGCAAATATGGGACGAGTAAACTCCACAAACATGGTCTGTGGTGCAGGGGGGCTCATTTCCACACTTTTGCAAATAGCCAGTTGCTCTTCGCTGAGCGCCCTTTCATCTCCCTTGAAAGTGCCCCATTCGGCAAACCAGAGAAATTCACCGGGCAGCTCATCTCGGAAAATACGCACATTACGGCTTCCCTCATTGACCTGCATGCTGAGGATACCGGTAGAGAGTACCTCTATTCGCCGGGTAATCATGGTGGCTTTTACCTTACCCAGCACCGGTTTTTTAGTACCATCTTCCAGTGTAATTTCTCCCACCTTCACGCTGTCTCTTTCAATAGTTTCTTTGTTCTGGAAGGCCCGGCTGTTGCCTACCGAAAAATCCTCAAACTGCAGGCGTAGTACCTGGTCCGGATTTCTCAGGCCTATTTTTCTGGCATCAGCCTCCGAATAGAAAGCCACAAATTCATTCTGGCGCATGAGCTGCACCAGGTGCTTATCTACCTGATCGTAAAAGAAATCGGCACTTACCTTGAAAAAACGGGAGGGGATAGGTACGGCTTCTACCACCACTTTGAGGGTGGCATCCTCCTTAGCTTCCTGCAGTTTGCGCTCCACATCCAGGTAGCCACGCTGGAATTCATCCGCTGCCAGGAAGTAAAAATAAGCCTGTTTGGCATCGTCTCGCGTATTTCTGCGCATCGCCTGCTCGCCTGCTTCATACTGTTCTGCTGCAGCCTTCTTCCGTACATCGGCATATTCCTGATAGTAGTTTTTTGGATTCTTGACGATCAGCCTGGCCTTGGGAGAGGCATTGATGGCCTCATACATATGATTGAGCGACTGGTAAGAATCAGCTATTCTTGTCCAGGGAAAATCCACGGCACTTTTTTTAGCCTTGTTGATCTCGTTCATAAAATGACTGACCGCCAGGGGGTAGGCTTTTCTTAAAGCGTTCTGCGACTTTTTATTGTTTGGACTTCTCTGCAGTTTATCCACGGCGGTAATTACTGCCTGGTAGTAAGCACCCTGCTCCAGCAGCCTTTTGCTGGAATTGCAGGCAAACAGAAAGAGTAACAATACTATTGGGTAGATGAATCTGATTCTGGGCATAATATCTGGCTCATATTGTTTGCAAAATATCACTAAAATTTTGCCAGAAATGCCTTCTTTTCATGAAATAGCATTGAATAAATGAGGCAAATAAGAAGCAGCTTCTTTAACCTCAATTCTATGACTTGAAAAGTGAGGCAAGAATCAGCATCAGTTGAAGCTAAGTGTCTGTGCTTCAGTTGGTTTTCATACTCTGCTTCCCCTGTTCATCAGCGTAGCGCAGCAGTGCCGTCACCAGCCGGTCCAGGTCAGAAAGTTTGGTATACACATGCGGGGTGATGCGTACCCCATTGATGGCTTCCCATTTGACTGGCGTAGCGTGAATACGATAGTCTGCAAAAAGCCGGTTGTTGAGGTCAACGGCATCCATGCCCTCTATTCCCACATTGCAGAGCGCACAGGAGAAGTCAGGATGCAGGGGCGTATTGATGCGGATGTTGGGGTGGTCTTTTACCTTGTCTGCCCAGTAGCTTTTGAGGTAGTGCAACCTGGCCCGCTTGCGCTCCGCACCTATGGCCTGGTGAAAGTCAATCGCCTGCCCGATGGCTTGTTCAGGCGCGAAAGAGCGGGTACCCAGGCTTTCAAACTTACGGATATCGTCCCGCTCAGGCTCGTGATCAGGGATGAGAGGCCACAGGCTGGCAATGTTTTCCTTCTTCACATAGATCATACCCGTACCGAAGGGGGCGCATAGCCATTTGTGGAGGCTGGTACCATAGTAGTCGCAAGCGATGGCACTGATATCGGAATCAATATGGGCAAAAGCATGGGCGGCATCCACCACAGTTTTGATGCCCCTCTTTTTGGCTTCCGCACAGAGGCGCTTTACCGGTACGATCTGTCCCGACCAGTTGATCAGTTGGGTAATGTGCATCACCCTGGTTTTGGGCGTGATGCCATCCAGGTAGCGGCGCACGATGGCTTCTTCATCTTCCATACCCAGGTCAAGACTGATCCAGTTAAGCTTAATACCCTCCCGTTTGGCCTTGGTCTTCCAGGCATTAATCATGTTTGGATAATCGTATTTGCAGAGCAGCACCTCATCCCCTTTTGCCAGGTCCATCCCAAAAATGATGGTATCCAGAGCCTCGGTCGCATTTCGGTTAACGGCCACTTCTTCAGGAGAGCAGCCGGCCAGTTCAGCCAGCTTCATGCGCAGCGACTCACGTCCCTGGTCCAGGATACGCCACATGTAGTAAGAGGGAGCTTCATTGGAGTAATGATAGTAGCGGTCTACGGCATCCTGTACCACCTTGGGCTGCGGGCTTACACCTCCATTGTTCAGGTTGATGATATTTGGAGAAACGGTAAAAGCCTGCTGTATACGATGCCAGAGGTCTACATCGGAGGCAGCCTCAGCGGGAGTGAGGGTATTAAGTTTTAGCAGGGCGTCTTTAACATCTTCGGCCAGTACTTTGGTCATAAAGGGGCTGAGTGAAAGACCGGCGGAGATGCCGCTGAGTTTTTTGAGGAAATTCCTTCTGAGATTCATGAGCGTTTAGGTGAATTTGAGAATTAGGGAGTTATGAGTAGCATCGCAGTTTATAAAGGATTTTATGACGACCAAAACAACCGTAATGTTGAATTTAGAATATTTAAGCGTAAAAAGCTCAAAAGGAAGAATTTTATGTAAGTTCAAAAGACTACCATTGTCTTTGCAGGCTGCCTTTTGTCGTACTGCATCGTCAGTAGGTGCTTTTGTTTACCTGGCAAATCTGAAAAACAGTTCTAAAGAAGATGAAAAAATAATAACAAGCTTGTAACATTTACGCAACAATAGATGTATATACAACTATATTCTAAACAAAAGATTTGCAAACTAAAATCACTATGAAAAAATTTTCCTGGATCTTCTCGGCTTTCATCCTGACATTGATGCTCGTTTCATTTACTGAGCCTATCAAAGGTACCTCTTACAATGTTGATAACGACAAAAGTAAACTGGTATGGACAGGTCGTAAAATAGGTGGAGAACACAGTGGCACCATCAAGATCAAAGTGGGCAACCTTGAGATGGAAGGTAACAAACTAAGTGGTGGTAGCTTTATCATCGATATGTCTAGCATTGTAAACGAAGACCTGAGTGGGGAATACAAAGCTAAGCTGGAAGGTCACCTCAAGTCAGATGATTTCTTTGGTGTAGCCAATCATCCTACTGCTCAACTGCTGATTACCCAGGTAAAAGGCGGAAAAGACGGCAAATATGATATTACTGGTAATCTCACAATCAAAGGAATTACCCATGCAGTTAATTTTCCTGCTACCGTAAATGCGAGTGGTAACCAGGTAAAAGCTGAAGCCAAAATTGTGGTAGACCGCTCTAAATTTGATGTACGATATGGCTCAAATAGCTTTTTTGATAACCTGGGTGACAAAGCGATTTACGATGATTTTGACCTGGAAGTATCTCTGATAGCCAATACTGCCGTAGGAAAATAAGCGGAGTCCCTCTGCCATCTGAAGAGCCTTTTACCTGACAGGGTAGGGGGCTTTTTGTTTGCCTGCTGTCAGACAAAAGGGTATCGAATAATTTGAAAGTAGGGCATTGGTATCCATAAACTTTACCTTCTTCCAAAAAAAAAGCGGACACTGTATGCAGCGTCCGCTCTATGATATTATAAAAAGCGTTAGCAGAAGGAGGGTCTAGACAAGTTCCATACGGTTTTCCATCACCACACGGGCCAGTTCCATAAAGCTGCGTGCGCCCGTTTTCTTGAGTATGCGCGAGCGATGATTTTCGGCTGTCCTTTTGCTGATGCCGTAGTAGTCGGCGATGTCATGATTACTTTTACCATCTACCACAGCACTCAGGATCTGTTTTTCACGGCGGCTCAGCTGGTTGATCTTATCAATATAGCCTCCTTTTGGCTGCTCGGGCGTCCAGTCGCTGATCAGCATTTCGGTGACCTTGGGGCTGTAGTATTTTCTACCCTGGCTTACATCCTCAATACCGCGCATAAGTTCTTCCCCGGAGGCATCTTTGGGAAGAAAACCCCAGGCACCTAAGCGGATGGCCTGCTGTATGTTGGCAGGGCTGGCATACATTGACAAGATGAGGAACTTAACATCGGGTTTGTCTTTGGCGACAGCGCGAATAAGTTCAAGCCCATCTCCTTCAGGAAGTGAAAGATCCAGGATACATATATCAACTTTTTGTTTGCGAAGTATTTGTTCAGCCTCGGCGAGGGTTGATACTTTACCGGCAATTTCAAACTCAGAGCGTCCTTCAAGCATAAAGCCGATAAGGTCTCTAATCATTTGATGGTCATCTACGATGAGAATTTTGCAATCATTTTTCATGACAAGTAGGCAGCAAGGTTAGTTATTTTGAAAATAAAGATGCTGAAATTTAATTTAATTTTTACTTAAAACAAGCGATATCCAAGAATATCACGAATTTTAGGTGTTTAAGTCCTCCCAGATTTGCCAGATTTGCTCAAAATTCTTCATCAGCATTTTTCTCAGTTTTTGCTTTTCTGCTTCTTTTCTGGGCAGGTCCGACTGACTCTCCAGAAAAGTCAGCAACTCCTGCTTGCCAATCATCCGGAGCACACTGCTGAGTTTATGTACTGTCTGCAGGTAGAGCCGATAGTTTCTTTGATCAACGCTCATCAGGAGCTGTTGCTGCATGCTTTGCAGGTCATGATACATCTGCTCAATCAGCTCAAAGTAGTGCTCAGGCTGATGTTCCCTGATATAAGCCAGGCTCGCACGGGGTGTCCCCTCGCTAAGTTGTAACTGCTCCTCAAAGGCAGGTCGGTCATTAACTTTCAGATAATTACGGAGCACATAAAAGAACTTGTCAAAGTTGATAGGCTTCTGGATGTAATCATCAAAATAGTTCTCCAGTCCCTGTTTTTCCTCCCTGCTGTAGGCGGAGATCACAATAAAGGGAGTGTGCCGGTAATGCTCGTTGATGGACTTCAGCAGCCGGGCTACATCAGTGCCATCGCCGTCGGGCAGGCGGAAATCTACCAACACCAGGTCGTAATTTGTCTGACGCGCCAGTTCTTCTGCCTGACGCAAGTCGTCGGCCAGGCTAAGATCCAGTTTCCAGAACTGGGCGTAGCCCTTGAGCAGCATCTGGTTGTAGGGAGCGTCTTCTACGTACAATACTTTTTTACCTCGCAGTTCAATACTGCTTTCAATTTTGTCAGGAAAAGACTCTTTTGTATCAGCTTCTGTTTTCTTGAAAGGTAATCTCAGGGTAAATGTAGTACCCTGGCCAAAGATGCTGTCAACTTTGATTTCCCCTTCCATGAGCGAGATCAATTCCCTGACAATATAGAGCCCCAGCCCGGTGCCTCCTTTTTCATGGTTGATAAGAAGTTTATCCTGTTCGAAAGCCTCAAAAATTCTGTCCAGGTTTTCCTTAAGTATGCCCACTCCTGTGTCTGTTATGCTAAATTCCATCAGGTATTGCTCGGCTTCCTCATGCAGCAGGCGGGCCCTGAGCTTTATCGAGCCCCGGTAGGTATATTTGATAGCATTGCCCAGGAGATTAAATATAAGCTGATTAAAGCGAGTTGGGTCGCCCAGTACGCGCTTGGGGATATTATCGCTGATGTCGGTAATCAGTATGGCTTCCTTATCAGCCAGTTGGGAGCGGAAGATCTCTTCAGCATGCTGGAGCTGCTCTCTCAGGCTGAAGGGGATAGTTTCAAGCGTCAGTTTGCCGTACTGCAGCTTAGCCGTATCCAGTATGTCATTGATAATAGACAAAAGGTAATTGGATGAAAAGCTCAGGGCCTGCAGGTGGTCCTTTTCCTGCTCTGCCATACTGCTTTGCATGAGCAGCTTGGTAATGCCAATGATGCCATTGAGTGGGTTCCTGATTTCGTGGCTGACGATGGACAGAAAGTGATCCTTGGCGCGGCGGGCTATTTCTGCCTGTTCTTTGGCTTTGATAAGTTCTTCTTCTCTCTGCTTTACCTCTGTGATATCCTGCGTAGTACCAATCAGAATTTTCTCTCCGTTGCTTTCTTCCTGTGAGAGGAACTTCGCTACTGTTCTTAACACCTTGGTTTTGCCACTGCCGTTGAAGGCGCTAAATTCTATACTAAGAGTGTCTTGCCTATCCGCAGCATTGCTAATGTTTTCCAGAAACTGACTCACTTTTTTTCTGTCCTGCTCCACCACCGCATGGTTAAAGTCTTCTGGCGATAATTTCTTGTCAGCAGGAATCTCAAGAATATTAAAAAGCTCATCAGAGAATCTCATATCACCCGTACCTATGTTCCATGTCCAACTGCCTACCTTAGCGATGCTCTGCGCAAAGTTGAGTATTTTATCCTGCTGCCTGAGCGCCTGCTCACTCATTTTGCGTTCATGGATGGAGGTAATGGCTCCCACCATGTACTGGGGGTGATTTTTATCATCAAGGATGGCGGTTCCCCGGGTTTCAAACCATTTATATTCACCATAATCATCTCTTATCCTGAGTTCACTGAGAAAATGAGGAGGGGAAGCTTGCAGGCAGTTTTGAATTTTGAGCCAGGTGGGTTCCACATCATCCGGGTGTACCCGCTTAAACCACTTTTCAGGAACAAACTCTTCGTTTTCATGCTCATGGCCCAGCATTATCCGGTAGTTGGGAGATACAAAGGTTTCGCCGGTACGAAAATTCCAGTACCAGATACCGTCGTTGGTATTTTCAGCGGTCATGCGGTAGCGTTCTTCACTCTCCATCAGTTTGATCTCTGCGAGCTTTCGCTGGGTGATGTCCTGTGTAATTCCGATGAGTTTGCAAACGTCGCCATTGCTGTCATTTTCTGTCTTGATGGTAGTAAAAAAGTACTTTTCATTGCCTGCATCAGTAATAGCCCTGGACTCAAAATTCACTTCTTCCTTTTCACCCTGCATCAGTTCAGCAATAGCCTGTTTGGCTTTTGCCTTATCCTCCTTATGCATATAGGCATAACCTATTCGGCTGAATACTGCTTTTTTCTCGGGGTTATCAATTTCAAAAAGCTCAAAGAAGGCATCAGAGTAATATGATTCTTTGGTTTGGATATCAATGATGAAGCTACCCATACGGGCCACCTTTTGCGATTCGGCTAGGCGCCTCTCACTGCTGAGCAGTTTCTTTTGTGTTTCCTTAATTTCAGTGATATCAATGATCCGGATAAAGAGCAGCTTTTCTCCAAATATTTGCACCTTTTTGCACACCAGATGCCCGCTACGCAACTGCTGTTGCAGAGTAGTAAAATCTATTTCTACAGAGAGCTCATTTCTGCCCTCAAGTTCTTCACCAAGCTCTATAAGGAGCTGGCCAAACAGTGGTCTTTCTTTAAGAAGCCGCTGCAGGTAGGTATCAAGTACAGTACGGCTCTGCGTTTCAAGGAGAGCGAGGGCAGCCTTGTTACAGGCTTTCATGCTCAGGTCTTCTACACGAAACAACAAGATGGCATCAGGTGAGAGGTCTATGATCTCTTCTGAATAAATATTAAAAATCTGTTCGGCATTTACTGCTTTTTGCTTTGACTCATCTGTTTCCAGCAGTAAGCTAATCAGTTCGTCTTTTTTCAGCTTTGAAAGTTGTTTGCGTGAATATATCATGCTGCTTTGTTATTACTCATAATTTAAACGATGATAAGGTAGACATTATTTATGAAATCCTCCCGAAAGTCGGAAAAGTGGGCGCTTCATTTTCATCTGTTCAACAAAGCTTTTCCTACAAATTAACCAGGGTACTTACCAGCAGAATAACATCAGTCATTTGACTTAAATGCAAACCTTTTAACAAAATATTTCCAAAAGTTCTTTACATTCTGTGAAGAGTCGGGCAATTTTGGCAAATCATCAATCACCATGCTATGAGCAAGCTAGAAGAACGTGCTTCCCTCAATTTTTTGGAAGCTATTGTAGAAGAAGATATATCCAAAGGGAAAAATGATGGCGTAGTCTATACCCGCTTTCCGCCGGAGCCCAATGGCTACCTCCACCTGGGGCATGCCAAATCCATCTGCCTCAACTTTGGCCTGGCGCAGGAGTACGGTGGCAAGACCAACCTGCGCTTTGATGATACCAATCCTGTGACCGAAAGTTTAGAATACATTAACTCCATCAAGGAAGATGTGCGCTGGCTCGGTTTTACCTGGGAAAAAGAGTGTTATGCTTCCGACTATTTTGACCAACTCTACGAATGGGCAGTCAAACTGATCAAAGACGGCAAAGCCTATATAGACGACTCCCCGGTAGAAGAAATCCGCCGCATGCGGGGTACGCCCACCGAACCAGGCGAAGAAAGTCCTTACCGTAAGCGTTCGGTAGAGGAAAACCTGGATCTTTTTGAGCGCATGAAGAAAGGCGAATTTCCTGAAGGAACTCGCGTACTGAGGGCCAAGATTGACATGAGCTCGCCCAATATGCAACTTCGCGACCCGGTGATGTACCGCATCCTGCACAAGGAGCACCACCGTACCGGCGATACCTGGAAGATTTATCCTAACTACGACTGGGCCCACGGACAATCCGACGCCCTGGAAGGCATTACCCATTCCATCTGTACGCTGGAGTTTGAAATCCACCGTCCGCTCTACGACTGGTTCCTGGATCAGATCGGTGAGTTCAAGCCCCGGCCCCGGCAGATTGAGTTTGCCCGCCTCAACCTCAGCTATACCGTGATGAGCAAGCGTAAACTGCTGGAACTGGTCAACGGCAAGTACGTCAGCGGCTGGGATGACCCCCGCATGCCTACCATACAGGGCATACGCCGACGCGGCTATACGCCGGAAAGCCTGCGCAACTTTGCCGATCGCGTGGGGGTGGCCAAGCGCGACAATGTGATTGACCTCAGCCTGCTGGAATTCTGCATACGCGAAGACCTCAACAAAAAAGCCCCCCGCGTGATGGGCGTACTGGACCCGGTGAAATTAATCATTACCAATTATCCTGAAGGACAGACCGAAGACCTGGAAGTGGAGAACAACCCGGAAGATCCGGAGAGCGGCAACCGCATCGTGCCTTTTTCGCGTGAGCTGTACATTGAGCGGGATGATTTTATGGAAGATCCTCCTAAAAAATTCTTTCGCCTCGGACCCGGACAGGAAGTACGCCTGAAGGGAGCTTACATCATTCAGTGCGATGACTTTAAGAAAAACCCGGAGACTGGCGAAGTAGAAGAAATCTATTGCACCTATGATCCGGAGACCAAAAGCGGGGAAGATACCAGCGGCAAAAAGGTGAAGGGAACCATCCACTGGGTTTCGGCCCGGCATGCCATTCCGGTAGAAGTAAGAGTGTACGACCGCCTCTTCAGCGATCCTGACCCGGCCGGACATAAAGACAAAGATTTCAAGGAGTTTCTGAATCCGGATTCGCTCAGCATCATAGAAAAAGCTTTTGTAGAGCCCAGCCTCAAAGAGGCTAAGCCGCTGGAGCCTTTCCAGTTTATGCGCAAAGGCTACTACACGCTGGACCCGGATTCTACGGCTGATAAGCTGATCTTCAACCAGACCGTGACACTGCGCGACACCTGGGCCAAGATCAAAGACAAATAATTTTGTGTATTTGCCACTGAGAGCCTGGCTTTCAGGCTCTCAGTGTTCTTTCATCTGCTCATAAAGTGATGCTTTCATCCTTCATTTATTTTTCTATTTACACAGGCGAAGCCTTACCTGGCATCGACCTCAGCCTAAGTGTGTCCGCACTGCTATCAACCCCTTTTAGGGAGCCTAAAGTACCCCTGTCTGATGCCACCACCCGCCATTCATGTTCAGTATCCGGCCTGTACGGCCCACACCGATCATGGAAAGTCATGATTTCAGGGTTTCCTTACTACTATTCAACCTTTGCCGCCACGCTGGCGAATCTGCTGTCAACCAATTTTTCTATTGGGGACCAATAAATTTTCTGTCAACCAACTTCTAATCAGTAGAAATATGAAAAAATTTCAGATAGGTATCATCGGGGCTACCGGTTATACGGGTTCTGAACTCATCCGAATTTTACACTACCACCCACAGGCCGAAATCAGGCTGCTGACCTCCGAAAGTAAGGCAGGCATGCCGGTATCGGAAGTTTACCCGGCACTCATGGGACTGCTGGATCAGGAGCTGCGCCCGATGAGTTCGGTAAAGGAGTATGAGTTGGATGTGGTCTTCCTGGCGCTGCCGCATGGGGCTGCCATGAATTTTGTAAAGGATTATCATGATGCGCCTTTCAAGATCATTGACCTCTCCGGTGATTTTCGCCTGAGTAGCTCCGAGGTGTACCAGCAGTGGTACGGAAATGAACATATTTTTCCGCAGGGCTTTGAAGCAGTAGTTTTCGGCCTGCCTGAACTAAACAAGGAAAAAATCCGCGAAGCCCGCCTGGTTGCCAATCCCGGCTGTTACCCAACCGCCTCTATCCTGGGCATTTATCCGCTCCTCAGGAGCAACCTGATTCATCCTGACCAGGTCATTGTAGATGCCAAGTCAGGTACTACCGGGGCCGGGGTCAAACCCAAAACTACCACCCACTTCACCAATGTGCACGACAATTTTAAGCCCTACAGCATCAAAAAGCACCGGCATACCATTGAGATTGAAGAGACACTGGGAGCACACAGCAGCCACCGTCTGCTGGTGCAGTTTACGCCTCACCTGCTACCCATAGACCGGGGCATCATCGCCACTATTTACACCCAGCCGCTGGCAGAGACCAGCGAGGCAGCCGTGCAGGAAGCTTACCGTTTAGCTTATGCCGATGCGCCCTTCATCCGGTTGCGGAAGCAGCCCCCGGCCGTCAAAGATGTGCGGGGCTCTAACTTCTGCGATATTTATGCTACCTACGACGAGCGTACCCGCCGCATCATCACTGTCAGTGCCATTGACAACCTGGTAAAAGGTGCCTCGGGGCAGGCGGTACAAAATATGAACCTGATGTTTGGCCTGGAAGAATCAATAGGGCTACACCATTCACCCATGAATCCGTAAACGCAAACTAAATCAACCCACATGGTCAATAATATCACCAATGTCAGAGGCATCAGTTGCTGGGGTGCCCACACGGGCGTCAAATCCATGCGCCGTGACCTGGCCATTATTTTTTCGGAAGTACCGGCCAGTGCTGCCGCTACCTTTACCCAAAACAGTGTGGTAGCCGAGCCGGTCAAGGTATCGCGCAGGCATATTGCCGACGGGCAGGCACAGGCCATCGTCATCAATGCCGGCAATGCCAATGCCTGTACCGGTGAGCAGGGCCGGCAGGGGGCCGAAGCGATGGTGGATGCCATGGCTGAAGAACTGGGTATAGACCGCGAACTGGTGATTGTTGCTTCTACCGGCCTCATCGGAAAGGCTTTTCCTACCGAAGAAATTGTAAAAGGCATACGCGAAAATGTAAAGAAACTCAGCAATAAGGCCAATGCCGGTTCTTTCACCGCCAACGCCATCCTGACTACCGATACTTACGCCAAAGAGGGCTTCATAGAATTTGAAGTAGATGGCAAAAAAGCTGCTATGGGAGGCATCGCCAAAGGTTCGGGCATGATTCATCCCAATATGGCAACCATGCTGGCTTTTGTCGTCACCGATGTAGCCGTTGCGCCCGATATGCTGGATAAAATGGTGAAGGAAGCGGTGAACAAATCCTTCAATATGATCACCGTAGATGGTGATACTTCCACTAATGACATGGTAGTGGTACTGGCCAACGGCCTGGCCGGAAACGATGAAATCACCTCGGAAGCATCGCCGGCTTATGCTGAATTTCGCGATAAGCTGGAAGAAATGCTGTTCCACCTGGCCAAGCTGATCGTCTCCGATGGCGAAGGGGCTTCTAAATTTATTGAGTACAAAGTGGTGCATGCACCGGATGAGCATCTGGCTCGTCAGCTGGTGCGCAGCATCTCTGACTCAACACTGGTCAAGACCGCCATGTACGGGCGCGATCCTAACTGGGGGCGCATCGTTTGCGCAGCCGGTAATGCCGGGGTGCCTTTTGAATATGAAAGTGTAGACCTGTACATCGGTGCGGAAAATACCCTAGTGAAGGTGCTGGAGAAAGGTCAGCCCCAGGAATTTGATCGTAATTATATGAAAAAAATTCTGCGCGAATCGCATATCTATATCACCCTGGACCTCAATCAGGGCAAAGCCGAAGCCCTGGGCTGGGGTGCCGACCTTACTACCGATTATGTCGTCTTTAATTCGGTCTATACTACCTGAAGCCTTGATAGCCCGCCTGCCTGCATCAGCAGGTCAGGCGGCATTTTGCTGCCCTGGGCAGGTCGTTAAAAATCAGCCTATTTCCAGCCTTCTGCTTTCTTCCCTGCCATAGCCGTTTACCTGCAGATGGTCCTGGTAAACCTCTACCAGCGCAAAAGCATTCTCATCTTCCGTTTCCACCATTCCTTTAAAATTCAGAAAATGTACGTGTTCCTTTCTGCCGTAGTTGCCGGCATGATGGTGCCCGTTGAAATAAGCCACCACCTGAGGGTATTTCAGGAGCAGAGCCAGCACTTCATCATCATTCCACAGATTATGCGGGTCTTTGGGATAGACAGGGAAATGGTTGACAATGATAGTTTTCTGGTTTTGCTTAGCAGCTTCATTTAGCCTGCTTTCCAGCCATTGCATTTGCTGCTGGCTCATGCCCGCATTCCAGGGTTTGGCGTTTACAGCATTTTGCTGCTGCAGTTTTTCCAGCATCGCCTGCCCTTCTTTGGCTTCCGGAGAATCAGCCGGGTGGGCGAAGGTAGAAACTTCATTACCATTAAGCATAATAAACCGCCAGCCCAGATAGGTAAAATCGTAGTAAGCCAGTGGATCCAGGCCCAGTTGACCCGCTACTTTTGGTTTTTCCTCCTCCTGTACCGAAAAGTCGTGGTTGCCCAGCACCCGGTAGACTCTCGCCTGGGCCAGTTTATAGGCTTTTTTTATAGGCGTAAAGCTGCTGAAGTCGCGGTCTATCAGGTCACCCATATCCAGGAAAAAGGCTACCTGCTGCCGGTTGAGGGTCTGCAGTGCCTCCGATAGCTTCTCGGTAGATTTTCGGTAAAAGCGACCATGCATAGGTTCATGGTCACAATACTGGGCATCTGCAATGATGCCGATGGAGAAAAGCGGCTTCTGCTGTGGCAAGGTGCTAGGTCTTTAGGTGATAGGCTAATTTTAAGAATAAAGATTTGGATATGCCAGAAGACAAGCGAGCATTCTTCTTCCAAAAGCTTAAATAACCCAATCTTGTATTTAATTATGTTTTGTAAATTATTACATTTGCAATATAAAATTTTGTAAAATAAGCATGAAACTATGAATCGTCGTCACTTTCTCAAAAATACAGGTTTGGTGGCCATGGCTGCTGGCGCTGCAGCCTGTACTCCCAATGCGCTGAGTATTGCCGAAAAGCAACTCAACATTATTCATTCTTCACGTTATCTTCCTAAGCTGCAAATTTCTATGGACCGGGTGATCAAAGAAACCGTAGGCCTGAGGCCCTATCGTACGCTGGGGCCGAGGATAGAGAAGGAAATACTGGGCAGCAAAACCCTGGTGCATAATTACGGACATGGGGGCAGCGGCTGGTCCCTCTCCTGGGGCTCGGCAGATCTGGCCGCTGACCTGGTAGCGGATAGCGGCGAGAAAAAAATTGCGGTAATGGGCTGTGGTGTCATCGGGCTCACTACGGCGCGTATGCTACAGTACCGGGGCTACGAGGTTACTATTTATACCAAAGAGATGGCTCCTCATATCACCTCCAGCAAGGCTACCGGTACCTGGTCGCCGGCGCACCGGCTGATTGAGAAAGAAAAGATAGATCAGCCTTTCTACGAAAAGTTTCGCAGGGCGCATGAGGTTTCTTTCCGTACCTTTCAGAACCTGCTTGGCCTGGGAGATTACGTAGTCTGGACTGACGGCTACGCAGTGCGTGATGAACCCCGCCTGGAGCGTGATCATGATATGGACCCCTCCGATGAGCAGTACGCCTTCATGGATAAACTGCCGGCTACCGTGGCTCTCAAAAAGGGTGAGCACCCCTTCAAAGCTGATTACGTTTACCGCAGCACCTCTATGGTTTTCAATATTCCTTCCCTGCTCAAGCTCTACACGGATGACTTCCTGCGCTTTGGCGGCAAGGTAAAAATTCAGGAATTCAAATCGCTGGAAGATGTGGATGCGCTGGCAGAAAGATGTGTAGTCAACTGCACCGGGGTAGGGGCCAAACGCATCACCCAGGATGACTGCCTGATGCCGGTATCCGGGCAACTGGCTTTTGTCATTCCGCAAAACTATGTCAATTACCGCATCAATGCTCCAGGCGCTTATACCATCAACAGAAAAGATGGCATCGTGATCGGTGGTACCCATAAGATGAACAGCTGGGACACTACCCCCGATAAAGAGGATACCGAACAAATGGTAATGGCGATCAAGAAAGTAGCAGATGAGATGTATGCCTGAGGTAAAGCAGCTTTTTTTGTACTTATTGGGCGCGGCTACTTATCTTTAGCTTTATAATTAAGTAAGTAAACCGGTAAAGTACAGCCGACTGCCACCCTTGACCCGGCAAAGGGTGGTTACATTGCCAACAGAAAATAAGTAGACAAGGAGGCTGAACTGATGATTAACTTAAGAAGTTTATAAGGAGAAGTTTATTTGCTTATTTTTGATTACCTGAAAAGAAAGATATTAACCATTATGGCAGAGCAGGAAGAAATCATCAACAGAGTAGCCCGGAGTCCGCTGGTCTCTTTTAATCTTGAAGATTATTATCCACAGGGAGAACGTGTGGTATATGATATCAGGCAGAATCTTTTCCAGGAAATGATACTGCGGGAAAAGGATTTTCGCGAGTTTGTCAGAACCCATGACTGGTCGCAGTACGAAGGTAAATTTGTAGCCCTCAGCTGTTCGGTAGATGCTATTGTGCCCACCTGGGCTTATATGCTGTTGGTAACGAAACTGGAGGAACATGCCAGTATGGTCATTTACGGCTCGCTGGAAACCCTGGAAGCTATACTCTTCAAGGAAGCGCTGACTAAGGTTGACCCGACAGAATTTTCGGATGCCAAGGTCGTCGTCAAAGGTTGCGGAAATTTTCCGGTACCCACTTTTGCCTATGCAGAAATAACTCGCCTGCTTAGACCTTATGCTGCCAGCATCATGTATGGTGAACCCTGTAGTACTGTCCCTCTTTATAAGAAATCTAAAAAGTAAGTTTTTTCTCGCTGTAGGGATAAGCAGTAAGCAGGTTGAGAGACCTGCTTTTTTCTTTTATTGCAAAAAAAATCAGACTTGTATTCTTACTTGAAGTTTTAAGTACAAGTTGTTGAAAATCCACGTTTTGCAGCCTCTTGAGGTGGAGGTGCCCTAACCGGCAAGGCAAGCTCAGTCGCTTTTTGCACTTTTTTTAATGCGGGATATGTATATCTTCGTGACCCCTTACCGTGTAATTTTTTTAGAAACTTTCTGAGCTGATTGATTATATGATACCTATGGACCGTCTGTTTGCGAGTATAATAGAGGCAACTGATATCGGAATCTGTGTACTTGACAAACGCAACAAAATCATAGAGGTTAATGAAGCTTTTTGCAGAATGTATGGCTACACTCAGGAAGAAATCATCAATAAGCCTTACAGCCTGCTTCAGCCGGAAAATTACCGGGAGCGTGCCACACTGCTTTACCAGAATTATATATCAGGGCAGCACCAGAACGGCAACAAAAAAATACTAAGTAAAGACGGACAACTCAAAGATGTCTACTGCTCTGTCAGCCTTTTTGAAGATGAAAACGGTGATTCGCTTAAAGTATACAGCTTTATTGATGTATCTGGCCTTCAGAAGATGCCTGAAACGCCTGTGCAGGAGCAGCCGACGGGACTTAACCTTCGGATAGGGCTGCTGAGATGCAGCAGCGAAGGGCAGCTGCTTTTTGCCAATCCTTTTGCTCGTAACCTACTCTTTTTGTCGGCAGGCGCAAAGGAGATGAATGCTGAAGTTACTACCTACAGCGGAACTATCAGCCGCACCCTGCCTTTACTACAGTTTATCAAAGATAAGCGAAGCGTAGATCATCAGGAGGTTTTGCTTCACAGGGCAGATCAGCCAGCCAGTTGGGTGTTGCTAAGTGCCTCTACAGTCATCGGCCCTGCCGGTGAGGTCTGCTTTGACCTAAGCCTGACCCCTATCGATGAGCAGAAAAAACTTGAAAAAAAACTCAGCCAGCGTGTAGAAGAACTCCAGGTTATCAATCAGCGGCTCGATCACTTCGTCTACGGAGCTACCCATGATATCAAAGCGCCCCTGGCTTCACTTTCGGGCCTTCTCTACATACTGCGTCGTGAGAATGATCCCGCGCAGAAGGAGATGTTTATGCAGATGATGGAGAAGAGTATACACCGGCTCAATGAGTTTATCCGTGAGATCATTGATTATTCCCGCAACTCGAGCCAGGTAGTAAGGCATGAACTGATCCACTTTGGGGAGTTGATAGAGGAGGTGTTTGAATCCATGAGTCATATGGAAAACGCTCCGCAGATACAGAAAATCTTCAAACTGGAACAGAACCGCCCTTTCTATTCGGATGCTCGCCGCATCAAAGTAGTGCTGAGCAACCTGGTGAGTAATGCCTACCGCTACAGCAGCACCCACCGCCGCGATTGCTTTGTTGAAATCAATGTCAAAGTAGAGCATGAAAAGGCTATTATGATGGTGCGCGATAATGGGCAGGGTATTGACAAAAACTACCTGGAGAAGATTTTTGATATGTTCTTTCGTGCTTCAGAAGGGCAGGGCGGCACTGGCCTCGGACTGTACATCGTCAAAGAAACCCTTGATAAAATGGGTGGGACAATCCATGTAGCTTCTGAGCTGGGCAAGGGTACTTCTTTTGTGGTCAACCTGCCTCTTAGCAGGCCGGATACGGAGGGCGCACAGATGGAACTTGATATGTAAACCCGCTTCAGTGATTTTAACTTTTCTCTCAGCTATCATATTTCAGACCTGCATTATAAGCTGACAGGTTTTACAGCATTTTATCACATAAACGGGTACAGCAGCGGATCTTACCTTTGTTCAGGTTATTATATTTCAAGTTAAATATTTAAAAATACACCTGGTAATCCTGATCCTCTTCCCTACCCCTTACTTTTTCCTTACGTAATAAATACTAATACACAGGCAGAAAGCCTTCATTTATGGAAGGGAGCTTACAAATACCACATTTGCCAGGCGGCTCTCGGGCTCCACTTATTTTCAGTTCTTTAGCTGTCTTCTTAAAATTGGGGCTAATTAATTGAGATATTATGAAAGAAGGAAGGGTATTACTGGCAAGCTGTGCATTGTTAATGCTTTTTATATGTATCGTGACTATCTTCTGGCAAATGCAGCTGCGTTATCTGCAGCCTACGCCCCTGCCCAAAGGACATCAGCAGGTGCCAGTAAACAGCCCGGTAGCCAGTCATCTACCAGGAGTAGAACTCCGTGGGCGGCTTAGCCTGCTGCATTTTTTCAATCCCGACTGCCCCTGCTCAAAATTTAATCTGCAGCATTTTGAGAGTCTGCTTTCTCGCTATAATGAAGAGGTGGATTTTTATGTTGTAGTACAGACAGACAAAAGCAATTATAAGGCTGATGCAGCTCTCAAAGCCTCTCAGGCCGTCATTCTTAATGATCATGATGGCAGCATAGCCGACCGCTGCGGCGTATTTGCCACTCCCCAGGCAGTAATACTCGATGCAGAAGGCCGAATCATCTACCGGGGCAACTATAACAAGGCCAGGTATTGTACTTCCAAGGACAGCTGGTTTGCACAGCAGGTGCTTGACGCCCGGCTGGGTAGAAGCGAAGAAACCCTTTTGGAGGCTTCTGCCACCATACCTTACGGCTGTAATCTACCTTCGGATAAAGATGCCCTGGATGATGCCGTAAGGTCATTATTTGCTGTCATAGAATCTAAAATACCATAATTCATCTCTCATGCTAGCCAAAGCTCAGAAAGACCATTTAAAAAACATACTGTTACAGCTCAACAGAGAAGCCGATAAGTACATTCAGATGCTTTTGTTGGCTTATCTGTTTTTTGGAATAGGCATAGCAGACTTCTATGATACCTGGTGGTTTGCGCTGGGAGTAGGTCCTCTTGCCATGCTGATGTACTTCCTCAGCAAGTGGATGCTGCCCGGCAAGAGACTGCATCATTATATGGCGGGTGTCAGTTTTACTGTTTTTATGGCCCAGTTCATTTACCAGATGCATGGCATGTTTGAGATGCATTTTACATTATTTGTAGCCTCAACCACGCTCATTATTTATCGTAACTGGAAGGTTTTTATCCCCTTCACCTTGCTGGTCATACTGCATCACAGTGTGTTTGCCTACCTTCAGTATACTGGTTACCCGGAGGTTCGTTTTGTAGAGAGTGAATTCATGCCCCTGATCAATTTTCTCTTCCACATCCTGCTGGCAGCGGTAATCATCCTGATATGTGCTTTCTGGGCCTATTACTTCCGCCAGCAGACCATAGATACAGGGCTTAAGAACATGGCGCTGGAAGAAAAGATGAAGAATACAGAAATTAATATCAAGCTTGCTACCAATATAGCCGAAGGTAAACTAGATAACGAAGTGGAAGCAGACGAGGATGACCCCCTGGGGAATGCCCTCAGAGATATGCAGCTTAAGCTTAGGGAGGCTGACCGGCGAGAAAAACAGGAGAAATACATTAATGTGGGTCTGGCGGAGCTGGGAGACATCCTCAGGAAGCATGACCATTCCCTGGAAGAACTTGCGGAAAAAGTAACTGCCTACCTGGTTAAGTACCTGGAGGCTAACCAGGGAGCTATTTTTATCCTCAACGACGAAGAAGGCACAGAGGCAAAGCTAGAGATGAGAGGATGCTATGCCTACGGCAAAAAGAAGCACCTGGAAAAAGAAGTCTTACCCGGACAGGGGCTGGTAGGCCAGGTATACCTTGAGAAGCAGGTCATGTACCTGACAGATGTGCCCTCGGGCTATGTCAATATTAGTTCAGGACTGGGAGAAGCCACTGCCAGCTGTCTTATTGTCGTTCCTCTCAAAATAAATGATAAGGTAGAAGGCGTCATGGAAATAGCCTCCTTCCATCCATTTGAAGACTACAAGCTGGGTCTGCTGGAGAAAATAAGCGAAAGTATTGCCTCTACCGTGGCCAACAGCCGTATCAATGAAAGAACCCGCCGCCTGCTGGAGCAGTCAAGGCAGCAGACCGAAGAGCTTAGGGCGCAGGAAGAAGAGATGCGGCAGAATAATGAGGAGATGCAGGCCACCCAGGAAGAAATGAAGCGCAAGGAGGCCGAGCTGGTAGGTTTTATCCAGTCTATTGATAATACCTTTGCCTCTATAGAATTTGACCCTGAAGGAGTTATCATTAAGGCTAATCAGTCTTTCCTTACTACCATGGGCTACCAGCTTGAGGAGATCAGGGGTGAACATCACCGGATATTTGTTGATAGCAAATACCAGCAGACAGCAGATTATCAGAATTTTTGGAAAAAACTGGCAGCGGGTGAATCGTTCCGTAAAGATATTCAGCGGGTAACTAAAAGCGGAGAAAAAATATGGCTGGATGCCTCATACACACCGGTATCTGATAAGTACGGCAAGGTGTACAAAATTATCAAGCTTGCCCAAAATATTACTGCCAGGAAAAATGAGGAAGTTGAAATCAGAAGGCTGTCGCTGGTGGCAGATAATACTGACAACTCGGTAGTCATTACCAACGCAATAGGTATTGTAGAGTATGTCAACAAGGGTTTTACCCGCCTTACCGGCTATTCCTTTGAAGAAGCACTAGGGCATAAGCCTGGCAAACTGCTACAGGGTCCTGAAACCAACCAGGATACCATAAAGCGTATCCGGAAGAAATTGGATGAGAAGAAACCCTTTTATGAGGAAATTCTGAACTATAAAAAGAGTGGCGAATCTTACTGGATCTCGTTGGCGGTCAATCCGATTTTTGACAGTAATGGTGAGCTGGAGAAGTACATCGCCATACAGGCTGATATCACCAATACCAAAAAAGAAGCGATAGACTATGCCTGCAAGATGGAAGCTATCAGCCGGGCCAATGCCATTGTGGAGTTTACCATTGACGGCAAAGTCATGTCGGCCAATGAGAATTATCTGAATACCCTGGGTTACACCATAGATGAGATAAGAGGACACCATCACACCAAATTTGTATCATCCAGTGTAGCGGCTTCCAAAGAGTATGAAGAAATGTGGGAAAAGCTTTATAGGGGAGAGTCTGTTCAGGGAGATTTTCATCGCATGACCAAAAGCGGTGAGGATGTATGGTTCAGGGGTAACTTTAATCTGGTACGGGATATTAATGGAAACCCCTTTAAGATTGTAAAGATTGCTCAGGACATTACGGCGGTAAAACAGCTTGAACTGGAAGCCGAAAAGCAGGCCAGCGAGATACGTGAAAATGAATTGAAGCTGCGTAAGTATACCTCTGAACTGGAAGAACTGCAGGGCAGCCTGAGCGAAAAATTACAGGAGGCTAAAAATGAAATGAAAGGGCAGCTTGAGCAGCTTGAAGCTGAGAAACAAAAAAATACTGCCATCCTGGAAGGCTGCGTAGACGGGGTAATCAGCTTCAACGATAGGGGAACGGTAGATTTTTTCAATCGTGCCGCAGAAGAAATATGGGGCGTTGACCGTGAGTATGTCATAGGCAGAAATATCAATCAGCTGCTGCCTATTTCCTTTACTCAGGATGAAAAAGGAGAAATTCACGTGGTACATACCGATGAAGAATCAAATGTAAACACAGATATACATATACGTACCGAAGTGAATATCATAAATCGCCAGAATGAAGAGGTGACCGTGCTCCTGACCAAGTCAAGTGCGCAGCTCAATGGCCGTTTTTCTTATACTTTCTTTGTACAGAAGATATCGGCAGATCTTTTTTGAAATCTATCACCTGAACAAGCAAAAGCCATCCGCCTGAAGCGGATGGCTTAGCTGTTTAACCAACCTAT
>JBKHDR010000003.1:0-89894 GCA_046541235.1 Cyclobacteriaceae bacterium | reverse complement strand
CTTCTTCTTGTTTTTCAAACTCTCAACTGGACTTTTTATCGGGTCAGAAGTATAGTAATAACTTATCAGCTGTCAATCATGAGCCGAATCGGCTGAGGATGATAGTGCACAAATGCGTATTGCTTCAAAATTTTTTGCAGGGTAAAGCCAGCTTTTGAAAACTGCCCTGCTAAAAGTATCAGCTATGTTCCCGATAGGCTTTGATAATCTTATCCAAAAAGACATCCTGGTCCATGCTCCAGTAATGATTGGAAAAGATTTCTACTTCGTACATGCCCTCAAAACCCGCTTCCTCAACCCAGCCGCGAATTTCAGGCACATTGATGCAGCCTTCACCCATCAGGCCGCGATCCAGCAGCATATCATTCGTGGGAGATTTCCAGTCGCAGATATGGAAGGCATAAAGATTCTCATTGCGGCCGCAGCGTATGATTTCGGTATGCAGCAGGTCGTCCCACCAGAGATGGTATACATCTACCGCGATACCCACCCAGGGAGATCGGAGGCTTTCAGCTATATCGTTGGCTTGTGCCAGGGTATTCACCGCAGATCGGGTATCGGCGTACATAGGGTGCAGGGGCTCTATGGCCAGCTTCACTTTGTTTTGTTCACAATAAGGGATGAGCTCCTCAATACCGTCCTGTATCTGCCTGCGCGAGGTCGCCAGTGGCTGGTCAGGATCGGCACCGCAGACCAGCACCACCAGGGGAGCACCCAGGGCAGTGGCTTCGTCTATGGCTTTTTTGTTGTCATCTAAGGCTGCTTTTCTTTTATCAGCTGAAGTGGAGGGGAAAAATCCACCCCGGCAGAGAGATATAATCTCCAGTTGGTGCTGCCTGAGCATTTCGCCGGTTTGCTGAATGTTTCGGCCATCAAGCGCATCCCGCCATACAGTGATGCCGCTTACGCCCGCCTGAGCATACTTTTCGGCAGCAGTTTCTATAGGCCAGGGCTTGGTAGTAATGGTATGGATGCAGAGTTTGTTAAGGTTTTCCAAAATCAAAAAGTTGAATTTATCATTGATGGATGAAGCTTCAAAATAGTAAAAAAATGTGCGTAGCCCTCAAAAGGGAATGTAAATAATTATAAGCGGCAGCCTACAGCTTTAATCAATGTAGTCCTTTTTAATGACGAGGGTAAAAGAGTCATCCTCCTCAATGCGATAGCCCTGGTCGTAGCAGAAGTAGTAGGTATTGCCGTTTTTGGTCTGGTAAATATTGGTGATGTAGCTGAAGTTAAATCCCTTACGACTTAGCTGTTCACGGCTGGTCCGGGCTTTGCCATTAGGGTTGAGATCGGCCAGGATGTGCCTGTTTTTCCTGAGCGTATAGTTGACATTGCGCATCAGGTTATTGGTATCGCTGGTATGTTTATTATGGTAAGCATTGCGGCAGGCATCCGAACAGAATTTTTTGTCAGCTCGTCCTCTGATAGGGGTGCCACATTCCTCGCACACTTTTTTTTCTTCCAGGGTATTGTTCATAAATAAGAATAGGTAATTGTCTGACCGACAGTTGATTATTATCACAATATACGTAAATCTTTTCCATTTGCAAACGTTTACAAACGATTACAGACGACTGTAAACGATTAACAACCGACTAGCTCTTGCGGCATGCTGTTACTTTGCTGATGTCAAAACGAAAACAAATTTCACTTTAATCTTTACAGACATGAATGCAATGAAAAACCGCGTACAATTAATCGGAAACCTGGGCGCAGCCCCGGAAGTGCGTAACCTGAACAGTGGCAAAAAAGTCGCGCAATTTTCACTGGCAACTTCTGAATCTTATAAAAACGCTGCCGGCGAACGTGTACAGGAAACGCAGTGGCACCAGGTAGTCGCCTGGAACAAACTGGCTGATATTGCCGAAAGTTACCTTGACCGCGGCCGCAGAGTAGCCGTGGAGGGCAAACTGGTCTACCGCTCCTATGAGGATAAAAACGGGGTCAAGCGATATGTAACAGAAATCGTGGCCACGGATATCCTGATGCTTGATAAAAAAGACAAAGAGCCGGAAGCCGAGGTAGCTGAAACTGCCGAAAGCTATGATGAGCTACCGTTTTAATTGAGTAGCAAGCAAATGAAAAGGCCATTCTTCAAGTGAGGAATGGCCTATTTGTATTCAAAGGTCTGGTACACGAACAATTAATGATCGTGGTGTTTCACCAAAAACACTAAAACTATTCAGCGCAGCGGTAAAAGGTATAGTAAGGCTCGTTCTTAGCCAGTCGCTGTACGTAAAGTGCTACTTCCCGCGCGTGGTAATCACCCCACATGCTGGATTCACCATTAGCAATCTTACTGCCTTCCGGCACATAATCCCAGCCATTAGGCTCATGGTAAATGGAATGCAGCAGCAGTCCCTGGTGGTTTTCATCATCGCTCAGGTAAGGCTCTTCAAACAGGTAATCCAGCACGGTGAGTCCTGCCTGGAAGTACTTTCTGCCTGCCTCATCTTTCCCTTTGCCCATCAGGTATTTGCCCAGCCTGAGCAGACCCTGTGCGCCAATGGCGGCTGCCGAGCTGTCAATCGGCTCATAATCGTTGAAGGGATCGGAGGGACGGTCCAGGTAATCTCCCAAATGATGAAGTTTGGGTGCACCTGTATCCCAGTAAGGGATGCCGTCGGTAGGGGTGTTCTCAATGTAAAAATCACAGGTGGCCTGGGCTGCCTTGAGCATGAAGGCTGTAATCTCATGCCTTTCACCATAGACTGAAAGCTCCTCATCACTCAGGGTATCAATAAACTCCAGTTCTTCAGGGAAGCCACACATGGCCCAGGCCAGGCCGCGGGTCCAGGTGCTAAAGCCGGTGTAACCCTGCTGTGAGTTAGGACAGCGGTAGTTGCCATCTTTGGTATTAAAAATCTGCTCATGGGCTGTTCTTCCCCTTACATCAAAAGCGTCGCGTCCTTCACCGTAGTATACTGAGTAATCAGCTGTAGCTTTGATATGCAAAAGTGCCCGCTTGAGCAGGTTGATTTTAACGTCGTTTTCGCTCTGCAGCACATGTTCCAGCTGATGGCTTACCATCAGGGAGCGGCAGGAGCGTATGGTATCCACAAAAAGAGAATGCGGGCCGTTAAATGAGTGAATGAATCCACCATTCTTGGTGCTGGTCCAGCGGGTGGCCTGTACGGCACCGGATATTTTCAGGGCCAGCTCGTAGAAATTCTGTTCCCACTCGTTATGGGCAATCTTGCCCTCCTTCATCAGGCGAAGCAGGTTACCATAAGTGCTTACATTGTTGAAGCCATGGTCATGTACGCCGATATGGCTTACGTGGGGGGCCATCAGTTTAACGGTATTAGCCCGCCCGCTTTTCAGAAATTTTTCCTCACCTGTGGCGTCAAACTGTAGTATGGCAGAGCCGTACTGAAAACCCTGCGTCCACTCCGTCCACCCTCTCGTGGTATATTTTCCTTTGACTGTAAAAACCGGAGAACCCTTGGAATTATCGTATTTGTCTTCAATAGACTGGATCTTGGCAGCTGACAATTCCCACAATCTTTCTACTTTTTTGCTCAGGTCTTCAGGCTTGAGCTGGTAATTGATTTTTAGCATAAAGGTTTGACTAATTACTATTGGTTTGATAATTCATTACCTGATCATTAAGATTAGCAGAGATAATCCGCTTCCTACCTTACCTTTCATCATCCTCAGCCTACCTAAAATATCTTCAGATCTGGGCTTACTCTACTTTGAAAATGTTGATTCATGAAAAATTAACGGCCTTCATAGGCTACTTCTGCTCAAATGCTTTGAAGTTACGAATTAGAAACTAATTACGCTTTATCCAAAAAAGGAGGGAAAATTCTTCTTTTTGGTAAAAATCAGCCAAGAAAAAACCGCCAGCCTTATATGAAGACGGCGGTTCCTGATCCAACCAAAAACTCTATTCAATTATTTTTCTTGAAAACTGAGGCTATTCATAACGTAGGCTCTCTACCGGGTTGACTTTGGCTGCCCTGAGCGCCCGGCTGCTTACGCTGATTCTGTAAAAAAAAGGACAATGGCTACCTTGGCACTGTCCAAATATGATCATTTTTGTCCGATCACGTACACATCAGCTACCATCACCACTCCAGTCCGCACCAGCGGCTGAAGTTTTCTTTCTCCTCATCACGTGCGTCAAGTCGCTGGGCAATACAGTACTGCTTAAAATAGGTCTTTCCATCCTGCTGCATCTTCACATCCATGATCTTCTGCCGCCTGATAAGTGTAAGCTCCACTTCCGGGCCATCATCAAGGATCTCGTCGGGAGATTCGGTGATGCGGATGCCGTTGATGGCGATGATCTCATCCTCACGACTTAGTACCTTATCGGCAGGAGACTCAGGCTCAATAGTGTTGACCAGCAGCTTACCTTCGCGTTGTGCAGCACGAAAGCCAAACCAGCGTTCGCTCAGGCTGCCCGAGTCGGTGATCCTTAGCTGGCAACCTACTGTGCGCAGCAGGGCATTAAGGGCTTCTTCCACAGGTTCGGTGCCGTAAATGTATCTGTCAAAAAATACTTTAAGGTCCTCTCCGGCCAGCGCTGAGGCGATGCTAATGATATCCTCCTGAGCGTAGCCTTTCTGTACTTTTCCGTACTCCTGCCATAGTATCCGCATCAGGTCATCTAACGAGTGCTGATTTTTGCTGAGTCTTCTCAGGGTCAAATCCAGCATAAGGCTGACAATAGCGCCTTTTACATAAATGGAAACCTTACGATTAGGAATACCTGGTACATAACCATCCAGCCAGAGGTCAAAGGAGGAAGCCGCCAGCGAATAATAAAAGCGGCCAAAATTTTCAAAATGCCTTTTGAAAAGTTTGTTCAGGTCATCAAAATAGGCTGCTTTACTGATCACCCCGCTGCGGGCCAGGAAAAGGTCGCCGTAGTAAGTGGTCATGCCCTCGGCTACATAACCCGTTACAAAATAATTTTCTTTGGTGTAGTCATAAGGCATCATCTCTGCCGGACGGATGCGGATGATGTTCCAGGTGTGGAACAATTCATGCGAGCTTACCCCGATAAAGTCGTGGTAGAGTTTGCTGTTCTGCCGGACTTCCTCGGCAGGCCCCAGGGTGATGACTGTAGAATTAAAATGCTCTACGCCATGATAGGCCCGGTAAGGCAGAAACTGGAAGAGAAAGTGATAATCTTCGCAGGGAAATTCTCCCATGGTCTCTATCTGATTACGGGTAAAGTCCTTAAAATCCTTGAGCGTAGCTTCTTTGTTCAGGTGCACATTGCCTTTAAACCAGAGGTGAAAGCGGGAACCCTTGACTTCATACACCCAGTGCGTCATTTTTTTTGAAGCGATAAGGGGACTTTCGGCCAGGTGGTAAAAGCTGGGAGCTTCCAGCGTATGTTTTTCCACTTCGCTAAGGCCGCAGGCCAGCTGATAATCTTCAGGCAAGAGCAGGCTGACTCTGTAGGTTTCCTGCTGCCGGCCTACCGGGTAAAGAATGCAATTGACAAAATTGATATAAAGCTGCTCTTCATCCAGCCAGGTACTCCCCCCGTTCATCTCGGCAGCATACACCCGGTATTTTACCCTTAGCTTACTGATGTTTTTAGTATTTACCTGCCAGCAATCTTTACTCGTCTTACGAAACAAAAGCGTACGTCCTTCAGCATCGTGCATGCTCAGCTGTTGGATATTTTTGGCAAAGTTACCTAATTCGTACCTTCCGGGTCGCCAGGCGGGCAGTTGGAGATAAGTGACTTCTGCCTCCGGTCTGAAGCTCATTTCAAAGTCGATCAGCTGACGGTTGGGGTACTGATAGGATATATTATACTGTATCATAAGGATCTGATTTTCAGCAGAAAATTAACAAATGCTGTTGCAAGCTTAAGGGGTATGTTTGAAAATTTAAAAAATTTAAGCTTTTATCGGGTCTAAATACCTTTTTCATGATTGTTTCCAAACCCAAAACCAATACTTTTTTTGCGCTGGGCATGTTCCTGCTGCTCATCTATGCTGCCTCAATTTACCTGCTGTACGACATACTCAGTGTAGAGGAGCCTTCACTCTGGCTTATCATTCTTTTTGTTTTGCTGCTTGTCATAGCTCTGGTAGTAAGTTTTAAATTTTTAAACAGCTACCAGACTGTGAGGTTAGAAAAAAACCGGATTGAAGTAAGGCGGGTTTTTGGCTTAAGCAAAAGCAGGCTGTATTTCAAAGAACTGCAGTTTTGGAAGGAGGAAACTGTGAAAACTTCCAATGGAGTCTTCAAGCAGATTTCGGCTGTATTTGGAAATAATAAGAAGTTCAGGCTGGCCAACCAGGAGAATGACAATTACGAAAAAATAGCCGCCCACTTCCGGAAGAATTACGCAAAGAAACAGCAATCTAAATAAGAGAAATCATCAATCAAATGCTAAAGCATCTACTTCTGGTAGGGATAGGAGGGTTTTTGGGAAGTGCCCTCCGCTTCCTGATCTACATCCTGATCAACCGACATGTGAGCACTTATTTTCCGTTGGGTACCTTTACGGTCAACATACTGGGCTGTCTGCTGATCGGCTTGTTGTATGGCCTGTGGTCTCAGGAATACATAGATGATCTTTCCAGCCGTCTTTGGATTACCGGTTTTTGTGGTGGGTTTACCACTTTTTCTACTTTTTCCAATGATGGCGTTATGCTGATAGACAACGGGCAGTTTGCCACGATGCTCTTTTACGTGTCGGCTAGTGTGATACTTGGTTTTGCGGCGGTATACCTGGGGGCGTATCTATCAAAGCTTATCCAGTTATAGGATGAAGGTTGTTTGAGGCAGGAAGTGTTCTTGAAAAAGACTCAAGAAGCATTCAATCAATATCCTTCTCCATCAAAGTTGTAATCCTGCAAATCAAGGATAAAGTCACGCCAGCGGTCGGGATTAAGAAAATTGTTGCCGGGTATCGGGCCATAACGGTTATTGTATAGCCTCCCGTAGCCGTGATTTACTTCCGGAGGCTGGTATTTGCTCAAAAAGGCTTCTTCATCATCCATCTCGTCTACCCTTTCAACGTTTTCGCGCATGTGCTCATACTTGTCATTGTAAATGAGTGCACTATCTCTAAAGGCATTGATAAACTCTCTGGCAGTGGGCAAGGGATAAATCGTGATTTCATCAAGTATAACGGTATCAGGCACCAGCGTCTGTACCAGTGAATAATCCTGCCCGGCCAGGCCTTTGGGTACGATGAACTTACCCTGATGGTAACCCAGGGAGGTAAAGGTGATGGTATCAGAGGGCTGAGCAAAAAGGGAGAAAAAGCCGGAGGTATCCGAAGAGTAGGTTTCTAAACGGTCATTTACGTAAATGTTGGTATTAGTAACTTCTCTGAGGCTGTCGGCAGTGATGATGATGCCGCTGATACGGATCTTTTGTGCTTCTTCATTGAGCAGGCTGTCCTCCTGCGCCAGTGCTGAAGAGATGAATGCAATACATAGCAATAAGCTTAAAAAATATCTGAAATACATAATGTTCTAATATCTGATTACACTGTCAGTCATCCAGCAATCTTCGTAAGGCCCGTCCTTTTGTCTGGATAGCTGGAAAAAATATACGGCGGGCTGGTCGTTGGCATCAATGAGGGTTACTTTCTGTACGGCCACATCTCCTTCTACCTGAATATCATCCAGGCCATACTGCTGGAAATGCAGCAGGGATTCGTAGGTTTCGTTTCTGACCATCTGGGTGAAGCGCTCCAGCGGACCGGTATTCTGCCTGTTTTCGGGAGAGGCAAAGGTATAAGCTACCTCAATGCCATGATCAGGGTAAGGATGATCGTTGTGCTGCAGCGCTTCTATCTGCAGGGCCACTACCTTCTGGGGCGAGAGGCCGGGTTCTGGTTTGGTCATTTCACTTTCAGAGTTAACTAACTGTACAGTTGTGTGCTGTTGATCCCTGATCTGCTGATAGAGCCAGAAAGCGAGGCTGCCCGCCAGCAATATGATTACTAATTGCAGTATGTATCTTTTCATATTCTGTTCAAATTTTTTGCGGTAGAGACGGATTCACCTGTCAGTAGCTTTGCTTCCCCTCATTCGCCTGCTATCACTACTTTATAAGACATCAAACCGGCTTTGGTTCATGTCTTATTCAGTTGGGATGCTTGAGATAAGTCAGTGCTTATCCTCAATTATTGCAACCCGATAAACATATTTGTTGTTTTGAAAAGAAAAAAAGCCTGACTTAAGTAAATCGGGCTTTTTTGGGCAAATAATCAGATTATGCGATGTATGATGCCAAAAGATGGCATAGTAAATTCATAAAAAGCTGTGCCATTTCGTTTATCAACAGCAGGCTGGCATATTGGAGACACATGACTTGCTTCAGTACGCATATTGTGGAGGTATTCCCCATCAGCTAAGGTTTTTTTGCTGCCTGATCACATTGTACAAAGCTGGTATTAATTTTTCTTAAGAACAGAAAAAAAAACACTATTGAAAATTACCCGATCTTTCAGGCTAAAGACTAAGATCATCATCGGCTTTGGGCTGGTGCTGATCGCCGTGATGGGAGTTGCTTTGATTGCACTCGACAGCTACGAGAAACTTTCTGATGCCGTACAGACTCTTTCTCAACCTGATGAAAAGCTGGAGCAGATTGACAGCCTGCTGGTCACTATCAACAGTGCCGAAACCCTGCTGCAGCATTATACCCTCAGCCGGAGCAGTGCTAATCTTGAAAGTTATGAGCAGCTGGTACTAAAGATCAAGGATAAGGTAAGTGAGCTTAAGCAGCAAAGTGCTTATGAGGATGCCGAACTCGACTCCATTCTGCGACTGATTGATGTCAGGCTGGTCAGCATGGATAAGTTCAGAGAAATTCGTGAGCAGAGGAGCGACTTCAGGTTTTATGACAAAGTGCTGGAACAACTGGAACAGGATAAAACAAACAGGAAGAGTACCCTCTCTCTGCCTCAAGATACAACCCAAACTGCCCCAGATACTATCCGGAAAAGATCCAGGCTAGACAAAAAGGAAAGTGGCGAAACAGAAGTCAATGAAGAAGAGGAGAAAGAGCGACAGGGAATTATCCGCTGGTTTGGTCGGCTGTTCTCCCGGCAAAAGGAAGAAAAAAACAAACAGCCTGAAGATGCGATACGTGATACACTTCCCGAAAGAAAAAGAGAAAGAATAAATAATGAAACAGCACCTCTGGCAAAAGCAGAAACGCTTGATACATTGCAGGATATCCCGGTAGATTCTATCAGAAATATGCTGCTGGAACTCAAGAGCGAGCAGGCCGTCACTGAGGACTTTCTCAACAGGCAGGAAATGGAGTACCTTGCCAATAACAGCCGGGTGATAGACAGGATCAATCAACTGCTGAGTAAGCTCAAAAAAGATGAGCAGCAAATGAACAAGCAGCAGTCGGCCGAGGCGCGAAACATCCTGGAGTTTTCGCTTTCCCGACTGGGTATCATCATGCTGATTGCACTGGGTAGTACATTGATCTTTGTGTACTTTATCTTTTCAGATATTGCCAAAAGCGATTCACTCAAACAGCAGCTTGAAAACGCACGGACCAAAGCAGAAAAGCTGGCGCGGGTCAAGGAGGATTTCCTGGCCAACATGAGCCATGAGATTCGTACACCGCTTACTGCCATACTTGGATTTGCCAGTCAGCTCAAAAAAACACCAAAAACACCTCAGCAGGAAGAATATGTCCAGGCTATAGATAGCTCATCTCATCATCTGCTTGCGCTGGTTAATGATATTCTTGATTTTTCTAAAATTGAAGCCGGACAGCTGCAATTTGAAAATAAACCCTTTGATATCAGCCATTTGCTAAAAGAGGTAGTCAGGGATATGCGTATCAAGGCAGAAGAAAAAGGCCTAATACTGAGCCTTCAATCGTCTTCAGAACTGCCCCCTTTTTTGAAAGGTGATGCTTTCCGCTTGCGGCAGGTACTTTACAACCTTGTTTCCAACGCCATCAAGTTTACTGAGGCAGGTGAAGTAAAATTGAGCTGTCAGCTCAGCCATTTAGAAAAGGGCATAATTAAAGCTCAACTGGTAGTTGCCGACAGCGGTATTGGTATTCCCAAAAAGAAGCAGGCTGTTATTTTTGATGCCTTCATGCAGTCTGATGTTTCTGATACACGCAAATACGGTGGTACCGGCCTGGGGCTTTCCATCTGTAAACGCATCGTAGAAGCGCAGGGTGGCGAAATAGCACTGGAGAGCGAAGTAAGCAAGGGCACAACCTTTTATGTGGCTTTGCCTTTTGAAGCAGCTCTGGAGGAAGAGGTGATTTCTATGCAGACTACAGGAGAAGAGCTTTCTGAAGTACACTTTGCCGAGGGTACACAGGTACTGGTCATTGATGATGACCAACTCAATATCCGCCTGCTCAGGCTGATCATTGAAGCCTGGGGCATCAAAGTCATCAGTGCGCAAAGTGGAGAGGAAGGTATCATGCTGGCTGCCAAATATAAACCTGAGCTTGTGCTCTCCGACCTGCAGATGCCTGCCATGCCAGGTGAGGAAGTGGTGCGGGCCATCAGAGAAATGGGCATGGATACACTGCCTGTAGTGGCTTTTACGGCGCGGGTAACGGAGGATATGGCATTCTTTAAGGAAAGAGGCTTTGCCGATGTGCTGCTGAAGCCTTTTGATGAGGCAGGCGTCAAAAACATATTGATCAAATTTCTTCCTATAGAGAAAATTTCACAAAAGGAAGCTCCAGCCCCGAATGCTACACCGGTTTTGCAGCAAGAGCTACTGCCTTTGTTACCTGAATTGCCTGAAGAAGAAGAGCTGTTTTCTCTTAAGAATATTCAGCGATTTACCGGGGATGATGAAGAGGCCATGCAGGAGTTTTTGATGGCTTTCCTGGAAGTGATTGACCAGGCTGGAGAAAAAATGCTCCTTGCCCTGGAGGAGGAGGATGTAGAAGGAGTGGCCTATTATGCACATAAGATCATGCCCAATGTACAGCAACTGGAGGTAAAAGAATTGACAGAACTATTAAGAGAACTGGAGTCTTACCGTGATCAGGCACCGGAAAGTGGGGAGTTTCGCAGGCAGGTGGAGCAGACCGAGGTACTACGCGCTAAACTGAGCCAGGCCCTGAAAGCGAGGATAGAAAAATTAAAGCAGCCCGGTTGAGCTGCTTTACGATATGAGAATGAATCTATCTTATTAATCCAGATTGTACCTGCGTAGTTTATTGTAGAGCGTCTTACGGTCAATATTGAGCATTTTGGCAGCCTGCGTCTTATTGTACCTCACCTTGATAAGAGTTTCTTCAATAAGAGCCCTTTCGTTCTTTTCCTGCAAGGCTTTGAGATCCGGATTGGTAGGGCTGGCTACAGGCAAAGTCTCGGCGGTGCTGGCAAACATCTCCTGGGTTCGGGGACTGATAATTTCGGGAGGAAAAGTATCCATAGTGATTTTTTCGCCGGTAGTAAGCAGCACTGAGCGTCTGATCACGTTCTTTAGTTCCCTGATGTTGCCTGGCCAGGGATAAGCCTGAAGCTTCAACATAGCCTCATCCTCCACACCTTCTACCTGCTTATTGAGCTCCTGATTAGACTGCTGAAGGAAATGCTCTACAAAAAGAGGGATATCCACCGCCCTATCTCGTAATGAGGGCACCTTGATCTGGAATTCGTTGAGCCGGTGGTAAAGATCCTCTCTGAAATCTCCATTCTTTACAGCCTGGTCCAGATTTTCGTTGGTAGCCACAATCAGGCGTACATCTACTGTAATATCTTTATTACCTCCCACCTGTCGTATGGTTCTTTCCTGGATAGCCCGAAGCAGTTTGACCTGCACATCGTAAGAGAGGTTTCCGATTTCATCAAGAAACAGGGTGCCTCCATTGGCCGCCTGAAACTGCCCGGTTTTATCCTGCATGGCTCCGGTAAACGCTCCTTTAATGTGGCCAAACAATTCACTGGCCGCCAGTTCTTCAGACAAAGCACCGCAGTCAAGGGCTACAAATGGCTGGTTAGCCCGCTTGCTTTTCTGGTGGATCAGGCGGGATACATATTCTTTACCGGTACCGCTTTCGCCCTGCACAATCACCGAAAGGTTGGTAGGTGCTACCAGTTCAATATGCTTTTTTACCTGAGCCGATTGCGCACTCTGGCCCTCTACAAACATAAAGCCCCTGGTTTTTCCTCCTGCAGGTTTGGCAGGTTCGTCTTCTAAACTATGAGATTGGGATGAAGCACTTTCCAGAGCTGCATGAATGGTGAGCAGCAACTCATCCGGATTAATGGGTTTGGTCACATATTCGTAGGCACCGTGTTTCATGGCATTTACCGCTGTGCGTATATTGGCATAATTTGTCATGATGATGACCGGCAAATGATAAAACTTCTTCTTAATATTTTTAAGCAGTTCCAGTCCGTCAAGGTCCGGAAGGCGATAATCTATCAGTACCAGTGCATATTGCCCTTCATACACCGACCTGAGGCCCTCGCGGGCTGTGTGTGCTTCTTCTACCTGAAAATTTTGCTTTTTCAGGAAGTTTCTAACGAGCAGGCAGAAAGAAGGATCATCGTCAATGACGAGAAGGTTAGGCTTATTGATCATAGAAATTCATGGTAAATTGAGGCCATGCTTTAGCGCATTTTATACTATTTGCCAAAAAATCAATTAATGAAGTTTTGTTCAGACAACGGCAAGCCAGATTATATATTTTAACAACCTATCTTAAGGATAATTCCATAGGTAACAACTTGCTTGTAGTTTTAATAACTCTCATCCTGACTGGGAAATTTCATTTCTTTTACATCTTTGATATAGCTCTTTACAGCCTTATTCATGATTGAACGTACATCAGCATAGCGACGGAGGAAGCGAGGGTTGAAATCCTGCGTAATACCTAGCATGTCATGTACCACCAGTACCTGTCCGTCGGTTCCAACTCCCGCACCGATGCCAATGGTAGGTATACTTACCAGATTAGTCACTTCTGTAGCCAATCGGGCAGGTACTTTTTCCAGCACAATGCCAAAGCAGCCGCTCTCTTCCAGTATTCTGGCATCTTCTTTAAGTTTCCGGGCTTCTTCCTCTTCTTTGGCCCTGACAGAGTAAGTTCCAAACTTGTAAATAGATTGAGGCGTAAGGCCCAGGTGGCCCATAACCGGGATGCCTGCTTTGACGATACGTTCTACCGACTGCTGGATTTCCTCTCCGCCTTCTACTTTGATACCATGTGCACCTGATTCTTTCATGATACGGATGGCAGACCGAAGGGCTTCTGAGGAGTTGCCCTGATAGGAACCAAAAGGAATATCTACCAGCACAAAGGCCCGCCTGACTGCTCGCACTACCGAAGAAGCATGGTAGATCATCTGGTCAAGGGTGATGGGCAGAGTGGTTTCATGGCCCGCCATTACATTTGAAGCTGAATCTCCTACCAGTAAAATATCTATGTCGGCTTCGTCTAGGATACGAGCCATAGAGTAATCATAAGCCGTCAGCATGGAAATTTTTTCGCCACGCTTTTTCATGGCCTGTAGCTGATGAGTGGTTATTTTTTTGAGGTTTTTGGAATCACCTTCAGATGGGTGTACAGACATAGAGATACGTAGTTTAAATATGTTGTTAAAAGTATCGCTTTTAACGCAAAGCTAATAACTGGCCAGTATTTATTGTTAAAATAATACAAGTATGAGTGGCAAAGTTCAATTTAGGGCAGGCTTCATGTTCGCTGTAATAAATGATATTGGAGGTAAGACAATTGAAAGACTTTATGTATATTTAAAATGATAGGGTTGAGAGTAGCTTAAAAAAAGCTTTTATTTTTTGAAGTTAACCGGAATCTGCAGAATTACTCTGGATAAATGGTCATTTTGGCTCAGGTACTTTTTTTAGTCTGTTGCCGAAATTAGGCTGAAAATTCCTGCATCAATTTAAAAATCATAGCATGTCGCGTTTCTCTTCAGAGTATTTTTTTAGTTGTACTTATCGTACATATCATTGTACCTAAATATGAACAGCAAACTAGTACATTATGCACCGTTACCCTGAACTCCTAAAAATGCCAGAATCAGGCGGTAGGTTTTACAATGAGTTTAAAGAAGTACTACCTCAGGAAAAATTCTTCACCGGATATACTTTCGTTCATTACTGTGATGATTTTCAGTGGGCTTTCTGTCGTTACCTGCTGCAGGAAAAGGCTAGTTTGTACAAGGCCAATACTTTGGTCAGAACTTATTTTTATGACAATAAGTACCATACAAAACGCCTTACCCTTTTTGCCGTTTTTGTCAAAGAATATATGGAGGAGACAGAAGCTATGTTGCTAAAAAATGAGTATTACGAACTGATGAGACGATTTGAAGAGGCTCGTACCAAGATCAACAATCTTATTAATATGTTACTCAGCGACTCTCTTCATTAATCCGTGTTGCCTGAGTAGCTCAATCACCTGCTGCTCAGGCAGTTCTTCCACTCTTCCCTGGTGCCCCTGCATACTTTCTGCTGCAAAAAGGGCATTATAAATGGCCTCTTCAGTAGCTTCAATGGCCGCCAGGAAGAGAGGAGTCACCCTGTCGTTGTGTAAAACACGCTGATCAAGTAAAGCTGAACCCGCCTCATAGGGTATGCGTAGATTAGCAGCCGTAGAGAAAGCAATGACATAATCTCCGCTACCATTAGAGGCTATGCCCCCGGTACGGGCTAAGCCCAGCATGGCACGTCGGGCTAGCCGTTCCAGGTTACGACTGTCAAGTGGTGCATCGGTGGCTACCACCATCATACATGAGCCATCAGCATCTTTCTGCTCCTTTGAAAGTAAAGGTCCCACCGGGAGTCCCATGATTTGTAGCACTCCACCAAAATTGGCCTGTACCATCACACCTACCGTGTAGCCGCCCTGTTGCTCGCTCAGCAGGCGGGAAGAAGTACCTATGCCACCTTTGTAGCCAAAACAGCGGGTACCGGTGCCTGCTCCCACATTCCCCTGGGCTACCGGGCCGCTCTTAGCATCTGCTAGAGCCTGCAAAACGTGCGCTTCATTGATATGCCGGCCACGTATATCATTCAGAAAACCGTCATTGGTTTCGCCTACCAGCGCATTGACAGAGCGAACCTCCTCATTTCCGGGCTGGGTGAGGGTATGGGTGATGAGCGCCTGCATGGCCTGGGATACGCTGAGGGTGTTAGTGAGTATGATAGGCGTTTCCAGGTTGCCCAGTTCGTTTACCTGGGTAGAACCGGCGAGTTTGCCGAAACCATTGGCTACATACACAGCAGCCGGTACTTTCTTCTGAAAGATGTTGCCCCGGTAGGGCAGAATAGCTGTGACCCCGGTACGTATACTGTCACCTGAGATAAGGGTAAAGTGGCCTACCTCAACACCGGCAACGTCGGTGATGGCATTGTTTTTACCTGTAGGAAGTGTACCGGGCTTGGCTCCGTATTCTCTGAGGGTCTGGCTCAGGGCAGTATGAGAGTTAAAGAGAAAAAAAAAGACAGCACAAAAAAGAAGAGGTCTTTTGAAAAGACTAGAGGCCTCAAATTCTGATATCATTGGTATTAAGTTTCTTCATGAGCATGGAGTAGTCAATGAAGTAAAGTACCCTCACTGAGATGCTGTTGTTTTGCGCCAGGTTGCTCAGGGCTTCCACGTTGTTCACATAGCCGTGACGGATCAGTTCTTCATCACTGGCTACACTGTTTTTCCATACCACACTGATTTCACTGGCAGGGGCAAAGACATAGGTATATACCATGTCAATATTAAAGGCGTTGAAGTTCCTGTCCTCATTTCCATCGTAATCGCTATTCAGCAGCTCGCCTTTATTTCCTAAGGTATAAAATTCGTCATACTCAGCAGCTGACCAGTAGTGACGCATACGAAAGGTAAGGCCCATTCTATTGTTAAAGGTGTACTTAGTATTAAAGATATTGTTGATGGTACTGATATCGCGTTTACCAAAAGTAATCATATCCTCTGTTTTTTTAGCAAAACCTATATTGCCGTGAGCATTGCTGAGGCTGATATAGCTGGAGAAAGAAAGCTTATTGTTAACCCTGACACTTGGGCTGAGGCTGAAATACAGGCTTTCCTGTCCTTTCCAGGAAAAGTCAGTGTATGATAATGAGCTACCCACCACAAAGCGGTTGCGGTTGTCGGTACGCAGGAAGAACCTAAGCCTGTTGTAAGATGGCTCTACGACATAACGGCCCGCTACACGAGGCTCAAAATAGTCGTACCTCTCGGTGGGTGCCACTTCATAATTGAAGCTGAAATCCATAAAATTTTTCAAGGTACCCCTGACACGTGCTGCTATGTTAAAGCTGGTAAAAACACTGGGATCATACAGGCGACGGTAGTTAATATTCAGGTCGGTGTAGAGGTCAAGGAAATTCCAGAAAGGCTCAAAGATGTTGTAGCCCAGGTTAGCAGAAGTGCGTACCTCGTTATTGGCTCTCAGGAAACCCAGGTCGTTGGGGTCAAAGGTGTCGCTTTCCACATAATTGGTCACACTGGCTCTGAAGTTACCGCCTGTTTTTGCTAAAGTGAGCGAATAGGAGTAGCCGAATTCATTTCCTTCTTCCAGGCCGTACTTTTGGCTCAGGGCAGCCCTTCCGGACACGGCATGACGGTTGCCTTTATTGGCGATCCTGAATTCGGTACCCGTAAGGTTGGCATCGTAATAATGTCCCTGGCGAAGTACATTGGTATTAACAAAGCTGACGTAGGAGTTATTCTTAAGATTCTGATCAAGAGCAAAAACACTGTAATTGGTCAGTGGGGCAGTCACCACCTCGCGTACCTCTTCAGTTTCTGTATTCCGTATCTTGGCCCTCGTTTCGCTGGTGATGCCATTAAAATAACCTATACCCAGCCCGCTGCTGGTTCTGCCGGATATCTTGGTAGCATTGACAAGCTGGCTTTCGGCAGGGTTGCTTAAGATCTCTTCCTCCTCAAGCAGGTTGTCGTCTGCTTTATCATATAACAGAGGCCTGCCGCCTACTCTTCTGGAATAGAAGTAGCCACCCTTTTCAAAAAGCTCAGTCCCTTCTTTAAAAAACTGTCGGTTTTCAGCAAACTGTACTTCAAAAGGAGAGAGGTTAAGCACATTATTATCAGAAACTACCTGCCCAAAGTCAGGTACAAGGATCATATCCAGTGTAAAGGCATCATTGATACCATAACGGATGTCCATGCCTCCATTGATGCGGCTGCTCACGGATTCAGGATTCTCCACATCTCCTGTATAATGATCAAGATAAGCCGACAGGTAGGGAGACACTGAAAGCCGTATAGGAGATTTGACATTGGTAATGCCACTGAGCCTGCCAAACTGGTTGACATAGCCGTTGACCTGCGGATCGATGTTGTTCCAGTAACTGTGCTCATTTTTGCGGCGAATGGTACGCCTGAAGTTAAGGCCCCATTCCTGAACGGGTGTCTTAGGAAAACGAAGGGCTGAGAAAGGTATCTCCATTTCCACCACCCAATTGTTACCCTCTATATTGACAGCACTCAGCCACCCGGCATTCCAGTTGCGATCCGCACCACTTGCTGTCCAGCGGCGGTCAAACTGTACCCCGGCGGCCGTTACCATAAATTCAAAAGCATTGATGTCGTCATCGTAGGTATCAAAAAATACTGAAAATACATCCGAGAAGCCGGTTTGGTCACGGCTGGTAAATTCTCTCATGATACTGTCGGCCGAAACATCGTAGAGAGTAGCCCCAATGTAGATGGAAGTATTATCATAAAGCAGGATGACTTCGGTGGGTGCAGAAGGCGCTTTGCCAGGATTGGGTCTTCTTTGAATAAAATTAGCAGCGGGGCAGAGCACATGCTGCCATACTTCTTCATCAAGCTTACCATCAATTTTGGGAGGAGATGAAATACGGGTAGCAAAATGATCTTTGGGAAAAGGATCATTTGCCTGAACGCTATGACCAACAATTACAAAAAGGACCAGAAGCAGAGAAAAAACGATTTTTTGGCTCATCAGCAGTTTGGTGTACTATTCTGGATTTATGAGGTTTAAAACGGATTTTAAGTAATTTACCAGTCTTTATTAGTTTTAACGCAGCTAAAATGCGAAAATATTGTCTTTAATTCTGCAATAAAATGTCATTTCAACAAAAAGCTGACTTTGAGTTATTGACAATATTACAGTCCTAACTTTACAAATTGTTTCAAAGGTTTTCCCAAATTGTTGATGCAGATTTAAAAAATATGCCTTAATATAGTTTTTTTGTCAACGATATGAAAGAAAGAATTTGCTTTTTGCTCCTGCTCTTGAGCCTGCAACAGGCAACAATGGGTCAGCAACTCCTGGTGCTTGATCCTAATACCATGATCGGCATACCCGGCGTGGCCGTTTTTTCGTCAGACCAAAGCCAGTTGCTTCTTACCAATGAGGCAGGGCGGCTTGACTTTTCCGCTTTCTCTGGATCTGATACGCTTATTTTTCAGCATCCGGCCTACCATGCTGATAGCCTTCCGGCCAGCCAGGTGGCAAAACAGCAATACAAAGTCTACCTGCTTGAAAAAGTGATAGAACTCAACGAGACCAGAGTAAGAGTCAATCGCTGGGAACAGAATAAGCAGGAAATTCCTCACCAGATCGTTTCCATTCGCAAGGATGACATAGGTTTCCAGAACCCACAGACCGCCGCAGATATGCTGCAGAAGAGTGGACAAGTCTTTGTACAGAAGAGCCAGCTGGGAGGGGGCAGCCCTATGATACGTGGCTTTGCGGCTAACTCTCTGCTGATCGTAGTAGACGGCGTACGCATGAACAATGCTATTTTCCGTGGAGGCAACCTGCAGAATGTAATCAGCCTGGATCCACTGGCGATAGACGAAGCAGAAGTGATCTTTGGGCCGGGTTCAGTGATCTATGGCAGCGATGCTCTGGGTGGTGTGATGGATTTTCATACCATCACACCTGCTTACGCTACTAACGCCAAACTGCAGGCCTCCGGGGCGGCGCTTGCCCGCTTTTCTTCGGCCAACCAGGAAAAAACCGGCCATCTGCAACTGTCTCTTGCCGGAAAAAGGCTGTCTTCCTTTACATCTTTCTCTTTCAATGATTTTGACGACCTCAGGGCTGGTAGCCGACGCCCCGAGGCTGATCCTGATTTTGGCAAAAGATTTAATTATGCGCTGAGAAGTAATGGGGAGGATTCACTGGCCAACAATCCGGATGTCAATGTGCAGGTGCCATCGGGCTATAAGCAGCTCAACCTCACGCAGAAGCTGCGTTTTCGCCTGAGCAATCAGGCAGAACTTCAGTACGGGCTCCTTTACAGCAATACATCTGATATACCACGCTACGACAGGCTGATTTTGTATGGAGATAACGGACTTCCTGTCAATGCTGAATGGTACTATGGACCACAAAAGTGGATGATGCACTACTTGAAGGCTGGCTTATTCAAGAAAACCAGGTGGTACGACGAAGCTAAACTTACGCTGGCCTTTCAGCAATTTGAAGAAAGCCGAAACGACCGGAGATTTGGTAACAGCCGACTGAGAAGCCGTACCGAAAAAGTAAATGCTTATACCCTGAACTTAGACGCTGACAAAGTTTTTAACCAGCAGCACCAGCTTTTTTACGGGGCTGAACTGGTCATGAACGAAGTAAACTCTACTGGCATCAGGAGACACCTTAATACAGGAGAGGTAACGCCTACCTCAACCCGTTATCCTGACGGGGGTAGTGATTATCGTACGGCGGCAATTTACCTGAGCCATAAATGGAATTTTAACCCTCGTTTTACCTTAAGTAGTGGCGTAAGGTATACGCAGGTGGGACTTGACGCAGTTTTTACGGAAGATTCCTTTTACAACTTCCCTTATGACCAGATAGAACTGAACACGGGTGCATTCAGCGGCAGTGCTGGCATCGTGTTTCGTCCAAAACCCGGTTGGCAGTGGAACCTACTTTTATCATCAGGCTTTCGGGCGCCCAATGTGGATGACGTCGCCAAAGTGTTTGATTCCGAACCCGGCAATGTGGTGGTGCCAAATGCCAACCTGGGGCCTGAATACAGTTACAACGCTGAGCTTGGCGTGAGCAGGCAACTGGGTGATAAGCTGAGGGCAGAAGGTGTGGTTTTTTACTCCTGGCTACAGGATGCTATGGTAAGGCGAAGCTTTAGCTTTGACGGACAGGACAGCATCATCTATGATGGCGACTTGAGCCGGGTGCAGGCTCTAGTCAACGCCGGCAGGGCCTATGTCATTGGCTTCAGCGCGCGAGTGTCTTACCAACTCATAAGGGGTTTGGGCCTACAGTCGTCTGTCACTTTCACAGATGGGCGTGACCTGGAAGCAGATGCGGCACTGCGTCATGCCGCACCTTTGTTCGGTAGCAGCGGCCTCACTTACAGTGGGCGTAAAGTCAGGGCAGAATTAATATTACGCTACAACGGAGGTATTGATTTTGAGGATCTGGCACCTTCTGAGCAGAACAAGTCTCATATTTATACCCAGGATGGCAGCCTGCCCTGGGCTACTCTTGATCTGACAGCCAGCTACCATCTGAGCGATCACCTGCTGCTTAGCGGTGGGCTTGAAAATATACTGGATACTTTTTACTGGCCCTATTCTTCAGGGATAGCCGCGCCCGGACGTAACCTGTTCCTATCACTCAGGGCCAGGTTTTAAACGGGCACGCTATCAGAGAGAAACCGGCTGGGTAGCAGCGTCATAATCTTGGATCAACTTCTGCGCCCGGATAAGTTCAGCCACATTCCAGGCCTGAGAAATGGCACCCCTTGCTTTGTGAGGAGCATCTCCCTCGTATATCTCGGAGATGGTGCTGAGGCCATGTTCTTTCATACAGGGCTCAAAACCTTTGTAGAGTTCGTTCATCTTCTCCAGCACCTCTCTTCCCTTGTGTCTGATACTGGCCTCAATATAGTGGCCCATCAGCCAGGGCCATATACAACCCTGGTGAATAGACAGGTTGCGCTGGTCCTGGTCACCCCGGTAGTGGGGGCGGTAACCCGGGTCATTGGGGCTGAGGCTTCTCAGGCCGCGTGGGGTAAGCAGTTCTTTTTCCACCTTTTCCAGCACGGAGCCCCTGATTTTATCTGTCACCGCAGAGAAAGGCAGAGAAAGGGCAATGAGCTGATTGGGTCGTACACTCCAGTCTTTGTGGCTGCCATTGACCACATCTGCCAGGTAGCCTTTTTTCTCATCCCAGAATGTATCTACAAAAGAGGCCGCAATTTTTTCAGGCATGCCTTTCCACTCGGCAAGTATTTCCTTACCGACAATGGAGCGTGGGCCGGCAATATCCAGGGTAAAACTGACAGCATTATACCACAAAGCATTAATTTCCACAGCCATGCCATTGCGTGGAGTGACAGGCTTGTCATTAACAAAAGCATTCATCCAAGTAAGAGCTTTGTCTGCTTTACCTCCGCTGATCAGCCCGTTTTCCTGCATTTTAATGCCAAAATCAGTACCGTCGCGATAGGCATTGAGAATATCGCGCATGGCTTCGCCATAAAGCTTCCACACACCCTGCCGGTCGTCGGTAAGGATGGTATACTGCTGCAGCGCCCAGAAAAACCAGAGCGGGGCATCCATCGCCTCATAAGTAGCATCGGTATCGGTCGTTTCCCAGAAAGGGAAGAAAGGACCTTTGCGATCCCTGAGCATGGTATCCAGCAGGTCCTTAAAGGTCTTGAGGTCAGCTTTAGGCAGCGTAAGTCCAGGAATGGCAATAAAAGCATCCCGGCCACCACGGCGGTACATCTGGTAATTGGCGATCACATCAGTGCGGTCGTTCTTTCTTGATTTACCTTCCCCTTTGGTTTTGAGAATGAACTGTCCAGCCGCTACTTTCAGGCAGTTTTCGTAAGAATTACGGGCAGTACGTCGCCGGGTCTGGGTATTGAACATACGCAGCAGGTTGGCCGTCTTGACCTCTTCGGGGCCGGCAGTAAAAATGACGGTTTCGCCTTTTTGCATGCTGACCTCAAAATAGCCGGGCACATAAAGATCCTCCTGGTAGTCGAGCCCTATTTCCATGTCTTCGGTGTATTCAATGGAGTAGTACCAGTCGGGTTTATCCACAAACTCCGGCTGTTTGGAAAGCTGCATGAAAAGATCATCGTAGCCTTCATACAGGCAGAGCCTGATACCCTGGGATATGCTGTCGTAAGAGGTGTCCAGCTCGTCGTTTTTCTTACAAAGCTCATGCACATTGCGGAAGGCCAGGAAAGGGCGTAGCCTGAGTTTAACTTCTTCACGGGCTTCTTCCAGCACGTAGCGCACCATGGTGCGGTTTTCATGCTCCACCAGCAGTTTTTCTTTGGTAAACACCACATCACCGAGGCGGAAAGTAGATTTGGGTATAGGTTCCCCAATAAAATCTCTGAGATATTTATACCCTTTAGGACTATAAATTTCAGGATATTTATGAACACCCAGGTCAAAAGTGGCATTGCCCGCCACAATGGTTTCGTCAAGGGTGGAAATGATGACGTGTACCCCGGCTTTCTTTTGCTGAGGGGCTACCAGTAAGCCATGATATCTGCGGGTGTTGCAACCGCTGATGGTAGTAGAAGCATAAGCCCCTGATTTATTAGACCTGATGATCTCCCTATTCAGGGAATAGCCTAGGTTTATAAGTTCATTTTTATCAAACTGTATATAACTCATTCCGAGAAATAATTAGTAGTATTTAGTTCGCAAATGTACAATGAAAACTTGAGGGAAATAGGAGGATGCCAATTAAATACGCATACCGTAATCATACGGCTAGCTTTACTCTTCAGATAATTGCCTGCCTATTTGCAAAAATTTTGCATGAATTGCAATTTTTTGTCACTGATATTCATTTTTCAACAAAAGCTGTACCTGGCGTTCTGCAAAGCTGAGAGTGAACCTCACCGCGCAGGATACCGAGGTAGTAGCCCCTTTATGATTAAGGTCAGCATCAGTTTTTATCAGGGTAAGGCTTATCTCAAATTCTTGTATATTTGCGCAGCAAAAAAAACAAAAAAATGCAGGAAAGTTTACTTTTTGTTTTAAACAGAGAAAACTCCATAGCCAGTCATTTTATTGCACAGCTACGCAATATCAATGTCCAAAACGACCGTATGCGTTTTCGAAGGAATATGGAAAGAATAGGAGAGGTGCTGGGTTACGAACTTTCCAGGTCATTATCCTACGAAGACGTATCAATTAGCACCCCTCTTGAGCAAACGAAAGCGGCCCGGCTTACTCAGTTGCCCGTGCTCATTTCGGTACTGCGGGCGGGCATGCCGCTGCACCAGGGCCTGCTCAACTATTTTGATGAAGCCGATTCCGGCTTTGTAGGCGCTTTCCGTGATCATAGTGTAGCTGACAAAGATTTTGATATTGCCCTTCAGTATTTTGCCATACCTGATATACAGGACCGTCAGCTGCTGCTGGTGGACCCTATGCTGGCCAGCGGACAAACCCTGGTCAATGTGTGCCAGCATATCCTCAACATAGGCCGCCCGGCTCACATTCATATCGTATCTGCCATCGGGAGCCCTGAAGGTCTGGCGTATCTCAGGCAGCAGATGCAGGTGAGTTTCTCGGTGTGGCTGGGTGCCCTGGATGAAAGGCTGAACGAACATGCCTACATTATTCCCGGTTTGGGTGATGCCGGTGACCTTTCTTATGGTCCTAAAATTTAATTTTTTTCATGCTGATACCTATCCTTCTGCTCTTTGTAGGGCTGGTAGTACTGATTGGTGGAGGAGAATTCCTGGTGAGGGGGGCTAGCAGTATTGCTCTTCGCTTTCATCTTTCCCCCCTGGTAGTGGGCCTAACCATTGTAGCCTTTGGCACCTCTGCACCTGAGTTGTTTATCAGTCTGCAGTCGGCGCTGCAGGGCAGTCCTGACCTGGCCATGGGTAATGTGGTAGGTTCAAATATCTGCAACCTGGCCCTGGTGTTAGGTCTGACAGCCCTTATTTTTCCGGTGCCGGTACACAAGGATAGCCTCAGGATTGACTGGCCGGTGACCATGGGAAGTTCGCTGCTACTCTACCTGCTCGTACAGGAAAACCTTATTTCTGCCTGGGAAGGATTGCTTTTTGTCAGCATACTCATTGTCTATACTGTTTTTGTGGTTCGCAAATCACGTAAGGAGATCAAAGCAGGTAAAGAACTCCTGGAAGAATCTGACCTGCCTGATGAGCCCTCTGCCAATCCCTTTAAAGACATCCTCTTTATCCTGCTGGGCATTGCCGGACTGTCCTTTGGTTCTGACTGGTTCGTCAGTGGGGCCAAATCACTGGCTATGGCCTTTGGGGTCAGTGAGCGGGTAATAGGTATTACCCTTCTGGCACTGGGCACCAGCCTGCCTGAACTGGTAACTGCCACGCTGGCGGCCCTCCGGCGGGAGAGTGATATAGCAGTAGGTAACCTGATGGGTTCAAATATCTTTAATATTTTGTCTATACTGGGCATTACCAGCCTGGTGCAGCCTATTGCGGTCAATGAGACTATCGTTCGTACTGATATGCTCTGGATGCTGGGTGTTACCTTTCTTATATTTCCCATGATGTTGTTCCGCAGGACCATCACCCGCCCTGAAGGTGGGCTGCTGCTGCTGATTTATAGTTATTATATCTACTCCGTTACTATCATCTGAGTGCTTCGGCCATACGTTTTTAGTTAAATTCCTACTTTTTGCTAATTTTAAGTATTGAAGGCCATTTGCTGTGGCTATTATATTTACCTAAGCGTATTACTATGAGCTATCTATCCATCAGCGCCGCCTGGCTGGCAGCCTGCTTATGCCTGAGTTTTTTATCTGCCTGTAGTGATCCACCTGAGCAAACGGATATTGATTCAGAGGAAGCTTCCGAGACTTTTACCTATAGCGATCCCGTAGCCGTAGATCTGCCTGACATCAAGAAGCGCGGTACCCTGACGGCCATTACCAGTTACAGTCCGACTTCATATTTCATCTACCGGGGCGAACCTATGGGCTACGAATATGAGCTGCTGGAGCGACTGGCTAAATACCTTGGCCTGGAGCTGGAAGTGAAGATTGCCTATAACCTGGACAACTTTATTGAGATGCTCAATACGGGCGAGGGCGACATCGTGGCGCACGGCCTGAGCATTACCAAGTCCCGACAGCAATACGTGGATTTCACTGAGCATCACAGCGTTACCCGCCAGGTGCTGGTGCAGCGCAAACCTGAAAACTGGCGAAAAATGAAGCTGCATGAAATTGAGAAAGAACTGCTCAGAGATCCTCTAGAACTGATTGGAAAGCCCGTACACGTTCGCAAAAAATCATCTTACTTCAAACGGCTGCAGAACCTTTCCCAGGAAATGGGCGGCGATATTGACATACAGGCAGTAGAAGGTGAAATAGAAACCAATCAGCTTATCAAAAAAGTGGTAGATGGCGAAATTAAGTTTACCGTAGCAGATGAACATATTGCCAATATCAACGAAACCTATTATCGCGACCTGGATGTAGGTACTGCCCTGAGTTTTCCCCAGCGCCTGGCCTGGATGGTACGCAAAACCTCTCCTCAGTTAAAAGAAGCCGTAGACACCTGGTTGAAAGAAGAAAAGCAGACTCCGGATTACTATACCATTTACAACAAATACTATAAAAACCAGAAGCGCTTCCGCACCCGCGTAAGCAGCGACTACTTCTCGCTATCAGGTGGTAAAATCTCTTCATACGATGAGCTTCTAAAAGTAGAAGCCAAAAAACTGGGCTGGGACTGGAAGTTGCTGGCCTCGCAGATCTACCAGGAGTCCCGCTTTGACCCGGAGGTAGAATCCTGGGCGGGGGCCCGCGGACTGATGCAGCTAATGCCTGCCACTGCCAGCGAACTGGGTGAGTATGATCTTTACAATCCGGAACAATCTATCATGGCAGGGGTAAAATACCTTGAAAAACTACAGGCACTCTACGCTGACGTGAGCGATTCCCTGGAAAAAGTCAAATTTGTGCTGGCCACTTATAATGCCGGGCCGGGGCATATAGCAGATGCACGACGACTGGCCGTAAAATATGGTAAAGATCCTAATGTTTGGACTGGTCATACAGACGAATTTATCTTGCTTAAGTCGCAGAAAGACTATTATGCCGATCCGGTGGTTCAAAATGGCTTCTGCAGGGGAGAAGAACCTTATAACTATGTCAATGAAATCCTGAAGCGCTACCAGGTGTACAGCGATCTGATCAAAGAAAGCAAACAGACGGCGCAGTCAGTAGCACTGCAGGAAGAATCATCCTGATGCTCAGGAGCGGTTTTTGGGAAAATCATAAAAGAGGAAGTGCGTGCGGCCTTGGCCCCTGAAGTCACGCCATTGCTCAACCGGCAGCTGGAGAGCGTAAACGCCGCATGTAACAATATTGTCTACCTTTCTGCTGCTGATCAGGTTGGCAAATTCGGTAAGTCCGGGGTTATGGCCAAACAACATAAGTTTTTCAACTGAAGCATCAGTATTTCTGACAAGCTGCAGCAAAGTATCGGCATTTGCATGATATAATTCGTCGTAGAAGCGCATTGCCTTTGCCGGAAAGCTAAGCTTTTCTGCCATGATGCTGGCAGTATGAGCCGCACGTTTGGCCGTGCTACTGATTACTAGGTCTGGCGAAATGCCCCTATTGAACAGGCGTTCTCCCATCTCAGGCGCATCTTTTTTGCCTCTCTGGTTGAGAGGCCGGTCAAAATCGGGCAGGCTGCTGTCCTTCCAGCTTGATTTGGCATGTCTTACCAGGTATAGGGTTTTCATATAGTTTCTTTTTCTTTTATTACTTTAAGTGACATTTTAATGAAAAGTTGGCAGCTCAGAACATCTTTGTTGATCAGACTGAACTTTTAACAGGCCATTGTTTTTTTTAGCATATGTCTGAAATTACGCTTACCACACCGGCGCTGCTTTTCCCGGCTATCTCGCTTTTATTGCTTGCCTACACCAATCGCTTTCTTACCATTGCCGGTCTGATACGCAAGCTGCATTCAGACTATAAATCTTCGCCTGATCAGCTCATCATGGGTCAGCTGCAAAACCTCCGCAAAAGGGTGGTGCTTATCAAAAATATGCAGATATTGGGCATTAGTAGCCTGTTCCTTTGTGTTTTCTGTATGTTCCTTATTTTTGCCAGTGAATATCTGGCCGGAAAGATTACCTTTGGCATCAGCCTGCTACTGCTGCTGGCTTCGCTGGGCCTTTCTATCAGGGAAATATATATTTCGGTCAATGCGCTCAATATTCAGCTGAGCGATCTGGAGGCATTTGAAAAATTTCATCATCCTGAGGAGAACGCTAGGAGCGAATCATGAAAACCCATCCGCCCATAGAATTGCCCGAAAAATACTACCTGGCTTATTTTGAATCGGTACTGGCACATGTGGAAAAGCATTACAAAAAGCTGCTCAGCCAGTCAGAAAAGAGTTTTATCCGCCGCTATCGCCAGCTTTCTGAAGATGCACAGTGCCTTTTTGTAAGACTGGTCAACCGTCGCGGGCAATATTTTCGGATGGACAAAATCCAGTATGCCGAAATAGAGCAACCACAGGAAGCACTCCTGTTGCTGCTGAAGGGGCGATTTTTTGCCGGCCTCTCCAGTATTCATGCTGAAGAAATCTGCGATATCCTCCACATTTTTACCAAAGCAGAGTTGATCAGCCTGGCCAGCATGTGTGTCAGTGAAAAGAAGAAGATGGCCCAGTTGCGTAAACTCAAAAAGCCAGAACTTATTAGCAGCCTTTGCGAAGAAGTAGGTGCGGCTGCGCTGATTGAGGTGCTTGCCCAGAGTGAACAGATCATCAGGCTGGGCTTTGAGACTGAAGTGGAGATGATCCGCTTTCTCTTTTTTGGTAATCTGGAGGGCGATATGACGCAGTTTGTTGTCAGAGACATTGGCTATATAAAGACAGAAGCTTATGACCAGGAAAAGATCAGTGCCCTCTTTCAAAGCCGGCAGGAGGTAGAGGATAAGCTGCTTATTTCAAGGACCTACCGCAAATTCAAAGAGCTGCGCGATGAAGAGGCGGCCGAAGCTGCTGAGATTTTTAAATGGTTTGAGCAATTACCTTTCAATAGGGAAAGCTTGAGCGAACTGGCCTGGCCCCAGTACGATAAGCTCTGCCTCAGGCTGGGTAAGCTGCTTGAACAGCAGGCACAGCCTGAAATGGCTCTATGCGTTTTTTTGCATACTGAGCAGCCTCCTGCCCGGGAACGCCGGGTCAGGCTGATGCACAAGCTGGGGCAGGTAGAAGAAGCGCTGCAGTTGTGCCAGCGTATGCAGGAATCACCTTTCAATGCAGATGAACATTTTTTTGCCAGCGATTTTTGCGACAGGATACAAAAGAAAAAAAGAACCCGGCTGGCTACCGATTACCTGAGGAATAGCGAAAGCATCATGATTAGCAGCGAATATAGCCATCAGGTGGAAGCAGCGGCGCTTCAGTATTACCTGGAGAGAGGGCAGGAGGGCGCTTTTACCGAAAATTACCTCTGGAGAGGCTGCTTTGGCCTGCTGTTCTGGGACATCATTTTTGACCAGGAAAGCGAAGCTATACATCATCCGCTGCAGACCACGCCTTCTGATTTTTACTCATCCCTGTTTCTTCAAAAGAGAAAGAAAGCTATACAGAAAAGACTGAAGGTGCTGCATCATAAAGAGCGTTTTCTCAACATCGTGCGTCATCACCATACCGACAAAATGGGGATGAGCAACCCCATGGTGGGCTGGCATGATAGTCTGCTGGAGTTGGTTGAGAGGGTATATTTTTGCCTTAAGCCTGAGCAACTGGCGAAAGTCATGCTGGAAATGGCCCGGGACCTGCGGGAGAACAGCCGGGGTTTTCCCGACCTGTTTGTGTGGGATGAAAAAGGCTACAGCTTCATTGAAATCAAATCACCTAATGATCAGCTTTCTGCACAGCAGCTGTATTGGCTGCATTTTTTTGAAAAGCAGAAAATCAATGCCAAAGTGCTCAGGGTAAACTGGGAAAAAATGGCGGATTAAACGCAGGTTCTATACCATCAGAAAAAAATCTGAGAATTGATTAATCACCTCATTACAGAAAGAGGGACTGCCTGACTGGGAGAAAATATGCTGGACTGATGACTTATTTGAGGTTACTGTCTGTAAATTCTCTGCCCTGGGTGGTATAAAGCCTGATTTCAAACTGCTCAAAGTTACCTTTCAGCTGCTCGATCAGCTGGGAGAGGTCATCCTCATCACCAGTAAATTCCAGCAGGAAAGGCTTTTCTACCAAAGACTCTTCAGTAGCCGGGGGATTCTGAAGAATTTTACCGTCTGCACCTACCTGGAAATAGCCGTAGTCACCTGTGGCAAATTTAGCTTCATTGGCTCCGAAGGTGGCGCTTGCCTGTTTAAAGAAGCTGAAAAGTTCTTTATTAGCTTCCATTGGCAGGTATCTGATTGTACCCCAGATGGCACGCTCGGGTACGCGGTTAATTTTATCATTGAGCAGCGTGAGGCTGTTGTATTCATTAAAAGTAACCTCATATGATTGTTTGCTTACATGCAGCTTTCCTTCATTGATGATAGACTCTCCCACCTGTATGATCAGTTCGTAATCTTTGGCAGGAAGGTCTCTGATGTCTACAAAAGCAGTGGCCGGACCGATAGCTTTGAGGCAAAGCTCTGAGGTTTCTACTTTTTCCAGCACTACTCTGATGCTCTGCTCGTCTTGTATCATCTGATGTTTGATGCCATAGTTGATACAGGGGTAATCTTTTTTGGTGAGGAACTTGAAAGTCAGTACACGGTCACCGGCATCCATGTACTCATTCATGCTAAATTCTATCTCACTTCCTATGGTATTCACTGGCTCAGCCTGTTCGTTTTCACAGGCCAGGATGAACACGAGAAGGAAAAATATCAGTACGGTTTGGTAAGTTCTCATAGTGCGCAAGACAAAGGTATTAAATTGGTGATACCATCACTAGTAAAAGCTTGCAAGAAGAATTGAAAATCTTCTCAGGATAACGATACAATCGTGTAAGAAATTGCAGCGAGGCTGTTGTTCTGCTATTGAATTTTACGGACGAAAGTTACGCAGATTTTTACAATTAAAAGAAAAAGATCATGAATTAATGCACAGATATTTTATTTAATTACTGTGATGTTTGTGAGCCTTTGTACTTAAATGTTACTTAGAGCTTTTCCCTGACTGCTTGAACTGACAAATGATTTATGGCTTTATTTAAACTTAAATTTGCATTATTTGAATAAAGACTGACTATAGTGATTTTCTTACTTACTATATTTCTACTCATTTGATGCTAATGATGCAAATTGGTACTACGTAAGAATCTGCTATATTTGATTTGCTTCAATACAAAATAATTTAACGATATGAGCATGGAACAATGCTGGCGCTGGTACGGGCCTAATGACCCGGTAAGCCTGGCAGATATCAGGCAGGCCGGAGCTACCGGCATCGTCACGGCCCTTCACCAGATACCTATGGGTGAAATATGGACTCAGGAGGCCATCAAAGAAAGAATCAGTATGATAGAAAAGGCCGGCCTGCGCTGGTCGGTTGTAGAAAGCGTGCCGGTACATGAACAAATCAAGACCGCCGGCCCTCGTCGTGACGAACTCATCGCTGTTTTCCAGGAATGCATTCGTAACCTGGCAGCCTGTGGTATACAAACGATCTGCTATAATTTTATGCCGGTGCTTGACTGGACACGCACCCATCTGGAGTTTGAACAGCCCGATGGTTCTACTGCCCTGCGCTTTGATGCTCTTGCTTTTGCTGCTTTTGAGCTGTTTATTTTAAAAAGACCGGGGGCTGAACATCATTATGATCAGGAAACTGCAGCAAAGGCCAAGGGCTACCTGGATAAGCTGAGCGATGCAGACAAGCTGACGTTGCAGCAGAGCATTACCGCTGGCCTGCCCGGTTCAGACAAAAACTACAGCCTGCAGGAGTTCCAGGCCAACCTTGACCAGTACAGCAACATTGGTGAGCAGCAACTCCGCGAAAATCTTTTTTATTTCCTCAGAAAAATCATTCCCGTAGCCGAAGAGGCAGGTGTAAATATGGCTATTCATCCTGATGACCCGCCGCGTCCGCTGCTGGGCCTGCCCAGGGTAGTAAGCACCGAAGCCGATGCGCTTGCCCTGATGCGGGCGGCTCCTTCTTCTCACAATGGTCTTACTTTCTGCACCGGCTCTTATGGTGCGCGTCCGGATAATGACCTGCCTGGCATGATAGAACGCCTGGGGGATAAAATACATTTTCTCCACCTGCGCTCTGTTCAGCGGGAAGCCGACGGCAGCTTTTATGAGGCCAATCACCTGGAAGGAGATGCGAATATGTATGCCGTAGTCAGTGCTATAATTAAGGAAATGCGCAGAAGAGAGCGGTTAGGCAGGCCTGATGTTCATATCCCTATGCGGCCCGATCATGGGCATAAAATGCTGGATGACCTCAGGAAGAAAACCAATCCCGGGTACTCAGCTATTGGCCGCCTGAGAGGCCTGGCCGAGCTGAGGGGGCTGGAGATGGGTATCAGCCTTACTGTGACTCATTAAAAACCAACTGTAAGCGAAAATTTTCGTATACTTAAGCGACAAAAATAGTTACCTATGGGATTTGCGCAACTTTTAGGAAATGAATACCAGGAGCCCCTTGACTTGATTCACAAGGCTCGGGAAGGTATAAAGAAGTCGGCTTTCAACCAGCTACAGCAGCAGATGGGGGTAAGTCAGAAAGAACTGGCTGAGATGCTGCATCTCACACCCCGCACCCTGCAGCGGCTCCGGGATGATGAAAAACTCCCTGTAGCTGTCTCCGGTCAGTTGCTGGAGATCGCACGTGTATTCAAAATGGCCGGTGAAGTTCTGGAAGATCATGAACTGGCCCGTAAGTGGCTTCGTATGCCCATTCCCGCCCTGAACCAGGAGATGCCTATTCGGCTCCTGGATACGCCGGCAGGCATACGCTGGGTGACTACGGTACTGGGCCGCATGGAATACGGCGTTTATTCCTGATGCTGCTCTACCGACTGGCCAGGAAAGCCTATGCCAATCAGCTGGATGGCAAGGGAGCTGCGCTTTATGGTGGCAGGTGGAATTCGGTTGGCAGGCCAGTCGTTTATACCTCAGAACACCGCTCCTTAGCGGTTTTGGAGTACAGGGTCAACAACCCACTTCCGGTAAAAGACCTGATGATGATTACCCTGGAAGTACCCGCAAATAGTTTTATTGATCTTGAAAGGACAGCTCTACCAGCAAACTGGAAAGAGTACAGCCCGGATAGTCCTACAGCCAGACTGGGTGATGAATGGCTGCTTAAAGGTGCATCCCTTTTATTTAAAGTGCCATCTGTTCCTGTGCCTGAAGAGTTTAACTATTTAATCAACCCTCTGCATTCCCAAATGTCGGAGGTTAAAATCCTAGACATAAACCCTTACCTGCTGGACAGCAGAATTTATTGAATTTGCCTGAGTTGTACTAAAAGTCACCCCACCGTAGTGAGGTGACTTTTAAGTAGCAGTAAGATTTAGTTCTCCAGCATCATCGGAATGGAATAAGGCGTGTAAGGCGCACCGGCATCGGCCAGTTTTTTCTGTAGTGCGGCCACATCCTGAGTGAGCAGATTTTTGATCAGTAACTGAATGGGAGCAAATTCTTCTGCGGCAATGGCAAATGTCTGCTGGTGCGTGCCGGTAGGCGCTGAAGTTGAATAAAATTGCTCATACACCAGCAAACTAATGCGGCTGCCAACGGTAGGAACCTTGTCTAAGTCCAGCTTAGCGGCTACCGGATCGGCATTGAGCTGATAGCTGATCTCGTTGAGCTGATTTTTTAGCCCCTTGATCTCTGCTGAAAGCTCAGCCTGGGGCAAATCCGTTCTTTTGGCAGCCTCTTCCATATGCTTCAACTGAGACTGCACCTCTCCCAGCATTTTCTGGCTGGCCTGAACCTTACGGTAAAGGTCGTTTACCTTACGCTGAAAAGCCACCTTGGCTGTCCTGTCAGTTGCCGGCAGACTATGCTGGTTCAGGGCTTTTACCGTAAAGCTTATCGGGCCCGCCAACTGGCTAATCGTTCCGTTGACACTTCTGGATAAACTAACCTGGTAAGTACCCGGCTCTACCAGTGTTCCCTCATCTTTGCCGGCAAATGGATTGTAAAAAGAAGAAGACTGCAGGCTGATAGGATTCACCGATGCATAGCGCAGGTCCCAGTGAATACGCTGCAAACCTTTGGTGGCAGGTGCGGTCAGCTTGCGCACCAGGCGGTTATTTTTGTCGGTGATTTCAAACAAAAGATAGGCCTTTTCCTCATTCATCTCTTCTTTGAGCTGCTCATAGGCAGGGTATTGATTACCTTTTCCTTCCTCTGTCTGCTTTTTCTCTGTCTCCCGGCGCTGGTCCTGCAGGCTCTTATTATCATCTTTCAGGTAATAGGTAAACATAGCCACCGAGGGCAGGTTTTCGCCCTGGTAGTAGCTGTCGCCCTGGAAGCTCTTGCCGGGCAGGCCCAGCGGATAGGAGGCCTCATACAGCCAGGGATCGCGTACGGCAAAAAGTTCCGCATCTTTTGACAGCAAAGACTCATCAGTACTTCTCAGGGCTGAATAATCGTCCAGCACATAGAATCCCCGGCCAAAGGTACCCAGCACCAGGTCATCTTCACGCGGATGGATAGCCATATCGCGCACGGCGATGGTGGGCAGACCGGCTTTCAGCTGTTTCCAATCAGCTCCGCCACTTTTCGAGAAAAAGACACCGAACTCCGTACCGGCAAAAAGCAGCTTCGGGTCTTTATGATCTTCTGCAATGGAGTAGACACTCCCTCTTTCGGGCAGATTGCCACTGATCTTCTGCCAGCTTTTTCCTTTGTCAGTACTTTTGTAGAGGTAGGGATTAAAATCCCCGTACTTATGGTGGTTGAAGGCGGCATACACTAAATTTTCGTCGTGCTGGGAAGCCAGCAGCATATTGACGTAAGTACGCTCCGGCACGTCGGGGAAAGAAGCAATCTTGGTCCAGCTTTGGCCACCATTTTCGGTGATCTGTACCAGCCCGTCATCGGTGCCGACAAACAAAAGATTTTCGTTGAGAGGAGATTCCGCAAAAGCCACAATGGTACCATAGGGAGATACGCCGCCGTTTTTCTCTACCGCATCTATGCCCCAGACGCGGTCCATCACCGGCAACTCGTTGCGCTTGATCTGCCGGGTCAGGTCATCGCTAATCACTTCCCAGCTGTTGCCCTGGTCGTCGGAGCGGAAAAGCTTGTTAGCGGCAAAGTAGAGGCGGCTGGGCTGATGGCTGCTGATGGCCAGGGGTGCGTCCCAGTTCCAGCGGTAGGCGGCTTCGCCTTTACGCTCCTGCGGCTTGATCCCCACTTCTTCACCGCTGAGGCGGTCGTAACGTACCAAAAAGCCGTACTGTGACTGTGCATACACAATGTTCGGGTTTTCCGGGTCCACCTGCGATTCAAAGCCATCCCCGCCGTGGGTCATGAACCAGTCTGCATTGGCAATGCCATTGTTACTTACAGTACGTGAGGGTCCGCCCATGCTGAAATTGTCTTGTGTGCCTCCGTAAATATTGTAGAAAGGTTCGGCATTGTCCAGGGCCACTTTGTAAAACTGGGTAATGGGTAAGTTGGGTTTAAAGTGCCAGGTCTGGGCGGCATCAAAACTTTCGTAAATACCCCCATCGCAACCCGACAGCAGGTGGTCGGTATCATTGGGATCTATCCAGAGGGCGTGGTTATCTACGTGTTTGGCATTTTCGCCCAGCACTTTGAAGGTCTTGCCGCCATCGGTGCTGATCTGCATCCAGGTGTCCATGGCATAAACTTTATCAGGATCAACAGGGTCGGCTACGATTTCCTGGTAATAATTGCCGCTGCTGGCATAGTCGCTTCTCTTCTCCCAGGAGGCCCCGCGATTGGTAGAGCGGAAAAATCCACCTTTACCCTGGGCTGCTTCTACGATGGCGTAAATAATTTCAGGATCAGCCGGCGACATGGCCAGGCCGATGCGTCCCAAATCCACTTCTGGCAGGCCTTTGTTGATTTTCTGCCAGGTGGCACCTCCATCGGTACTTTTGTGTATGGCCGAACCGGGGCCGCCACCGATGTAAGTAAACACATGGCGTCGGCGCTGATGCGCAGCAGCATAGAGTACATCCGGGTTGCGGGGATCCATCAGCAGTTCATTGATGCCGGTATGTTTATCAGTTTGCAGTATATTCTCCCAGCTTTTGCCTCCATCGGTTGTTTTGTACAGGCCTCTTTCGCCACCTTCCTTCCAGAGCGGACCGATCGCCGCCACATAGACGACATCCGAATTGCGGGGATCAACCAGGATTTTGCCGATGTGCTCAGAATTTTTCAAACCCACATTTGTCCAGCTGGCACCGCCGTCTTCCGATTTATAGACGCCATCGCCGTAGCCTACGCTGCGCTGGTTGTTATTTTCGCCGCTGCCTACCCAGAGTACGTTGGGGTTGTTAGGATCCATGGTGATGCAGCCGATGGAATAACTGCCCTGACTGTCAAACAGCGGCTGATAGGTCGTTCCGCCGTTGATGGTTTTCCAGACACCCCCGGAAGCCACAGCCACATAATATTCTTTAGGATTGTCAGGATTAACGGCAAAGTCAGCGATACGGCCAGAGGTGATGGCCGGGCCTACGTTACGAAATTTGAGGCCGGTGATATTCAGATCATCCAGTGCTGATTTGACTGCTGCGTCTGTCTGCTGCTTTTTTCGTTGTGCATTGACCTGAAAGGCCAGGAACAGAAGCACCAGCGCAAAGATAGGTTTAACGAGAAAATTCATGATGAAGAGGGGCTTAGGTATGAAAGTAGTATCTGGCGATAAGTTATGTTAAAAAAACAAGCTAAGCCAAAGGTGCAATCAGCTATTGTAAAAAAAGTTAATATCACTCCTGGCAGCCAATTTATTTTACCCCGGAAGTTTAAGACCGGGGCCAGAGGATGAGCTGATGCTGCTGCTCAAAATCCCATGAAAGAGAGAGAAATGAATTTACGGGCAGAAAAGGGGAGTGGGAGATGGTAAAAAAAAAGCCGCCTGGAGAAGTTTTCCAGACGGCCTGAATGAATCATTTTCAGTTAGTTACCATAATTGGGATTCTGAACGATGTTGGGGTTAGAAAGCAGTTCATCTCTGGGAATAGGAAGAATCTGTTTCCAGGGCTGGTCAAGGCTGACCGGAGCTGATGAATTTTTTCTGTTCACACTATTCAATACAGTCAGTGCGCGTCCTGTCCGCACCAGGTCAAAGAAGCGATGGCCTTCAAATGAAAACTCAAATTTTCTTTCTTTTTCAATTTCTAAAAGGACTGCCTCACTTGTCATAGCACCGGCATAGGGTGCAGCACCAGCTCTTTCCTTAACGGCATTCAGGTCAGCAACAGCTTGTGTCAGTGTGGCTGAAGACTGTGCATAGGCCTCCGCTCTGTTGAGATACATCTCACTCACCCTGAGAATATGCGCATTGTCAATGTTTCCGGCTTTGTTATATTTTGTAGGGTAATAAACGTCCTGTATATCATCAAAACCAAACATGGTACCTCTTATGTCATTCGGGTCGGATTGAATTTCTTCAATAAAACTCTCGTGGACGGCAAGCTCGCCCCTGCCTCCCCGTGCTCCCGGGAAGTACCAGAATCTCAACTCACTTTGGTCAACCTCTGAAAAATCTAACTCGAAAATAGATTCAGAGCTAAATTCAGAAGAGAAAATACTCAAATAGTCACTGGCAAGCTCGTATTTACTATCGCTGATCACCTCAGTGCTCAGGCGAATCGTTTCGGGATAGTCTTGTGTATAAAGATAAAACCTTGAAAGAAGAGCCCGCGCGCTTCCTTTTACAGCCCTGGCTTTTGTAGCTGTGTTATCGCCTTGTTCTTCCGGAAGCAGGTCCAGTGCAGTTAACAGATCGGACTCTATCTGACTATAGCCTTGCGCCAGATTTGGCCGGCTGGGGAACAGATCCTCACTGATGCCCCTGGAAGGATTCAGGGGAAGAACCACGCTCAGTTCGCCATGTACCTGCGGCACACCGCCAAAGACCCTGTTGAGGTCAAAGAAAGCCAATGCCCTTACAAAATAAGCCTGTCCCAGTAAGTTATCTTTTTTATCCTCTGGCATTTCAATATCGGGCAGTGCGACGATGAGGTTATTTGCCTGATTGACAGCTCTGTAAGCGGCGGTATAAAAATTGGTGATTTCAAGGTTTGACGCATCCAACTGATACGTATCCATTTCCCTGTAGAAATCCCAGGTACCTACACTTTGAGATATATCGCTGGACACATCTGCGATGATCTGGAAATTGCTTCCGTAATAGGTATCAGCCTGCAGCTGATGATAAAGCCCTGCAATAGCAGCCTCAGCGCTTTTCTCGTTGGTAAACGCAGTTTGGTCAGAAATCTCGGTTTGTGGCTCCTGGTCCAGTACATTACATGAATAATTCAGGCTCAGAATGGCTATACCTATGATTATATTTTTAGTTTTCATCTTTTTCAATATTTAGAATGTAATATTAAATCCTCCCATGACTACTCTTGGCTGAGGAATGGCATAAAAGTCAACACCCTGCGTAGTGGCAGTGCTAGCTGTGGAGTTTACCTCCGGGTCCATACCGCTGTAGTTGGTGAATGTTAATAAATTCTGTCCGCTGACATAAAACCTCGCTGATGTCATGTTCAGCTTTTCAGTCAGGGCAGAGGGCAGGGTATAGCCAATACTCATATTTTTGAGTCTGAGGTAGGAGCCGTCTTCTACAAGGCGAGAAGGCCTGAGGTTAGCGGCATAGTTGGCATTGGTCATTCTGGGAATCATGGTAACGTCACCCGGCTGTTGCCATCTGTCTATCTGGCTGGCCAGGAAATTGGTATTTCGGGTTCCTCCATGTTCCTGGAAAAATCTACTCCAGTACAACTGATCATTGCCGTAAGAATACTGAAAAAAGATTGAGGCATCAAAGTTTTTAAATCTGAAAGTGTTGGTAAGTCCACCAAAGAAATCGGGCCAGGCATTGCCCACAATAAAGCGGTCAATATTGGGGTCAAATGGGCGGCCTTCTTCCATCGTTTCCCAGATCGGGTCGCCTGTTTCAGGGTCTACCCCCAGTTGCTTGTGCATCCAGAATGAATACATAGGAACACCTTCTTCCATTCTGATAATATCTCTGTTGTAAACAGGGATCGGCTGCGCCAGCCTTTTGATGTTATTTCTATTCTGGGCCACATTGAAATTCACGTCCCAGCTAAAATCCTCCTTGAGGACGGGTACTGCTGTAATACTCAGCTCAAAGCCTTTATTTTCCATTTCGCCAAAATTCTGGAAAATACTGGTAAAGCCACTGGATCGTGGTATCGGCACAGCCAGCAACAGGTCAGTGGTTTGTTTGTCATAGTAATCAAAAGTAATATTCATCCGGTCACTCAGCAGTGAGAGATCAAGCCCGATGTTAAACTGCGCGGTACGTTCCCACTTCAGATCCGGGTTAGCCAACTGAGAAGGCTCCGTACCTGGAGAGTTGGTATAATTGGCGCCTCCTTCCCACAGTCCTCTGGATTGAAAGTCATTGATGCCATTCTGGTTACCCGTAATACCATAGCTTGATCTTAGTTTTAAGTCAGTAACAAAATTTCCACCATTGAAGAATTCTTCCTCCGAAATTCTCCATCCTACGGCAGCCGAAGGGAATGTTCCCCATCTGTTGGCTTCACCAAATCTTGAGCTACCGTCTCTACGGACATTCAGCGTCATTAAATACCTGTTTTTCAACGAATAGTTCAGGCGCGTAAACACAGAGGCAATACCCCAGACAGATCCATCAGAAGATGAGGTCTGAACGGCTGCAGAGGCGATTCTTTTAAAATCATCGGACGGAAATTGCTGACCTGAGGCTTCTGTCCTCTCAAAAGAGGACTCCTGCAAGGTACTTCCCAAAAGAATACTTAAGTCATGTACTGTGCCAAAAGTAGTCTGGTAGTTCAGTACATTTTCCTGTATCCAGTTATCATTGACAGTGACAAAAGAATTGGCTGAGCCGTTTACGGCTGCTCCGGCATTCAGTAAAGTATTGATGTAGACGTCTTCTTTTACATTATTGTAATCAACACTGAACGTACTTCTCAGGGTAAGACCGGGGAAAAATTCATAATCACCATAAACATTGGCCAGCACCCTGTTGGTGACCATCGTGATGTCATTTTCGTTGATAACCGCTATGGGGTTTTCAAAAATACTGAATTTGGTATAGCTCCCGTCAGGTTGGTAGGGGGGCAGATTGGGAGGGAAGAAGTGAGTGCCTCCCAGGGCACCGGCAATATTGTCATTGTTGTTTACCCTGTTTCTGGTGTTTCTGGAGTATAAAATACTCGTGCCTATTTTCAGTTTTTCAGAAACAAATGCATCCAGGTTCAGCCTGCCGGTACTTCTTTCAAAGGAAGAGGGCGCTACGATGCCATCCTGATTTAAGTTGGAGGCTGAGACCAGATACCTGATCTGCTCATTTCCTCCGGTGACAGAGACATCAAAATTGGTAATGGGCGCTTCCCTGAACACAAAGTCAGAGAAATTTGTATTGATGGCTTCATCCGGATTTGGGTAAATGGCTTCACCACCATTATTTATGGCAGCCTCATTTCTCAGCCTTTCAAAGGTAGGACCATCTACCAGATCGGGTTTTCTCCAGACACTCTGCACGCCGTGATAAGCGCCTATGGAAACCCTTGCTTTTTGGCTTTTCCCTCTCTTTGTCGTGATCAGCACTACACCATTGGCAGCACGAGCTCCGTAAATGGCAGTGGCAGAAGCATCTTTTAATATCTCCATAGATTCAATATCAGCAGGATTGATATCAGCCATGGCATTTGCAGTACCGCCCCCGACACCTACAGCGGAAAGATTACCTGACACGATTGGAATGCCATCCACAACGTACAAAGGGTCATTGTCTGCATTGATTGAAGTCGTTCCTCTCACTCTTACAAACATTCCTCCACCCGGCGTACCTGAATTGGAGGTGACCAAAACCCCGGGAGCTCTTCCCTGCATCATTTGGTCAGGGCTTGGCATAGGGAGGTTTTGTATTTCCTCGGCACTTACTGAAGAAATGGATGAAGTTAGTGTTTTTCTATTTTGTTCTCCGTACCCAACCACTACAACCTCGCCCAACTGCTTCATGTCTTCTTGCAGCGTAATATTGAAGGTAGATTGTTCTCCCACTTTGACTTCTTTAGTCAAGTAGCCGATGTAAGTGACAATAAGTACAGATTCACTTCCCGGTACCTGTAGGCTGAAATTGCCATCAATGTCGGTGATTGTACCGCTGTTAGTACCCTTGATTTGAATGTTGACGCCGGGAATAGGCTGATTGTCGTCATTTGAAATGACAGTCCCGCTAATGGATTTTTGCTGCGCATAGATGTGGCTAGCCGAAACAATCATCAGGAAGATGATTGCTAGTAAAATTTTTCTCATAGGTATGTTAGATTAGAATAGTGTAATACTTTAAACATAAATAAAAAATGTTTCAAAAATCAATGAAAAATTAATTAAAAATGGCAATTAAGTAGTTATTCTAGTAAAAATATTTAAATACATGCTGATTGCCACGGAAGCAATATGTGAACTTTGTGAGAATTCAAATTATATTCGTAGCTATAGGTAGATTTGATAGCTGACATAATCTTCAACTTATGCAAATGAGTTATTTCTTATAATATCGCTCACCTAGAGAAGCCTGTTATTGAGTAAAAATCAGCAAAGTGTGAAGTTCCGAAAGTAAGTATTAGCGGGATGGACTTTGGGAGGGATTTATATTATTTCTGAAAGCACAGTGTCTTTCTGCCATCTAATTGGCATATATGATTTTGCCATACTTGAAATGCGAACGGTATCAGTTTAGAAAAAACATTTATTTTTCAGAAAGATAAATAGAGGTCCTTTTTGATTGATGAGCGTGATAAATCATAAAAGGACATAGCATTTTGATGGTCGGTGGGGCAAGGGATGCTCACACCGACCATGGGTAAGCTTATAATTGAATGCTGCTTTAGTATTGCCTCACATCCTGCATTACTTCAGCAAAGCGATGGCTGTGGTTGATAAGTTCCATAAATTTTTCAGCAGTGTGTTGGGCATCGTCCAGGGCACCTTCTTTTTTGTAGTTGATAAATTTGTCCAGCTTGCTGAAGTTCTCTTTAGATACCTGCCTGATTTCGCCCTGCATTTCGGTATCCACTACGCCGGGTGCCAGGGCATACACTTTAAAATGATCAGCCAGCCCTTTTTCCTGAAGTTCTGTCTGGGCTACCTGGCTTAGCATATCCAGGGCGGCTTTGGAAGCGCAGTAGCCCGACCAGCCATCCACCGGGTATTTGCCCGCGCCCGAACTTACGTTGATGATCAGCCTTTCACCTGCTGACTGTCGGTAGGTTTTGATAAACTGGTTCATCAGTATGGCCGGGGCCGTCACATTGAGGTTGAAAAGGCGTGCGTAGGAAGCATGTTCCACTTCGCCCATGTATTTTACCTCACCCAGCATACCGGCATTATTAATGAGTACAATCTGTTCGGCATCTTCCAATTTGGGAAAGAAGTCCGCCACATTCCTGCTCAGCCAGTCTGCATCTGCCAGGTCAGTTGTATGATGATGGTAACGTTTATGCTCCACACTGGGGTTGCGGGAGAAGCCATAGACCATGGTACCCTCTTCCTGCAAAATTTTCTCTACCAAAGCCTTACCAATGCCCCGGCTTGTGCCGGTGATGAAAAAGTATCTCATAGACGAGTTAAAGTTTTCAAGTTATAAGATATACTGGCTCAGGTCTTTATTCTGTACCAGGCCTCTCAGGCGTTCTTTTACCATTTCTTTGTTGACCACCAGCTTGGAATTAGGCTCAATTTTATCCGGTACATCAAAAAGAAAATCATTGAGCAGGTGACTCATGACCGTATGCAGGCGACGAGCACCGATATTTTCAATTTCAGAGTTGATCTGAAAGGCGATATCCGCAATCTCATCCATGGCATCATCCTGAAAGTCAAGTTCTACATTTTCAGCAGTAAACAGAGCCGTGTATTGTTTGGTAAGCGCATTTTTAGGTTCTCGCAGAATCATGGCAAAATCTTCTTTGGTCAAATCATTGAGTTCAACCCGGATAGGAAAACGACCCTGTAACTCAGGAATCAGGTCGGAAGGCTTAGCCACATGGAAGGCTCCCGCTGCGATGAACAGGATATGATCCGTATGTACAATGCCGTATTTGGTATTGACCGCACTACCTTCCACGATGGGTAACAGGTCGCGCTGTACGCCTTCACGGCTTACATCGGCGCTGCCACCGCCGCTTTTACGGTCGCCTCCGGCAGCGATTTTATCTATTTCATCCACGAAAATGATTCCTGTATTCTCAGCTTTCTGTATGGCCTCGTCCTTAACCTCGTCCATGTCAATGAGTTTGGAAGCCTCTTCCTCCAGCAGCATCTTTTTAGCTTCGCCAATGCTCACCTTGCGCTTTTTACTCTTTTTGGGCATCATGCCGCTGAGCATTTCCTGCAGGTTGATCATGGAAGACTCGTCCATCATACCTCCGCCGATCATACCAATACCAGGAGAGGCACTGTGTTTGATATCAATTTCTATTTTCCTTTCGTCCAGGTCGCCATTGCGAATTTTTTCTCTGAAGCGCTCGCGGGTGCGGTGGTTCAGCTCAGCTTCGCTCAGGTTTTCGGCATTTTCCTCTCCCTGGAATCCGATACGGGGAGCTTCAGTTTTGGGAACGTTACCCTTTACCGGGGGAATGAGCGCATCCAGGATGATCTCTTCTACTGCTTCGGCGGCTTTTTCTTTTACTTCTTCCTTTTTACGGGCTTTTACCAGGTTGACGGATTGTTCTACCAGGTCGCGCACCATACTTTCCACATCGCGGCCTACATAGCCCACTTCGGTAAATTTGGAGGCTTCCACTTTAGTAAAAGGAGCATCGGCAATTTTAGCCAGCCGACGGGCGATTTCGGTCTTACCAACGCCAGTCGTACCTATCATCAGGATATTGTTGGGTACAATCTCTTTCTGCATTTCGGTTTTGACCTGCATACGGCGCCAGCGGTTTCGCAGAGCGATGGCTACATTTTTTTTGGCATCTTTTTGCCCGATAATATACTTGTCGAGTTCTTCAACAATTTGTCGTGGAGTGAGATTGGCTTCTAGCATGAATATAAGGTGCTATTTTCGTAAAAAATAAAGTCTTTCAAGATCTGTTGTCAGTGTAAAATGACTCACGCCTCCTGCCACATGGTAGAAAGCGCGAGAAAAATCAAGTTGTAAAAAACGCAGGCGCAGCGAGAATCCGAATGAAATACCTGCTCCGCCCGTCAGTTGTTCCAGCTGTAAAGTACTGCCCTTGAGGTGGTTATAACCAAAAAGAACGTGAAAATGTCGGCTTAGCAAAAGCTCACCTCCCAGGCTGGTATGTCTTAATATCCTGTTAACGTATCCCGGCATTTCATTGTTATGTGCGCTAAAGTAAGCATCTCCGTGGCTTAGAAGAAAGTAGCCGCTCATATAAAAGCGAAACGGCATGTAGCGAGGCTTGTAGGCGAGTCCCAGGCGCAGGTCGCTGGGCAGGCGGCTCCGGTTCATGGATGTATAATCGTTGAGCATAAGTCCTACATTACTTATTGTAAGTCCGGCAGTAAAATCCTGAGAGGGATGCACAAACACGCCACCCAGGTCAAAAAGCAGGGCAGAGGCTCCAAAACCGGCCAGTTCTGAAACAACCAGCCTAGTGTTGAGGCCCATTCTGAAAGGGCCCTGCTGATGACTACGGTTAAACACCACTGCATATTCCTGAGAATGAAAGGTTCCCATGGGCTGCCCTGTCAGGTCATAACTGTCGATTTCACCATAGTTTAGGTATTGCACTCCCAGTCCCCAACTACCTTTTTCTCCCATCTTATGGGTATAGTTAAGGTTGACATAATCCACATCAGCGTAATAGGGCTGGTAACTGAGAGAAAGGTGCCGGTCCATTTCCTGGTAGCTGAGGGCAGGATTAAGCCACCAGCCTCCCGGGGCCGACATAGCTGAGGTATCTTCGGCAGCCGCCACCACCTGCATACCGCCCAGGGCTGTGATGCGGGCAGAAGGCGAAAGGTTCAGAAACTGAAAAGCCTGTGGCTGGCCTATCTGAGCATACAAGCAAACAGAGCTCAGGCCTAGCAAAAATTTGGTCAGGAAGAAGCGCATGATCATTGACCAAATCTACTGGCTTTGTACCTGATTCACAACTGAGAAGATTAGGCTGGAATCTCAGGAAATGAACCTGCCAAAACAGCCGGGCTGCCAGGTGGTTTTGAATGTGCACAAATGATCGTATTTTGTCAACCAGCCCATCACCTTTACAATGGATTTTGGTAAACTAGCAGACATCAGGCGGGTAGACTTCCGCCTGCCTCCTGATGCGAAGCGTAACTTAAGTGTTCTATCAGCCGCCCCTCAGAAAGGTGCGCCTTCTCTATACATCGGTACTACCCGCTGGAGTGACCCTAGTCTGAAGGGGAAAATCTATCCGACTGCCGCCCCTGCCTCAGAATTTCTTTATCATTATGCCCGTCAGTTTAATACGGTGGAAATGAATACTACCCACTACCGGATTCCCAGCCATGGGATGGTAGCGCAGTGGAGAGAAAAGACACCTCCAAGCTTCAGGTTTTGTCCCAAGGTACCTCAAAGCATTAGTCATAGTCCTGACTTTGGTGCCCATCAGGAGGCTACCCCATCTTTTCTGGAGTCTCTGGAGGCTTTTGGCTCCCAGATGGGGTTGAGTTTTATGCAGTTACCGCCCACTTTTTCGCCCCGAAGAGATGGGAAGAAGCTTTTCGCCTACCTGGCGAAATGGCCCAGGCAGTTGCCCCTGGCGGTAGAATTCCGTCATCCCGGCTGGTTTTCTGAGCCTGCTATCACCGAAAGAGCTCATGACCTGCTGCAGGACTATGGACTTTGTTCGGTCATTACAGATACGGCTGGACGCAGAGATGTGATCCATATGCAGCTCACGGCTAAGCGGGTGGCCATACGTTTTGTGGGTAATGCCCTGCATCCCAGCGATTACCAGCGGATAGATGCCTGGATAGAGCGCATTGGCCAGTGGCTGGAGCTGGGACTGGAAGAACTCTACTTTTTTGTTCACCAGCCCGAGGAGCATTTGTGTGTGGATTTGGCCATCTATATGATCAGCCAAATTAATAAAAGGCTGGGGCAGCAACTACAGCTTCCGAAGATCGTGCCCGAGGCTAAACAGCAGCGCCTGTTCTGAACATATCGGCATTAGGTGATGTTAATTGTATTTATAATACATCAATTCAACCTCTTTAAACATGAAATTTTTTATAGATAGATCACTTTCATTTTTTATCATCCTGAGCATTTTATTCCTGGCTTCCTGTGCAGAAACCAAAACCATGGAAGTAACTGCCACGGCTTATAATTCAGTAGAGAACCAGACCAAAAAGGGAGACCCTATCACTGCTGCCTGGGGTGATCAGATGAAACCCGGCATGAAGGCCATTGCCGTTTCCAGAGATCTGCTCAATGAAGAAGGCTTAGAGTATGGAACTGAAGTGAAAATTGAGGGCCTGCCTGGTGAATACACCGTGCTTGATAAAATGAACAAGCGCTGGAATAATAAAATTGATATCTACATGGGCGAAAATGTAGAGCGTGCCAGAGAATGGGGTAAGCAGGAAGTGATGATCAGCTGGAAAGCAGATTAAAGTTTTTGACATCATCTGTAGATTTTTTAAGACGATAATATTTCTTTTATTAGCATGTCTTCATTTTATTGCATTACCTATTAGTGTAAATTTTGAAGCATGAGAAACCTGTACTTACTGATTATCCTTTTCCTTAGTATGCCTGTTCTGGCCCAGGAGGATACTCTAGATACTAAATTACTTAATGAAATTGTCGTCACTGGCTATGATGCCAACCGAAAGCTGCTGCAGACTCCGGGAGCGGTTGCGCTGTTAACCACCCAGCAGATTAACGCCTTTGATGAAACCTCCGCGGTTCCTGCTCTCAATACCATACCTGGTGTACGTATGGAGCAACGTTCTCCGGGGAGCTACCGCATCGCGATCCGGGGTAGTATGCTCAGGGCTCCTTTTGGAGTGAGAAATATTAAAGTATACTGGAATAACATTCCCTTTACCGAACCTTCTGGCAGTACTAATTTTAACCTGTTGGATGTGATCAACATGGGCAAAATTGAGGTGATCAAAGGCCCGGCAGGCAGCATCTACGGAGCAGGTACCGGAGGAGTGGTCAATATCCAGAGCGAAAATGTTCGGCAGCAAAAAGACTATGTCGGTGCAGAAGCTTTGATGGGCTCCTATGGGCTGCAAAGATACGCTGCCACTGTCAACCAGGTGACGGAGAACGCTACTTATACCTTCAAGTACGCCCATCAGGAAGCAGACGGCTACCGGGAGCAAACTGCCTTTGAGCGGGATGTCATCCAACTTCATGGTAATTTTAAGCCCTCTTACAAAAGAGAAGTATCTGCTAACTTTCTTTATTCTGACTTGCAGTACCAGATTCCGGGAGGGCTCAACCTGGAGCAGTACAACGAAAATCCCAGGCAGGCCCGTCCAGGCAACCCTTTCGTACTCGGCAGTGTGGAAGCCAATGCCGGTATTGATCAGAAGTATTTGCTTATTGGTCTTAACCATAGTTATGAATGGAATGACCGCCTGAGTAACCTCACCACCATTTACGGAGATCATAGCTTTTTTAATAATCCCTTCAACCTGGATTATAAGCGGGACAGTCGCATGGGTGGGGGAGGCCGTACCCGTTTTGATTATGTCGCTGATATAGCTGGCTTAGAAGCACGTTTTACACTCGGAGGTGAATACCAGACCGCTACCAATATAGCCCGCAATTTTGAAAATGACAGCGGACAGCCAGGTGAGCTTAATTTTGACGATGAATTGCGTAGTTCGCAGCGCCTGATCTTTACCAGGGCTGAATTGGAGCTTCCCAATGATTTATTCTTTACCCTGGGTGTCAGCCGCAATGATCTCAAGTACGATATCAACCGCCTGGTAGATAACAACCTGGATTCAGCCTACCAGGTGGTCAAAGATTTTGATCCGGTCTGGATTCCACGCATAGGCCTTGCCAGGCAATTTGGAAATGTCGCCCTTCACGGCAGTATCAGTTATGGTTTCTCACCTCCCACGATAGAGGATGTACGTACCAACGAAGGGAGTATCAACCTGGACTTGCAACCGGAAGAGGGTATTAATTATGAGGTGGGTTTCCGGGGCAATACGCTGAACAGTAAACTGAATTTTGATATTACGGCTTTTTATTTTCAACTGGAAGAAACCATTGTGCAGCAGCAGTCAGAACGTGGGACTGTGCTCTTCACTAATACAGGCTCTACTGACCAGCGTGGTCTGGAGGCTGCTTTTACTTATTTTGCCCTACAGGATCAAACAGGTTTTTTTAAGGATCTGGAGTTTCAGCTTTCCTATACACTGCATGATTTTGAATTTAATGACTACACCAAGTTTGAAGGAGATACGCTGCTGAATTTTTCCGGCAATCAACTTACCGGCGTAGCGCCTAATATCCTGGTACTGGGTGTGGTGCTGGAAAGTAATACAGGTTTTTATCTTAATGGTACTGTGAATTTTACAGATGAAATTCCGCTGAATGATGCCAATACCGTCTATGCCGATGCCTATCAGCTGGTGTTGCTCAAGGCAGGCTACCGGACCCAACTCAGTGACAAGCTGCAAATGGAGCTTTTTGCCGGCGTTAATAACCTGCTAGACCAGAAATACAGCCTGGGGAATGATCTTAATGCATTTGGGGGTCGTTTTTTTCAGCCGGCACCTGACCGTAATTATTATGGTGGGCTCAAGTTCTTTTTTGATTATTGAAAAAGTACTGATCAACCAAGAAGGCTGCTTATGCGGCCTTTTCATACATAGCTGTAGGAAAGATAGCCATTATCCTTTTTACCCTGGCCAGCCATAAATGGAAAAGCCTGGAAATGATAAGTCTCTGGACACTAAGAATAAAAAAATCAGAATTATTTTTTGAATTACGCGGTCTTTAATGCTTAATTTAGGCGTGAATCTTTAGAGAATCTCAAAACTTATCTGTTTCTGCGTAACTGATTTTTTCATGATTCTTACTTCGCAGCCAACATTTCAGCTTTTACATCCTTTATTTTCTTGATTCCGAAACTAAACTAAGAACCAAATATCAATCGCATGACTGAGAACAACACTCCCCAGTGGAAAAGACTTTATATTCAATCCAAAGTCCCCGCTGAACTGGAGGGCTTGGAAAAAATGGCTAATAACCTATGGTGGTCCTGGAACTACGATGCTGCTAACATCTTTGCTAATATAGACCCTGAAAAATGGGAAGAAGTAGGACACAATCCTATTGCCTTGCTAGACGTGCTCAACTATGAGGAGTACCAGAAGATGCTGGATAATCCTGCCTTTATGAAAAAGCTGGCAGAGGTGTATGGCCGTTTTGATGCCTACATGAAAGAAGCCAAAGCCCCCGATGCCAAAACTATCGCTTACTTTTGTATGGAGTACGGGCTGCACTCTTCCGTAAAGCTTTATTCTGGCGGCCTGGGCGTGCTTGCTGGCGATTTTCTCAAAGAAGCCAGTGATGAAAATATTGATATGGTAGCCATAGGCCTGCTCTACCGCTATGGTTATTTTCGCCAGGGTTTGTCGCCCCATGGTGAGCAGATTCCTCATTACGAACCGCAGCGCTTCACCTACCTGCCGCTGGACCCTATCCGAAATGCTGAAGGTGAATGGGTGAAGGTGAACATAGATCTGCCCGGACGCATCCTGACTGCCAAAATCTGGAAAGCCAATGTAGGACGTATCCCGCTTTACCTACTGGATACCGACATTGAAGAAAACTCTGATGAAGATAGGTTCATTACACACCAGCTTTATGGCGGTGACCAGGAAAACCGTCTCAAGCAGGAGATATTGTTGGGTATAGGTGGCATACGTGCCCTGGATGCACTGAAGATAAAGCCTAACGTGTATCACCTGAACGAAGGCCACGCCTCCTTTATCAGCCTGGAGAGGCTCAGGCAGTACGTAAAGAGCGGCCTTAGTTTTGCTACGGCAGTGGAGCTTATCCGCTCTTCTTCGCTTTTTACCACACATACCCCGGTACCTGCCGGCCACGATGCTTTTCCGGAAGGGATGATGTGGCATTATTTCAATGAATTTGCCAGTTCTACCAGCCTTTCCTGGGAAAAGTTCATAGCCCTGGGTCGTATCCATCCTGAAAATAAGGAAGAGCCCTTCTCCATGAGCCACCTCGCCAACAAGCTCTCCCAGGAGATTAATGGTGTCAGTAAAATTCATGGTGAAGTGTCAAGGGAGATGTTCCAGCCGCTCTACAGTGGGTTTGTGAAGCAGGAACTGCACATCAGCCACGTGACCAACAGCGTACATTATTACACCTGGACGGCCGAGCCCTGGCAGCAGTTGTATGCCAAAACTTTCGGTAAAAACTTTACCAAAGACCAGTCAAATGTCAAGATCTGGGAGAAGATCCAGCAAGTGCCTGATGAGGAGATCATTCACATCAAAAAGGAGCTGAAGCGAGCCCTGATTGCTATTGTGAAGAAGCGGGTGGAGAAAAATATGCGCGCCCGCTATGAGAGTCCTACCAAGATTGTGGAGACGCTCAACTCGTTCAGCGAAAATACCTTGATGTTTGGCTTTGCCCGCCGCTTTGCCACCTACAAACGTGCTACCCTGCTGCTGCGAAACCCCGAGCGGCTGGCCCGCATTGTTAACAATCCGGAACGTCCTGTACAGTTTCTTTTTGCTGGAAAAGCCCACCCTGCCGACAAAGGCGGGCAGGAGCTGATCCGCCAGATCTTTGAGCTGTCTCGCCGCCCCGAATTTACCGGGAAGATCATCTTCCTGGAAGACTACGATATGGACATCACCCGTATGATGGCCCAGGGGGTAGATGTATGGCTGAATACGCCTACCCGCCCGCTGGAGGCCTCGGGCACCAGTGGTATGAAAGCTACTATGAATGGCGTGCTCAATTTTAGCGTATTGGATGGCTGGTGGGCAGAAGGCTACCGCCCCGATGCAGGCTGGGCTTTGCCTGAAGACCGTACCTACGATAACCAGGATATACAGAATGAACTGGATGCTGAGACCATTTACAGTACGCTTGAAAATGAGATCATTCCTGAGTTTTACGACATGGATGAAAAGGGCGTATCTCATCGCTGGGTAGCTCGTATGAAGAACGCTATCAACTACATAGCGCCTGTTTTTACCATGAAGCGAATGATGGACGATTATCATGCGAAGTTTTACCTCAAACTGGCTGAGCGCTACGAGCAGTTGAGCAAAAACAAGATGAAGAAGGCCAGGGAACTGGCCGAGTGGAAATCTATGGTACTGGGTGCCTGGAAGAACATTGAAATCGTTGACCGCGATATTTACAATTTTGCCAATGCTCCCCTGCCGCTTGGGGAGAAATTCAGCGCCAGTATTACTCTCAACCTGGCTAATCTGAGTGCCGAGGATGTGGGAGTTGAAATGCTGATCGCCGAACGTAAGGAAAATGAGCTCAGGATCATCAATAGTTACGAGATGAAAAAACAGAAGGTGAAAAAGCCTGTAGCTGCGGGTGGCAATGGAGAAGTGGAGAATGATAATTTGGTGAAATATACCTGTAACGAGAAGGTGACCTTTTCAGGCGTATACGAATACGGCTTCAGGGTATATCCTTATCACAAAGACCTGCCCCACCGTATGGACTTCAACCTGGTAAGCTGGATTTAATTTCACGTACTTACAAAAAAAAGAAAGCCGGCCCCAAGGGTCGGCTTTCTTTTTATGCAAAATTTTCTTTTAAAAATGTACAGAAACACCAAGGGTGCTATAGCCAATTGCGCCTCTTCCTCCTTCAAAGTAGACTCCAAATTTGTCATCAAATTTGTACCTGAAACCAAGAATTGCATTTAACCTCAAAAAAGTCTGACCAGATCTGCGATCTCGCGTAAAATTTGAAGGATAGCTCCATTGTCTACTTTCTATTCCAAGAAAGGCAGTTACATAAAAATCTAATTTGTTGAGATCTAAACCTAAATCCAAGGCTTCATCTACCAACGGAAGGTAGTGAAAAGAGCCACGAGCACCTGCTCCAAAGACTGAAAAATTGTAATTATCAATGTCGTTAAAGCCCCAACGTGCAAAGGCAACATATGGACCCACACTAAAATTTTCGTGAAGACCTAGTTCTAGTGATGCATTTAGTGGGAGAGCAAAACCTCTATCATAAAAGTAGTTGTAACCATAGCCATAAGTACCAAAACTTATTCCGGCCTGGAAAATTTTGTCACCTTCTTCGTAAGCAAGGTCACCGCCACCGCTGCTGCCCACCCTGACGGTACTCTGGGCAAATGCAGAAAAGCTCAAAAGGAAAAAAAGTGATACAAACAGGATTAGGTTTTTCATTTTGTAGTTTGGTTAATTTCTTATGAAAGGTAAGTATTTTCTGATATAATATCGAGAAGAACAGGCAGTGGGAAGGCTGCCACTGCCTGTTTTATGGGTATTTACAGATTAGAAGGCCCTGAGGCATTGTCAGCAAAACTATTACCTGCCGCTTCCAGTCCTGCCTGAGTAGTAATAGCTGTTCCGTCTCCATCAGTTACGGTTCCCCCCGATTCTAAAAAGACGCCAAACCCGAAGCTGTTGTCCACTACACAATTGGTAAGTCGGAGCCTGCCATTGCTGCCACCCTCTAATCCTATATTGGCCGGTTCAATTCCAAATGTAGCAGATCTGTTTCCTCCGTAGGATACATTACAATAAGACATCTGGTTGATATTTTTGGATGAGTATATTGTAATACCTCCCCAGCCGTCTTCAGGATTGGTGGCAGTGATATTGATCATCCTGTCTGCCTCTCCGACAGCAACAAGTTCGCCACTGCTACTTATTTCTAGTATCACTCCCTGATTTAACTGTATGTTAGTACCTGGGGTGATGGTCAGACTTCCCTCAATATTTACATTACCGCTCATTCTATAGGGAGTACCATCCGTGAAAGCTGTCAGGTTAATGTTTTCGGATAAAGTGGAACTAAAAATCTCCACAGCATCTGCACCATTGCCGCTGAATGTACTGGTTTCATCCAGTATACCAGCTGAGCTTATTGACATTGCTGCCGCGATGCCACTGTTATTAATAAACCTGTTATTTGAGAAGTCATTCAACAAAGCACCGTTTTCTGCATAAAGACCATAAGCACCCAGGCTGTTTGAAATGGTGGAGTTTGTAATACTTAGTCTGCTTCCTGCACCTCCTTCCAGGCCAATGCTGGAAGGCTGTACCCCGAATGTAGCATTCCTGTTGCCTGCATAGGAAATACTGACATAAGATAAAGCGTTTTTATTATCATTGCTAAAAAATATGAGCCCTCCCCAGCCGTTGATCTCTTCCTGTGCGGTAAAGCGTATGCTGTCAGTTTCAGTACCTGTTGCAATAATGTAACCATCGGTATTGATCTGCACGTAACCATCAGAACCGAACTCAAAAGATGCGCCTTCCATAATCCGCAAGCCTGAGCTGATGAGTAGCCTTTGAGGCGCACTGTAGCTTACGCTACCAGCCAGAGCAGGCCATGTCTGTTCATCTGTCATTTCCAAGGTAGATTCCATAATCTGTACAGTATTCCGCCCGTTTCCACTGTAGGTGCTATTTTCATCCAGACTTCCGACATTCATGGCCCCCAGGCTGATGGGATGACGAGCATTGTCAATGAAAGCATTGTTGGCAAATTCAGTAAAGGAAGAACCGTTTTCCAGGAAAAGCCCATCACTAAAACTATTTGAAAAAGTAGAGTTGTTTACCTTTAATCTAGCCTGAGCACCACCCTCAAGGCCTACATTGGCAGGCTCCACACCAAAAGTTGTGTTTCTGTTGCCACCATAAGAAACATCTGTGTAAGTGAGTTCATTGAGCGCATTGTTATTGAATATCGTTATACCAGTCCAGCCATTGATTGAGTCTTGGGCAGTAAAAACGATCAGGCTATCTGCTATGCCCTGCGCAATAAGCGCTCCGCTATTACCGCTGATGTTCAATCCTCTGTTAGGTTCAAACATCACCTTGACACCAGGCCTGACGGTCAACGTTTCGGATACGGTAATATTGGCAGTTACTACATAATCCGGCAGATCAGGATTGTCAAATACATTAGGTAATACAGTGGGGGTATCGATATTTCGGCTGATGACCACAGGCTCGGCATTGGCCACGATTTCTACCGATTCACTGTCGCTGTTGCCTTCAGGGTCTGTTACCGTCAATGTGACTGTATAACTTCCAACTTGGTCAGGTACCAATAGAGCCTCATCGGAATTGGCGGGGTCGCTGGTGATGCTGGCTTCGGAGCTTCCTTCAGGCGTTTCGGTGATTTCCCAGTCAAAGGTTAACTCGTCTGCCTCGGTATCAGGATCAGAGGTGCTACTGGCATTCAGCAGATAGGGTGTGCCAATAGTGACAGTATTGTTATCATTATCTTCACTGATTTCCCGGTTGTTTTCGTCTCTGATCACCACTACAGGAGGTTCGCCTACAGCTTCAGCGGCAGTGACGATCAGCTCATCGGTAACTGGGTCATGATTTCCGTCGCTAACCGAAAGCCTGAGCGTATAATTTCCCGCTACATCTGGTACAAAGGTAGCATCAAGCGAGCTGGCATTGTTGACTGAGGCTGTGCTGCCTGCAGGAGCGGAGGTTACTGTCCATGATATGGTAAGTGGATCACCATCAGGGTCATTGGCAGTTCCGCTCAATTGTACGCTGTTTCCTACTGTTGCATTTACATCAGTTCCGGCCTCTACGTTAGGAGGTGAGCCAGGAATGGGTTCTTCTTCTTCACCACAGGCGAAAACAAAAATAAGTGCAGCAATGATTGAATAGATCAGTAGGTTAATTTTCATTTTTTATTAGTTGTTAAATTATAAAAAGTATTCAAATGATTTAAGGCTTGGTAAAGAAGATTTTGAAGAGAGAAACAGAGAAAAAAATGATTTCTCGTTTACTAATCAATATAGACAACATCAAATTTACAAAACATTTTAATAAAAGTCCTAACAATAAGTGGTTTGCTAAAAAACTGCTGGCCAGAGAGAACCAATGTTCCTGATTGATATAAAAAAAGCGCAACTGGCAGGCTGCGCTTTTGGTAAAATAAGGCTTATAGAACTATGGAATCAGTACCTGATCTATGCTATGCACTACAATATTGCCGGTCACCAGGTAATCCGAGCTGATCAGTATCTGTGCGTCTTCAGAGTCAGGACTGTTATCAACAATATTCAGGCCGCCCTGTTCAGTGCTTGTAAGAGTAAGAGATGATCCACTGAGAGTAGGCAAAGAGCCTTCACTCAGGTCAGGAAAAAAGCGGATGCCCTCTACCACGTGGTTGAGCAGTAGGTTGCTCAGCACGGCCGGGTCTATGCGTGATACACTGTCAATAACCATCCCGATGCCCGCTCTTGCAAAGGCAGAATCAGTGGGCATAAAGATAGTGCGGTTTTGCCCCAGGTCCAGATCGGCAATTTCCAAAGCCTGCCGAAATACATCGTAAGTATTATCAGAAGTAGCCTCAGCAGCATCTATGGTCACATCAAGCGAACGAGGTTCATGCAATACGCCGGGAATGAGCAGCAACTCACCATTGTTAGCTACCAGGTCAAAGCTGAAAGCCGGAATACCATTAAAAAAAGTAGTGCCTTCGTTCTGAGTAACGTACAAGGTCTGATTACCTATCGTAGTGACGGTTCTTCCCAACTGTGAAATATCTATATCACCAGGAAGTACGTGCAGGCTGGTGACGCCCTGCAGCGTTTCTTCCGGACCAAAGAAAGTGGACTGTATGAACTGATCAGGCGGCGCCAGGATAGTAAAATCATTTTCTGGATTGCCCAGATTATTAAAAATACCTGTCTGCAAAAAGAATTCATTAATTGTAGCAATAGAGATTCCTCCGAATGTAGCCGAAAGTCCGGCCAATGTACCAATATTAGGCGCCACCACTTCCCTGGCATAACCGGGAGGGAGCAACAGATTATTGATCACATGGATGACACCATTTTGAGCCAGTACATCGGGGCTGACTACCACAGTAGTGCTGGGTTGAGATTCAGGGTTCAGTATGATACTGTCGCCCCTCTGTATACTAATAGACTGGCCAATCCGGCTGATGATGGCGGTATCAAGCTGGCCGGAACGCTGGGCGGTATTAACAGCCACATGATAGTTAACAATATTGCCAAGCACGTCAGTTCTTAAATCTGCCATGCTTCCCAAACCCAGAGATAAGAGCAGATTTTGAAAAGCGGTATTGTTGGGAGCAAAGATGGTATACTCGCCTGTTTGTAGATCTTCTCTCAGGCCGGCAAACTGCTGACCGCTAAGGAGTTTGGCAAGGCTGTCAAGTCCGTCGGTAGCGGTCAGTATCTGTACCACATTTTCTGCAGGTCGGGGCGGCTCATCATCGTCATCATCGTTACAGCTACTGAGCAAGAGCGAAAGAGACAAAAGGCCAAAAAAGAAAAAAGTTAGTTTGTGTGTTAATTGATTTTGTTTCATATGTTTGGATGATGTGCAAAATGAAAGAATATGAGCATAATATACAGCTTTGTGCTAATTTGTTTCATATTTACCGTTATTAAATCTGAAAATCAGTTTTGATGATTTTTAATCAGCAGCAAGAGGTGAAGAAATTTAATAAACCCTCATTGTACAATAGATGCTACTCTCTGGCGTATTTTGTTCAGAATGATTATCTTAAATGCTGCTTAACTTAGTATAATCTTAGCTTTTTATAAAGACAGACTATTCAAAAAATACTATAAGAAAAGTTTAAGTAACGTTCAAAAAGTACTCATTTGAAAAAAATTTTACTAAGCCTGTCGGTATTTTCTTTCATCCTACAAGCTGCTTTCGCACAGGAGAGAACTGTCTCCGGTACAGTGACTTCATCCGACGAACAGCAGGGTTTGCCCGGTGTAAATATCGTGGTCAAAGGACAAAATACCGGTACTGTGACGGACATAGACGGTAATTACAGCCTGCGTGTGTCTTCAGAGGATGCTGTACTGGTGTTCTCTTTTATAGGCTATCGCGCCCAGGAAATACCCTTAGGCCAGCAGAATACGATCAATGTACAGCTTGAGCCTGCCAATACACAGCTTAGCGAGGTGGTGGTGACCGGTTATTCCACCGTACAGAAACGAGATGTGACCGGCTCTATCACTTCCGTAGGGCCCGAAAGGTTTGAAAGTATACCCGTCACCGGCGTAGACCAGGCTTTACAGGGGCAGGCACCCGGTGTAATGGTGACGCAGTCTTCCGGTACACCCGGCGGCGGTATTATGGTTCGGGTGAGAGGTAATGCCTCTATTTCAGGCTCAAACAGCCCATTGTTTATCGTAGATGGAGTACCTGTTTCATCTGGCAACCTGAGTGGCAGGGACTTCGGCGGACAGGATGACAATGCCCTGGCCATGTTCAACCCCAATGACATTGCTTCTATTGAAATCCTGAAAGATGCCTCCGCCAAAGCGATTTACGGTGCCCGTGCTGCCAATGGCGTAGTACTGATCACCACCAAAAGAGGAAGCGAAACGCCTGATACCCGTTTCAGTGTCAATGTACAGCGAGGTATCAGCGATATCACCAACCGGCTTGATTTGCTCAATGCGTCCGAACTGCTGGCCCTGCAACGTGAAGCGGTAGCCAACTCGGGCGGCGATCCCGATCAGGCAGGTACACCTGGCCTCACCGACGCAGTGGATACCGACTGGCTGGATGTGGTAATGCGGCAGGCTGTACTTCAGGAATACCAGATATCTGCTCAGGGTGGGGGAGAAAAGACCCAGTTTTATCTCAGCGGAGGTTACCGTGATGAGGAAGGGGTTCAGTGGAACAGTCGTTTTCAGCGCATGACGGCCACGATCAACATTGACCACAACGCTACCGAGCGTATGAAACTGGGGGTCAATACCGTGGTGGCCCGTACACTTAATAACAGAGTCAAAAATGATAACTTCCTGGATGGTGTCTATTCTGCCGCCCTCAAAAGTTTGCCATACTATCAGCCCTACAAAGAGGATGGTACCCTCTATGCACCCGGCGATGTTGGTTACCCCGGTTTTCCCAACTTTAACCCGCTGGCCCAGGCCATAGAACCTCGTTTTGACATTTACGCTACCCGTCTTACCGGAGGTATATATGCAGAATATGCTTTCCTGCCCAATCTCAGGCTGCGCTCCCAGGTCAGTATTGACTACATCAACACCCAGGAAGACCAGTATGAGCCTACTACTACCGCCATTGGTGGCTTTCTGCAAAGCGTAGGTCAGCAGGGTTATGGTATTTACAGCAACAGAGAAAACGCAAGATTTGTCAATTCAAACGTGCTTACCTACAATACCACTCTCTTTGGGGGGCAGCACGACCTGAGTGTACTGGTAGGTAACGAAATTACTGATTTTACCGGACGCAACTCCAGCGTAGTAGGAATCCTCTTTCCGAGTGATAATTTTACCTACCTTAATTCTGCGGGTTTGTTTCTGGACGGAAGCTCCGATCTTAACGAAAGTGGTTTGGTTTCCTTCTTTTCCAGTGCTAACTATGGGTATCAGGATAAATATCTCCTGAATCTGACACTGAGAACTGACGGGTCCTCCCGATTTGGTCAAGACAGGCGCTTTGGCTTTTTCCCGGCAGCATCCTTAGGCTGGCGTATTTCTGATGAGGCTTTCATGCAGGATTTTGAAGCGATTGATGATCTCAAACTAAGGACCAGTTTTGGTATTACCGGAAACCAGAGTATTCCTAATTTTCTTTTCCTGGGTACCTGGGGTGCCTCTACTGCTTATAACTTTATTCCCGCTGTTGGGCCGGCATCATTAGCCAATCCTTTACTGCAGTGGGAGCAAACCAGTGAATTTAACGTCGGATTTGACCTATCACTTATGGCCGGACGCTTTCAGGTCGGCTTTGATGTGTATAATAATACTACTAATAAACTGCTGCTTTCAGAAGTGTTACCATTGACTACCGGATTCCGTTCTGTACAGGGTAACCTGGGAGAGCTTTTCAACCGCGGTTTTGAGCTTTCGGTTAATACTGTCAACACTGATGGACCTGTACGCTGGCAAACCAGTTTCAACATCTCTCAAAACAGAAATGAAGTAGTAAGGCTGGCCTCTGACGAACCCCAGTATTCCGGTTACAACACCTTTACCAATAATACGCACATCATTACCCCTGGTCAGCCGCTGGGTACCTACTGGGGGCTGAAATTTGAAGGAGTTGACCCTGCTACCGGGAATGCCCTTTACGAAGATGTTAACAACGATGGGCGCATCACGGGCGACGATGGACAAGTTATCGGCTCTGCCCAGCCGGATTTCTTTGGTGGGCTCACCAATACATTCAGTTATAAGGGCCTGGAACTCAGTGTCTTCTTCCAGTATTCGCTGGGCAACGAAATGATCAATTTTACCAACCAGTCGCTGCTCAACAGCGGAGAAAGTATAGATGACAACCAGGTAATAGCCGCGCTCGATCGCTGGCAAAACGAAGGAGATATCACTGATGTACCTAAGTACGAACTCGGCAATACCTTCAACAACTATTTCAGCAGTCGCTTTGTGGAAGATGCTTCTTACATCCGCCTGAAGAATATTGCGCTCAGTTATCGCCTGCCGCAAAACCTGGCCAGCAAACTGTTAATGGAAAACCTGAAACTAACTTTGGCGGGTACTAATGTACTGACCTTTACTAACTATAGTGGTGCTGATCCGGAGGTAAATTCAATAGACGGGTCTACCGTTTCACAGGGACTGGATTTCTTTACCTTTCCACAGGTAAAAACTTTTACCGTTGGGCTAAATGCAACCTTTTGAAGCATGAACAATTTGTGTGTGTAATTTTATGAAAAGGACATTCAATTATTTGCTACGTAAATTTTCTTCTGGTAAGAAAATGCTCGCCATATTTACTGTGTTGCTGATAAGTGCTTCCTGCGAAGATATCCTGGAGCCACAACCGGTAGATTTGATTACCGACGACGAAGTACTCACTGATGCCGGATCTGCCCAGGTGGTGGTTTCCGGTATTTATCGGGGATTTGCCAGCCTGGCAGCTCCTAAAATAGTTGCCGGCGATATGATGGCAGACCACCTGCAGGCCAATGGCACCTTTACCCAATACATAGAGATTGGCAATCATGACCTGTCAACCTCTAATGGATCTGCAGAAGCACTCTGGGAAGTCATTTATGATATAGCTTACCGTGTCAATTTTCTCCTGGAAGGCTTGCCTGAAGTAACAGGTCTGCTTGATACCCAACGTGAAAGATTTGAAGCTGAAGCGCGTTTTATCAGGGCTTATGCCTACTGGCTGGGCGCTTATACCTACGGTGATATCCCGATCGTGACCAGCACCAATATCACCGATAATAGAACCGTGGGCAGAACACCCTTTGCAGATGTACTGGCTTACGTAGAGGAAGAATTTTTGTATACCATCGATAAGCTGCCAGTTGAACCCCAGAATGCTGGTTTCCTTAGTAATGGAGCTGCCAAGGCCATGCTGGCGCGCTATTACCTGTACCGCGAAAACTGGGGAGAGGCTGAAAGATATGCTACCGAGGTAATTGATGGTGTAAATACTTTTGACTACACGCTGGAAGCTAATTTTGAAGATGTACTCGCTGATTTTAGCAGCGAGTCTATACTTGAAATTGTATATTCGGCCAATGACAACCCGGGCACATCTACCGATTTTGGTATCAATAACCTCTTTGTAGGCAGGCGGGAAATCATACCAACTGATCCTATCATATTTGCCCTCAACAGCCTGGGAGGAGAGCGGGATATCATGCTCAACTTTGATGCAGATAATCTGGGAGGTAACGATAATGGCTGGACCATTGTACGCTACGGCCCTTTTGATAATATTCCCATCTTTCGCCTGGCCGAAATGTACCTTATCCGCGCTGAAGCCAGGGCTCGTCAGGATAGGGTAACTGGTGCCGGTGGAGGATTGCAGGACCTGATTACGGTGAGGCAGCGCTCTGCTAATGCTGATGACCTGCAGGGCATAAGTGGACAAAGCCAGCTGCTACAGGCCATTGAGCGCGAAAGGCAGGTAGAACTGGCCTTTGAAGGTCATCGCTGGTACGACCTGAAGCGTACCGGAAGAGCAGCCAGCATTATGAATGCCTTTACCCCCAACTGGTCAGATACCGACCTGCTCTGGCCTATTCCACTAAGAGAAGTTCAAAACAATCCTGCTCTGCGTAATGCCCAGAATCCAGGATACTGATATGTGCCCTATGAAGAATTCTATATTCAGCCTCAGCATTTTTCTTACACTTTGCCTGCTCATTGGATGCGGCAATGATGAAACCCTGTTTGATGGACCTAGTCAGGTTCGTTTTACCGAACTGGAAGCCCAGGAAATTGAGAATTTTCATGCTGGAGAAAGTAACCTGAATGAGCCTATACGGGTGTCGGTACATCTGGTAGCGCCGCTACAGCAGACGGATACCCGCATCAGCTATCGCCTGGAGGGAAGTGCCGAAGAAGGAGTAGATTATACGATCCTCAGTGATGATAACCGGGAAATCATTATTCCTGCCGGAGAGAGTTTTGGCTTCATAGAGTTTGAACTGATCAACAACAGCCAGCAGGATGGAGATCGTGTGATTGTTTTCAGCCTCACCGGAGCAGATAACAACCTGAGAGTGAGCAACTCTGACCAGGCGGTAATCGGACGAAACTTCCGCTTTACGATCAATGACGATGATTGCCTGCAAAATCTACGGATTTTTGAGGGAGTCTGGGAAGCTGAAGAAGAGGCAGAAGGTACCAGCCAGACTAATCAGTACGAACTTATCATCAGTCCTGATTTTAGCAGTAATAACCGTCTCCTGATCACCAATTTTGGAGGAACGGAATCTTTGGGAGGTACCGTATACGCTAATCTTGACCTTTGCAACAACGAATTTATCATACCCGAACAGGTGGTGCAGAATATCAATGGCGGGAGAGCCCGTACGGTCAGTAAGGGGACGTTTAGCATACAGGATGGTGGTACGCTCTCATTTACCTATACCCTGGATACTTTTGGTGATATTGAATGGACTGTTAATGCAAACAAGAATGATTAGCTTTAAAAAAACTGCCCTGCTACTCTCCATTTTCTGCCTGATGATGAGTGCCTGTAAGGAAGAACTGGAGGTGACTCCTGCCACCTATTCTATGTTGCTGACCGGCGAAGAGAGTAAATCCTGGAGACGTATTTCCCGCGACCTGATTATTGAACTGGGTGGGCAAAGAGATACGATCAGCTTCAACCGGGGGATTCCGCCCTGCCAGCTGGACGATGTATTTATTTTTTACCGGGAAGGACAAATCTTTGAAATAGGAGAAGGACTTACTACCTGCGATGAAGACGATGAGAATGTACTGGCAAGAGGCCGCTGGCGGCTCAACCACGTCAATCGCATCATAGATCTGGGTACTGAAGTGCCCTACACGCTGGTAAGCCTGCAGGATGATGAACTGATCTGGGGCTATGAAGTAGAAATTGGTCTGAATACCGGGCTGGAAGTTGACAAAGAATTTCCCGCTTTTCTGATGGAAACTTATGTACCCGCTGACAACTAAGAGCACCGGATTGATTGGTTTTACAATGAAGAACAGTGTATGAAAAGAATATTAACTACCATATTATTATTAGCTGCTTCCGGCTGGCACCTCGCCTTTTCCCAGGATGGGGCTAATGCAAAGAGTAAAGTTCTGGAATTGACCAATGCTACTTATCTCAGGCAGCTTTCAGATAAGCTGAGAGAGGAGGCAGAACGACAGAAGGCGGAAGCCCGGGCCGTGGCTCTGCAAAAGAACTGGCTGATCAATGAAAAGCCTGCGCATGGGATGGTACTTGAGCTGCAGCGACTGAGCCCCAGTGGTCAGCCTGTTTATTATAAAACTTTTAACCTGGAAGCTGCCATCACTACCGGAACGAACCGGCTGGCTCCCCGTTCTGAACTGGGACTTAACCTGACCGGCGATGATTTTGAAGTAGGGATATGGGATGCGGGTTCTGTGAACGAAGAACACCGCGAGCTCAGAGGTAGGGTGTTTATCGTAGATGACACTCCCTTTGGTACCCATGATACTCATGTTGCCGGGACTATTGCCGCTACAGGTATCAATCCTGAAGCTCGAGGCATGGCGCCTGATGCTTTACTGAGAAGCTACGACTTCAATAATGACAATGCTGAAATGGCAGAAGAAGCTGCTCAGGGTATGCTCATTTCCAACCATTCTTATGGCTTGCTGGCTGGCTGGCAGGTGGTAGGAGATGGCAGTGGCTGGCGCTGGTTTGGTGATGAAAGCATCAGTACCATTGAAGATTATAAATTTGGCTATTATTCTGAAGATGACAGCCGGGTATGGGATGATATTACCTACAATGCACCTTACTACCTGATTGTCAAAGCGGCCGGTAATGACCGTACTGATGTGGGAGACGGTTCTGGTGCGCCGCCAGATGGGCCTTATGATATTCTTGAACCTAAATCAGTGGCTAAAAATATCCTTACTGTAGGTGCAGTAGACCGTATACCTGACGGCTATCGTAGTCCTGCCGATGTGCAGATGAGCAGCTTCAGCAGCTGGGGACCAACCGACGACGGACGTATCAAGCCTGACCTGGTAGGTGCCGGTGTCAACATCTTATCTTCAGTCTCTGATGCTTTTGATGCCTACGAACAGCAGTCAGGCACATCTATGGCAGCGCCTAATGTGACTGGTTCGCTGGTGCTGCTGCAGGAGCTCTATGCCAGGGTCAAGGCGGGAAATTATATGAAATCAGCCACCCTCAAAGGCTTGGCTATTCATACTACCCGCCAGGCTACAGCTGATCCTGGTCCTACCTACGAATTTGGCTGGGGCCTGCTGGCAGCAGACCGGGCTGCCAACCTCATTACCCGGGAAGACGGAGAGGCTTTTCAGATCAGAGAAGCCAGCATTCCCGATGGCGGTATTCGTGTGTTTACCGTTACCTCGGATGGCACGTCTCCCCTGGTCGCTACCATCAGCTGGACCGACGTGCCCGGTAACCCGGTAGCACCTACCCTGGACTCTGACAGCCTCATGCTGATCAATGACCTGGACATGCGCATCTTTAGTGAAGACAGTACCTATTTGCCCTGGATACTTGATCCCTCCAACCCCAGCAGAAGGGCCAGTCGGGGTGACAACTTCAGGGATAACGTAGAAAAGATAGAAATTCCCAATCCTGCTCCCGGAGAGTATACCATTCTGATTAATCATAAGGGAAGCCTGGTGAATGAAAGACAGGATTTTTCGCTCATCGTCAGTGCCCGTGATCTTAACTCGGATCTGAATACATATTACTGGATAGGCAGTAGTGGTGACTGGAATGATCCCAACAACTGGTCATTGCGCAGCGGGGGGCAGCCTGCCGGAAGTGTGCCGGGTATTGAAAATCCGGTAATATTTGATGATGCATCCTTTACTGATGCCAGCCCGCTCATTACTTTAAGCGAAGATGCGGAAGCTTATAACATCAACTGGTATACAGCTACCGCCGCCCGTTTTGACCTGCAGGGCAATACCCTTAACATCAATGGCTCTATAGACATTTCTCAGCCGGGAGTGATTTTTGACAATGGCCTTTTGAACCTGAGCGGACAGACCAGCAAAGGCAACTATATCCGTATTCCTGAAAATGCGCTGGCCAATGCAGAGATAGAGCTGAACGGTATCAACGCCAGCTGGAACCTGCTCTCCGACCTTAGTGCCAGAAATATTACCATCCAAAGCGGGAGCCTAAATGTGGTAGACCGACAGCTCAATGCAGCTCAGATCAATGTTCCCACGGGCTTTGCTCAGGCCCTGAACCTCTCAGGGTCAACAGTGGAAGGACTGAGGGAACTTAGCCTTAACCCAAATGCTTCCGTTGATTTCAGTAATACGACCTTTCGTTTTACCAATCCTGGCAGCGATACGCTGGCCTATGTATTGAATGGAGCAGGTAAAGCGTTGGGTAATGTAATAGTAGGCCAAGGCACTGAACTCACCATCAGGGGAGACAATATTATCAGCCAGCTTGAAATAAATGGGCAGGCCATTCTCAACGGTAGCAATACCATTGATGCACTGCAACTTTCTTCGGGTGGTGACCTGATCTTGCAGGGTGGAACTACCCAGAACATTGTCTCACAGCTGGGTGCTACCGGTTTGGCTGAGCAGCGCATCACTTTCAGAAGCACTGGAGGCGTAGCCAGCCTGGTTTCGGAGAATGAAACTGCCCGTTTCTGCTTTGACTTTATTGAAGTTGAAAATGTAAACGTCAGCGGCCTGACCCCTTTTGTGGCAGGAGAAAACAGTACGCTGGGCCAGAATACCCAGGGCTGGATACCGGGTAGCTGCGAGAACCTGCTTTTTGCTAATTTCAGCGCTGATTTTCTGTGTCCTCAGGGGGTGACACAGTTTACCGACCAGAGTACCGGTGATGCCAGCAGCTGGACCTGGACCATTGATGATCCGCAGTTTAACAGCTCCGATATCAATGCCCGTAACCCTACCTATACCTTCAGGTTCCCGGGTACATATACTGTGACCCTGACCATATCCAATGGTGAAACTACTTCCAGCCGTACCCGCGAGGTGGTGGTGCCTCCCAATACCAGCGGCCTGAGCGTTCCTGAAGTCATCTTCAGTGGCGATAGCCTCTTCTCTTCGGTTACTGCGCCTGCCTATCAGTGGTACAAAGACGGTGAACCCATAGTGGGAGCAATCAGCCGATCTATCCAACTAGGTGATGCGGAGTTGGGCAGCTATACAGTAGAGGTAAGCAATGGTGATTGTCGCTTTATCGCTGACCCGCTGCTGGTCAATTCAGTGTCAGACGAAGTTAAGGAAACCAGCTTCAGCGTTTATCCTAACCCGGTAAAAGACCGGCTGACCATCTTATTTTCAGAGATTGCGGCTGGGCAGGAGATCACTAACCTTGATCTTTATACGGCCAATGGCTATAAGCTGCTGCACCATCAGCTTAAAAGCAGCATGCCAGGAAACCAGCTTGAAATTCGTACCGAATCTCTGCAAGCAGGAGTTTATATACTGCAGATCAGGCAGGGGGATAAGGTGGAAAGTTTCCGCCTTCTAAAGGAGTAGTCATTCCAGTATCCTAACTATAAAAAAGGGCGGCCATTAAGACTGGCCGCCCTTTTTTATGTATTGACCTGGCTTTTTCTGAACTAAAAAATTTTATTTAATCTCTATTTCAAAAGGCATTCTGGCCTGTACGCCCCTATATTGTTCCAGTTCTTTCAGTTTCATTACATAAGGATAAGTAAGACCCAGCTCACGCTTGAGGAAGTAAGTACTGGTCTGGTTTTCCAGCTCGGCAATCAGTTCTTCAATAAAGGTTTTTTTCTTGGGATAATATCTTACCTGGTAGTCGCCTTCTTCAAGCTTAGCCTTTTCTACAGCTATTTCTATGGCCTGGTCTAGTCCTCCGAACACATCTATCAGATTGCGGTCTTTGGCTTCCACGCCGCTCCACACCCTGCCGGAAGCCACTCTAAGCAGTTGTTCCAACGGCATATTTCGTCCGGCTGCTGCTTTGCGGGTAAAGGTTTCGTAACCTTCTTCAATCTGGTTCTGAATGATCTGCTGCTCAAACTCAGAAAGGGGGCCTGTCAGGTTGTAAATATCTGAAAACTGACCGGTTTGTACCACATCGGTGGTTACGCCAATCTTGTTAAGCAATTCCTCCACATTAGGAATGACGCCCAAAATACCAATAGAACCGGTAATGGTGTTGGGATGTGCTACAATGGTATCGCAGCCCATAGCCATGTAATAACCGCCCGAAGCAGCTACGTCGGACATGGAGGCAATAACCGGTTTAACCTCTTTGGCCAGTTGTATTTCGCGCCACATGATATCTGAAGCCAGTGCACTGCCTCCGGCAGAATTGATGCGTATTACGATAGCTTTGATGTTATCATCCAGCCGTGCCTTCCTGATTTCTTTGGCAAAAGTTTCACCGCCTATTACTTCACCCTCACCTTCACCGTTGACAATGTTTCCGGTAGCTACAATCACGGCGACTCTGTTCCGGGAGTACTCGTCAGGCTCGTTCTCCAGGGATTGTTCGTACTTTTTGAGTGAGATAAAATTGATGTTATCGGTATCTATTGTTCCGTTTTCGTCGGCTTCCAGTCCTAATTTTTCTCCGATCACATTGAGTACCTGGTCGTAGTAGGCGGTATCAGTGGCCAGCCCATACTGTACTGCATCACCGGCAAAGCGTACTTTCATAGAGTCAGCGATATTTCGGAGCGTAGCAACTTCAAGACCACGTGTCTCTGCAATACCTTGCAAATAAACCTCGTATAGGTTACCCAGGTATTCCTGTGTCTGTAGCCTTGCCGAATCGCTCAGGCTGGTGCGGGTAAGGGGTTCTACTGCGCTTTTAAAGTCTCCTACGCGAAATACCTGCGGCTCTACCCCCAGTTTTTCCAGGGTATTTTTGATAAAGGTAACTTCTACAGCAAAACCATTAAATTCAATAATCCCCTGAGGGTTTATGTAAACTTCATCAGCTACAGAATTGAGATAATAGCCTCTTTCACCGACTATATCACTATAGGACACAATAAACTTTCCTGATTCTTTAAAATCCAGCAGGTCATTCCGGATTTCTTCCATAGTGCCATAGCCGGTAGTAAGCATTCCCGCATCAAGGTAGATGCCCTTGATGTTTTCATCATTCTTGGCCTTTTTTATGGCTTCTCTCAGGTTAATCAGACCAATTACTCCATTGGTGCCTGGTAATAAGATAGAACTGAAAGGGTCTTCGGTATCACGTTCTACGATGGGTTTGTTCAATTCAAGCCGGAGTACTGAGTTGGCCTCTACTTCCACTTCTTGCTCAGAAGCTGCGCCAATAATGGCAAAAACCATAATTATAAGTCCGAAGAATACAACCAGGCCTACAATAGTGGCCAGTACATTACGTAAAAATCTCATATTCGATTCAATTTGTTTTTAATTGGTAATTCAAAGAAATTGGCGCTTTAAGTTAAGACATTCATGCAAAACCACCACCCGAAATTTACTGAAGGTATATACTTACTTTTGGGGAGTAATCTGGGAAATCGTATTCATAACCTCCAGGTAGCAGCAGAAAAAATTTCTGAACGCGTCAATCAGGTTCAACGCAAATCACCAGTTTTCGTTACTGAGCCTTGGGGGGTCAGTAATCAGCCTACTTATTTTAATCAGGTGTTACAACTCAGTGAAGCGCCGCCCCCTTACGAATTGCTTGGCATGCTACAGGCCATTGAAAAAAAAATTGGAAAGATCAAGCTTGGCAAATGGCGTGAACGATTAATAGATATTGATATTCTTTATTATGGCGATATAATCATGGATGAGGTAAGCCTTTGCCTGCCTCATCCGGAGATACAAAACAGGCGTTTTGCCCTTGTGCCGATGTGTGAATTGGCTCCTGAACTGCTTCATCCTATTTTTCAGCTTACACAGATACAACTACTGGAGCGATGCGAAGACCCACTGGAAGTAATACCACTCCACGAAATAAGAAATCATTAGATTTACCTATGAGGCCAGTTAGCGATAGCGAACTTAAATACCTGCGCCGATGGAAAAAGATCAGAAAAAACAAATGGTCTTATGTGTGCAGGAATGGAATCATCGGTGGGTTGCTGTTTGCTATGCTAACTTATCTACTGGTCATTCGCTTTAACTTTGCAGACTTTGATTGGCCCAAGGTGCTCATCAGGTGCCTGCTTTTCTGCCTGGGTGGTTGTATTACTACCTTAATGCATTTCAGAGCTCAGGACAAACGATACCTTAAAGTGCTGGAACAGCATAAGGAAGAGTTTTAAATAAACATCAGTATGAAACCTATAGGTGAACGAGAACGAAAACATCTTAAAAAGTGGGAGAAAAAACGCCAGCATAAATGGCTGTATATCATCAGACATGGGCTGACATGGGGTGTTTTTGTCTCATTTTTCTCCTACCTCCTGATCATTCGTCTGGATTTTTCACTGTTTGATTGGGATGAGTTTATGCTAAGAAGCATGGTTTTTTGCCTTGTCGGATTATTTTTCGGTTTGTTTCTTTTCAAAGCACGGGACAAAAGATATTTTGAAGTCGTAGGTAATGAAGAAAAACGGGAATGAGTCTCAATATACCGGCATAGCAGGATCAACTTCTTCGGCCCAGGCCAGCAGCCCCCCTTTCAGGTTGTACAGATTGCTAAAGCCGTATTGTTTTTCCAGCTTTTCAATGACCCGGCTGCTCCTCACGCCTGAGCGGCAGTGAACCACCACTTTTTTATCCCGGTGTATTTTTTCCACATACTGATCAATGTCTTTACCGGGCATCAGTTCTCCGCCCAGGTGAGCAATGTCATACTCATAGGGCTCTCTTACGTCAATCAGCTGGTAATCTTCCTTATTTTCCCGCATCTGCCTGAACTGTTGCACATCAATTTCTTTTACTTTACTGCTCAGGCTCACTTCCTGAGAGGGTAAACCACAAAACTGTTCGTAGTCAATCAACTGCGTCTGCGTGGGATTTTTTCCAGTAAGCGGATTTTCAGGATGAGGATGAATCTTCAGGGTGCGAGATTCAAAGCTCAGCGTATCAAAAATAAAAAGCCTGCCCGCCAGGGGCTCTCCCAGGCCGGTGATGACTTTGATCACCTCATTGGCCTGTAGGCTGCCCATGATGCCGGGAAGCACACCCAGCACGCCACCCTCTGCACAGGAAGGCACCTGCCCGGGAGGAGGAGGAGCCGGAAAAAGATCCCGGTAATTAGGATATCTTTTACCTTCAGAGTCAACATAGTTGAAAACTGACAGCTGCCCTTCAAAGCGATAGACCGAGGCATAAATATTGACTTTGCCAAGCAGCACACAGGCATCGTTCACCAGGTAACGAGTAGGGAAATTATCTGTGCCGTCAGCTACGATGTCATAATTTTGTATGATGTCTATGGCATTGGCCGATGTGAGCTTAGTCTGATACGTCTGCAGCTGTATATGCGGGTTCTGAGCATGCAGTCTTTCAGCGGCGGCCTCTACCTTGGGGCGGCCCACATCATTGACCGAAAAGAGCACCTGACGCTGCAGGTTGCTTTCATCCACCACATCATAGTCAAGCAGGCCGATGGTGCCCACCCCGGCGGCGGCCAGGTAGGAGAGCAGGGGGGCACCCAGCCCGCCGCAGCCTACTACCAGTACCCGGGCCGCTTTGAGTTTTTGCTGCCCCTGCAGATTAAATTCTGGAATAATAAGATGTCGGCTGTACCTTTCCAGTTCTTTCCGGCTAAAATCTGTCATCGTTGATCGCTTTTAAATAGGTAAGTTGAAAGATTTTTCAAATAAAAAAAAGTCTGCCCAAGGGCAGACTGATAAATTAAGCTAAATAATGAATCAGCATCTACTTTTTCTCAAAATCCAGAGAAATAGAGTTCATACAGTAACGCTGACCGGTAGGGGCTGGTCCATCATTGAAAACGTGCCCAAGGTGACTTTCGCAGCGGCTACAAAGAACTTCGGTACGTACCATGCCATGGCTGGTATCTTTCTCTGTTTTTACCTTGTCCTCTTCTATGGGCGCATAGAAACTGGGCCATCCGGAGCCGGATTCATATTTGGTTTCAGAGCTAAAAAGGGGTTGACCGCAGGCGGCGCATTTGTAAATCCCTTTTTCCTTATGATCATAATACTCACCGGTAAAAGCTCTTTCGGTTCCCTTTTCACGCAAAACGCGGTACTGTTCGGGTGAGAGTTCTTTTTTCCACTCTTCTTCCGTTTTATGAAGAATATCTGACATGTTTTTCTGGTTTTTATTGAAATTATTATCAGGTAATTAACAAGTAGAGGGGCTTATCTATTCATTATTATCTACCTAATTTTATTCCTTACGTTTACTGTAATTAATTCCTACACTAAAGTGTTTTGACTCATAGCTCTGAATCGCCGTTTTTTTGCTTAAATTTAAGAAAATAAGCCAGCTGCCTAGACAATTCAATACCCCATGAGATCTCGCATATCTTCTCTTCTTCAAAATACCAGGTACGATATACCTGCTGGTCTGGTTGTGTTTCTGGTAGCTTTGCCGCTTTGCCTGGGTATTGCGCTGGCTTCTGGTGCTCCTCTGGTGTCTGGTTTGGTGACTGGTATCGTGGGTGGCTTGGTGGTGGCCCTGCTCAGTGGTTCTCACCTGGCGGTGAGTGGTCCGGCGGCTGGCTTAACGGTAATCGTGCTGGATGGTATTGAAAAACTGGGTACTTTTGAGGCTTTTCTGGCAGCCGTAGTGCTGGCAGGTGCGATGCAACTGGTGCTGGGCTTCCTTAGGGCAGGTGTAATCGGCTATTATTTTCCCTCCTCCGTTATCAAAGGAATGCTGGCGGCTATTGGACTGATTCTGATTCTGAAGCAGATCCCTCATTTTCTCGGTGTTGATTCTGATTTCTTTGGCGTTGATGCCTTTGTGCAGATGAATGGCAAGAATACCTTTTCAGAAATCGCTTATACACTGGGGAATCCCGGGTGGGGGCCAATGGTGATAGGAATGATATCACTCGGTATCATTTTGCTTTGGAAAACCTCCTTTATTCGCCGAAATAAAGTACTCTCTGGCATTCCCAGTGCCCTGCTTGTGGTGATTGTGACCGTATTGGTCAACCAGCTATTTCTGTACACAGCACCAGTTCTTGCCATTACCGCCGAGCACCTGGTCCGGATACCTGCTCTTGACAGTTTGGGAGCATTACAAAGCGAACTGTCCACGCCTGACTTCACCCAGCTTTTTAATATTGATACTTTTCGCATAGCCATTACCATCGCTATTATTGCCAGTCTGGAAACCTTACTTAGTATTGAAGCTACTGATAAGCTGGACATACAGAAAAGACGTACTCCAACCAATCGTGAACTCAAAGCCCAGGGTGTGGGAAATATGCTTGCGGGTTTGATCGGCGGTATCCCGATGACAGCCGTGATCGTGAGAAGTAGTGCCAACATCAGTGCTGGAGCCAAAAGTAAAATGTCAGCTTTTTATCACGGGTTTTTCCTGCTGGTTTGCGTAATGCTGATTCCCGATATTCTGAACCTGATTCCCCTTTCAGCACTTGCTGCTATCCTGCTGGATGTGGGTTTTAAACTTACCCGCCCTGCCCTCTATAAATCACAGTGGAGGATTGGCAGGGAGCAGTTTATCCCCTTTATCGTCACAGTGGTGGCTATTCTTTTTACAGATCTGCTGGTAGGTATTTCCATAGGTATGGCGGTAGGCGTGTATTTTATCCTCAGGAACAATTACAATACGCCTTTCCAGGTGAGCGAAGAAAACAAGGAAACCCATTCACATTACACCATACATCTGAGTGAACATGTGAGCTTTCTGAACAAAGCCAATATCACCTCCATTCTGGACAAAATATCGCAAAACTCTGTAGTAGATATTTACGGAGATAATACCAAATTTATTGATTACGACATCATTGAGGCGATCAACGAATTCAGGGAAACCGCTGATGAAAAAAATATCCGCCTTTCGCTCATTAACCTACCCACTAATGTAGAAAAAGGCTTGGCTGACCACTAAAAATAGCCAAAGAAAATGATGTTTCAGCCTTAGCATTTAGAGGGCCCTGGGAGATTTTTCAGGGCCTTATTTCACAATAATCTCACCCTGTCCTTTCTGTTCTACCTGTATAAGTTCAGGTTCATGATAGAGGTAGGTATGACCTCTGGCCCTGATCTCGCCTTTCAGTGATTTAATAGGGTAAAGATGGAAACTATTGTGGCTTTTATGAATTATTTCAATCTCCTCAGCCTGTAAGTCCCGGCCGTCAAAAATAGCATTGTTGTTCAGGTATTTTACGACAAGTTGCCTGGTCTTGCCTGCCAGTTTGATGGTGCCATATCTCCAGGAGTGGACAACTACGCGTTCGCAATCCAGCGTAAGCTCATAGTTACCCGGTCCGCCCTGCGCCCTGAGGTTAAGATCAGGCATTTTTAATGTGTCTGCACTCACAATCTTACCATAGCCGGACTGTTCAATGGTATGAATATCTTTGGTCCAGATATGGACCTCTCTTTCCTGATAATCGCGGCTCCAGTTACAGCGATTCTGATCTCGGAGAAAAAGTCCGCCGTCATTGACCTCCGCGCTAATCCGGTGGATGATGTTTTTTCCGGCTTTGATAATCACTTTCTGTTCTTCTGCCTGATGCAGGTAGACATTTAGCCCATCATACACATAAATGCTTTGGAAAGCAGGGATATTCATTTCACTTTCTGTAAGGTTACCATCGCCTTCAAAACAGTAGGCTTTTTCATCATCACATGAGCTAAAACAGACAGCAATAAGCAAAAGAACTAAAACCAGGCAGAAAGACGTATATCGTTCTTCAGTTTGAATCATTTTCTCTAGTGTTCCGAGACCTTTTAGAATTGTCAATATGATAAAATTCAGTGAGTAGTAATCCGCAAAATATAGACTTCATACCCCTGTAAAGCACTACAATACTGCAGCTATTTACAGATAAACAGCTTAGCAGTTTCTGTTCCAAAAAAAGGTCAGTTGGCTGTTTCAGGATTTTCGCTGTTGATACCCTACCAGGTTGATTCTTTTAAGACGTTTTTTTACCTGAACATACATCTCACCCTACCCCATGGGAATAATTCAGCACTCTTTTGCGTTAAGTCAGCAGCTTATCGCTAATTTTAACCCATGTCTCTGAAAGTAGATCAACTGACAAAAATTTTTGGCCGCCAGGTAGCGGTCAACGCTATTTCATTTGAGGCCAAAGCCGGTGAGATTCTCGGTTTCCTGGGGCCCAATGGTGCCGGAAAGTCTACCACCATGAAGATCGCCACGGCCTATCTGCCCCCCAGTAGAGGAAGGGTAGAGGTCTGCGGACTGGATGTGGTAGAAGATTCATTGGAGGTGAGAAAAAAAGTAGGCTACCTGCCTGAGCACAATCCGCTTTACCTTGATATGTATGTACGTGAGTACCTGCATTTTGTGGGAGGTATGTATGGTCTTAAAGGCACAGGTCTGAGCAAAAGAGTAGCCGAGATGGTAGAACTTTGTGGCCTGGGACTGGAGCAGCACAAACTGATAGGTTCATTATCTAAAGGTTACCGCCAGAGAGTGGGCCTCGCCCAGGCGTTGATCCATGATCCGGAAGTACTCATCCTGGATGAACCCACCACGGGTTTGGACCCTAACCAACTGGTAGAAATACGCCGCCTGATCAGAAATATCAGCGCAAAGAAAACGGTTATTCTGTCCACCCACATCATGCAGGAGGTGCAGGCTCTTTGCGACAGAGTGGTGATTATCAACCGGGGCAATATCGTAATAAACAGCGCGATGCATGAACTTCAGTATTCTTCCGGCATCAATGCAAAACAACAACTGGTAGAAGTTGAATTTGCCGATGAGGTGGCACCTTTGCTGCTGGAGAGCATAGCGGGTGTAGAGGATGTAAGCAGGCAGGAAAACAGGCGCTACCTGCTTAAAGCAGAAGCGGGTGTGAGCGATATCAGGCCTGCCATTTTCCATTTTGCAGCAGAAAAGTCTCTGGTTCTACTGGAGATGCGCAGCCTGGAGCAAAAGACCGTAAGTCAGTACGGTAATTCACTGGAAGAAATCTTCCGCAACCTGACCCTGAGTTAATATGTGGCAGCTATATAAAAAAGAGATTAACAGTTTTCTTAATTCACTTATCGCCTATATCGTCATCGCCGTCTTCCTGACCGGCATCGGCCTGATTATGTGGGTATTTCCTGATACCAGCATCCTTAGCTACGGCTATGCGGATATGTACACACTTTTCGCTTTCAGTCCCTATGTGTTCATGTTCCTGATTCCGTCCATTACCATGCGCAGCTTTGCCGAAGAGAAAAAAGGAGGGACTATGGAATTGCTCCTCACCCAGCCCATCACGGATACACAGTTGATTCTCAGCAAGCTGTTTTCTGCCTGGACCATCGTCATTTTCGCCCTTTTGCCCACTTTGCTGTATTATTTTTCAGTCTACCAGCTGGGCAGCCCGGCCGGTAACCTGGATTCTGCCGGCATTGCCGGGTCATATGTGGGCCTGCTGCTGCTGGGGGGCGTTTTTACCTCTATCGGAATCCTGGCCTCAGCACTCACCGAAAACCAGGTGATTGCCTTCATACTGGCGGTGTTTTTCTGCTTTCTGCTTTTCAGCGGCTTTGATGCGCTGGCTTCTCTGGAGATCTGGAGCAATGCAGATTATTTTATCAGTCAGCTGGGTTTGATACATCATTATGATGCCCTGGGCCGTGGTTTGATTGATTCCAGAAATGTGGTGTATTTCCTGTCAGTGATGGCCTTGATGGTGCTGCTGACTCAGCTGGTACTGGGTAGCAGAAAATGGTAAAAGCTTAAGATAGATATGAACAAAACACTTGCTTCTCCGCCTACGGCTCCTAAAGAACATAAAGCTTTCTGGAAAGATGTGTCCCGCTTTGCGCTGGGCCTTATCGCTCTTTTTCTGTTCAATCTTCTGGCTCAGAATTACTTCTTCCGCCTTGATCTGACAGAAGAAAAACGCTATACCATCAACGAGGCTACTAAAGAAATGCTAAGGAACCTGGATGAACGTTTGGTAGTGACTATATACCTGGAGGGAGATATTAATCCTTCTTTTAGGAGGCTGCAGAAGAGCATAGAAGAAACCCTGGTGGAGTTTGAAGTATACGCTGGAGCTGAACTGGATTATCGCTTTGAAAACCCGCTTGAAGGGCTGGACAGGCAACAGCAGCAGGAAATGATGGTAAAGCTCAACGACCTGGGCATAGAGCCGACCCGTGTCTTTGACGAAGAAGGAGCTAATCGCCAGCAAAAGCTGATCTTTCCCGGGGCACTCATTAGTCAGGGTACCCAGCAGGCAGGCGTGATGTTGCTGAGCGGCGACCGTGCTGCAGGTGCTGAAGAGGCTCTGAACCAGTCAATAGAGAATGTAGAATACCAATTGGCCAGCGGTATCCGAAAACTGGTGGCTGCAGAAAAGAAAAGTGTCGGCCTGGTACAGGGACACGGAGAACTGGCCGGTGCCGAGATTGCCTCACTGGCCGAAACCCTGGCGGAATATTACGAGATGTATGACGTTTTTCTGCCCGGGCTGGACAGCATACCTGACTTAGATGTACTGCTGGTCAACAAACCTACCGAGGCTTTCAGCAAGGCTGATCAGTACAAACTGGACCAGTACATCATGCGGGGTGGGAAAGTTATGTTTTTCCTGGACGCGCTGCGCATTGAAATGGACAGCCTTGGGGCAGATGGCTCTATTGCTTTTCCGTATGATCTGGGGCTGGATGAGCTGCTGTTCCGCTACGGCGTACGAATTAACAACACCCTGGTACAGGATATCAAATCAGGCGTTTATCCCATCGTAGTGGGCGAAATTGGCGGTCAGCCACAGATCAGACCTCTACAGTGGCCCTTTTTTCCAATTGCCAATCGCTATGGTAATCATCCTACTGTCAAAAATATGGATGCCGTCTATTTTCGTTTTGTCAGTGAGATAGATACGGTGCAGGCGGCCGGTGTTGTTAAAACGCCTCTGGTGTATAGCTCAGAATATTCGCGGGTGTTGCAGACACCGATGATCGTAGACCTGAACGAACTGCGTACAGCACCCCAACCAGAGAACTTCCGGGCTGGACCGCAGGCACTGGCTTACCTGCTGGAAGGAAACTTTACTTCTGTTTTCAGAAACAGAGTCCTGCCAGAAATGGCCAGTCCGAACAGCTTCAGAGAACAAAGCGAAGATACCAAACTGGTAGTGGTAGCGGATGGCGATTTTGTAAAAAATGATGTCAACCCGCAGACAGGACAGCCCATACCGCTGGGCTATGACCCCATCACTGAGCGCACTTTTGCCAACCAGGACCTGGTGATCAACCTGCTAAGCTACCTGACAGACGAAGACGGGCTTATCAATGCCCGGGCCAAGGAGATACAAATCAGACCGCTTGACCAGGTGCAGGTGAAGCAGCAGGCCATCATGTGGCAGGTGCTCAACTTAGCCGGCCCCGTTTTGCTGATTATGCTCTTTGGCGTAGTGAAGTATTATCTGAGGAAAAGGAAATACGCTAGCAATTAAATCAGATCAAAAAAAGGCTGAATTCAGATAGAAAGCAGCCTTTTTTGAATTTAGAGCACTTGTTAAATCTTACTGCAATTCTTTTTTAAGATGATCCACTCTTCCTTTGCGGAAAACATTGCGCTGCTTGAGGTATTTTTTCTTCTGCTGTTGCTTCTCCTCTTCGGGGAGATGCGTAAATGAGCGGCAGTCATCCGAACAGCAGCCTTCGTATTTTTCAGCACAGGCATCGCACTGAATAAACAGCAGGTGGCAGGCATCATTCTTACAGTTGGTATGCTTATCGCAGGGCTTGCCGCACTGATGACAGTGGCTGATCACCTCATCGGATATGCGTTCGCCCAGGCGTTCATCAAACACAAAGTTTTTTCCCTTGAATTTAACGGGTAAACCCTGCGCCTGTGCATCGCGGGCGTATTTGATAATACCGCCTTCCAGCTGATGCACATTGGTAAAACCTTTATGCCGCAGGTAAGCACTCGCTTTTTCGCAGCGGATGCCCCCGGTGCAGTACATGATAATGGTCTTATCTTTATAGGGGCTCAGCGTTTCTACCACGATGGGCAAAGCATCTCTGAAGGTGTCGGCATCCGGGAGGATGGCGTTTTCAAAATGACCTACTTCGCTTTCGTAATGGTTTCGCATATCTACCACAATGGTATCAGGCTGATCAGTCAGGCGGTTGAATTCTTCCGCATTGACATGCTTTCCTTTTTTTGTCACGTCAAAAGTCTGATCATCCAGACCGTCGGCTACAATTTTCTCTCGCACTTTGATTTTTAACTTATAAAAGGACTTACCGTCATCCTCTACGGCAATATTCAACCGGACATGATCCAGAAAGGAAAACCGGTTAAGTTCTTCGGCAAAGGCTTCAAACTTATCTTTAGGAACGCTTACCTGTGCATTGATACCCTCATGGGCTACATATACTCTGCCATAGACCGGCCACTTGATCCAGTGCTGGTACAGCTCATCTCTTGTTTGCTGAGGGTTGCTAAGGTGATAATAGTTGTAGAAAGAGAGGGTAATTCTTTCTTCGTCGCTCTGTTCCATTTTGGCTTTCAGAATACGACTGTCCACTCGGTTGTGAAGTAGCATGATATGGTATTAATTAACCGTTTCTTTATTTTGTTTATGTTCCATCCGCTGAAAGAAGTCATGATTGAGCTGGCGGCCCTCTTCTTCTAGAATTCCTACCTCTACCTCTATGCCTGCTTCCTGCATTTTGCGGATACCCAGTCCGTTAACCAGGGGGTTAGGGTCAATATTGGCAATAACTACTCTTTTTACCTTTTTAAGGATAAGCAATTCGCAACAGGGAGGCGTTTTTCCGTAGTGGGAACAAGGTTCCAGGTTGACATAAACGGTACTGTCCTGTAGCAATGAAGGGTCTTCCATATTATCTACAGCATCTCTTTCGGCATGGGCCTGACCGTACTGTTTATGCCAGCCTTCGGCAATCACCTGACCGTCTTTGACGATCACACAGCCCACCATGGGGTTGGGGCTTACGTGTCCATCACCCTGACGCGCCAGGGTAAGTGCCTGCTGCATATATTTCTGATCAATATTCATGTCAACTTTATTAAGTACATCATCCCTGAGTTTAAAACTTTTCGTCAGGCTGGTTATTTCGCCTGGGAACCGGATCATGTCCGGAAGTACCCCAGGGATGACAACGGGCAATTCTTTTGGCACCCAGTACAATACCTTTAAGCAAACCCCATTCCTGGATAGCCTGGGCGGTGTAATGAGAGCAGGAAGGCGTATGCCGACAATGGCTTCCCAAAAGGGGAGAGATGCTGAGCTGGTAAAAACGGATCAGCAGCAGGGCCATGGTTCTTATTGCCTTCCGAATCATTTAAGGTAGTAGTTCCTGAAAAATCAGGCTGGGCTGTATATCTTCGTGATGGTACTTTTTACTTTTATAAAAGTCAAACTCCCCTTTGATATCTTCAAAGTAAATCTGGCAAATACCTACATTCGCATATATACGTACCGGCTGTATACAGGCCAGTTCCAGCGTCCAGTGTCCGTTAGAACCAATATTACCCAAGCCAGCCGTAAGATGTACCACGATACCCAGACGACCAATGGAGGAGCGACCTTCCAGTTTAGGAACGTGATGTTCTGCCCTGATAGTTTCAACCGTTCTGCCTAAATAGAGTTTGCCGGGCTCCATCACATAGCCTTCTTCGGGGATGATGATTTTGGTAACGGGGTTATCCTTTTTCATATCCAGCTCATGGTTTTCATACACCAGAAGCTCATTATGTAAACGAAGGTTATAACTGTTGGGATTAATTTGCGAAGGGGAAAAAGGCTCTATAAATATTTCCTTGCCTAGCAGTCTTTCAATTTCTTTTCCTGATAGAATCATGTTTTTTTCTTCAAAATCTAATGCTGGTATTTCTCATTTACTGCGGAATATGCTTGTTACTTTTTGGATGTAAGTTGTTAGAACATTCCATCTTTAAGCAATAGGCAAAAATAGGCAGTATAATACCCCGTTATACACAGACGGGGCTACATTAACGTGCTTTTTGAAGAAGTGTTTCATTCTGAGTCCTCTGTCAGACAAATTTTAAGAACCCTTGCTAAGGGCTAAACTATCTGGCCAGTGTATAAGTAGTCTTGCCCCCTTTTTCATCTTTAAGCATGATCCCCAGGCCAGCCAGCTGGTCGCGGATCTTATCAGAGGTGGCGTAATCTTTCTGACTTTTGGCTTCGGTTCTCATGTCAATCAGCAGGTTTACCAACGCATCCAACCTGCCGCCTTCGTCTGATTTTTCGGATTGCAGCCCCAGTACCTGATGAATAAAGCCTCGGTAAGTTTCTGTAAGCATCCGGAATGATTCGGCAGAGATACTTTCCAGGGGTTGCTGCTTATGGTAGAAAGCGTTAATACGCGAGCTGATTTCAAAAAGCGAGGCGATGGTTTTGGCCGTGTTGAAGTCGTCGCTCATATGCTCATAGCAGGAAAGGCACAGTTCTCTGATTTCCCTGTCAAGCTGCTCATTCACCTGAGCTTCCTGATGCTGTAGTTTATCCAGCAGTTCTTCGGCTGCCATCAGGCGGGCAAAGCCTTTTTCGCCGGCCTGCAGCGCCTGGTTAGAAAAGTCAAGCGGACTGCGGTAATGGGCTTGTAGTATAAAAAAACGTACCGTCATCGGGCTATATGCCTGCTCCAGCTTGGGGTGGTTACCCTCAAAGAGCTGCGCCAGGGTAATAAAATTACCCAGAGACTTACTCATTTTCTGCCCGTCAATGGTAATCATATTATTGTGCAGCCAGTAGCGTGCCGGCTGATGATGGTAAGCTCCCACACTCTGCGCTATTTCCGCTTCGTGGTGAGGAAACTGCAGATCCAGCCCTCCGCCGTGGATGTCAAAAGTCTCACCCAGGTAGCGGGTACACATGGTAGTACACTCAATATGCCAGCCAGGAAAGCCCACGCCCCAGGGAGAGTCCCATCTCATGATATGTTCAGGGCTGGCCTTTTTCCAGAGGGCAAAGTCATGGGGGTTCTTTTTCTCGCCCAGTCCTTCCGTATCCCGGCTGCCCGACTGCAATTCTTCCAGCACCTTGCCTGATAGCTTACCATATTCATAAGACTTGCTGTACTTATCCAGGTCAAAATACACCGAGCCGTTTACCACATAGGCAAAACCATTGTCAATGATGTTTTTGATCACGCTGATCTGCTCCGGAATATGACCGGTAGCTGTTGGCTCAATACTGGGCGGCAGGTTGTTGAGCTTGTTGATGGCTTCATGGTAACTGCGGGTATACTGCTGTGCGATCTCCATGGGCTCCAGCTTTTCAAGCCGGGCTTTTTTTGAAATTTTATCTTCGCCCGATTCAGCCAGTTCGTCTTCCAGATGACCTACATCGGTAATATTGCGTATATGACGCACTTTGTAGCCCAGAAACTCAAAGTACCTTCTAATGATGTCAAAAGAGATGGCAGAACGTGCATGTCCGAGATGCGGGTCACCATAGACGGTCGGTCCGCAGACATACAATCCTACAAATGAGGGAGTAAGAGGTTCAAATTTTTCTTTCTTGCGGGTATAGCTGTTGGTCAGGTAAACTGGATATTCTTCACGAACTTTCTTGTTCATGGATTAGGATTTAGGCGTACATGAAAAAGCTGCAAGTTAGGTTATTTATCCGAACTGTTACAATCGTTACAAACCCCTATTACCAAAAAATTAGTGTCCAGCATATGGTAGCCTTCGGGCAGCCTGATCTCATGCGAAGGGTTTTCCGGCAGGCAGGATATGGTGCCGCAGGCGTTGCACTTAAAATGTACATGGTCGCTTACCACTGCCTGCTGCTGGTTGTTGAGCACATAGCGGCTCACTCCGTCCATATCTACCAGGCGGTGAACCAGCTTGTTTTCCAGCAGTGTGTTGAGTGTCCGGTAGATGGTGGTTCGGTCACACTCTGAAGCCAGGATCTTTTCCAGATCTACTTCAGATAGGGCTGTGTCAGCATTAAGCAGCAATTCTATGATTTTTCGTCGGCTGGAGGTATTTCTGAGTCCAGCTTCTCTTAATATTTCGCTTGTTTTCATACTTCAGTTTATGTCAGCATCAGGCCCAGGATCGGCAGAAGAAAGATTAATCAGCTTATGAGATTTGAGATCAAAGCTGCGGTAAAAACAACTTTTACGGTGCGTCCCATCCTCATGGCGGGTATGGCAAACGCCATTGCCCATAAGTTCAACCTGGTAAACCAGCGCATCCTGATCACAATCAACCAGTATATGATGAACGTACAGATAGTCGCCGGAAGTTTCACCTTTAGTCCACAAAGCCTGCCTGGAGGTACTCCAGAAGGTAGCCAAACGACTTCTGAGGGTCTTTTCCAGAGCCATCTCATTAGTATAGCCCAGCATCAGGATCTGACCCGATACCTTTTCCTGGACGATGACGGGAAGTAATCCATTCCTTTTATCAAAGTCCAGCGATAGCTTTGTACCTTCTTCCAGTTCTTCTTTAGTCATACACAAAATTATGACATATATTGCTAAGAAGAAAAAAAGGGTATTACCTGAAGGGACAAAACGAATGTTAGCTGCAAAAGCTATGTTTTCTATTAGTCCAAAATTTTATAAATTCAGAGAATAAAGGAAGAAGGATGATATACAGATTGATCTTGATGATAGCCATCATGTTATGGTCGGGGCTTTCAGATGCTCAGACTACGCTTAACCTGAAGCAGAATGAGCAGATTATGAAAATGGATGAGGGCGTAGAATTGATGAACAAGGGTGATTTTGTTGCCGCCGACCAATACTTCAGGGAGGCTCTTCAAAATCTGGAAGTGGTGCCAGCCGAACTATGCTTTTACTTCGGCAAAAATTCCTATCATCTTGAAAAATACAGCCAGAGCATCAAGTGGCTTAACAAATACATTGAACTGAAAGGCACCTCGGGCGTGTACTTTGATCAGGCTGCTGAATATCTCACTATGGCAGAGGAAGACAGGCAGGATAGTCAGCCTCAGGAAACGGGTGAGCAACTCTCCAGAAAAAACAAATCCAATCGTCAGAGAGAGATTCTCAATTGCGAGGAGGTTCCTTTTGTGGTTTGTCCATCCTGCAGGGGAGAGGGCATCATGGTAGAACGCGGCCCTCTCGGAGCAGCCTTGTACAAAAAATGTCCTTATTGTGCAGAAACTGGCAGGCTCAGTTGCGAGAATTATAAGTTGTATATCCGGGGCGAACTACAGCCTGCTCAGGCTGAAAAGTAACGCTTAGTATTTGTTCCTGAATTTTTCTGCTTTCGGAATGACATTTCTAATGTGGGAAATCCTGTTTTCAGGAGAGGGATGGGTAGAGAGAAACTCCGGAGGCCTTTCTCCTCCTTTTTCGTTCATTCTTGACCAGAAATCTACCGCTTCCGAGGTATCATAACCGGCCATAGCCATGAAGTAAATGCCCAGTTCATCGGCTTCGGTTTCATGTTTGCGTGAGTAGGGCAGGAGCACACCAAACTGGGTTCCAAGGCCGAAAGCAGCCAGGGCTAGTCTCTGAGTCGTTTCTGGCTGTTCGCTGACTGCCACGCTCAAAGCAGTGCCCCCCAGTTGTACGGCGAGTTGCTGGGCCATACGTTCATTTCCGTGGTTAGCAATAGCATGGGCGATTTCGTGCGACATCACAACAGCCACCCCGGTTTCATCCTGGCAGACAGGAAGGATTCCCGTATAAAAAGCCACCTTTCCACCCGGCATACACCATGCATTGATCATGTCGTCATTTTCTATGAGGTTAAATTCCCATTCAAAGCCGTCAATCTGATCAGTCATGTTCTTATCCCTGAAATAATTTTCCACTGAAGTGGAAATTTTGCGACCCACATCTTTGACCATACTCACTGCCTGCTGGTCGTCAGAAAGTTGACTTTCACTGAGTACCTGCTGGTAATTCTGGAAGCTCAGGGCATGAATCTGGCTCTCAGGCAGAGGGGTAAATTGTGACCTGCCGGTGAGAGGTACCCTTTGGCAACTAAAAACAAAAAAAATTAATAGGAAAAAACTAAAAAGTTTTTTGATCATCATAATATTAAATTTTTTAAATAAACGCCTCTTTTAAGGCTTTGTTACGAATTTTACCACTTCAAAAATTTAGCCACAGCATTAGTTAAGGATTTTTTGTTTGGCAATGAGGGGTAGATCAGGCCAGCGCAAAAGCCTGTATCAGCAGGTAAGTTTTTAGATCATTCATACCTGAAAAACTAAGTTTATCAGCAAATGCTATCTCAGTTTTAAGATGATTTCTTGACTGTAAGTATATGTTTATCAGAGTTTTGGAATATTGAAATATGTTAGGGGAGCTTCACTTTTAAGGTTTCAATCCCATTTTGATGCACAGTATTCTCATTGAGCCAGCAGGTTCGTTCTCTTTGACAAATTATCTTTAAATTGCCCGGCTCAAAACATAAGCCCTATGATCCTTAAAAGCCTGAAATCTTTAATTTATCTGATTTCTTTTATTTCCTTGACTGCCTGCAGTACCATCAGTGAGCAGTCTCAGGAAACTGAGCCGACAGAAGTAGCCCTCATTCCTTTACCGACAGAAATGAACCTGGGTGGAGAGAGCTTTGTGCTTACAGATGAAAGTAAAATCATACTTACTACAGAAGAAGAAGGGCTGAAACCTATTGCTGATTACCTAGGCTCACTACTTCGTCCTTCAACAGGATTTGCGCTCCCTATTGAAGTGGGTAAAGCGGTGCCTCAGGCAATCGTTCTTTCTCTAAAGGTGGAACCCTCTCTGGGTAAGGAAGGCTACACCCTCAAAGTGGATGATGAAAATATTCATCTGGAGGCTTATCAAGTTGAAGGGCTGTTCAGGGGTATACAGAGCCTTCGTCAGCTGCTCCCCGCCAGGATAGAAAATACCAGCCTACAGCAGGGGCCCTGGTTCATTCCTGCCCTAAGTATCAAAGATCAGCCTGCTTATGCCTATCGTGGGGCTATGTTGGATATTGCCCGTCATTTTTTTGGTCCTGAAGACATCAAGCGGTTTATTGATCTGATGACCCTTTATAAATTGAATGCCCTGCACCTGCATTTGTCCGATGATCAGGGCTGGCGTATTGAGATCAAATCCTGGCCAAAGCTGGCTACTTATGGAGGCAGCACCGCCGTAGGGGGCGACAAAGGCGGTTACCTAACGCAGGAGGAATATAGAGATATTGTGTCTTATGCAGCAGAAAGGTTTATTACCATTATTCCCGAAATAGATATGCCCGGCCATACCAATGCCGCTCTGGCCGCATATCCTGAGCTGAATTGCCAGAATAGAAAGCCAGAACTTTATACCGGCATTGAGGTGGGATTCAGTACACTCTGTATTGACAATGAGCTTACCTACCGGTTTGTAGACGATGTAGTAGGAGAGCTGGCAGCCATTACTGAAGGTCCCTATATACACATTGGTGGTGATGAGTCGCATGTAACGGAGGAAGAGGATTATATTCGCTTTATCAACCGGGCTCAGGAAATTGTAAAATCTCATGGCAAAAAGGTGATTGGCTGGGATGAAATAGCCAATGCAGCTTTGCTGCCATCAACAGTTGTGCAGCACTGGGCAGATACCGCAAATGTGCGTAAAGCCGTGGTCCAGGGTGCCAGCGTAATTATGTCGCCGGCAAGCCGTTCGTACATGGACATGAAGTACGATTCTACAACCAACTTGGGGCTAAACTGGGCTGGTTTTACCGAAGTGGATGATGCCTACCAGTGGGATCCTGCAGAACTGGCTGAAGGTGTAGAGCAGGCTGATATTCTGGGGATAGAAGCTCCGCTATGGACAGAGACCATTCGTACGATGGATGACATTGAATATATGGTTTTTCCCCGCTTACCTGGCTATGCGGAAATAGGCTGGACGCCTGTCGCCCAACGAAATTGGGAATCTTACCGAAAACGCCTGGCAGCGCAGGCAGATCGCTTTCAGGAACTGGGAATAGACTTCTACCACTCTGAACTGGTGCCCTGGCCTGGGGAGAGGTAGATTCATGAATAACCAAATTTATAAGTCAGCAGGAATACTATTTTTAGTGTATGAACAAAGCCCAGAAAAGCCTGGATAACCACATCCGCTACCGGAAGCGCAAACAGCTTCAGATGGAAGAAAGGGATGCTTTGAATATTTCCAAAGCTATTCTGAACCTGGAGGCTATTTATAATGAAGTGACCGCCCGGCACCTAAAAGAGCCTAATGATTTTACCCGCATGCTGCTGGAAAACCTGCAGCGCCCGCTCAAGGTGCTCTACTACTACCAGGATATGACCGACAAACTGAAGCGTAAGCTGCAGTACCTCATTCAGCTGGTGGATGCCGGGCTGATCTTTTTAAAAAAGGAGCAGGAGGAAGAGTTGACCGATGATGATCAGGGCTCTATTTGATCACCGCCGAGCGGGAAGCCAGCTCATTGTAAGGCAGCTTATCCTTTCCTTCAAGACCTAGATTTTCATTGATAGCCCTCAGGTGATGGTCAAGCCCGATCTCTGAGCCGGGAACAAATCCTGGTACGGTGATGACCTGCGCCAATACGCCACCCAGGCCGCGGTGTGCCACCCCTCGGGGCAGATATACCAGGTCACCTACCTGCAGCTGCGTTTCGTCAATTATACCTTCGGTATGTTCGTGTTGCACTTTTTCAGGCTGGGTGATCAGATCAACTTGATCGGAAGTAATCAGCTTGGCTTTGGGCATGACCATCTGTACGAGGTAAAATTCATCAAACCCGCCATTCTCAGGATGGTAGTGGGTAAACGAATCCATGATCCGCACGCGGTGTGCATTGAGGGCATGGTAAAGGTAATGCCCCACTTTACCCTGCCAGGTAAGTAAAATACGGCGGTAAGCATTATTTTCCGTAGCGCAGCCACCTGGAACATCCGTGATATTTGAGTCCCAGTCAGGCCGGATAAAGGCAGGAATTTCCTGGGGGAGAGGCTCCGGTACCGTAAAAACCAGCACATCCAGAAGGCTGTCTGTTTCCATCGCTACATTTTTATCCAGGTATACAATATCACCTACCGATACTTTAGAAGTATCCTGCTGCGAAAGCTCTGCTGTACCACCGCCTGTCTGTATGAAGGCAAGCCGGTAATCATTGGTAGCCGGTACCTGCTTTACCTGATGGTAATACTGCAGGTCGTAACCCTGGTTTCTTTTTTTAAATTCAGCACGTATGGCAGCAAAGTTTGCGGTGTCGCCCTGGCTGAGCCGGGCCACCATAATACCGTCAGCCTGGGTCACTTCTTCAATATCATTTGATGGAACATTATCTTTCTTGAACACAAATGCGAGAGAAACAAACAGGCTGAGCGTAATTGCAAATAAAAAAATGTAGGTTGTTTTCTTCATTGTAAATTAAGTTGGCACGTTTTCATCATAGCAGTGTAATGGCATGCATTCAGCTTGCTTAATATACGTTTTTTCAGGTAAAAATATTTAAACTAAGCTGCTATCGCTACTTCATAGCGCAACAGCTTACGTAAAAAATTATCATAAGTCGTAAATCTTGACTTATGTAAAGTGAAAAATGTATCTTTTGGGCCTGTTAATTTTAGTTTTACCTAACCTAAGCATTATCTAATGAACAGATCCTTTACTTTAATGATCGGCCTCTGGCTGATGATCAGCCCTTTGTTTGCCCAGCAGCGAAAACTTCCGGCAGACACTACGGTAACCACTACTCACGAAGTAAATATAAAAGGACAAAAAGTACCCTACCAGGCAAGCACGGGTACTATGCCCGTCTGGAATGAGAAAGGTGAACCTATCGCAGCTCTATTCTATACTTATTATGAAAGGTCAGATGTGAGAGATCGTGCGGCCCGTCCGCTGGTGATCTCCTTCAATGGTGGCCCCGGATCAGCCTCGGTATGGATGCACATTGCTTATACCGGGCCTCGCATGCTGCAGATTGATGATGAAGGCTATCCGGTGCAGCCCTATGGCATTCGTGAAAATCCCTATTCCATCCTGGATGTGGCTGATATCGTCTATGTCAACCCGGTCAATACCGGCTATTCCCGTGTGCTGGATGAGGAAGTGGATCGTTCTACCTTTTTTGGTGTCAATGCCGATATTGAGTACCTGGCAGAGTGGCTCAATACCTTTGTGACCCGCTACAACCGCTGGACCTCTCCCAAATACCTGATAGGCGAGAGCTACGGCACCACCCGCGTATCCGGCCTGGCCCTGGAACTGCAGAATGCCCAGTGGATGTACCTCAATGGCGTGATACTGGTATCTCCCACCGGTTTGGGCATAAAACGTGACGGACCAGTTGATGCAGCCAACCGACTGCCTTATTTCACCGCAGCAGCCTGGTACCAGAAGGCTTTGCCCACTACTTTGCAGCAGAAAGACCTGGATGAGGTGCTGGAGGAGTCTGAAGCTTTTACCATCAATGAATTACTGCCTGCCATGGCCAAAGGTGGCTTTCTGGATGAAACTGAAATGCAGAAGATGGCAGAGCGGATGTCTTACTTTTCAGGCCTGACCACCAAAGAGATCATGCAGCATAACCTGGACGTACCTACTTCCTACTTCTGGAAGGCGCTGCTCCGAGATCGCGGAGGCTATACGGTAGGCCGACTGGATTCCCGTTACCTGGGCATTGACCGACAGCTGGCAGGCGACCGCCCTGATTACAATTCAGAATTGACTTCCTGGCTGCACTCGTTTACTCCTGCCATCAACTATTATTTCCGCAATCAGCTCAATTTTGAGACTGACATCAAATACAATATGTTTGGCCCGGTACATCCTTGGGACAGGAGCAATGATATGACGGGCGATAACCTGCGCCAGGCCATGGCCCAGAATCCTTATCTCAATGTGATGATACAGTCAGGTTACTACGATGGCGCCACTACCTATTTTGATGCTAAATATACCATGTGGCACATTGATCCCAGCGGGCGCATGAAAGATCGCCTGAGCTTCAAAGGCTACCGCAGCGGCCATATGATGTACCTGCGAGCCGAAGACCTGCAAACTGCTAATGAAGATATCAGGGAGTTTATCAGGTCAACCCTGCCTGGAAAAGGCGTGCCTGCCAAATATAGCTTATCAGAATAAGCTTTGGCCTGGTTAAAGCAGCGGCAAAACCTGCTTCAGCTTAAAAAAATAAACCCCGCTTTGTTAAAGTGGGGTTTTTTGATGAGAAGAAAATCAGAAAATTCAGGCCTGGGTATCGGCAATCTTCCTACGGCCGGAGAGAGTTCTGAATTCGGCCAGCTGCTGTGCCATGTCTTCCAGTTCGGCCACTGTAATATGCTGGTGGGTGTCGCATTTGGCAGTACCTACTTCTATAAGGATACCGTCGTAGAGATATTCATCATCGCTTACCTTCATTTTCATGGCTTCCACGGTTTTCTCCACGATCTGGTCGCGCATTTTAGGGCCCAGCGAATGGCTGGGGTCAAAGTAGAGGCCAATTTTACGGTCAGCATGCCTTTTTTTGGTACGCATGGCAGTGTAGTGGATAGGCAGGTTACGGTACTCCCCCTTGGCAGGCAGGTCGCAACCGCGCTGGATCAGGATCACTTCATCAGCGATAGACGCATAGTTGACTAAGCCGTCCCAAACCACTTCTATACTTGTTTTGCCCTGGAAATCAGGTTTTTCGGCTTTTTTATATTCTTCGCCCAGCCACTTGCCGTTTTTGAGGCCTACGATCCAGCCGTGTTCTTCGGCAAAACCAGCCATCTGGCGAATGTGCCAGCCCAACTGGTCTACCGCTGAGTTCCAAACCAGGAAAGGGTCATTGGCAAAGGACTTTTTAATACAGGCCAGTTGTATGGCAGGCAGCATGATTTCAGAAGAAGGGATCAGGCCGGTTTCCTTATAAAGTTTTTCAGCCATCTGTACGGTAGGCAAAGGCACCAGGTCATCTGCATTACCACCGTGGCCGAAGATATTGAAGTTTTTCATGATAGCTTCAAAATCAAAGCCCATGAAGCCTTCTTCGGTATTATCTTTATCAAAATTGGTGCGTGATTTCAGGCCGACGGTGCGTGCCCCGTAAATGGCTTCGCTGCCATTCACTTTGATCTCGGCGATCCGGTAGAGTTCTTCCAGGTTAAAATCATCCAGTGAATCGGGACCTGCATAGATCTTGATTTCTGCATTCTTTGGCTGCAGGGTATCTGCCATAGCTAGGGATAAGTTAAGAAGGTTTGAATTTTGTGCCACAAACCTAATCAATTCCCAAATTTTATTTAAGCTTTTCCTTCAAAATGTACAGTTGGACAGACCTATAGTTTAAGGCATATCAATTTATTACATAATAAAGAATAATCATTCCAGATAATTTTTTGGTAAATTTTTACAACATATTATTAAAAACAGTTCAGTTTTCATTTTTACTGACTTTTGATTCTTCTTAAAAATTTTAATTAAAAAGTCTTTTCTTTTTCCAAATTGATGCTTTAATTCAATAAGATTTAAAAAGTATCAAGAAAACAACTAATTATGAATTGAAGCAAAAGGCTTCTTTTCTCATATAGATTTTAAAAATTTTCGGTCTATATTTTCATTTATCTAACAAAACAACTATTTCATGAAAATTTCTTTACCATGCCTCAAAAAGGGATGGGTAATGGCACTGGCATTGTTCTGCCTCAGCCAGTTTGCCTATGCCCAGGATCGTACCATCAGGGGAACCGTTACTGACGGTGAAACCAGTGAAGCCCTACCCGGGGTTAACGTGCTCGTCAAAGGTTCTACCATTGGTACCATCACTGATGTTGAGGGGAAATACAGCCTCAACGTACCTGAGGATGCCTCTACACTTCTTTTTTCCTCGGTAGGCTACAGTGCCGAAGAAGTGCAGATTAGCGGCCGATCTACTGTGGATCTCACCTTAATGCCTGACATTCAAGCCCTTACTGAAGTGGTAGTGGTGGGTTATGGTACACAGGAGAAGAGAGATGTAACAGCCGCTATAGCTTCGCTTGACAATGAACAGATCGGTAAAATCCCGGTAGCCAGTGGGGTACAGGCCATGCAGGGACAGGTAGCCGGTGTGGATATACAAGCCCAGGGTGGTCG
>JBKHDR010000002.1:0-90370 GCA_046541235.1 Cyclobacteriaceae bacterium | reverse complement strand
TTGATGGGTTGATGGGTTGATGGGTTGATGGGTAAATTAAAATAAACAGGTAAACGAATCAACAATTCAACAGCTCAACAATTTCAAAAAACAGATATTGAAAACCTCGATAAAGAAGCAGGCCGCTGCGCTTTATGCATTGAAACAATAAGTATGAATGGTAAATCAAAAAAGGCAGAAGAGACGATTATAGAGACGCTCAGTGATGACGGTACTTTTCCTAACAACGAATCGCTTCCGCTTATTCTTTACAAAGGCGCCTTTGCTGAAGGTACTTCGCCTGATGAAATGGAAGAAATCCTCCACCAGCACGGCTGGGGCAACGACTGGCGCAATGGTATTTACGATTACCACCACTACCACAGTACCGCTCATGAGGCTTTGCTGATTTATGCCGGACAGGCTGAAGTGCAGCTGGGAGGTCCTCAGGGTATCGGGCAAAAGGTGAAAGCTGGCGATGTGATCATCATCCCGGCGGGAGTAGCCCACAAAAAACTATCGGGCAGCAGCGATTTTGCCTGTATAGGAGCTTATCCTCCTGGTCAGAATTTTGACATGAACTACGGAAAAGAAGGAGAAAGACCCAAAGCAGATGAAAACATCAGCAGGCTGGCCAAACCCAAGACCGACCCGGTCTACGGAAAGAAAGGTGCGCTGACTGACAAGTGGTGAATCAAACAAAAAGCAGCTTCAATAGTCACTATAGCAGGGAAAAATCTGATGTTAGCTGTCGGTGCATTTCCCGTATGATTTAGCTGCAAATTAACCAAGGGTGAAAATGCCAGAAGAGAATGGGTTGAAGAAAGTCAGTTGAAAGCAAAAAGACCCGAACATTTGCTTAAGCTGTATTTTATGTATATTTGAACGCCACTATCAACTTTTTAGCTTTATAAACTTTTAAATCTTGAAGAATCCAGACCAATCTCCCATTGAGCGCCTGCTCGAGCACATCAAAGAATACCTGATTGCCCAGCTTAAAGTAGTACTTACCGATGCATCCAAAAAAGGGGGTACGGTGGTGTATGGTATTGCCCTGGCCATCATATTTGCCGTACTAGGCTGGTTCTTTATCATGATACTGAGCATCGGCATTGCCTTTGGCATCGCCAGCCTGATAGAGAGCCTCTTCTGGGGGTTTATGATCGTAGCCGGTATCTATCTGCTGATAGGCCTGCTGATCTGGGTATTTAGGGAGAAACTCCTCAGAACACCCATTCTCCTCTTATTCTTAAAATTAGCTAATACAGACAAGCCTGAAGCACATGAACGAGACAGATAAAAAATTTGAAGAAATAAAGGCCTACTACAAACAAGAGGCAAAAAATAAGGAAAAGCAGTTGCACATGGATCTATGGGCGGTACGACACGAATATGTACCTCATCACCTCAAAAAGAAGTTCCTGAGCGGCTGTGCCATCTTTGGCCTTACGTACCTGGTAGAGCATGCTATATTTGGCAAAAAACTTCCATTCACCGTCAAGTTTGTCGGTGCGCTTGCTTCTACCGTGATGGTCCCCAAAGTCTACCGCAAACTGGAGGATAAACTGCTGGGCGTAGGAGAAATGCAGGTCATTGAAATGGAAACCCTGGAAGACCAGCAAGGTACTGTCGGCTATCAGGAACTGGACACCACAGAAGAAAAAGTGATACCTGCTACTGAACCGGACCCCGCTCAGGAAGTGGTGATCACTGACAATAACAAAGGAGACGATCCTGACGAAAATATAGCCCGGGAAGCTACCTGAATCCTTAAACAGGAAACCTTCAGGCTGATAGCTTAAGTGAAATGAGGCTCAAGATAAATTTCCCAGCCAGAGAGCGTTTGCTCTCCTACATCACTGCTGAAAGTATAGTGTTGAGAAGAGGCATCCTCTGTACTTATTTGATACTGCAAATCCTGCCGACCCAAGGCCTGCAATTTCTGCCCTGCCACAGTACTGGTATCCAGGCGCCAGGACACAGCCTCATCAGGTTTGGGTAAATGAGAAGGGACATAGGATTCCCACGAATTTACAGAATATTCAAGCTGCCGCACCGGTAGTGCTTCATCCTGTAGGGCCTGCCTCACTATTTGCCAAACAGCTCTGCGGTCACGGTTAGGATCACGTCTCCAGGGCAGCAGCACGGTTTCGGGCAAAAAGTTACCGATCTCATTACGGCACACCCTTACCAGTTCTTCAAAGCCGGGTTCGCTGCTGGCAGGTACTAAAGAACCAGCGATATTAAGTTTGGTCACTGCCTCTTCGCAGATCCCCAGCTTCTCCAGTGAAAAACTTTTGTTTTCAGCCTGGGGGGCATCATTACCATCACTTACTATCAGAACCCTTACCCGGTAACCCATCTGCCGCAGCAATGCGATAGCTCCGCCACATCCTAAGGTCTCATCATCAGGATGAGAAGCCACCACCAGGGTAGTACCCCACTCAAAGACCCTGGAGGATGGATAAAGCGGCATACTTTCGACCGCATGTGTGATTTTCTGACCAGAGATCATGATTTGTATTGTTAAATGATTAATATGAAAAAAATGTTGTCTGTCCCTTTGCTGCTTCCTTACCGACTCACATGACATGCTTTTTGGTATGCCACATAAGGGAGCATTATGCCGGATTGTCAGGAATAATTGTTGCTTGTTTGTTATCGCTCAGAGGAAATTCAGGATGGTTAATGACCGAACTGAAAATTGGCTGACAAAGTCAGAAAAATATAGTAAGTAAGAACTATGACTATGGGTACCTGTCAGCTAAAAAAATGGGCATTTGCTGCCTTCCTATTCTAACTTCAAATTAGCAGAATTTTCTATTTATCAAAAAAATACCTACTATTAATTTGCCTTCTCCTGAAAAAAAACAAAAAGCTAATTGCCTAAGGATCAATAATTAATACGTTCGCTGGTATAGGGTTGCAGGTCCATAATGCCGCCCTGCAGGTGAAAATCCTTCCACCTGCACCAGAATTCGGCCAGAAGCAAATCCCGGTGCTTATCCATAAAATCCTGGTAGTAAATGCCCCTGGGAATGAGGAAACTGGCAAACTCTTCCGGAAAAACATCTTCTTCGTTAACTGAAAACCAGGGCTCATCCCGCATCATCTCATCTTCGTAGCGGGCTTCGGGTATCTTCCTGAAGTGGCAATTAGTAAGCGGACATACCTCGTCGTAATCGTAAAACACCACCCGCTGCTCATCGGTCACCCCAAAGTTTTTGATCAGCAGGTCGCCCGGAAAAATATTGATCATAGCCATTTCCTTGATGGCATCGCCGTAGTCCAGTGCTGCTTTCCTCCCCTCTTCTTCCCCGGCCTGCTGTAGGTAAAGATTAAGCGGGCTTAGTTTTTTTTCGGTAAACACCTGGTGCAGTATCAGGAAGTCACCGCTGCGCATCACTGAAGAAGGAGCCTCATTTAAGAGATCTTCCAGTACCTGCTCTTCAAAACAGTCAGCTGGCAATACCATATACTCGTAAAGCTGGGCATCGGCCATCCGCCCTACCCTGTCGTGTCGGGCCACAAAAGCATATTTTTCCAGCACTTTTTTTCGGTTCAGGGTTTTAGGAGGTCTGATATGATCACGTATCACCTTAAAAACCAGCGGGTAATCGGGCAGCGTAAATACCAGCATCACCATACCCTTTATACCAGGTGCGTGAACGATTTTTTTATCGGTATGCCGCAGGTGCTGCTTGAACTTCTGCAGCATCAGGTGGCGGCCCGCATCCAGGTAGCCCAGGTTGATGATCAGCTGCTCCTCCTGCTTATCAGGCATGAGTTGCAGCAGGAAGCTGAGCAACGCGGAGGGCTCACTGCTGTCGGTAAGCAGATAAGAGCGGGAAAAAGCAAAGATCCTTTTCAGAGCCACTTCTCCCACCAGAAAGGAATCGCAGCGAATACCTTCTTCAGGGTGTATAAAGGGAATGGCAAAAGGGTAACTAGCTTCGCTGCTTAGCATACGCCCCAACAGGTAAGCGTGTTTATTTCTGTAAAATAATTGGGGAAAAAAGACGATCTCCTGCAACTCAGCCTCCGGAAGCTGCCGCCTGATGAGCTCTTCCAGAAAAAGCAACTGCTGCTCCGGAGAAAACAGTTTCGTACGAAACCCTAACTGCCTTAACATAGGCAGCAGCAGGTCGTTCTGTAGGTCATGACCTTTCACCCTTCGTAGCTCGCTGCTTTCTTTTTGGGGCAGTTCATACTCCCTGATGGTATACAACTGCCTGAATTCCCCGCGCTGGTACAGCAGTTTACGTATCACAGCATCCAGAAATGCACAGGCAGGCATGCCGTAAGGATGTGTGGCATACCTGTTGACGAATATTTCACTCAGCTTGCGCAGTGCCTCTCCCCAGTCGCCGGTATGAAAGCCCTGGGAGCGCAACGCTTCATAGGCCTGCTGCACTGCCCGCTGGTGCAGGTCTATTCTCTGGGCATTGGCATCACGCTGCCCCTGCCAGTCACGAACCTCAAAAAGATAGCGGGCTCCGGCAGAGATACGCCTGAATTCATTAAAAAAGTGCGTAAAATGCGCAGAGAGAAGTTCGTGGTTATCGAAAATTTTGGCTGGTGTCATAGATAAGTCAGGTAGGATCAACGATAGGGCTAAAATAAGAAAAAGCAACTTCCTTTTGAAGCTGCTTTTTCGCAGAGGGCTAAAGTTGAAAAAATACCATACTTAAGTTTAAAAAATCTCTGCTTGAATCAAAGGTAAGAAATGGATATGAAACTGATATGAAGCGAAGGTTAAGCGAATATTAAAGTTTGCATGAAGCCGGAGCAGCCTTTGTCCGATTTTTCAGATGGCCTATGGTCTGCTTGCTACCGTTACCAAAATCGGATGCTACAAATAAAATTTTAATCCTTAATTTGAGGCCTGTTTTTTCACAACCCAAACTTATACCATGAGAAAAATTCACTTTTTCGGGCTCCAACTGCTCGCCCTGCTGCTGAGCATGTCCGTGGCAAAGGCCCAGAACCCGGATTCTGTCTTCGTCAGGGAAAATTATGAGAAAAGAGAAGTCTATATTCCCATGCGGGATGGCGTCAAACTTTTCACCGCCATTTACCTGCCTAAAGACCAGTCAGCAGCGTATCCTATTTTGATGAAACGTACCTGCTATAGCATCGCTCCTTATGGAGAAGAGAAGTTTCCCGGCAGCCTCGGCCCCTCTCCCCACCTGATGCGCGATGGCTACATTTTCGTCTACCAGGATGTGCGCGGACGCTACATGTCGGAGGGGGAGTTTGTCAATATGCGGCCCAACCGTGACAGCGAAAAGGAAGTGGACGAAAGCTCCGATACCTTTGATACCATTGAATGGCTGCTCAAGGAGCTAAAAAAGCGCACCAACGGCAAAGTCGGCCAGTGGGGCATCAGCTATCCCGGTTTCTATACCATCGCCGGGGCAGTGGATGCTCACCCGGCCCTGAAGGCCTCCTCGCCCCAGGCGCCGATTTCCGACTTCTTCTTTGATGACTTTCACCACCACGGGGCCTTTCTGCAGAGCTACTGGTTTACCTTTCCCGTTTTTGGTGCCAGCAAAGATGAACCTACTACCGAGCCATGGTATGAGATGGTAAGGCCGGCGACACCCGATGCTTACGAGTTTCATAAAGCCCTGGGGCCGCTCAAAAATTCTGACAAATACTATGAGGATAATTTCTTCTGGCAGGAGGTCAGCGAGCATCCCAATTACGACCAGTTCTGGCAGGAAAGAAGTATTCTGCCCCACCTCAATAACATTGACCACGCCATCATGACGGTGGGCGGCTGGTTTGATGCCGAAGACCTGTACGGCCCGCTCAACATCTACAAAACCGTGGAGGCCAATAATCCCGGCACCTATAATACCCTGGTAATGGGCCCCTGGAGCCACGGCGACTGGTCACGCGAGAGAGGCATACAGGCCGTAGGAAATATTTATTTTGGCGACAGCATTTCTACTTTTTACCAGAAGAATATTGAACTGCCGTTCTTTAACCATTTTCTTAAAGACGGTCCGCAGCCCAATCTGCCCGAAGCCTATCTTTTTGATACCGGGCTCAAAGAGTGGAAGCAGTTTGACACCTGGCCTCCGGCCAATACGCCACGCTACACTTTTACCTTCAAAGCGGGTGATATGCTGCAGCCCGATAAGCTGGAGATCAACCAGATGCCTGATGATAAGCAGGTGTTTGAATACGTAAGCGACCCGGAAAACCCGGTACCTTCTACGGAAGATATCAAGATCACTTTTACGCCACGTAAGTTTATGACCGATGACCAGCGCTATGCCTCCCGCCGGCCGGATGTGCTTACTTTTGTGACAGAACCTCTGGAAGATAATCTAACCCTACTGGGTGAGATCATGGCCAGGCTGAAAGTATCTACCTCGGGTACCGATGCCGACTTTGTAGTAAAGCTGATTGACGTACACCCCGGCGATGCGGAAGACAGTCCCGTCATGCAGGACCACCTGCGGATGGGCGGCTACCAGATGCTAGTGAGAAGCGAGGTATTCAGAGGCCGCTTCCGCAACAGCTATGAAAAGCCTGAACCCTTTACGCCTGATCAGATCACCGAAGTGGAATTCCCGCTGCAGGACATACTGCATACCTTCAAAAAAGGGCACCAGGTGATGATACAGATCCACAGTACCTGGTTCCCCTATATCGACAGGAACCCCCAGAAGTACGTGGAGAATATCTTTGAAGCAGAGGCCGGGGATTTTCAGAAAGCTACCATGCGCGTGCACGGTAGTTCGGTAGTAGAGATAGGCAAGCTCAACCCTACACCTGCCGCAGTCAAGCTGATGGTAAAGTAAAAAAAGAGTCACAGAAAAGCCGTCTGAAGCATAGTTCAGACGGCTTTTCTATTTCTTATCCTTGATTTATTGTGGCAGTATAAATTAGTACGCTTACCTGGCTACTCTCAGGCTGAAAAAAGGGAAAGCTGCTCTACCTCACCGGCTTCAAACTGCAGCAGCCACTGTTTGCGGCTGGGACTACCCGCATAGCCCCTCAGGCGACCGTCTTTGCCCATTACCCGGTGGCAGGGCAGCAGCACCAGGCAGGGATTGGTAGCCAGTGCACGTGCAACAGCCCTGGTCTGTTTGATATCCCCCAGCGCCAGGGCCAGTTCCTGGTAAGTCATGGTGGAGCCGGGAGGGATACTCCTGATCCTTTCCCATACCCTGCGCTGAAAGGCACTGCCTTTCCTGAGCAATGGGAAAATGTCCTTATGCGCTTCGTGGGCAAAGTAAGCCTGAAGCTGGTCCACCACAAAACGGGTGATGTCGTTGGGCTCCGCAGTGTCTTTCTCCTCTTCCATAAACATAATCTGCTGCAGGCTGCTTTCTGTGGCTGACACCATAATGATGCCTATAGGTGAATGAAAATACTGTCGGTATGTCATAGCCTTTTGATTTGAAGTAATTTATAGCAAAACCAAAAGAGTATCCAGTGTAAGGCAAAACTTCTTCATTTCGTAACATACAAGCCGCCAGAAATGACTGATTAGCCGGTAACAGAGAACGAGCATCAGTACCTGATTGCTGCTACTGTACTGTGCCCTTAGGTGGTTCAAAAAACAACTTCCTGCAGCCTGAGCCGGATTATCGGCGGATCAGCCCAGAGGGAAAGCTCACTACGCTTTCGTTGCCATCTTTTCCGACGGCAACTACCCCAAAGTAGTAATTGTCAATGACGATATTCTCCAGCGTAAACTCATCTACCTTACCCACCCAGCGCTCGTACTGCCACTGGGGCGAAGTGGTATCTCTCCAGTAAATTTTATAACCGGCCAACGTAGGATCATCGCTCATCTGCCAGCTGAGGGTAGTTGAGGGCTGCACTGCTCCACCGATAAGAACACTATCCGGGGCAGGTGGCGCCCAGCCAAGCCCGGCCAGGCTGATAGCGTTGACAGCCGTCAGTTTTTTGGCAAATTCAAAATTAACGCCCTCAATGACATCACCGTACTCTATGCCATCCTCTACCCTAATATCCTGGTGCTGACGGTTATAGTTTTCGTGGGCCTCCATAATGCGCACCCCGGCAAAACCCAGGTCATTGAAAGGACGGTGATGCCCTCCCCTGCCGAAGCGGTCCAGGCGGTAGATCATGATGGGGTTCATCATGGGCATGTAAGTCTCAGTCTGCCGGTGGATGTAGCGGGCCAGTTGCCGGGAGATGCCATCTACCTCGCCACCGGTAAAGCGGCGAAAGCGGCGCTCGTTCTCTGTCTCGGTAGGCGGTACCGGCTCAGAGAAAATGCGGAAGCTGCGGTTGTCAACCACGCCATCAATGCCTTCTATGTTACCAATCATATCATTGTTAAGCACACCGATGATCTCCCAGCCTTCGCGCTGTGCATACTCGGCCAGGCCTTTGCCACCAAAGAGCCCCTGCTCCTCACCTGAAAGGCCCACGTAGACGATGCTGTTGGGAAATTCGTATTTTGACAGCACTCGAGCAGCTTCAATAGCACCAGCCATACCACTGGCATTGTCATTGGCACCGGGCGCATCTATTTCGTAATCTATAGAACTGGAGGCCCGGGAGTCAATATCGCCCGACATGATGATGTAGCGGTTGGGATTGACCGTACCCCGCTGTATGGCTACTACATTGACAATCCAGGCATCTTTGGGTACACGAGAGCTGGAGCCTTCTTTGACAAAATCCTGCTGATAAAAAACTTCGAGGCAGCCATTACAGTCTTTAGAAATCTGGTCAAACTCGGCTTTGATCCAGCGGCGTGCTGCGCCAATGCCCCTGGTGTCGGATACAGTATCAGAAAAGGTATTGCGGGTACCGAATTCAGCCAAACGACGAATGTCGCTTTCCAGACGCTGGGCAGATACTGCTTCCACGATTTCGTACATACGAGGATCAAGCGCGGGGGGCACATTCATCTGGTTTTGTGCCGACAGGCAGAGAGGGCTGTTTAGTAATAGAAAAAGAATAAGGTAGTATTTCATTTTACAGGTTTAGGTTAAATCCAAACCGCCAATTTAAACAGCTATCTCTCCTTTTCCCAAATTAGGTCTCACAAATCATTCTCTGCTTGGTAAGAGTCGCTTTTTATTTCAGATTCAAACGTTGGCCAGTGAGTTAATGTGAATACCAAGGCGTCAGTTCAGCCGAAAATAAAAAAGCCCCAGGTAAAGACCAGGGGCGTTTCTGAGCTATGGTACATCCTAACTAACTAACCTGTTTTGCGAAGATCTGACACTACAAAATGCTGCAAAGAATCAACAAGCTTAGAAGAACCGATGAAGAATGGAGAACGCTCATGCAGGCTTTTCGGCTGAATCTCCAGTATCCTTCTTTTGCCATCAATTGCTCTGCCCCCGGCTTGTTCTACCAGGAATGCCAGGGCATTGCACTCATACATCAGGCGAAGCTTTCCACTGGGTTGATTCCGCATGGGCGGATAAAGATAAATCCCACCTTTGAGCAGATTTCTGTGAAAATCAGCTACCAGAGAGCCAATGTAGCGCGAGGTCATCTCCTCCCGCATACAGTATTTCACATACTCCTGTATAGAACGGTCAAATTTGTTGTAATTACCTTCGTTGATGGAGTAAATTTTTCCGCTTGCCGGGGTGGTAATGTTGGCATGAGAAAGGAAAAACTCACCCAGAGAGGGTTCGTAGGTAAAGCCATTTACCCCGCAGCCCGTTGTGTACACCAGCATGGTAGAGGAGCCGTAGAGCACGTAACCTGCTGCTACCTGCTCGCTACCTTTCTGTAAATAGTCCTTTTCAATGATAGGGGTACCTCTCTCTGATTTGCGGCGGTAGATAGAGAAAATAGTGCCTATAGAAACATTGACATCTATATTGGAAGAACCATCCAGGGGGTCTATGGCTACAATGTAGTTGGCATCCTGGTTGATCTCAATGACTTTATCTTCTTCTTCAGACACCAGGGCAGCTACCTCACCTCCATTGCGAAATGCCCTGATAAAACGAATGTTGGCGATCACGTCCAGCTTTTGCTGCTCTTCGCCCTGTATGTTGTCTTTTCCGTAAGCGCCTTCTACCCCTATCAGTCCGGAGCGGCTGATCTCCCGATTGACTATCTTGGCGGCCAGGGCAATATCCCTGAGCAGTTGCGAAAGCTCTCCCGAAGCATAGGGAAATTCATCTTCTTTTCTTTTGATGAAACGGTCCAGCGTGACTCCCACTGGAGCACCCAGCTTAGGCGTAGTGGTCTGTTTAGTATCGCTTGTGGTGATCATTTTTTTGCTAAAAGTTTTAGGTTAGAAGTACCCATCTCAAATGATTTTCATCAGGGTTTTAACAGCTTAATAAAAAGTTGAGGAACAGACCCGGTGCTTTCAACTACCAGGCCTGTTCTACTCATAGAGAAAAGGACTTTACACAAGGTTGTTTGGCATAGGTGCACCTTCCAGTATTTCCTCGTCAGCGATATCCATATACTTTTCAAAATTGGCAATGAAGGAACGCGCCAGTTTGTTGCTGGTGGCATAAAATTTCTCATCATCATTCCACATTGCTTTAGGGCTAAGTACCTGATGAGGCACACCTGGACAAGAGTTGGGGATCATGACACCAAAAATGGAGTGACGACGGTAGCCCACATTGTTCAATTCGCCTTCCAGTGCGGCAGTGATCATGGCTCGGGTATAGGGCAGGCTGATGCGCTTGCCTACACCATAAGCGCCACCTGACCAGCCGGTATTGATCAGCCATACGTTCACCTGGTTGTCTTCCATCTTCTTACCCAGCATTTTGGCGTAAGTAGTAGGAGCCAGCGGCAGAAAAGGGGCTCCGAAGCAAGCTGAGAAAGCCGTCTGAGGCTCAGTAATACCATCCTCAGTACCAGCCACCTTGGCTGTATAGCCAGAGATGAAGTGGTACATAGCCTGTGCCTTGGTAAGCCTGGAAATGGGAGGCAGTACGCCGAAAGCATCACAGGTAAGAAAGAAAATATTGTTAGGCACGCCGCCTACCGAAGGCTCCAGCGCATTGGCAATGTGGTCAATCGGGTAAGAGGTACGGGTGTTCTGGGTTACAGATATATCCTCATAATTTACCGTACGCGTACCAGGAATAAAGCGGGTATTCTCTACAATAGCTCCGTAGCGGATAGCGTCATAAATTTCAGGCTCTTTTTCGCGGGTCAGGTCAATGACCTTGGCATAGCAGCCGCCCTCAAAGTTGAAGATGGAATCTTCGGCCCAGCCGTGCTCATCATCACCGATCAGCATGCGGTTGGGGTCGGCTGAAAGCGTGGTCTTTCCGGTGCCAGACAGGCCGAAGAAGAGAGCTGTATCACTCTTGGCACCCATATTGGCCGAGCAGTGCATAGAAAGCACATTTTCTTTCAGGGGAAGCAGGTAATTGAGCACCGAGAAGATTCCCTTCTTGATCTCACCGGCATAGGCCGTACCCCCTATGAGGATGATACGACGTGAGATATTGATAATGGCAAAATTCTCCTGCCGCGTACCATCTACCTCAGGATCAGCCATATACTCGGGAATGTGTATGATGTTGAAATCAGGTACAAAATCTCCGATCTCTTCCCGATTCGGTCGGAGGAACATATTATAGCAGAAGAGGTTATGCCAGGCCTCGGTATTGAGCACCCGGATGTTGAGCCGGTAAGAAGGATCAGCACAGGCGTAGGCATCGCGTATATAGACTTTCTTGTTTTCCAGGAAAGCCAGCATTTTCCTGTAGAGATTATCAAATTTGACAGGATCAAATGCTATATTGATATCACCCCACCAAACAGTATTTTCAGTTTCCTTGTCTTTTACAATAAAACGATCTTTAGGAGATCTGCCGGTAAAGCGACCGGTATCACACATCAAGGCGCCTGTGTCAGTGAGTTGTCCTTCCTGGTTTGCCAAAGAATGTTCTACCAGCTCGGCAGGCTCCAGTTGATAGAAAATTTGGTCAGATTTGACAGTTTTCAGCAAATCTATTTTTTCTTTTGCCAGAAAAGTGGTTACTTCGCTCATAGGTGTAAATTTTGGTGGTTTTACATTAAGTGGTGTTCAAGGCCATCCTCTCGTGAGGATGGCTTGAATTTTTTTAGCGCCTAGTGTTTAAACTGGGCAGTTTCGGTACTTCCGGCCATAGCTGTAGTGGATGATTCTCCTCCCTGTACAGTGTTCTGTATCGCATCAAAGTAAGAGGTTCCTACAAATGACTGGTGCTTCACGGCACGGAAGCCGTCTTTCTGCAGCGCAAACTCTCTCTCCTGCAATTCTGAGTAACCGGCCATACCCCTTTCCTTGTAAGCTTTTGACAGTTCAAACATAGAAGTATTCAGGGCGTGGAAGCCAGCCAGGGTGATGAACTGGAATTTGTAGCCCATGGCAGCCAGTTCTTCGCGGAAGGTCTCCATTTCTGCAGTGCTCAGGTTAGCCGCCCAGTTAAATGATGGCGAGCAATTGTAAGCCAGCATCTTTCCGGGGAACTTCTCGTGGATAGCAGAGGCAAATTCACGTGCATAGCCCAGGTCGGGATTAGAAGTCTCCATCCAGATCAGGTCAGCGTAGGGAGCGTAAGACAAGCCACGGTCTATGCCTTGCTCTAAGCCATTCTTCACTCTGTAAAAACCTTCGCTGGTGCGCTCTCCGTGGATGAATTTACGGTCGCGGGGATCTATGTCGGAAGTGATCAGGTCGGCAGCATCGGCGTCGGTACGGGCAATAAGCACCGTAGGTACGCCCATCACATCTGCCGCCAGGCGGGCCGCAACCAGCTTGTTGACCGCCTCTTTGGTCGGTACGAGTACTTTGCCACCCAGGTGACCGCATTTTTTGGCAGAAGAAAGCTGATCTTCAAAATGCGCAGCAGCAGCACCCGCTTCAATCAGTTGCTTCATCAGTTCGAAGGCGTTCAGGTTGCCGCCAAAACCAGCTTCTGCATCAGCAATGATGGGCACCATCCAGTCAATTTCACCGTCCTGGCTCACAGACTGAATCTGGTCGCGGCGCATCAGGGCGTTGTTGATACGCTTTACTACCATAGGAACAGAGTTGGCTGGGTAAAGCGACTGGTCAGGGTACATCTCTCCGGAAAGGTTAGCATCCGCTGCTACCTGCCATCCGCTGAGGTAGATGGCCTGCAGCCCGGCAGTTACTTCCTGTATGGCCTGGTTACCGGTGAGTGCGCCAAGCCCTGCCAGGAAAGGCTGCGTCGTCAGTCGCTTCCACATTTTTTCTGCACCCATACGGGCCAGACTGTACTCTATCTCTACTGTGCCTCTAAGTTTGATCACTTCTTCGGCAGTATAAGGTCTCTGTATACCAATCCAGCGAGGGTTTAAGGTCCAGTCATTTTCCAGTTGGGTGATTTTTTCTTCTTTTTTCATGATAAGGGTGGTTTTAAGTGGTGTTCTTAAGGTGTAAATTAACTTTAGGTGTTAGAAAATTGGTGTATTGATGTATTGGTATTACGCTTAAAAGAACTTTGAACTTTGAACTTTCAATCAATCAGGTCATAAGCCGGCAGCGTCAGGAATTCGCTGAAGTCTTCACTGGTGACCAGCTCGTCAAAGATGCGGATAGCTTCCTCAAACTTCCCCTTACGGTACTGCTCTTCGCCAACCATCTCTTTGATCTTGTCAAGCTCTTCGTCCAGCAGCTGGCGATACAGCTCATGGGTAATGATGCGGCCATCGTCCAACTGGGCACCGTTTTTCATCCACTGCCATACCTGGGTGCGGGAAATTTCTGCTGTAGCGGCATCTTCCATCAGGTGGTAGATGGCAGCCGCGCCATTGCCTCTCAGCCAGCTTTCAATATAAAGAATACCCACATTGATATTCATCCGCAGGCCACCTTCGGTGATAGTCCCCTCAGGTACGGCGATCAGGTCGGCAGCAGTCACGTTCACATCTTCTCTCTTCTTCTCTATTTGGTTTTTGCCAGGCATGTGCTTGTCAAAAATCTCCATGGCAGTGCTTACCAGGCCGGGATGCGCTACCCAGGTGCCGTCGTGTCCGTTGGTTACTTCCAGCAGCTTGTCTTTTCTCACTTTTTCCATGGCCTTTTCATTGGCTTCAGGATCATTTTTAATGGGAATCTGAGCAGCCATCCCTCCCATGGCATGTACATTTCGGCGGTGGCAGGTCTTGATCACCAGTTGAGAATAGGCGCTCATAAAGGGCGTACTCATGGTCACCTGCGAACGGTCGGGCAGTACAAAGCCGGGGCGGTTACGGAAACGCTTGATATAGGAGAAAATATAATCCCAACGGCCGCAGTTGAGACCGCAGGAGTGGTCCTTCAGTTCGTAGAGGATCTCATCCAGCTCAAAGGTAGCCAGGATGGTTTCAATCAGCACCGTGGCCTTGATAGTCTTCTGCGGGATACCGAGGTAATCCTGGGCGTAGACAAATACCTTGTTCCAGAGGCGTGCTTCCAGGTGGCTCTCCATCTTGGGCAGGTAAAAATATGGGCCACTGCCTTTGGCCAGCAGCGCCTGGGCGTTGTGGAAGAAATAAAGGCCAAAATCTACCAGGCTGCCGCTCATGGGTTCACCATCCACCAGGATATGCTTTTCGGGCAGGTGCCAGCCGCGAGGACGTACCAGCAGGGTGGCCGTTTCTTCGTTGAGACTGTATTCTTTGCCCTTGGGGTTGGTATAGGTAATGGTGCCACGAATGGCATCCCTGAGGTTGATCTGTCCGCCGATGACATTGTCAATGTTTGGCGTGCTGCTGTCTTCAAAGTCAGCCATAAACATTTTGGCGCCAGAATTCAGGGCGTTGATCACCATTTTTCGGTCAACCGGGCCGGTGATCTCCACGCGGCGGTCCAGGAGGTCTTCAGGAAGGGGTGCGACTGTCCAGTCACTTTCTCTGATTTCTTTGGTTTCGGGCAGGAAGTCGGGCATGATCCCGGCATCCAGTTTTTCCTGCACTTTGAGGCGGTGTTCAAGGAGTAGCTTGCGTTCGCTGTTAAACTTCTGGTGCAGCTTCTGCAGAAACTGCAAGGCTTTAGGAGTCAGAATCTCAGCGTATTCATCATTGTACTCAATTTTGACGAGCATTTGCTCCGGCGTCTGGTAAGTAGGGGTGGCTTGCTCTATCATAGTTTCCAGGTGTTTTGGTGGTGTTTTATTGTCTTGTTATTACGAAGGTAGAAAATTTTTCTTAATAGCGAAAATTCGCTACAAAAAAATTTTCACTTTTTTTTACGTATCTTTAGGCATGATTACAGAGAACAGCAGCCTTAAATATATTTTTGGTTTGAAAGTCAGGGAGTTACGACTCCAGAAGGACCTTTCATTCCAGGAGTTGTCAGATGCCAGTGGTTTGTCAGTTTCATATTTAAGTGAAATAGAGAAGGGCAAAAAGTATCCAAAAGGCGAAAAGATCATCTCCCTGGCCAATGCGCTTGATGCCAGCTACGACTACCTGGTATCGCTGAAGGTTCCTAAAAAGATTGAGCCGGTAGCCAAACTTCTTCAGTCTAATTTTCTGCGTGAATTTCCACTTGAGATGTTTGGGCTTGATCCGCAGAAGATTATAGAGATGGTTTCCAATGCACCGGAAAAGATCACGGCTTTCCTGAGTACCATCATGCAGATTGCCCGCAACTACGAAATGCGGCAAGACCTTTTTTACCATGCCGCTCTGCGCTCATACCAGGAAATGAACGATAATTACTTTCCCGAACTGGAACAGGCTGTAGTAGACTTTCGCAAAAAACATGAGATGGGCCGGGGGCACGAAGTTTCACTGCATACACTTGAAAATCTCCTGTCTGCTTACGGTATCACCATCAGACGCGCAGTGCTACAAAATCACCCGGAACTGCATCACCTCCGCTCCTTTTATAAAATAAGCCGGAAAGAACTGCTGCTAGGCAACTTCCTCTCTCCCGGGCAGGAAAAATTTCTGATCGCACGTGAGCTGGCTTTCCAGTTCCTGCAACTCAGAGAAAGGCCCGAAGAGACGCCGCCACAGGAAGCCAGTACTTTTGAAGAATTGCTGAATAACTATAAGGCTTCGTACTTTTCCGCTGCCCTGCTGATGGAGAAGAAAGAGGTCATTAAAGACATTCGCCACTTTGCCGGGATGTCGGAATGGAGAGAGGAGGTCTTTTTGGATTTCCTCAGCAAGTACGAGGCTACGCCGGAAATGCTCATGCAGCGACTGACCAATATTTTGCCTAAATACTTTGGCATCCATAACCTGTTTTTCCTGCGTTTTTTGGGAACTGATGATTTTTCCAGCTACGAGCTTACCAAGGAGCTGCACCTCTCCCGTTTTCATAACCCGCACGCCAACCAGCTCAACGAGCACTATTGCCGCCGCTGGATCTCTATCGGGATCATCAAAAACCTGCGCAGCCAGCAGAAGCTCAAAAAAGACCAGCAGGTGATGACCGGCGTGCAGATCTCCAAGTATTGGCAGACTCCCAACCAGTACCTCTGCCTGGCCATTGCCAAACCCAATGAGACTGACCCCCGGGAGAGTATCAGCGTGACGATCGGCTTTTTGGTGGATGCGCAGCTCAGGCGCCACATAAACTTTCTCAATGATCCGAAACTGATCAGCAAGACTGTGAATACCACCTGTGAGCGCTGCTCTATTACCGACTGTAATGTGCGTATGGCACCGCCCACTGTCATTGAGCAGCAACAGAAAGAACAGTCAATCAGAGCAGCTTTGCAGAAAATCCGCGAAAATAATTAAATTATAGCTCCTGGCAGGCTGTGCCCGAGCAAGTTTGCCCTCAACAAGCTATTTTGCCTGAGCTATGAAGAAAGAAGAAGAAAGAAACCAGCGGCTGACCGCCGTGTTTATGATCTTTGCCGCCTTGTTGCAGTTTCCACTGATCTCTGTATTTAACCAAAAAACGGATGCAGGTCAGTGGCCAACCCTCTTTATTTACATCATGCTGGTCTGGCTGGTCCTGATCGTCGTGCTCTACCTGGTGCTGGAAAAAAATACCACTTCTGATCATTAGGTACTATGAGCATCAACTGGATACTTCTGCTGCTGGTCTTTGGTTACCTGGGCGTCTTGTTTGCCATCGCCTCCTGGGGCGAACTCAGGGCAAAGAAGAAAAGAAGCCTGGTCAACAACCCGTACATCTATGCTCTTTCGCTGGCCGTATTCTGTACTGCCTGGACCTACTACGGCAGTGTGGGCCGGGCAGCAGATAACGGCATCGCCTTCCTGACCACTTATATAGGCCCCAGCCTATTTGCCCCGCTTTGGTGGATTGTACTGCGCAAGATCATCCGCATCAGCAAAGTGCAGCGCATTACCACCCTGGCCGACTTTATCTCTTCCCGCTATGGCAAGAATATCACCCTGGGGGGCCTGGTTACCCTTATGTGTGTCATAGGCGTATTGCCCTATATTTCTATTCAGATCAAAGCCATAGCTTCCAGCATCACCATCTTATTGGAGAATGAGCTCAGCAGCCAGAACCGCTTGGCTGAAAATACTGCCTTTTATGTAACAATGGGCCTGGCCATTTTTACCATCATCTTTGGTACGCGTAAAGTAGACACCAACGAAAGACATGAGGGCATGGTACTGGCCATTGCTTTTGAATCGCTCTTTAAGCTACTGGCTTTCATCCTGGTGGGTGCTTACGTCACATACGGCGTCTATGATGGCTTTGAAGATATCTTTGACCGTTCCCTACAGCTCCCTGATACGCAGAAGCTCTTCATGTTTGCTTCAGACCATGGGTATGCCGACTGGTTCTGGATGACGCTGGTCGCTTCTATGGCCATCATTTTTCTGCCCAGGCAGTTCCAGGTGGCTGTCAAGGAAAATGTCAGTGAAAACCACCTCTCCAAAGCCATCTGGCTCTTTCCTCTTTACCTCTTCATTATCAACCTTTTTGTTTTTCCCATTGCCCTGGGGGGCAAACTACTTTTTGCCGGTGCTGGCGTAGACAGTGACACCTATGTGCTGGCTATCCCCCTTTATTTTGACCAGACCAGCCTGGCACTGATTACCTTCCTGGGAGGTTTTTCAGCGGCCACCAGTATGATCATCGTCTCCACTATCGCCCTGAGTATCATGATCAGTAATAACCTCCTGATGCCCTGGGTCATCAACAACCGCTCCTTTCAGCAGATGAAGCATGCCGATGTCAGCAGTCTGCTTCTCTTTGGCCGCAGGATCATCATCCTGGTGCTGCTCTTCCTGGCTTACCTGTTCTTTGACTTAGTCAGCGAGCGTTTTTCCCTGGTATCTATCGGACTCATCTCTTTTGTGGCCGTAGCCCAGTTTGCCCCGGCCGTCATCGGGGGTATCTTCTGGAAAAGAGCCACCCGCGTAGGTGCCCTGGCAGGAATCATCTTCGGTTTTATGATGTGGGGCTATACCCTGCTGCTACCCACGCTGGTTGAGTCTGGGATCATAGACAGTCGTATCATGGAGGAGGGTCTGATGGGTATAAAGATGCTTCGGCCCTTCCCGCTGCTCAATATGGATACGCTCAGCTATGTGCCTCATGGTATTTTCTGGAGCCTTTTTCTCAACATTTTCAGCTTTACCCTCTTCTCCTATTTTAGCAGGCATACCTCGCAGGAGCACAACCAGGCAGAAGTCTTTGTGGATATTTTTAAGTATTCTACCGTTTTTGAAAGTTCCATTGTCTGGAAGGGTACGGCTTACGTGGAGGATATACGTCAGCTCCTTTATAAATTCCTGGGAAAGACGGATGTAGACGCTGCTTTCAGTGAATTTGGCAAACGTCATAATATCAACTGGAAAGTAACAGAGCAGGCTGATTTTCGGATCGTCAACTTTGCCGAAAAGCTGCTTGCGGGAGCAATCGGTACCGCTTCTGCCCGGGTGATGCTGGCTACCGTAGTCAAAGAAGAAGATATTACCTACGATGACGTATTCAACATCCTTAAAGAATCCCGCGAGTTGATGTCAGCCAACCGTGACCTGCGCAAAAAATCAAGAGAACTACAGGTAGCCAGTTCCAAACTACGCTCAGCCAACCTGCAGCTCAAAAAGCTGGACAGGCTTAAGGATGAATTTATCTCTACCGTTACCCACGAAATGCGTACACCTATCACTTCCATCCGTGCCTTCAGCGAAATACTGGCCGACAATCCGGAGCTGGAAAATGATGAAAAGGGGCATTTTCTGCAAACTATTATCAAAGAAACCGAGCGCATGGAAAGACTCATCTCCCAGGTGCTTGACCTTGAAAAATTTGAATCGGGCAAGCAAAAGCTCAACCTGGAAAAGGTACAGATCAATGAAGTGATACAGGAGGCCCTGGACACGGTATCACAGCTGATCAGGGAGAAGAACATACAGATGAAAGCTGACCTGCATCCTGAACTTCCCCTGCTGGAGGCCGACTACGACCGGCTGGTACAGGTGATGCTCAACCTGCTTTCCAATGCCATCAAATACTGTGACGGTGATTCAGGCAAAATCATTGTCACATCTTATTACCTGGACGGAGATATCAAGGTAAACGTGGCTGATAATGGCAAAGGGATTCCTGAAGACAGCAAGCACATGATCTTTGAAGGCTTCTTTCAGGCGACCAACCAAAATTTCAAGAAACCTAAAGGCAGTGGTTTGGGTTTGACCATTAGCAAGAAGATCATAGAACATCACCATGGCGAGATCTGGGTAGAAAGCGAATTGGGCAAAGGCGCCAAATTTTCCTTTACTTTACCCCTACCCAGGCAGCACAGCGTGGGCATTACTTACTAAAAGATGGCATCCAAAGTTCTTATTGTTGATGACGAGCCCAATATCCTGCTTTCACTGGATTTTCTGATGAAGAAGAACGGCTATGAGGTATTTATAGCACGCGACGGTGAAGAGGCGATACATATTATTAAGAAAGAACATCCCCGGGTGATCATTCTTGATATTATGATGCCTAAAGTAGATGGCTACGAGGTATGCCAGTTCGTCAAGAACAACGAAGATACTTCACATACCAAAGTGATCTTTCTGAGTGCCAAAAGTAAAGATGCTGATGTGGAAAAAGGCTATGAAATGGGGGCTGATCTGTACCTGGCCAAACCCTTCTCTACCCGTAAGCTGGTAGACAAGGTAAAGGAACTAAGTGCTTAAGTACTTAGCTGCTCTTTGACCTTAGCCGGGAAAATTCCTTCTGACCTGCTGCATAAGATACTGATAAAAATCCACCTTCCTTACCTTCCTGATTACCCTGGCCCAGCCTCCGCTGCCTTTGCTGATCATAGTCCGACCTTCATCAGGCAATTGGGTGGAAATGTTGAGCTCGGTTATTTCACCTTCAAAAAAAGCCGGGCGGAAAACATAAGCGGCAGCCAGCACATCCCACATATGGTAGGTATAATCGTAGCCGGGAATGGTGTTGATGGTGATAGCCCAGCAAGAGGAAGCCAGAGCCGATACCTGAAAATTATCCTGCCTGGCCAAGGTTTGCAGGAAGGCCATATCTACGGGCACCTGGTTGGTCGCATCTAGTGGTACCAGCGTCAGAGGTAGGTTTTGCTGCAGTAGCCACTGAGCAGAACTGGCATCCCAGTAAACATTCCACTCGGCAGAGCCGTCGTGTGCATATGAGCGTACATTACCATGCACCTCTACCGCCCCTGCCATCCAGACGATTTCGCTGATCTTGGCTGCGATAGCCGGCTGTTTACGCAATGCATTCACTAAGGTCGTACAGGGCCCGGTCATGAGGTAACATACCGGCTCCGGGCTTAGCTGAAGTGTCTGAATAATAAAATCGGAGGCTTCCATGGTGCTGAGAGGCGCTTCGGGTTCAGCAATCCTGAGCAGTTGCGGAAAAGCATTGATCACCATAGGCTGCGCACGCCACATATCCGGAAAGGCATTAATGCCGCGAGCCTGGCTCAGGGCCACTTCCACCTGCGACTGTCCCATCAGGTCCAGAAACTTACGTGATGCCTCCACAGCATACTTTCCAAAACAGTCAGCCGGAGTAACCGCTACGCCCAGCAAGCGGGCTTCTTCTGCACAAAGCAGCAGTAGCAGCGCCAGCAGGTCATCAACCCCTCCGTCATGATCAAGAAAAACAGCTTTAGTATTCATTCATCAGGCAAAGACATGGTTCCTTTTAAAATAAAACTGACAAGAGTAAAATAACATCCAGCCGGGCTGATCTGCCTTCAGCTTAAAGAATAATCTGTATGCTGGTGCCTTCGCCTATGTTACTTCTGAGTTTGATGCTCCCGTTTAATCTTCTCACAGCCTGTTTGACCAGGTATAGTCCAATCCCGGAACCCTGAGAGTTAGCGTTTTTCCGGCAAAACATTTCAAATACCTCTTCATGATCTTCCGGGGCAATTCCTACTCCATTGTCACTGACCGTAAGACAAATACCTCCTGATTCTGTTGACTCTACACTTAGCGCTGCAAAGGAATCCTTTCTCGTATCCCTGAATACAATAGAGTTTTCCAGCAGGTTTTTAGTGATAATGCTAATATAAGAGGGGTCAGAGTGAAAATCTAGTTCCGCTGCGAAGCTGGTGCGGATATTGAGCTTGTCAGAACCATAGACCTTTTCCAGGTCTTTGAGCACCTCTGCTACGAGTTCTTCAAAATCTATCCTTCGCGACTCTCTGTTCAGTTCGTTAATGCGAGCGGCCTCCAGCATACCAAGCAGGGCTTTTTTCATCTTGCCCGATACCTGGCTGATCATATCTACATACTTCTCTGTTTCAGGATTAGGCTGGGTGATGCGAAGTACGTGGCAGATACCTTCAATAGAAGAGAGCGGACCCTGCAGGTCATGGGAAGCCCGGTACACAAAGCTGTCAAACTCCTGGGACATCCGGCTGATTTCCATTTCAGAAGATTTGATCTTAGTAATGTCCTGTATGGTCAGGAGGTAGAAATTAGGTTCGTCTTTCTGGCCTAAAACTGTAGAGACCGTCAGTATGAGTTGGAGTTGCCAACCAGACCGGTGAGTGAATTTTATTAAATCTTTCTCTTTTTCCTCCCTGTTGGGATTGAGCAGGTTGAAGATCATCCTGCTTTCCGCACTCTTGTCCTGCCCGATGGAAGCATTAAAGTAATGATTTGACAGTTCTGTAGCCGAGTAAGAAGTGATCTCACTGAGTCGTTGATTTGTTCTGAGCAGGTTACCTCCCAGGTCCAGGAGGGCCATACCTACCAAAGACTGTTCAAAAGCTGAATTAAACAAAGCATTGAACAACTGCTTATGATCCAACTGCTCCGCAGATGTAATTGGCATTTTTCTTACCAGCATAAGTTCACAATCTGATGTCCCTAAAAGTACTGCTTTGAGTTCAAGGCTACTTTTATCTTTACAAAGTGCCCGAAGCGTAAACTCTTCACCAAAAGGCGGACGTGACAAATAGCTAAATTCACCGCCGTTAAAGAGATGATGTAAAGGCTGACCCAGCAGTTCATTTTCCTGCTCATAGCCCAACATGTGCAGTAAGGGCTGGTTAACGGATGTGATCTGATGCGACTTAAAACTTATTGAACCTAAATGATCTGATTCCATACTCCTCTGTGCCCTACCTCCCCAAGTAGGAAGTATTTAAATTTGAACTAATAACTTGAATGGCAAGCTAACAAAACAGATGACAAAAAATTAATATATCGTGCTATTGTTAGATTTTGAAAAAATATACCTGAGTAAGGTTTTAAATCGCATCTAGTATCGGTATAAGTTTATTTTAAGACTCACACTAAAACTAAGCAACCTACTCAGATATATTTAGCCATGTTTCACAGGTTATCATTAGTTACATTTGAACCTGATTGGGTAAAAGCGACTTTATTTTGTGCTCAGACACTAGCGACATTATACCCTGAGTCTTTCTTATTGATAATACGCTGAAACTGTATAAGTGTAATTTTGCAGGCACTTCCCATCAGATCAGGGTGATAACCCGCATCGGCAAAAATCTCCATCAACTCTCCTTTCTTATTCATGACTTCCCATTTTCGCAATATCTCGTATTTTTCAATAAAAAACTGAGCATGATATTTACGCAGCGCTTCCCTATGTTCTTTAGGCACAACAACCGTAAAATCATGGCCAATCAACTCCTCTTTCTGGTAGCCGTAAAGTTTGAGGTAATTCTGGTTGACTGCCACAAACCTTGCCTTGTCATTAGTGATACAAATTGCTAAATCTGTGTCCTCAATAATTTGTTCAAAACGTTCGGGCTCTGACAGCAGGGCTTCCTTAATTCTTTTGGTTTCCTTCAGATTGATCATAGTAAGTTGATTTTTTGGTTTAACATGATGACCTCTATTCATAGAAAAAAGACTAAGAAATAAGTGGATGAGTATTAGAAGCCGTTTTTTCTACACTTCAAAACTAAGCCTGCGCCTGCTTTTTCTCTCAGCACATTTCTGATATTGTCCCTTGTTTAAGATTTTAATTGATGTAGCAACATTTATAAGGCAGTAAAATACCAATTCTGACCAAAACAGCCCGAATTGATCATATTCATATAGGTAAAGCTGTACAGCTACTAAGCCGTAAAGCAGGACAATTTGACCACTATACCAGTTTGTCCAGGATTGATGGGAATGTGCGTTTTTTGCGATAAAACCAAAAAGATAGTGTATTATACGAGCGTAGTTCAGATATGTCACTACAATGGCACACTTGAGACCGGTATATTTGGTATTTTTTCTTCCAGAGTTGCACTTTTTGGTTAACAGGCAGAGTTGGAGTTTACAAATGGGATTGATTTACTACTTAAGTACATAAAGAGCGATTATGAGATCACCCGGCATAATCTTCACATACTTATTCACAAAGATGAAAGAGATCTATTTGATTATAGTATGCACTCTTCGCTTCTATATCTTATTCTTTTGTTTATCTTCCTTACCCCTGGCAGCAGTTTTAAGTAGTAAACCCTTTATTTAAAGCTGCGTTTGTGATGATTTAACCAGGGTTTAGTCAGTTGCACATAGAGTTTTATTTTTCACAGACATACCGCATATTTGAAAAAAATTTATTCGGTGATCAACGACAAAGAACTACTGCCATCCATATCCGTGGATTGTGTGATTTTCGGATTTCATGAAAATCAGCTGAAGGTACTCCTGCTGCTGATGAAAAACCTGAAGCAATGGGCTTTGCCTGGAGGTTTTGTCAAAACTTCAGAAGATATTGATGTATCAGCTGCCAGAGTACTTAAGGAAAGGACAGGCCTGGATGATATTTTTCTCCGGCAGGTGCATCTTTTTGGAGATGCCAGAAGAAACGAAGGTTTTGCCCGTCAGCTTGTTGATCATGGAGTCATTGACCAAGCAAACCAGCCCTTCTTTGAAAAAAGGTTTGTTACCCTTGCCTATTACGCTTTGGTAGAATATTCAAGGGTCAATCCCCTGCCCGATGCCATATCAGAGGCATGCGAATGGTTTAGCCTGGATGAAATTCCGACGATGATCCTGGATCATGAGAGGCTGATCAGCCGTTCGCTGGAGAACCTGCGCAGAGACCTGAGCTATCTGCCTATCGGTAAAAACCTGCTTCCAGAAAAATTTAGCATGCCTGAGCTACAGGCTTTGTATGAAACGCTGCTAAACCAGAAGCTGGATCGCAGAAACTTTCAACGCAAGATGCTGGGCTACGATATTCTTATTCGCCTGGACGAAAGGCGCAAAGGTGGTGCCCATAAGTCTCCTTACCTCTACCGCTTTGACGAAGAAAAATATGCCGAAACCCTGCGAAAGGGACTTAACAATAGCTGGTAAAAAAACTGACTTTAGCTAAGCCAGGCTTTTGCGCTTTAAATGAAGTTCAGATCAGTAGTAACGATAGCGTGGCAACTGATTGACACTTACCCTCACATAGAGATTAGCTTATGGTTGTTCAGGTGATCATGTATCAGCCCCTGCTGGCGAGTCATGTTTTTGCCTGAAAAGCTGGTAATTTCTCCACTAAGCCGCGTATCAGATATTTCTCTCATGATTTCACCGGCTTTAAGCAGGACGGTCACCACCATTTCTTTTGTTTCAGTCTTGCGCATGCTGAGGAGCAGGGCCTTCAGTCTTCACATCCTGCAAAAACATGGCGGCCATCATCATGGATGCGCCTCTAATATGGATCAGTTGCCCGGTAAAAGTCATCAGGCTGTCATGAGCTTTGTAGCTGTACATTTCTTCTGCCAGTTCTTCTCCCAAAACTGCCCGATACCATTTCCGGATATGGAATCCCGTTTTTGTTCAACATGACCTGGTAAGCATGAGCAGATTTTTGCTTTTACATTTACTGCATCAAAAGCTTTTTATGAGTTTTGATCCGTCACGAGAGCTGGTAAGAATGTCTAAAAATTAGGATAAAAAAATAGGGTATTTCAGACTAAACTTGAAACAGTTTAAACTTAACTAAATAATTGTTTTATGCAAGGAATTGATATCTTAAGCCCAGAATTTGCAAAAAATCCTTATCCATTTTATGAACAAATGCAGGATAAATTCCCTCTTTTTTTCATGAGCCTATGAACAGCTACATCATCAGCCGTTATGAAGATGTAGAGAAAGCTTTTAAAGATCCTGTCTTTTCATCCAGAAACTACGATTGGCAACTAGAGCCTGTGCATGGACGCACTATTTTGCAGATGGAAGGGCGCGAGCATTCAACTCACCGCAACCTGCTCACACCAGCCTTTAAAGGAAGAGAGCTTTTTGAAAAGTTTGTGCCTGTGATCCGGAAAAATGCCGAAGTGCTGATTGCCGGTTTTCCTGCCAGTGGAAAAATTGATTTCATCCAGGATTTTGCCACCCTCTTCCCTATCGGCGTCATCGTAGATATGCTGGGGCTTCCCAGAAAGGATATGATGCGCTTCCATGCCTGGTATACTTCTATCATGGCTTTCCTTTCTAATCTCACACAAGATCCCGATATCATTGCTCAGGGACAACTTACCAAAGTAGATTTTGAAGAGTACATGCTTTCTATCATCAGGGAGAGAAGAGCGAATCCCGGCCCTGATTTGCTTTCTACGCTATGTATGGCTGAGGTGGATGGTGTGCGCATGACCGATCAGGAAATCAAAGCTTTCTGTAGTCTGCTGCTCACTGCTGGTGGTGAGACTACCGATAAAGCACTGGCCAGCCTTTTTAAAAACCTGATGGAACATCCGGAACAGATGGCTATGGTACGTGAAGACCGGGCACTGATTGATAATGCATTTGCCGAGACCCTGCGCTACTCTCCTCCCGTACATATGATCATGCGACAGCCTATTGAGGATGTACGTATGTCGGGTGGAATCATTCCGGCTAACGCCACGGTAACCTGCCTGCTGGGCGCGGCCAACCGGGATAAGAGAAAATACAAAGAACCTCACCGCTTCAACATCATGCGAGAAGATCTGGATATGCAGAGAGCCTTTTCGGGTGCTGCCAACCATACTGCCTTTGCCCTGGGCAGACACTTCTGTGTGGGGGCCATGCTTGCTAAAACTGAGGTACAAATGGCAACTAATATGCTGCTGGATCATATGGAAAGCATCAGCTTCGCCAACGGTAAAGCTCCGGAAGAAGTAGGCGTTTTTACCAGAGCTCCCAAAGAAATGCCTGTTCAATTCACGATGAAGCAGAAAGCGATAGTAGCCTGATCATAACTACTTCGCTCATTAATCAGCCACCCGCAGATTGCCGGTGGCTTTTTTTTGATCAATGAATTGGCTTATGATGGATATGTTATGGATACGAACTAAATGAAAACAGCAAAGCCCGACCTGGGCCGGGCTTTCTGGATTAAACCAAATGCTGAATTATTTGGTAACAGCTGACAGCTTGGCTTCTTTTAACCAGGCTTTGGCTTCATCAGGATGCTGGAAGTAATGAGTGATCAGCGATGTACCAGCTACTGAGGCCATGATATTTTCTACGGAAATTGAGTTAAAAATATCCTCAGAGGGCACCAGCGCCATCCGGTTAATTCCAGCCTGCAGGGCACGGGGAAACCAGTTCTCATTGCTCCACTGCTCATCTTCAGGGTCAATGGCTTCCATTTTACGCATGTCTGCCATCCAATTGGTCGCCTTCTTCTGCTGTATCAGCTTCAGACCTTCATTAAGCCCGTGGCGAAACTCTTCGCTGGTGGCAAATGATTTCCACTGCATGATGACACAAGCGGCGTCGGCATCGTAGCTGATTTTCAGATAATTTTCATCCATGTGTACCATAAAACTTTGTTTTAGATGTTTATTTGACTTTTAAGTTCTGAAATGATTTGTTCCTGTTCTTCAATGGTTCTTTTGTAAGAAGCTTCTTTCTCCTTCATCTTCTCCAGCACGGCGTTCATTGATTTTTTCTGGGTCTCAATCTTGGCTTCAGCCCTGGCTTTTTCTGATTCCCTTATTTTCTCTACTTCCTGCTGCTTTAGCTCCAGGTCTGCCCGGATCTGCTCAAGCTCTATCTGCTTGCGATGCATTTCCTCCTGGGTAGCCTGCAATTCTTCCATATTTTGCCGCATTTCTTCTTCCTGAGCCCGCATCTCTTCTGTCTGCTGCTGAGACTCCTGAAGTAGTACTTTTGTACGTTCGTTTATTTTTACGTTCCGGACAGTTGCCGCTATATTTTCGCCAAGCGTATTGAGAAACTGGATTTCATGCTGCTCCAGCAGGTCAAAAGAAGCAAGCTCAAGGATACCTTCAATGGTTTCGTTGGCTTTTAGAGGTAATATGAGCAGGTTGCGGGGAGTAGCCTGCCCGAGACCAGACGTGATGCTGACATAACTGGCTGGTATGTCAGTCATATAGATATATTCTTTTTCCAGATAAGCCTGTCCCAGCAGTCCTTCACCCAGGCTGATTCTTTTCTCAAGAAACTTCTTCCGATCATAAGCAAAGCAGGCTTTCAGTTCAAGATAAGGCTCACTACCCTCATCTTCCAGAAGGAACAAACCAGCCTGATTGGCTCCTACGTATTTGATTACAAAGGAAACCAACTGATCGTACAGCTTGCTAATATCATCGTATTGCCTCAGTATTTTAGTTGCCTGGGCTAGTCCTTCGGCAACCCACTGTCTCTTTTTTTCCTCTTCCTGAGAGCTTTTTAGTTTTTCCAGATTTTCTTTCAGTTCCTGCTGTGATGCAGCAGCCTTTTTACTGACTTCCTGGGCTTCTTCCAGCAACAGTTCAGACCTCTTCTCTTCCTTACGATTCTGAATCAACAGTATGTAAATAAAAGAGATACAAATTGCAGTGCCTAAGATCACTGATAGGGTAGCCAGGTATCCTGTTTTGAAGATTTCTCTATCCACTTCCATTTCAACCCAGGCATTGGTTGTTTCAAAGGTGAGAAGCACAAGCAGGTTAAAGCCAACGGTAAAGAAAAGAAGGTTTTTCTCCCGTAGATCAAATACTACGAAAGGTAGCAAAACAAAACCCAGTTCTACCAGGTAGGTACCTGTAATAGGCGCCTCTCACTCTGATGAAAGAGCCGCGTTGTAATAAGCTGACAGGCACACCGGTACCAGGGAAAGCACCACCCGGCTGGCATTGTACATACCCCAGGTATTGAGCATGATCACGCCCAGACATGACATGGCTCCCATGATTACGACCCAGGTGAGGGGAGGAAAATACAATGCTGAAATGATAGTGAAAGGCAAGATCACAAACAAAACAACTGTCAACGATAGCTGATTGGTGAGTATGATTTTACTCTGCAAATGCTGGGGGTATTCCGCTTCAACCCCTGCCCTAAATACTTTCTGAAGCCTCATAGCTGTACAAAAATTGAATAGACTTTGGTAAATTTTGACTTATCTCATAATTATAGTGCACAAATTAAAGTAAAGTGCCAGACAGAGATTGAACAAAGCTTAGCTTACATTTACCTAAAATCAGTTTAAAACTGTGCTACGGGCTTTTCATTAAAGGTAACTACCTCATTTTTCGTGTTTTAATGATTTGCTTTAGAAGATTAGAATCTTTTTGAGTTTAGCATTTGCCATTTTAACAGGCATAAATTCTTATAATAACTTAACCTATTACTTATACTCAAGTAAAATTAAATCAACCATTAAGTAATGTGTATTAAATGTCTTGGTTTTGCTTTTGCCTATCTGAGAAAATGAAAATCATGAAGTTATTAAATCAAAAGCTTACTTGGCTAACTCAGGCTTTACCGTCACCCAGCCAGATTTGTTGATCACCTTCTTTTCAGGATTACCCCGGTAGCGGATCTGCGCACCAAAACCATTGGCATCTATGATCATTTTGTCGCTTACATTCAAAAACACGGAGCCTGTGCCATTCACTTCTACGCTGGCCTGGCTGGCCTGCAGTTCAAATGCATCCAAAGTACCCGTACCTTCAAGCAGCAAAAATTCCCTGAAGGTTGTACCATACAGCCGGACATTGGCCGTACCTGATACTTCTACCTCCAGGTTCTCTACTTCCAGTAGCAATTCATTTTTCCCGACGCCCTCAGCTTTGAAAAAGAAGCTTCCGTTTCTTATGGCATCTTCGGTGTATACATTTACTATACCTTCGGTTCTTATAGAGCGTAGCTGCTCATAGGTGAGGTATACACTTATGCGGGGATGAACATCCAGGATTTTATCTTCATCTCGCATATATTCAATGTGCAGCGTACCGCCTTCAACCCGGGTGAGGATGCGCGGCAAGGCAGCAGGATCGCTTGCCTCCAGTTCAAGGCGGCTCTGTTCACCTGCACTGATGTACAGACTGCCCCTCCCGGCAAAGCGAATTCCGTCAAAAGACGTTAGCTCCCGCTGCTCACGGTGCTGGGCAAAAAGCATAGATGCAGAAAGCAGAAAAAGTAAGCTAAGGAGTATTTTTTTCATGGTCAGGTAGTTTGTGTGGTCATTAACAAAATAAAATGATATGCTCTTCTTTCATCACCTTAGCATAATGATGCTCAGGACAAAATCAAGTCATCATTTTAATACGGAAGCAAACTGTTTGCAGATGTATTTTTCAGAAAATTGAGGCTATGGTAAAAAAAAACCATCAGCTTCATGCTGATGGTTTTTAGCTTCATTCAGGTAGCAATACCTCGTCAATAATGTGTACTACACCATTGGTACCCAGGATATTGGCTTCCTGTACCTCTGAATTCTGGGTAACGTCACTGCCATCGGTAATAATGACGCCATTATCAAATGAAACCACAAAAGGCTCACCCAGTAGGGTATTTACATTACCTTCTTCCAGGTCAAAGCTGAAAATCCGGTTGCTTACCACATGGTATTGCAGTATTTCGGCCAGCTGTCCGTCAGGAATTTCACTCAGCCCTCCGGCACCCAGCGTATTCAGCAATTCTTCAAAAGCCTCATCACTGGGGGCAAATATAGTATAGGGTACGTTTTGAGACAGTTCACCAGCCAGGTTGAGTCTTTCAATAGCTGCCTGAAGGGTCGTCAGGTCATCTCTATCACTTATGATATCCGAAACTTCTCTCTGAGGTGGCAGGAGAACATTATCAATCGTGTGGATAAGACCATTAGCAGCCCCCAGGTTGGTTTCAATAATACTTGCTCTGCCGTTAAAAACCACGTTGTTATTAAATGGACTTATGTAGACCATCCCGTTTTCTGTTTCAACTTCATCTTCATCAACCAGGCTACTGAAAGGCACTTCTTCACCTACCAGGTGATACAACAAAATATCTCTCCACTCCTCTTCGGTATAAGCCTCAGGGTCGGAGATACCAGCATTGATGAATGCTACATCAGGAGGAGCCAGCAGCGTAAAGTTCTGATCCATTGCATTGAGAGTTTCCAGCAGGACTGCTTTGGTGAGGCCTGCCGTCAGTATGATATAATTTTCGCTGTTACTGAGCTGCTGAGCGATGGTCTGATCCTGTATTTGAACAACATCGTCTTCTTCTTCTTCACAACTGAATAGGGTAAGACTTATAAAAAATGAAAGAAAAAGCGCAAGGGCTTTATTTGGGTGAAATGTCAAATTTGTTGATCGCATATCCAAAAAATTTGTAATGGTTATAAAGTCACTGATGAAGAAATAAAATGCCGTAACAGCTTATCAAAAAATTAACTACACAGCGACTACAGTGATTTGCCGCACTGTACTTTGTTAAAAACTTTAAGCGATTAATGTTTGGTCAAAATGCTGGTTAATACTCTGAAAATCAAAGTCATTTATAAGCTTGCCAGTCGTTCATCTTATGAGCTTTTCAGCCTGCTCTTTTTGCCATAGAGGTTTTTACGGATCACCAGGAAAATACCACTGAAGATAAGCAGGGCTCCGGCAGCATGATAAATGAAAAATGATTCATCCAGGAAAATTACTGCCATCAGGCTGCCAAAAAGGGGCACCAGATGAGAAAACAAACCCGCCGTACTGGGGCCAATGCTGGCGACAGCCTCGTTGAAGAACATATAGGAAAGAATAGAAGGAAAGATCGCCAGGTAAACGAAAGTAACCAGCACTGACTTGTTCAGAGGAACAGCTTCTAATGCATAGTGCTCCCAGATAAAAAAAGGCAGCAGCATGATGGTACCCAGCAGAAAAGTGACAAATAAGAAGCTCAGCGGATGTATGAGAGGCCGACGTTGTAAAAGAAGAGCGTAGGCTGCATAGCAAAAAACTGCCGACAGCACCCAGAGATCTCCGGAGTTGACACCGGTATTGAACAGCAGACTGATACTGCCCCTGCTCAGGAGCACCACCGTACCGCAAAAGGATAGTAGTATACCAAGTACCTGCAACTTATTGAGCCTTTCGCTGAGGAGGAAGAAGGAAAGAACGGCTACGATCACCGGGAAAAAAGACTGTAGCAACAGGCTGTTGAGTGCACTCGTATCCTGCAAGCCAATGTAGACAAATGTATTGAAAACAGCTATCCCGAAGAAAGATGTTAACAAAATCACTTTCCAGCCCTGCCTGATCCGATGCCTGTCGAGCCAGCATTTTCTCCAGGAAAAAGGAGCAATAACCAGAAAAGCCAGCAGCCACCTCCCAAAGGCCAGTCCTATGGGCGGTACTTCTGCTGCCACTGCCTTGCTCAATACGAAATTACCAGCCCAGAAAAGGGTGGCAAAGATAAGCAGGAGGTAGGGATTTTTCATGCGGGCGAATTTACCAATTCATTTGGTAAGAGCTACATAAAAAAAAGCAGCCCTGAAGAGGTACTGCTTCGTATTATTAAGCTAAAGGATAAATACAACCCTAAGCCTGTAGGTAAAGACTGTTTACATATTGGGGGGCAGCATCACTTTATCGACTACATGTACCACGCCATTGCTGGCTTCTACATTAGGATTAACCACACTGGCATCGTTGATCTTTACACTATTGCCGTCAATAGAGACGTCAAGCTGAGATCCCTCTACCGTTTCTGGTGTCATACCATCTGAGAGGTCAGTTGACATTACCTCACCGGATACAACATGATACTTAAGTATCGCAGCCAGCTGATCTTTGTTTTCGGGCTTCAGCAGGTTCTCCAGGGTGCCTTCGGGTAATGCTTCAAAAGCTTCGTTGGTCGGCGCAAATACAGTAAACGGCCCTTCGCCCTGTAATGTACTTACCAGGTCTGCGGCCTGTACTGCCTGCACCAGAGTGGATAAATTTGCCTGAGACTGGGCCAGAGCCACAATGTCCTGTCCGTCCTGCTGGGGCTGCTCCATAGCGGCAGTATCTTCCATAGAGGTAGTGGTTGATTCGCCTTCGTCGGCCGTGCCATTGTCAGCTGTTTCACCGCCACCACCTGCGCATGACATCATGCCTAATAGCATAAGCGATGTAGCTATTGCCAAAAATGAGTTTTTCATAGTTTTATATGTTTAAGGTTATAAACACAGAAAGAACACATTCTTTTTAGAAATGTTATGCAAATAGATTATTTGTTTAATTTTTTATTTTGGAATATACACAAGCTGAATGTTAAAAAAAAAAGAGGCACCCCGCTTGAGGTACCTCTCCTGATGCAAAAGAAGTTTAGTTCTGGCTTTCCCAGTTCAGCTCTGAATTTCGTGGAGATACTTTTTCAAAAACAGTACCACCTTCCAGACCAGTAGGGATTTCATCCAGTCGGCCATAGCGGCGCATGTCTATCCAGCGATGCCCACCTTCGGCCCAGAGGGAATAACGACGCTGGAAGAGAATTTCATCAATCAGCGCAGCGCTTGTGCTGGCACCTTCATAATCATCCAGCCCCCAGGTGTTGCGTATGATATTGATCGCTCTCTCTGCTTCATCTGTATTATTAAGTTGCGCATTGGCTTCAGCATAAAGCAGTATGAGTTCTTCATTACGGATAAACTTCACCGGGTCAAGGTTGGTTTCCCAGCGATTATCCTGGTACTCTCCGGGAATAAGCTCACCTGTGCTTTCATTAATCAGGGTGGAATTGGTCACTGCCTGGTTCCGCTCAAAGAATTTGTTCAGACGCTCATCCCCTTCCAGGGCATCCTCCACCATAGACGGATGTACGATCAGGATGGTATTGGTAATGGCATTGAGTGGATAAAAGAAGGGATTGTTAACATCGGGAGATTCTCCATAAACATGAGCAGGCCCAGCCATCAGGTCACCTTCCAGATCCATAAAAGACTCTTCCAGTGCCTCCAGCGCACCAGCCCAGTCTTCGTCGTAGACAGCCGCCCGGGCAGCAATGGCACGGTTCACCTGCAGCATGCCGGCAGGGGTGTCATAATCATCAAACCCATTAGTTAGTGAAAAATCAAAGCTGTTGCCAGCTCCTCTCAGGTCATCAGCTCCTCTATCCAGCAAATCTCTGATCTGGCTGAGAGCCTCATCATAAGGCAAAATTGGCCCGGGATCTAAAGGGACGGTTACATCAATGCGAATACCGTTATCCCACTGCTGCATGAGCGGGTAGAGGTACTGAAAGCCTTTGATGGTACGGGCAAAACCCTCATAGCCCAGCCGCTCCTGCTCTGTGATGGCTTCCGTATTTTCTGCCGCCTCAATGATTACATTGGCCTGCTTGATCGCCTGGTAAGGTGAGAGAAAAGTACCTGCGGAGGCAAAAAAGTCAGGATAAGTTTCATTGATTTCCAAACCGAGCCATTCCTCCGTAAAACGGGGATCAGAGCCAAAGTAGGCATACACTTCCCTGCCAAAAGAGCCGAATAGCTCGGTGGCATTCTCAAAGGGTACTCTATGGCGGGCTTCCAGACCGGTAATCAGCGACTGGAGTTCCGCTTTGGTAGCTCCGGATAGTACCCCATCCAGTGAAGGGTTATTAGGATCAACTACTTCGTCGGGGTTAAAATAGCCGCAGGCACCCATTAGTAGAAGCAGTGATAAACTGTATGCGAATTTTTTAATATATCTGTTCATTTCTTTGACTGATTCAGGTTTTAAAAGTCAACTTGTACGTGGAAGAAGATTCTGCGTGAACTGGGGAAAGGGGTTACTTCTACGTTAGCGTTAATCGGGTCAGTACCAAAGTTGGATACTTCGGGATCGTAGCTGCTGTAGTCGCTCCAGAGCAGGAGGTTGTTACCGCTTACTCCAAGCTTCAGCCTCTCAATCACCCCACCGAATGAATTATCTACCAGCCCCTGGGGCAGCGTATAGTACAAACCTACCTCGCGCAGTTTTACATAGCTGGCATCCTCAATGAAACGGGCCGCACCAGGACCAAACTGATCGCCACGGTCTCTCCCGTTGGGCACTCCATCCCCGTCAAGGTCTCCGCTCCAGTCAGGGGTTGTACCACCGCCATCGGTCAGGAAGTTGGTCAGGTTGATGTTTTCTCCGCCCTCTTTCCAGTGGAAAAGGAAGGTTAAGTCAAAGCCTTTCAAAAAATTGATCTGGTTGAAGAATGACATCTGGAAATCAGGCTGTCCATCTCCGTACACGGTAAGCCTGCCAGCTTCGGCATCTACCGGCGTACCTACAATGGTGGTGGGAGAAAATCCTTCGGCGATAAGATATTTACCCAGGCTACCACCCCCAAAGCTACCGGTCAGGAATTCGGGAATATCCAGGCGGGTAATTTCAGATACGTTTCTCCAGAACATGACACGAGACATCCAGCTGAAGTTGTTAGTTTTTACCGGATAGGTATTCAGTGATACTTCAAAGCCTCTGTTCTGCAAATCAGCCGCATTGGTGGCAATGGCGGTGATACCGGTAGACTCAGCCGGTTGCAGGTCCAGGATCAGGTCGCGCACCTCTTTGTTATAATAAGTAAACTCCAGGCCTACCCTACCGGCCAGTATGCTGGCGTCAATACCCAGCTCAAGTTCGGTAGCCGTTTCGGGCACCAGGTCTGGGTCTACATCACGGGCAGAAACCTGGGCTCCCAACTGTCCGCCAATGAGCTGAGGCGTGAGTGAGGCAAAAGTACGTCCGAAGATGGGTAGCCCTCCGGTTTCACCATACGCGGCTCTTAACTTTAAGAGGTTGAAGTTAGAAGCATTCCAGAAATCAAAGTTGGTCAGGTTCACTGCCAGTGAAGCCTTGGGAAAAGGATAGTAAGTTTCCTGGTCGCGGTTGAGGGTGGATTTATCAAAACGAACACCCAATGTACCCACGATCTTATCATCCCAGTTGATTTCTTCCTGGGCTACAATGCCCACATCAGTTACGGTCTGGGCTTCCTGGGTCAGCACCGACTGGACACGGGCCCAGCGCAGATTGGTTTGTCCACCGGAAAGGCCGCGGCCGCGGGTCAGCAGCTGGTCCTGGGTCTGGAACAGGCGCACCGTACCAATCTGGGTGTTGAAGTTGATATTGTTACCCACTGTAGTATTGTAGGTCAGAAAACCCTGGAAGTTGGTATTGAAGTTATCCTGTTTGCTGAATACGGCATCTCCGGGATTGGCCTGCGCCTGCTGATGCTGTAGTATCTCAGGAAAATACACCAGGCCATTACTACTTACATAGTCAATACCACCTCGCAAGGACAGCTTCAGAAAGGAATTGTCACCGCTCCATAGGTTTGCATCCAGGTTGAAAGACTGGATAAAGCGGTCAACATCTATGTCATTGACACCCAGGTCGCGGATAGCCAGCGGGTTGTCGTTGAAATAAGGGTTGATGGGGTAATTACCCTGTGCATCCGGGAAGATATCGGCATAAGAAGGCAGGTAGGCAATGTTGTAACCTATACTGCCCCCGGTATTGTTCTGGTTGCCGGTAAAGCCCCTCTGTGTGTTAGAACGTACATAGTTGGAACCCGAAGTAATGGTGATATTATCCGTAATTTTATGATCCAGGTTAGCCCTGATGCTGTAGCGGTCAAATCCGGTGCGCTTGATGATACCTTCCTCAGAACGCAGTCCGCCTGATACAAAAAAGCGGGTTTTTTCACTACCGCCCGATACACTTACCTGGGTGTTGGTCAGCAGGCCGGTTTCACCATAAAATTCCTGCTCCCAATCAGTAAGTCTAAATTCGGCTACCGCTTGGTTGTAAGCTTCCAGTTCACGACCGGCACGTTCAGTACCTGCTCCGTAAAAGGTGTTGATCTTTTCAGGGTTCCACTCATCAGGACCCAGCAGGTTGAGCGCGGTTGCAAAACCTACGTCCTGCTTCAACGAAACCCTGGTCTGGCCCGCCTGTCCTCTCTTCGTAGTAATAATGATTACCCCTGCATTGGCACGCGTACCGTAGATGGCCGCTGCCGAGGGACCTTTCAGTATCTCAATACTTTCAATGTCATCAGGATTAATATCAGCGATACGGCTGGAGGCATCATCCTGGGTAGCATTGCTGGAGCCGCCGCCCGCGCCGCTCACCAGGGTACGTCCGCTCTGCTGGGTTGAGTTATCCACATATACACCGTCTATGATGTAGAGCGGCTGGGATGAACCAGCCCCCAGGGTAGAAATACCTCTGAGCTGCACGTTGATACCCCCGCCCGGGGCACCGCCATTGGCTGTCATGTTCACGCCCGGTACTTTGCCGTAAAGGGCGTTGTCCAGCGTCTGGGGCGAGGTAGTTTCTACCAGTTCTTCAGCACTTACGGTAGCTACTGCATTGGCCAGGTTAGAGCGTTTGACCGAGGAAGCCAGACCTGTTACAACAACTTCTTCAAGGTTAGTCACGTCTTCCCTCAGACTTACGTTGACTGTTGTCTGCCCTGGGCTCAGGTTCACCTTCTGAGGCAGGTAACCAATAAATGAAAACACCAGCGTAGGGTTTTGCTGGCTGATCTGAAGGCGGTAATTGCCCTCTACATCACTGATGGTACCCGTTGTGGTGCCTTCCACAATGACGTTGACCCCTGCCAGAGCATCATTGGTACCGGCATCCGTAATCTTTCCGCTTACGGTGACTGATTGTGCCTGAAGCTGTATCACTACCAGCAGCAAGACAGCCCAGCTAAAGCATAATTTGTAAAATACTCTCATAAATAGATTAAGATAGTGTGAAAATAAGTTAAGGTGTAAATAAAGTGAGCTTTAATAAGTAATGCATATAATCAGCCGCTCAATTCATTAGAATTATTCAGAACAAAATGGCAGTCTATCATATGCAAGTAAAAGATGTTCTGAAAATATGAGTTTTATTTTCAAAATGTTTCATCTAATGGAACTAAATTTTATACTTAATACAAATTCTTATCAGAATTGCATCAGCATAATTTATTTTCACATTCCATCTTTAACATTTTAATCCTGAAAATTTTTGAAAAAAAAATCCCGGCCTTAAACTGGCCGGGATTAGCAAATGAATATTGTTTATGGATTCTCAGGGAGAAACTTCCTCTGGGTCCACTACATTAAAGCTGCTCTGAACACTTCCAGGCAGGCCGCCGTCGGTGATACCATTGATGAGCACGCGGTAAGCAGCCGCTCGGTCAGCCGTGAAAAAGCTCAGGCTTGCTTCTCCCTTCTCATCGGTTTGCAGTTTGGGCTCCCAGTGGATGGTGGTCCGGTAATCAGGGCGTTCTGTCTGTCCTTCGGCTGAATATTTGGGTGCATAAAATTCCCGGTACTGCTGAAAGCCTGCGGCCCGGTGAATGATGATATTGTCAGAAGGTTCAACTTCATCATACTCCACGCCTCCTCTTTTGGTGAAGAGAGCAATCACTCCCCCGCCCCCGCGTCCGCCGTAAACAGCCGCAGTGGGTCCTTTAATTACTTCAATACGATCTACATCAAACTGGCTGATCATGTTCATGGCAGAAGGGTCTACCGGCATTCCATCAATCAGGTAGAGTGGTGTGCCACTTCCCCTGATAACAGCACGAAAATCATTGAAACCATCAGGATACACCTGTAAGCCAGCTACCCTGCCCTGAAGCGACTGTAGTATGTTGCCCGAAGGGGCAAATGGCAGATCGTCAGCATCTATCACCACATCAGGCTGGGTAAGCAGCCGCATAGGCTCCACGATCTGGCTGGCCCGCTCCTCCACAATGATCTCTTTGAGCAGCATTTCGCGCAGTCCGGGCCGATAAGATTCTTCTACAGCAGCCTGGTTGGCCGAGAGCGCTATGAAGCGGCCATTGCTCGCCATTAGTTCATCTGCTGGTAGTGGATATCCATCCTTCCAGGCTGGCACGAAGCTGCCTTCATCCATCAGCACTTTCACATTGCGCTTACCTTTGGCGGTAGTACCCTGTACGACGACCTCTACGGTGTCGCTGAAATCAAAACCTTCAAAAGAAAAATAGCCGTTCTCGTCGGTGTCGGTTACCATAAAAGTTTCATGCCGATCTTTGACGTACAAGACCACCTCTCCTTTACTTACCGGCTCTCCCTTTTCGCTAACCAGCCTGCCATCTATTGACAGGGCATTCTCGCGGGCATGGGTAAATTGCGGCTTCTCCCCACGCAATACCTCATTCCAGCCAAACCGTCGCCATCCGTGCGTCATCATAAGCAGGCGCAGGGCCGCTTTTTTGTCAGCATCTATATTTGCAAAGTAATAATCCGGATTTTCCACATAACCTTTCAAATCTGAGGTCAGCAGCAGGTGAGAAGTGATATTCCTGTGCTCATGGTCTTCCGGCACCAGGCTGGCATCTGTGACCGCCAGCGATAGGTTGGCAGGCACAGGATTTCCTTCAGCATCGGTAGTTTTTACCTGCATGGTCACCTCTTCACGCTTCAGGTACTCTGGCTCGTCCAGGCTGAGTTCTATATTCAGCTGTTTTTCGGGGTGCATAAACACCAGCCTTTCGGCCAGGAGCATCCCCTCTTCGCTCGCCAGGTTGATGCGGTTGATGCCTACGGGCAGTTCGGATTTGTCAATGCTGATGATTTGCGACTTTTCAGGCATTTCAACTGATTGGCTATGAACTACTTGATCGTTTCCAATGACGGTTAGTAGCAGTGTTTCATTATCCACATCAGCAGCTTGTATTTCCACCTGCAGGGATGATGCTTCGCTGTATTCATCTACCGCCAGGGCGAAGCCTGCTTCTTTTACCTCAGGTAAGGGAAAGCGGCTTTCGCTGCCATCGGCCTGTTTGAGCAAGGCGGTATAAGACTCGCCTGCTTCAGGCTTCAGTTGAATTTCACCCATACCGGCATGCAGGCTTTCAAATGGAGCGACTGTTTCACCCGTGCTATTCACGATACGGCCATCTACCTCTACACCTAAGCCCTGCTGATTGATCGCCTTGAAGGCAAGCTTTGATGAAATACCGGCAATCCAGTCTCCTCCTTCGGGAAAAAACTGGAGGTCTGCGACTTGGATTTCACTGGTGGCAACTTCGGTAGCCTCAGCAGCTGTGGTTTCAGGCTGCCATATGCGGATATTTTTGCGAAAAAACTGCTTGTCGTCAAAATTGCGCATCCACTGGGTATAGGCTACCAGCTGGTAATCGGCTGTCTGCAGGCTATCGGGCAGACTGAGCTGTCCACTCAGCATCCCCTCATCGGCTTTCATGCTGATCTGCTGCACCGCTTGCCCCTCCCGGTTGATCAGGTCAACGTAGACTACCTCATCCAGATTAAGGGGCTCCAGCGAGGAAGCATGGAGCAGGTAAGCTTTAAACCAGAGGGTCTCACCTGCCACATACTGGCTCTTATCCAGTTGCACATACATTTTTTCAGGATTCAGGTTGACCCGGTAGGTGGCCAACTCCTGTTCAATTCTATTCAGTATATCTCTGACAGGATCTGCTTTCCAGACGAAGGCACTAAGCCCGCCGAGCAGCAGTGTGGCCGTCAGAAGAAGTTTATGATATTTTTTCATATCTGTTTCTCATTGTTATCTATATAAAAATGAGCTAGCGAGGAAAATCGTTCGCTCATTAATAAAACGGATACGTGTACGGCTTGGTATACCATCAAGAAAGCATACTTACGGGCCAACAGTATGAGGGGCAGTCAGTTTATATAAGGTGAAATCAATAAACTAATACTGTATGAGGACGCAGGACGCACGTAAGAAAATTGAACTGACCATGGAGGAGATCAAGGAGTTGCAAGAGAATCTCACGATCAGGTTAAAAGAAATGGATAAAGGCGAGAGCTCTCATGCAGTAAAAGAAAAAATGATGACCCTGGAAAGGATCATACAGAAACTGGAAACCTAAAATTGTTGAATATATGAGTAATACTAAAGAAAAAATTATTAGCTCTCAGGCTATTGCAAACGACCTGGAGGCAGAAGTTTCTGCCATGCTCACCCAGCAAAACTACGATGAAAAAAATCTGCGCATGCTGTACAACAGGATTAAAGACTTATCTTCTACCCTGAATAGTATTGACACCCACGGAGCTAAATTTTGAAGAAACAGCTTATGAATGTAACCCCAATCAGCGCTGGCGTTACTTCATTGATTAGCGCCTGAAGTGCAGGAGCAGTTCCATTACGGTATATTCTCCGGGCGACAGCGAGCTTTCCGGCCGCTCATCTCTGATAGCAAATACTGCTGACTTTTGTTCTATATCCTTCACCTCTACCGTCATTACCTGGCCACCGCCATGAAGGAGCAACTGTTGGCTGTTTTTCATCTTCCACATGCCTGTTTGAGAAGGCTTGCCTGGCATATCTATACGATAAGAGAAGTTATCATGAAAGGTAAATACGGTTCCGTTAGGAATGCCTTTGTAGCTTTTTCTGAACCTATGGGCCATGGCATCAGGGTCTATACTGCTGCCTGTACTTGCCTGTAGCTGCCGGGCCATGTCCTCAAAATGCTGATCCACTGCTTTTCCATTGATAAGCAGTTCCTGGCCCTTGAGGTGCCACACTCCCGTGATATCGGCTTCCAGTGATTTACCGGCTTTGGGAACGAAGGAAGAATGAAACAGTGCTTGTATTACAGCAATTAAAAGATAGATGGAACCGGGCATTTTCATTGTGTGTCAATTGAAACAATTAGCCCTAAAAGTACAAATAATTATATCTAAAATTAAATTAATGACATTGTACTTCATATCCATCCTTACACAGGGCTAGTTGCAGAACATTTTATAGGGCAAATCTACTACTTTATTTGAGTAATTCAATTCACCCTTTAATCCGGATCTGCTACCACACACATTATGAGCTGGTTGGATATGTCATATTAAAGTTTTGACTGATCTCTACAAAGCAGGAACTTTACAAAATAAGCTCCACAAAAAAAGGCCTCAATGAGGCCTTTTATCTACTTGCAGCTAAAATATTTATTCAGATAAAATGTCTTCTGGAAAATTCTCTCTGCCTGATGCCCCAGCGCAGCCCCGAGATCAGGCCGCTGATTTTACGGAAAGCCACATCAAATCTTCTCTGCTTGCAGCTTACCAGAAAACCTTTGATGGTCTTGGGGAATTGATTCCAGAAATATCGTTTGAAGTACTCAGGTGAGCGGTGTTTCAGGATCACCAGCATCGGGTTACGGGCGTCATAATAAGCTTTGGAGGCTGATTTTTTGCCAATAGTCATGCTCTCTTTGTGCCAGAGTTTGGCATGGGGCGTGTACATAATCCTGAACCCGGCTGCTTTCCCCCTCGCCTGCCAGTCGTACTCCTCTGCCTGGAAGAAAAAATTTGTATCATAGCCCCCGGTGGTTTGATACAGCTCTTTGCTCACCAGCATGAAGATGTCATCTATAAAGCAGCGTTCGGCTACTTCATCGTGCTGCCCCCTGTCAACTTCCCTGCTACCGATGTGCTCACCGTTCCATTTGACAGGGTCCTCATATTTACCTACACTTTGCAGGGTATCAGGATGATCAAAGTAGTAAGCCTTGCCGGTGACGTAGCCTATCTTTTTATCTGTCATGGCAGTTTCTACCAGGCCGGAAATGATATGACTATCAGCTTTTACATCATTGTTGGTAATCAGTACATAATCGGCCTTTTGCTGATTGAATGCATAATCCAAACCGAAATTGAAGCCGCCAGAATACCCCTGGTTCTGGTCAAGACGGATGACAGTGGCAGCCGGAAAGGTTTCTTTCACATAAGCCTCCGTACCATCTGATGAGCCATTGTCAATGACGACTACTTCATAATTTGGGTAGTCGTTGTTCAGGTAAGAGCTGAGGGCATCTTCCAGCAGGTATTTGCCATCATAACTCAGGATGAGCACTATTACTTTGGGTGCAGCAAGATTTTCGTCCATAAAATCAGGTTTAGGTTTTAAAGCGCCGCTGATCTTTCAACTGCGGGAGTATGCTCCTTGGCAAAGTCATGGAGGCCTTCCAGCACATAATCTACCTCCTCATTGGTAAGTTGGGAGTGCAGCGGCAGAGTCACAAATTCTGTCCAGATCTGGTCTGATACCGGCGTATTATTTTTATTCCAGGGCTGGAAGTAAGGATGCTGCGTCAGGGGTAGATAGTGTACCCCGGTGGCAATACCTCTGCCTTTGAGGAAGCGAATCAACGCATCCCGCTCATGGTAGCGTACCCCAAAAATCCAGTAATTATAATTGTCAGGCTCATAAGGTAGCATAGGGCGAATGCTTTCCAGTCCCTCCATGCCGGCCAGGTACCTTTTGATGATTTCGGCACGACGGGCATTGAAGCCAGGCAGTTTGCGAAGCTGAGCCAGGCCGATGCTGGCTGCCAAATCGTTCATATTGTACTTGAAGCCCAGGTCAGCAATTTCATAATGCCAGTGCATGGCATCCGTTTCGGCATCGGTATAGCCGCCTACCCGCTTCCAGGTACTTTTGTCAATACCCAGCCAGCGGTTGGCTCGCAGCGGGTCTACCAGTTCTTCATCATCAGCGCAGATCATGCCGCCGTCGCCGGTGGTCATCGCCTTCTTTTCTTCAAAACTAAAGCAGCCAATGTCGCCCCAGTTACCCAATTGGGTGCCTTTATAATCTGTACCTGCCAGGTGGGCGCAATCTTCTATGACTTTAAGATTTTTCGCACGGGCGAAATCCATAATTCTCTCCATATGAGCAGGATGCCCTCCCATATGTACCGGCATCACAGCCACACAGTCTGAAGTGTATTTTTTCTCAAGGTCATCTAGCGAGAGGGAGATGGTATCGGCTTCCACATCTACAAATATTGGGTCAAGGCGATTGTAGATAGGAGCAAATGCCGTAGAGGCAAAGGTAATGGCGGGTACGAGCACCTTTTTCCCTTCAGGAAATTTAAAGGCTGACACGGCCAGGTGCAGGGCAGCCGTAGCTGAGGTAACGCCTATGCTGCTGGTGCAGCCAATCATTTCACTCCATTCATTTTCAAACTGCTTGACCTTGGGGCCCAAGCCTATCCATGATTTTTCAAAGGAGTCTTTAATATTGGCGAGTTCTTCTTCTCCCACGTTTGGAACGAAGAGGCGAACGTTCATTTTCTTGTCTGGCATGTTAATTCTGGTTTTGCTGTGTCTGAAAAAATAAGCAGGCAGCAGGCGGTAAAGCCTGCTACCCGGATAAAAATTAGTCAGCGATGGCGCCGGATTTGACCTTTTGCTTGGCAGCGCGCTGCTCGCGGATTTTCTTCTCCTGTCCTACGCCTACCCGCAGTCTCCAGGGTTGCTCAGGGCGGTCCTTGAAGTGCGAGCGACAGTCCAGCATGAGCGCATCCTGCTTCATAAAGGCCTGGTACTGATCATCGCTGATGCCGCTGTAGCCGTTCCAGATGGTGGCTACGTAGACCAGGTCAGCATCTTTGACCGCCTCCAGCGGATTTTCAAAATACGCCACCTGATCACCAAAATGATCTCTGGTGTTATCAAGGGCCTGGTAGTCATGTACTTTGACCTTCATACCCTGCTTGAGCGCCATCTCGGCCAGGTAGATACCGGGAGACTCGCGTATGTCATCGGTATTGGGTTTGAAAGCCGTACCAAGTATGGCAATACTTTCGGGCTTCCTGCCCAGTTTGCGGGTGCCCATCCGGAAGACATGCTCCAGCTGGGTGTGGTTGATTGCCAGCAGCCCGGGCAGCAGGTGACTGTCTACCTTTTGGTCTTTGGCAAAAGAGGCCAGGGCTTTCACATCTTTGGGAAAACAGCTGCCGCCAAAGCCGCAACCCGCTCTCAGGTAATAGGTAATAACCGGGGTAATCCGCTTGCCGTCAATAACGGGAGAGATGCGCTTGTCGCGGAATACACCGGAGAAAACCTCCTCTGAGTCTACCCCGTCCAAGGTTTCGCAGATACGGGCAATTTCATTAGCGTAAGAGATATTGAGTGCCAGCAGGCTATTGGTGGTGTACTTGACCATTTCGGCACTGCTCAGGTTGGTTACCATGATGTCGGCATCAGGATAGCCGTCGTATACGCGGCGCATCACTGCTTCGGCCCGTTCCGAATCCACACCCAGTACGATGCGGTCGGGTTCATTGAAGTCTTTGACGGCATTGCCCTCTCTGAGGAACTCAGGATTCATGCAGAAACCAATTTCCTCTTCGGATTTACCTGACTCTTCCAGCACGATGCGCCTGACATCATTCTGGGTAGTACCGGGTACCACTGTGCTCTTGACGGTGACTACCACATAATGGTCTACTTCTTTGAGCACTTTTCCGATCTGACGGGCAGCGGTGCGGATGTAGCTCAGGTCAATGTGGGTACCATCAAAGGGGGTACCTACGGCGATGATAACCACCTGCGAATCTTTGATAGACGACTCAGCATCGGTGGTGGGCGTTATTTTGTCCCTGTGCTTCAGCAGCAGATCTTCCAGCCCGGGTTCGTAAATGGGAGAGATGCCCTGACGAATTTTGTCAATAACCTCTTCTTTTTTGTCAATGCAGTAGACTTTTTTGCCGGTGCTTGCCAGGCAGACTCCGGAAACAAGTCCTACATAGCCGGTTCCAAAAACAGTGATGTTCATAAAAAATGGTTTATAAAGTTCAAAAAATTTTACTAGCTGACGGGCATTTTGAGTTCATAGGTATCCTGGTACCAACGAATGATCCTTTGCAGTCCTTCTCTTACCGTCACTTTGGGTTCGTAGCCCAGGTCTTTTCTGGCTCTGTCGAGCACCGGGCAGCGGCGCTGAGGATTATCTTTGAGGTAGTTTTCTTCCGGGCTCTCTGCCATCGTCACTTCCACATCGCCAATGATCTCTCCTACCATTTTGGCCAGGTCGCCCATGCTGGTTTCCTGGGTGTCGTTGCCCACATTATAAGCTTTGCCAGGCTCGCCAATCAGCAGGGCACGGGTAAAACCTTCAATGGCATCAGAAGTATAGCAGAAGGCACGGGTGGGTGTACCATCACTGTACATCCGTATGGCCTGCTCTTCGTAGGCAAATTTTACAAAATCGGGGATCACCCGCTTGTCGCCCAGCCTCATGAAAGGACCATAAACATTAAAAGGACGCACGATCTTGATTGGAAGGCCTTTCTGCTGTACAAAGCTTACCGAGATGGTCTCTCCCAGCCGTTTGGACTCATCATAGCAGGCACGGGGACCGGTACAGCTTACATTTCCGCGGTATTCTTCGCGGGTAGGCACCTCGGCCGGATCAGGATCTCCGTAAATTTCACTGGTGCTGAAGTAGAGAAAGCCTTTCAGCTTGCTGCTGTCCATCTGCTGCAACAGGTGCCAGTAAGAGATGGCGTTGACGTCAATTGTCTCCAGGGGATATTTGCGGTAGAAGGTAGGCGAAGCTATGCCTGCGCAGTGTACCACATAGTCAAAGGCTTCGTCAGGGAACTGCTCCAGCACATCACCGTAACGTACGTCGGCATCCTTGAGAAACTCCTTGCTGTGGTCTTCCAGGTCTACGATGCGGTTGTCAATGCAGGTGAGCTGAATTTTCTTTTCCAGTACCTCCTCATTAAGATAATGAAACAGGGCCAGGAAGTTGACACCCAGGAAGCCCTGGTGTCCGGTGATAAGCACTCTGGCACCTTCCAGTTTGCGGGTCAGGTCGCCGAGGCTTTCGGCAATTTTGCGGCTGTCTTCCAATACGATCTTATGCATAGCTTTCTTCCATTTTTTTGTCCCACACATTCCAGAAGGCATTGCCGTTCTTCCAGAGTTTATTCAGATGGCTGACGTCGCGCACGGTGTCTACACATTCCCATTCACCTTCGTGCAGATAGGTCATCACTTCTCCTTTGGAAGCCAGTTTTTCCAGGGTGTTAAACTCAAAGTCGCAGTCTTCATCGGTAGAGAGGTAGTCCATCATTTTGCGGTCAAATACCATAAAGCCTCCGTTGATGAAGCCCTTGCTGGTCTGCGGCTTTTCCTTGAATGAAAGCATGCGGCCGTCTTCCTGTACGATCTCGCCAAAGCGGGAAGGCGGGTGAACACCAGTAGTGGTCACAATCTTCTGGTGCGACTCATGGTAAGCCAGCAGTTCGGGCAGGTTGATATTGGCTACACCGTCGCCGTAAGTCAGCATATTGGTATCGTCATCCAGGTACTTTTCAATGCGCTTGATTCGTCCCCCTTTGAGGGTGTTGAGCCCGGTTTCTGCCAGGGTCACGTTCCAGTCTTCGGCGCAGTGATTGTGGTAGGTCACGCTATTGTCTTTCAGGCTGACTGTGGTATCGCAGTTATGCTTGGAAAAGTTGTAAAAATAATCTTTGATCACGTCTCCTTTGTAGCCCAGGCAGATGACAAAGTCTTTGAAGCCATAGTGGGCGTAAGTTTTCATGATATGCCAGAGAATGGGTCTCTCACCTATCTCTACCATAGGTTTGGGTATAATGTCGGTTACTGAACCTAAACGTGAGCCGAAACCACCGGCCAGAATAATAACTTTCATGATTTGTATGATTGTTTGGTTAAAAAATCGGGTCGTTTTGTTGCCTGAAAAACGGCTACCTCCGCTGTTGCCAGCAGTATGGAGATGAAAAATATCCGGTCAATCTGCCTGACGGTAAAAATGTCAAAAGTGGTAGCATAGCCCAGAATAATACCAAACATAGCCATCCACACGGTGTTGACCACTGTTTTGGCATTTCCTCCCAGCCTGCTGCTCCAACTCCTGAGCTTAATTATCATAGAAATAATCACCGCAAGAAAAATCAGGAAGCCTACTACGCCAAAAATGAGTACAGTATTGATAAAGCCCAGGTCGTTGTTTTCATGTTCACGAAAGACACCGGAAAAACCGGTACCTATTACCGGGCTGTACTCCACCCCCTTCATAATATGCGGCAGGTCAGTGGCCAGCCGGCTTTGCACCGTATCAAACTGGGTGATGTTCCCGCCGGAAAAGATCAGTGAGAAAAAAGCCTCAAAGCGCGGCCAGATGCTGGTCAGGAAGTAATCAAAGGAGATCAGGTCAAGGCTGAAAAAGACTACCAGGAAAAAGGCAGCAGCAATGGTCAGCCTGAAAAAGTCGGCTGCTCCTTTGTCGCTGAAGATAAAATACATGATCAGCACGGCCAGAGGAATGAGCAGGTAAATACGGGTAGCCGAGATAATGAAAGCCAACAGGCAGCTGAAAATGATCAGGTATGAAAATCCATTAAACAGTTCATATTTTTGGTTGGCTCTTAACTGCAGCCCAAAAAGAAAAATATAAAACAGCAGCAGGAAGCCACTGAAGTAAGCCCTTACACCTCCGGTAATGGTATTTTCTACTACATAGCGAAGTGTCTCAGGATTGATGACAGAAATGAGCAGTTCACCTTGGGTGAGCAGGAAAAGCTGGTCAAACAGGGTGAAGAAAACATACGGTACCAGCAAATAACCGAACATGTATACATCCTTTACATCATCTACCAGAAAATAGAAGGTCACCCACACTGCATAGTAGAAGTAGGGGCGAAATGTGTTAAAAAAGCCGCTATCTCCCATACCTATCAGAAAGGTGATCGGAATACTTACCAGTGCAAAATAGACCAGCAAAAAACGTAGCGGCTTACTGATATGAAAAGGCTTTTGCTTGTTCTTGTAGATGACCTTGGCGATAGAAGTCAGCACAAAAAGATCAAAGACCGACAGGCTTACGCCTCCCGTCAGCCGGTAAAGTGGCAGCCGGTGAAGCGATGTAGCGGATGTTTCAAAGAACAGGAAAGCCGGGGTGTTGATCAGTATAAAGAAAAAGGCATACCAGAAATAGTCCTTCTCAGTACGGAAGAAAAGTACCATGATTGCCAGGAAATACAGCATATTAACAGCCTTGGGCATGTAATACACCGCTCCTACGGCACCTGCAAAAAACAGGGTCATGCTGAGAAAGTCTATCCCCACCTCTTTTTTGAAGGAGAAGTAACTTTGCTCAATTTCAGGTTGTGCCTTATGTTGGACCAGCGTGGTATTCAAATCAGTGTAGTTCTTTTACTTTTTTTTCCTTTTTGGCCTCGCCATCAACCGGCAGGTTGTTTTTGCGGATATTCACGCCATCATATTTACGGACCTTCAGTTTATAGATACGCTCTATGATATCCACTACCTTCATGCCTTCCAGGGCGTTGGTGGTGATGGTTGTTCTGCCTTTGAGCGTATCCACTACGTTCTGAATGGTATAGTGGTGGTTAGCGGCCGAACCTTTATAAGGACCGTAATCATTAGGCGGATTAGACTCTTCCAATTCAGGCATTTCGTAGTCCTTTATGTGGCAGTATTTGACCTCGTTCATATACTGTCCGCCGAGTTTTACGCTGCCCTTGGAGCCCAGTATGGTGATACTGCTTTCCATATTGGTGTCCCAGGTAGCTGTAGAGTAGTTAAGGCTGCCCATACCACCGTTGAGGAAGCGGAAGTTGACAAAGCCCGAATCTTCAAACTCAGTTGTTTCTCTGTGATTAAAGTCATAAAACTTTGCCTGTATATCTGTAATATCTCCAAAGAGCCAGTACATGATATCTACAAAGTGAGAGAATTGAGTAAAAAGTGTACCACCATCCAGTTCTTTGGTGCCTTTCCAGTTGCTTTTGAGGTAGTAACGGTCGTCGCGGTTCCAGTAGCAGTTGAGCTGTACCATGAAGATATCGCCGAGCTTGTTCTGCTCTACAATCTCCTTGATCCAGACCGAAGGGGGAGAATAGCGGTTCTGCATGACGGCAAAAACCAGGTGATTGACCTGCAGCGCCTTAAAAATTACTGACTCGGCATCTGCCCTGTTGAGTGCCATAGGCTTTTCGCATACCACATGACGGCGCGAGTCCAGTATTTTGCAGGAATGCACAGCATGCAGGCCATTGGGTGTGCAGACGCATACGACATCAATATCCAGATCAGCCTGTAGCATTTCGTCCAGATCCTGGAAGAAAGGCACATCATACTGCTCGATATCAAGCTCTTCATAGGGTCTTACATCACATAGTGCCACCAGTTCAGCCTCGGTGTTGTTGCTGATCATGGATGCATGGCGCTTACCGATATGCCCGCTCCCGAGCACGGCAAACTTCACTTTGTCTTCTACTAGCTTGATCATAAACTAAAAAATTGAGGTTTATTTTTCTAAAAAAATGATAACAGCTTAATGCCTGTTATTTCTCCTTGACATAACTATAAGCCATAGGATACTTGCCTACGCTGTACCTGATCTTGGCGAAGTTGACACCATTGAATATGATCCCCATTGATTTATGCTGAGCGGGGGCATTATGGTACATACGGTCAAGGGCAGCTACGTTCTCCCGCAGCGTCACATCCTGGCGCATGACAAAGATCTCTACATCGGCAAACTCTAGCAGTTCCATGGCGTCGGCCAGTATACCGCGGGGCGGCGTATCCAGGATTACATAGTCAAACTCTTCCTTCAGGTAATGCAGCATTTCCTTGAAGCGGTCGGTCATCAGGAGTTCGGCCGGGTTGGGCGGTACCTTGCCTGAAGGTACTACATACAGGTTTTTAAACTTGGTGGTATGAATTACTCCCTTTACCGGAATGGCATCTATCAGATACTCGGTGATACCGGTGGTCTTATCCATTTCAAACTCTTCATAAGAATTATTTTTCCTCAGGTCAGTATTGACATAAACCGTCTTTTTGCCGGCGATGGCAAACATATAGGCCAGGTTCTTGGCACAGAACGTTTTGCCCTCTCCACTCACGTAAGAGCTAAGCATAAAAACGCTGGGAGCTTTATCTCCCATGCCCATATAGCGCAGATTAGACCTGATCGTTCGGAAGGACTCCGCTATAGGAGAGCTGCCATTTTTGGCCACCAGTTCGTTTCCTTCCTTGCTTTGTCCGATCATACCCAGCAGCGGAATATTGGTCATGCTGTACAGTTCTTCAGGCGTGCGCAGCTTATCATTCATCTTGTCGCCCACATAAATCAGCATAATTGGGATGAGCAGGCCCAGCACTACTGCCGAGGCATAATTGATCAATGGTTTGGGAGCTATGGGTTCGCCTCCGTTTTTAATACGTGCCCGGTTAACGATTTTGAAATCCGGACGGGTAGAGGCCTTGATGATTCCTGACTCGGTCTTTTTCTCCATCAGGAAGAGGTAAAGTGTTTCGCTGAGGTTATACTTACGCTCTATATCGATAAGTTCACGCTCTGCACCGGGCAGTTGCTTAAGCTCAGAGCTATAGCGTCCGAGCTTTTGCTGCAGGTCTCTGAGCGCGATCTGATTGCCATTGATCAGGTTATTCACCGTCTCCAGGATATTACGGCGTATATTGTCAATTTTTTCCCGTACCAGTTTGGCCGCCGGATTGCCCCTGGTACTGGTCTTGTACTGCTTGAGCTTCATTTGCTCTTTTACCAGCTCGTTTATCAGTGAATTTAGCACAGGGTCTTCAACTCCCAGGCTGGAAGGTACGGTCACGTATTCAAAATCATTCCCCTCATTGTTTACGTAACTTTTGAGGTAATTCAGGTATTCAAGTTGAATTTCATACTGACCTCTTTCCTTCTCCAGTTCCTGTATCTCCTCATAGAGTTGGTCTCCTTCTTTGCTCAGGTCAATGGTATTGGTTTCTTTGAAGGTTTCGCGCACATCCTCTATGCTGCTCAGGCTGTCAGAGATATATCTCAACTGCTGGTCTAGAAAGTTCATCGTCTGCGTAGCGGTAGAGACTTTCTCCTGCAGGCCGCTCTCCAGGTAATTGGTAGTCAGTGCGTTGAGAAAGCGGATTTCTTTTTCGGGCCAGGTAGTTTCCATCGTGAGCTGCATGATGGTGGCCTTTTCATCAACCGGTTCCACTTCCATAGCGTTGATATAGCGATCAGCCATCAGTTCCAGGTCATTGACCTGAAAAACCAGGGGTTCTTCTTCTTCGCTTTCTGCCTGCTGCTGCCGGTACCTGTTATAAGCCGGAGGAATCATTTTCAACGATATACGAAAACCATCCATATTGATGGTCTCTCCAAACTCAAAAGTCTGTTCTTCTACATATTCCTGGAGATCTTCATTTTTGGTAGACAGGGTAAATCTGTTCTGGTCTATAAAGGTAAGCTCAAAGGCGGTTCCATCCGGGATGTAGGCCGAGTTAGTATCCAATTCTATTTCTACAGGACTTTCATCATAGTATACAATGGTTTCATAATCCAACTCATCCAGGGTGTTATGCACCAGTTCAAACCGACGGATCAGAAAAGCCTCGTTGTCCACCGGGTTTGTCCCCTTGAGCAAATCCTCACCTCCGTAAAGGATATCCTTGACAGAATTGCTCATTTTGTTTGGGTCTTTGATCAGCACAGAGGCCCCGATCTGGTAGACCGGCTCCGCCTGTTGTGTGATGTAGAAGGCCACCAGTAACGCAATGGCCAGAGAAGCAGCTAACCAGTACCACTTGCGCCATAGAACCAGTCCGTAGCGTTTGATCTGGTGAAAGCTGTTATCGGTATCGTGGTTTTGACCTTGCATATCTTACTTCTTAATTAAATACATTCATAAATATTCCTACCGCAGTGAGTGCCGTCAGGATCAGAGAAACGTTGCCTGAGGTATTATCCTGCCAGTTTTTGGCTTTGTGCGGCTCCACCGTAATGACATCATTAGGCTTCAGGTAGTAATAAGGTGACGACAGTATATCCTCTTCCAATATATTGACATGGGCTACCTGCAGTACCTCTCCCTGATGCCTTACAATTTTGATCTTGGAACCATCTCCGTAATCTCCTATGCCACCCGCCACGCCGATGGCATCCAGCAGCGAAAAGTTCTTGTTGTAAGTCGTATACATACCCTCATTTTCCACCGCGCCCAATACGGTAAAACTGAAGCTGAGCAGTTTGATATCCACCGTAGGGCTTTCCAGGTAGTCGCTTACAATATTTTGTACCTTTTCGCGAGCTTCCGGGATCGTCAGTCCGGCCAATTCCACTTTGCCGATTACCGGCAGAAAGGCCGTTCCGTCTTCCTCTATCTCATAGCCACTAAGCAAAGGGTCACGGTTAGAATACCCACCCAAGGTTCGGTCAGTCTGCGTGTTGAGTATATCAAACTCGCTGGGTGTGGCACTGGCTACTTTAATTGAGATCACGTCATTAGTACTTAGCTGGTAATTGAAACTTTCCGGCTGATAGGTAGCTAAAACCTTATCCTGTTGAGGATTATCGGAGCGGTCTTCTGACTGCAGATAAATTTGTTTCCGGGTGGGCACACAGGCCGCAAAACTTAAAAGCAGGATGAAAAGAGTTAATTTAGTTTGGTTCATTATACATTTAAACTAGATGAAAAATAGGAGGAGGCACACTACTGGCTCCTGGCTTTTTTGATGATGATATTGTTCAAAGCCTTAAAAAAATATTTGATATCGGTTTTGATTGGGTTTTTTTCGTAGGCCTCCAGGTACTTCATCTCCGATGCCATGATTTCATCCAGGGTTTTGGGCAGATCCGCATAAAAAGGCGGAATTAGCCCGGGTTTTACCCTGCTCCTCTTTTCCTGCAACTCTTCGTGGTAAAGGCTGAGATAGTGACTGCTGAGCGGCCTTACTCCTACCAGTTTGAGATCTCCTTTCAGCAGGTTGATTAACATAGGCAGTTCGTCAAGCCACATTTTGCGACAAAACTTGCCCACCGTGGTGATCCTGATGTCATTCTTAAATTTACCCCCTTCACAGAGATTGTTCTGCTCGTAGATGTACTCCTGCAGGTATTCGGCATAAGGATGCATGGTGCGCAGCTTATACACATAAATATGCTTGCCGTTGCAGCCATTGCGCTTCATACAGAAGAGGGGGCCGTAAGAAGGTGAGGTATTAAAATCCGGGTGTTTCTGCTTTTGCGCGATAAAGTACAGCAATTTTGGTGTACGGTGCAGGTCTACCACCTTAAAGCCGCAGGAGTAAAGGCGGCCGAGCGTTTCCACACTGGTGATCACCCGGTTACGACCCTTGGTCACGTTGAAATATAATTTCTTCAGCAGAGGTACTTTGGGAAAAATGCGCTTAAATATATAGTCGGCAATATAGAAGACCCAGCGTACGACCGGAGGATACTTGGCCAGGATACGGGCCTTACGGATAGCTTTTGTCTCTACACAACCAATAAAGGTACCACCCATAGGGAGGCAGGCATTGGTGGCTTCAAAAAACTTGTTGATCCGGCGAATGTCATTGATCTTCTTGAGATTGACGATATTGCGCTGCTCACAGCACAGCAGTTCGTTGAGATGACTGTACTGATGCAGGTCTTCAATATGACAAGTGTTGAGAATCAGGGTATCCTTTCTGTCTCTGAGGTCAACATACTCGGATAAAAAATCTAAAATATCGTAATCTAGTTTCTGGAGATTTTTTGGCTTGGTAACCTCAGGTCTGTGGATTTCCTGTAAGTTTAGCGTTTCCATAAGTTAAAAAAATAAATCGTGATAAAAAAAAATGTCAATAAATCTTGTGGCTTTCAAATTAATTATACAAAAATATTTCCACAAAACGTATTAAAAAATATCCATAAATATGATTTTTAATTATTTATCAGCTTAGTTCGTGTGTCATTACACATAAAAAAATATACAATTTTCTGAAAATTTAAAAACTACGTAGCTATGTCCATCTTACACTTTATGAGCAGCCAACTGTAGAAGATACTGTATAAAAGGTATATTGTTTTTGAGTAAAATAAAAATTAGTTAGTAAAAGACTGATAAAAGTAATTCCAAGCAGACAAGACGGTTTAAAGGTTCATTTAAGCCTTTTTTACTCATTTTACTTTCTGTTCAGCTTTCCCGAAAGCAGGTAATATAAATCCCTGATTTGCTGGTAACTTATTACTAGCTGTCACACCTTCGGCTTTAGTGGTAAATCATCACTCACGACTATCTCTGATTCCTTCTCTCTACCCTGCTAAACTCCATTTTTTATTTAACCTTCTGCCGTAAAATGGGTAAATAAGCGTGATTATATTTACTGACTAAACAGTCAACCTTTAGCCTAAAGGAAGCGATCCCTTCTGAAAAATATACAATTCCATTTACTTGCCGAAAGCCAGAAAAATCAGCAGCAGCAGCCCATTTTTGCACTTTCTGCCATTATTTTCAGGCCCTTCTGCACGTACTCATTTTCATGCTCTTTGAAACATCAAATTCCAATAATTGCTGCCAGTACTACCTTCTCAGTTGTATTCCCTGAAATTGTCTACTAGAAAATATGTAGCTGATACTCCTGAATTTGCAGTGGTACAAAATCACTATTTCTTATAGCGATGTACTTGTTGCAGGATGAAGTCGGTTACGTCATCCCATTCTTCCGCCAGGCGTCTCCTGAAAGCCTGCTGCTCTTGTATCTCATAGAGGCCGTCTACTACATCGGCCATAAAATCAGGCGCCTCCTCAGGACCCAGTTTGAACAGCATACGCCGGTCTTTCATGAGCTGGTTAGCTTTCATCTCGCGTATGCCTGCATAGATGCTGGGTACGCCAAGGAGCGCCCCTTCGCGCGCCATGCTGTCGCCCGAAGAGACGATCATGCGGCTGTAATAAAGCAGCGAGTGGATATCCGGTAAAGGCTCCTGCAGTAGTATCCAGTCTTCAGGATAGACATCGTGGTACTGCTTATCTTCCAGCGAAAGCAGCACCTTATAGCCTTTGGGAAACTTATCCGCAAAGGAAGCTACCGTGTTAGAAGCCTGGTTCAGGTAATTGAGACTGCCCGAGGATACCTCCCTGACAAAAATGTACTCGCCGGGGGCTATACCGTAAGGCTGCAGCACACTGGGATCAGGCTCAAAATAGCGGGGAGAAAGGTAAGCCCACTCCTTAAGGGCCTTCATGTGCCCTACTTTGCCGTTGCTTTCAATCACCGGTGGAAAGTACAGCCGCGTACAGGTGAGCTTTTCCAGCAGCACATTCATGGTTCGCTCGGGGTCATCGTCAAACTGTATGTTGGGTTTGCCCCTTAGTTTGAGAGCGGTGCCCAGGGTAAAACTGCCCACGCTCAGGCCAAAATCAATACGGTGCTTATTGACCAGGTAAAGCAGGTTAAACATCTTACGCAGGTTGGCATCTACTATGATGGAATACTTCGTCCCTTCATGTTTGCCGACATAGTAAATGGGATATTCGCTCATCTCATTCTCCAGGATGCGGGGCAGCTTACCTCGCCTGAGACCGGTGATGATCACCTCGTGCCCCTCAGCCCTGAGCGTACGCAAAGCTTTTTTGAAAAAGTTGACGTGCGCCGGATGCGCGATGTCTACCATGATCCTCATAGCTTGGCGATGATTGACTCTCCGGCGTAGATCTGGTCTTTTACCTTCACCTGTATGTTGTATTTGCGGGGAATGATTACGTCCACCTGCGAGCCAAAGCGTATCATACCTACCCATTGCCCGCGGTTCAGCATGTCACCTTCCTTCACATAGGTATCTATCCTCCTTACCAGTTTGGAGGCAATCTGTACGATGCCTATTTTGAGGCCATTGTTGTCAAACACCATCGTCTGCCGCTCATTTTCCTTCAGGGCCTGGCCCAGCTTGAGCGAAAGAAACTTACCGTCAAAATGCTGATTGAGGATCACCCGACCCGGTATGGGTGCGCAGTTTTTGTGCACATCAAAGGGCGTCATATTGATACCAACCAGCCAGCAGGGCCCTGAAAGTATATCGGTCTTGGTGAGTTCATCCAGTTTGGAGAAAGTGTTGCCCTTTACAGACACCGGCACTTCGCCAGCTTCTACTTTTTCCACGTAGATCACATTGCCATCGGCCGGTGAGATGATGTCGGTCTCAGCTGCCTTAGCTTTGCGGGTAGGTGTGCGCCAGAAGCGGATCATGGTGATGGCAAAGGCCACAGCTCCTACCAATACAAAGTTGACAATAAAAGCCACCGCATAGTAAATTTCTGGCAAGGCGGTGAGCACCCAGTAGGAAATTAAAAATGAAACAATGATCACCGCCACATTATCTATGCCCAGATACTTGAGGCTGATGCGCGTCTTCTTGTGCAGGTATAGGTAAAGCAGTGTACTTACAAGGACGCTTTCCAGAAGCAATAAAAAAGTCATGTTGATTTATCGTTTAAAAAGTAAATAAGGCGACATTAATACATACATGGCAGCAGGCAGGGGATCTTTCCAGGAGAAGCAGGCGTACTGCTTATCTGAACTGATGGTCTTCCAGTACTCGCCATAATCCAAGCGGCCTTTCATGGCCTCGCTCAGGCAAACATAAGTATCGGTTAATCGTTCGGTCCAGCCGATATTTTCTATGGTATTATGCTCTTCTTGGATTTCCTTACCGTTGAGCTGGTCCACCATCATACCGATCAGGTTGATCCCTACTTTTTCAGAGATGGAATGCCACTTCCAGGTGCGTGGATTGATCTCAATCAGCCTGAAGTCGTTGGTTTTTTCATCATACATAAATTCAGTTTCAGAAGGACCATAGTAGCCGATCCCGGTCAGGAAACGGGTAGCCAGCTCGTTGATTCGCTCGTTGACCACCGTACGGGCAAAGGTTGTGGATATACCAAAATCCATCGGCTTCTGCCGGATGCGGTTGGCCACAAAGCTGCCCCATACTTTTTTACCATCGCAGAAGGAGCCAAATGAGTAGAGCCTGGTGGGCCCACCCGGCAGAAATTCCTGCACGATGATTTCCTCCGGTACGATGACCTGCGTAGCCTGCCGAAAATTCTCCATCAATTCATCGGGATTGTTGCAGACAAATACCTTCTTCTTCAGCTTGCTGTAAAAGCGGTACATGACTGCCGGCTTGATGATAACCGGGTAAGTGATTTTGTCCTGCAAGTCCCTGATCTCCTCTTCGCTGGAGGGAAACCAGCTTTCAGGGATGGGAATGCCCATCTCCTTTGCCCGGGTGTAGGTTTTGATCTTGTTAAAACAGATATCCGTCACCTCCGGCTCCGGTATAGAAAGGTGGTACTTCTGCGAGAGTTCATCATAATAATCTGCCATAAAGCCTACAAAACGGTCGTTGGTAGGCATGATTACTGCGGTATACGGAGCCACATCTTTTTCCAGCAGCTTGCGCAACAGCCCTCCTGTACCCTTGAAGCGGGTAAAACTGCTGCATGACTGGGAAAAGCGGGTGACGCAAACAGGGTCTTCATTATAAAGATGCACCTCCAGGCCAAGTTCGCTGCAGATGCGCGAGACACCCAGGCCCTGGATGTGGTTGCCGAGAATGATTGCTTGGGTAATCAATTTTTTAGCTTTACGATGACTTTTTTTACCTGATTTTTGACATTCTGCATGACGAGTTCCTGGTACCAGTTGGTCAGGTCGTCGTTCCAGCGCTGCGGGTGGATATTCTGCATGATCCTGTGGGGCAGGCGCTGCTGCCTGAAGGCTTCCATCAAATCAAAAGTCGTGTCAAAGGTGAAGTTAAAACGGCTCTCCACCCGATCGCGCACACTGGAAGTACTGTTGTTCCACTGCCGACCGGTATCAGTGATGTAGAGGGTCTGGTTGAAGTCTTCGTCAAAATAAGGCTCAGCGAGGATGCCGTAATCCCGGTAGTCATAATGCTGCCAGATGAGGCGGTTATCCCATTTAGACATAGGGCTGCCGTGCATGCAGATGGTTTTGACCGGATAAAATTCTCTCAGCCTGGCCAGGTTTTTTTCAAAAGCCTGTAGCGCATGGGCAATATTGCCATGATGCATGGCCACATCCTCGTAGTGGTAACCGATTTCGTGCCCCAGGTCGCGAATCTGCTCAATGTAGCGGGGCTGAAAGCTGGCAGGCACAATTCTGAAGTAGTACGATCCTTTCACGCCCAGTTCGGATTGAATCACTGCGGTTGCCAGTGAGTTTTGCGGCATACGGTCCACATCATGGCGTAGCACCATGACTTTGTCAGCATTGAATTCTGGTGAAAGATAATCTTCGTAGGAGGTAAGGGTGTAACCTTCCTCCAGGGCAGTTTTCAGGAAATCACGATAGACCCTGAGTGTAAAGTCTCTGCGCATGTGAGATAAAAAAATTTAGCGGTAGTCAAAAAATTAATGCTTTACTCTGCAAATAAAGAAGCACTGATCATATTTTGAAATAGTAAATATAAGTTAAGTGATTGAAAGTTAATGGTTAAAAGTTACAGGTTTCATGTTTAATGTTTAAGTCAACCCGATAAATCAGTGTTTGAGACTGTAACTCTTCAGACTGGTTATAAATTTTTGATTAATGAGCTTTCCAATTAACTCAATTCCCAAAGCATTTGTAAAAATAAAGCCCTGCAATCTCAGCTTTCAACGCTGAATCCTCATTTTTATAAAGTCAAAACTCAACATTCTATCCAAAATCCTCACTTTTATACACTGAAATTAGATCTCTAAACGCTGAACTTCAAACATTTAAACGCTAAATCTGCATACTTTCGACTTCATGGTGTTTGAGAAGCTGGTTGTAGATTTTTTCCAGGTCTTTTTCTTTTTTGGCGACATCCAGTTCCTGCAAAGTAAATTGCTGCCCTGCTTTACCTATGGTTTTTCTAAGATCAGCATCTTCAGACAGGGCCAGCATATGATCAGCCAGGGCATCCACGTCGTTTTCATCCGCCATCAGCCCGGTCACGCCATGCTTCACGATATAGGGTATTCCGGCATGCCGGGTCGTGACCACCGGTAACCCGCTGCTCCGCGACTCAATCAAGGCCCCGGGAATCCCCTCTTTCTCTCCCTGGACAGTAGTGATGCTGGGATGTACAAATACATCGGCCTGTTCAAGTAATTGATGATGTTGATCTGAGCCGTAGTCAATAGCGCCTGGCAGGTATACGTTTTTAAGATCCTGGTCGGCAATAAAGTCCCTGATCTGCTTCTCAGATTCACCTTTACCAACTATATGAAGATGAAGATGTTTGCTGGTTCGCTGCTGTGCTTGCTGAAAAGCTTTCAGTAAAAAGAGATGGCCTTTCTTTTCGGTGAGCGAACTGATGATCAGGAAATGTATCTCCTCTTTGTCTTCATAGCTTCTTTCCCGGTAGAAGGGTTTAGGATCAGAACCATGGTAGTGCACGATGATCTTCTCCTTGGGGCAGCCCAGCTTCAGCAGGTCATTTTTCATGTCAGGGCTCATGGCGGTATAGGCGGTGATCGCCGGGTTGTCGAACAGCTTTTGCTGCAGCCATTTCTTCCCTCCTCCCCTGAATCGGTTGGGGAAAGAGGTACAATCATAGCCGTAAAATGACACTAATACCGGCAGATCCAATTTTCTGATCAGGTCAGCATATACCAGTGCATCTACGCCATAGTGAATGTGCAGCAAATCGGTCTGCTGTTCCTGCAGGTAAATGATCAGCTGCTTTTCTTCGGCCGCAGTGAGCATGCGCAGGTAGCGGTAGGCTCGCTGCCCTAGCCAGCCGTGTACGGCCTGGTAAGTAAGATGACGCGCCAGCAGGCGCTTCCTGAATACTGATTCGCTTCGTTCACAGTATACGATATGCGGGCTATATTCCTCGTGATAGATAATCTGATTATAAATAAAAGAAGCTGTACCGGGCAGGAACTTCCTCATCAGATGGGCTACTTTCTTCATAAGTTTGCTTTTTGAATATCTGCTCGGTTAAACTGAAGCCAGCGCTGAAGCGAGGCCAGCTTGATAAAGTTTTTGCTGTCATCTTCCGGTTTCCATCCGGGATCTTTATTAAAAAATTCGGCCAGGGCAGGTAGTTCTTCTTCCTGCTTCAGGTAAGCCAGCACATCTTCCTGCGAGTTGAAGCTTCCCCGGGCTTTGATTCTCTTTTTGAAAAAACGGTACTGCAAAGCCATAAGCGGCAGCAGCATAGGGTACTGCAGCAGCAGGGGCGTATAGCCATGGGTACTCATCATGCGTGCCAGCCGGGGCTGGTTTCTCTCTATGATAGACACATAAAAGCGATGGGTCTTCAGGCTCTTGCGCAGGTTACGCTTTCCCTCCCAGTGGTGTACCCAGGGAAAAGGCGTACGCAGCAGGGCTTTGACAAAGTCCAGGTCAAGAAAAGGGTGCAGGTTTTCTACAAAAGGGCGCTCCACCCTGATCTCTTTCATAAAATACTTGCGGATGCCCACCATCAGCAGGAAGAAGAAATACTTCTGGGCAAAGCCACAGCTATTGTTAATGTAGGGGCTAGAGAGTGCTCTTTCTTTTACCTTCTCGCCATAGTTTTCCAGCAGGGCGGGGTCAACAAATTTTCTTTCTCTGGCTTTGGCCAGTATGTGATCAAAAGCTGCCTCCTGGTCTTCCGCCTGCAGCAGGTCTTTCATATCGTGGCTGATGAAGTTGCCCATGCTGGTGGGATGCTTGATCATTTCACTGCCAAACAGGCCGGTGAGAATGTAATCATACTGCTGCCCCAGCTTCTCAAAGGCATAAACATAGTTGGCGCGGTTGGCTTCGGCTATCCCGTCGCCCAGTTCTATAGCCAGTTCAGCATAGCGGTCAAAATTTTCGCGGTAACTATCATCCAGGAAGATAGGCTTGTATTTCAGGTTGAATTTTTCGGCGATCTTCTCGGGAATGCTCAGATCATAGGTACCGGCAATGCCATAGCTGTAAAACTGGTAATCCTTAGCTCTCTGTCCCAGCAGGGCCAGGTTGGCTCTTGAATCGTAGCCGCCGGTCAGGGCTACCGCGGTGCGTTCGGGATTAAACTGATACTGCTCCAGGTTGTCTTTCAGGATTTTTTCCAGGTGCAGAATGCCCATTTCCTCATCATAGTCTATGCTGATAGATGCCAGGCTGTCAAAGGGACTCCAGTAATGTCGCAGTTCTGGTACACCTCCGTTAAACTGCAGATGACCTCCCGCCGGCATGCTGGCTACATCCCGCAGGAAGGTATCGTCATTCAGTGGGTATTCAAAAAGGTAATACTCCAGTAGGGCTGGGTAATTCAGCTCGTTAGATTCATTCGCCAGCTGACGGTGGTGCATCACCGCACTGAGAGAGGTGGAAAACACCATGCAGGACTGAGCCCGGTAATAATATAGCGGGCGTACGTTAAATGGATCAGTAAACACCTGGCAAGAACGTTTCTCACTGTCTATCAGCAGCATAGCGAAGGCTCCCTTGATCTCGTGGATAAAATCAGCGCCCAGTTCATGGTAAGCACGAGCAAGTTGCCGGGCACCCAACCTACCCTTTTTGGGAAAAAACGAGCTGTCTGACCTGGGAAAGCAGTAGCCATAGATGTACAGTTCTGTACCTTCTTCATGCAGTACCGAGGTATGATCCTGTGCCCCTTTGTGCAGCGTCCATACCTGCGCATCTTCCGAAGCGTACTCCTGCAGGCGATAGTTTAGCTTGCGGTAAGGACGTAGCGACTCAAAAGGATTTTCCCTGGGCTGTTGTTGCCTGCTGAAATCCACGCAGGCAAAGAGGTCAAAAAGCATATTGTTCTGTTATGGTGTTCAAATTTATGTTGACAAAGCAAAGGTTTACTGCACTACCTTTTCCTTCTTCTTGGTCGGGTTTACCGCTCTGAATGGCCTTCTGAGCAGGTATTTAAGCTGCTCTGACCAGCAGGCAGCCGTAAAGGCAGGGTCTGAACCATAAAAAATGTCAAGGCAGACATCCTCCTTCGCACTCAGTAGCCGCAGGTATGACTGCAGAAAAGGCAGCGGCTTCAGGTAGCCATTCATCATGGCGTACACGCCCGTACTGATATCGCCGGGCATTCGCAGCGCCTCATAATAGAGGGCCTTTTTAAACTGGTAGGCCGGCAAAGGCAAACGGCAGAGGTCGGCATAATAATAGTAAGCCATGTCAAAGCCCACCTTGCCCAGCAGGTTGGAGAAGCCCGGCAGCCGGGGGTTGATCTCGCAGAGCAGATACTCCTGGTACTTGCGAGAGTAAATCCAGTCCAGGTGGGCGAAGCCTTTCCATTGCAGATGATCCAGGATACGTTGGGTATGCGCCTCCAGCCTCTCATCCCTGACGGTTTCTCCGGCAAACAGCCTTCCGCCCGCCGTACCATCCCGGTTGATATTGGGCCTGATCTTGTGAATGCTTAAAAAACCACAGTTTTCTGACTGGCTGGTGTAATAAGATTCGCAGCAGTAGATTTCGTCGTAAGCATAATGAATAAATTCCTGGGCGATCAGGCCGGAATGCATATGGGCATATCCCTCGGCATGAATCAGGGCTTCCATTTTTTCAAAAGCAGGTGCCAGCTCTTCTTCCCTGCGGATCAGTTCAAATTTACCCCCCGCCAGTCGGGTAGCTTTCAGGATGATTGGCTTATCTAGTTGCTCCCAGGCCGCCTGAAGCCCCTGCAGGTTATGTACAGGTATGGTAGGAATTACCGGTACGCCTGCCTCCTGAGCCGCCTCGGCCAGGCTGGCCTTATCAAAGCCTCTTTCAAAACTTTCTTCTGAAGCTATGTTGAGCAGGAAGCCTGTCTGGCGCAGCCGGTCCGCATGTCGGGCTACAAAAGAGGCCGAAGCATCGTCTGAGTACAGCAGCACACCTCTTTCGGGCAGGTTAATCAGAAAAGCCAGGTAGTCATCTTCTTCGGATACTTCCGGACTCTGGTAGGTAGTAGTAATATAACGGGAACGGAAAGCAGGCGTATTCTCCTGCGCACTGACAGCCACGATAGGAATGTTTTTTTTGCCGAAGGAACTGATGACCCCTTCTATGGCCCTGATGTCACAGTCTAGTAAAATGACCGGCACGCGCGTATTGCTCATAAAAGAAAAAATTGGATCAGAAAAAAAAATTAGCTTCTTCTACCCTGCTGTAGTATTAAGTATACAGCCAGCTAATGGTTTATGAATTCAAAAAATAACTTAAAAAGATTACAAATCTGCCGCTTTAATCTGACAGTATCAAATAAAAAAACCTGCTGCCTAAGTTCTTGTTTACCAGAATTAATGGCTGAGCTTATCAGAAAGCCAATCTTTTGGTAACCGAAGGCATGAAAAGCATCATTAGTTTTTTTGTACTTTCACTTATACAGGTTTTTTGTCATTTGTCTTGTAACTTAGCCCCAGATCGTTCTGACCGGCACATCAGCTGAATTTTTTCTGGCTTTGGTTCTGAAATGACATAGATCAAACATTCTTCAAACAAAATTTTTGACAAGTTCGCTGAACACTCGGCTTTACTTTTTTACCTGACCTGATTATGAAATTGATACGAATCTCTCTAGATCGTCACTATCCTTACAACGACCTTCAGTTTGATCCTGCTAAATTTCGCATCAAAAGATATAAGCTGCGCTCTTCTTTACCTGCTTCGCTAGGCAAAATTGTCCATCTGCTTGAACTTTATATGTCTGCATTTAAGGCTGATATTATACTGGGCAACCGGCGAAGTGCGCTGATGCTGGGTCTTCTTTTTCATGTCTATAAGCCAGTAGGCCTGCGCCTGATTGGCTACGAAATAATCTTTGTTCCGCGCACCGGCTGGCGCGACCGTCTGGTGACTTTTTTCTGGCGGATGGCGGTAGCCAAAATAGACAAGCTGGTAGTACAGTCAGAGGAGGAAAGATATGAACTGGCTGACCGCTTCAGCACACATGAAGATAAGCTGAGCTTCATTCCGTTTTATACAGAAAATGCCCCTTACATCGGTCCTGATGAGGATGGCTATCTTTTTACCGCAGGCAGGATGGAAAGAGATTTTCTTACCCTGATGAAGGCCGTAAACAGTACTTCGCTCCCGCTGGTAATCGTGGCAGATCAGTCTTATCAGGCTGTGCTTGAGCCTCATCGTGCCACCAACATACAGATCTATTACAACATTCCTAAAGAAGAGTATCTGCAGTTACTGAAAAAAGCCAAAATAGTAGTAGTAGGGCTGAAAAGTGGCAGCAGCTCTCGCGGGCAGGTAGTGGTACTGGAAGCCATGAAGTACGGAAAAGCCGTTGTGGCCAGCCGGGCAGGAGGTATGCATCATTACCTGCGCGACGGATATAGCGGGTGGCTACTGACTCCTGAAGCAGAGGCTTCTCTGCGCAAGCTCTTACTTGAAAAATTTGATGACTTAGCTGAACTTGAAAAAATCGGCAAACAGGCCCGGCAGGAACAACAACAAAAGTTTTCTCTACAGGCCTTTCAGCAGCATTATGAGAAACTGATACTTTCGCAGTATCATGCTCAGTAAATCAGGATAAAAACTGTTTTTCCGCCCTACCCTCAACCATTTCTGTTAATTTTTCACCTCCATTTTTCCAGCTTACCATTACATTGCCTGAGCTTTGTATGCTAAATCTTAGATGATACCAAGTACAGACCAGCTCTTTAAAAAATATAATTTACTGGCAGCTTATCATCAACAGGTAAAATATCATTTTTCAAATTTTAAACATAAGCGAAACAATGTTAAATACACTAATATTAGATGAATAAAGATTAAGTTTTTCATGCTTAGCGAGCTGCTTTTATTAAAAAAATCTTAAATTTTTTGATAAAAACTATTATACCATCACGAAAAAAATTCATTAATTCAATATCATTGAAAATACACTAACAATTGTCTCATTTACAGGTAGTATAAATATACCCATAAAAGCTGTTTTTATTTTTTAAACTTATTTATTTAATTTTTTCTAATCATGGACTTTAAATTACCAACAAAAAAAGGCAGAAAGGTGCAGCAAAAGGCCAAAAGAGAACTTTTTAAAGCGACTAAAAAGGTATCCCAGAACCTACAGCCAAACGAGGACGATAAACCCAATAAATTATTTATCATGGGCTGTCAGCGCTCCGGCACCACCATGATGCTTCGCATACTGGAAAACGACTGGCAGTCGCGGGTGTACGGCGAACTCAGCAAGTTTACTGTCAACCCTCCTGAAAACATCAGGCTGATCTCTCTGCCAAAAATCAAGCAAAAAATAAACCGCCTGCCGGCTTCTTTAGTCGTACTTAAACCCCTGGTAGAATCGCATCGGGCACATGAGCTGCTGGAATTTTTTCCCCAGTCCAAAGCCATCTGGATGTACCGTCATTATAAAGATGTGGCTGCCTCCAATCTTAAGAACTTTGGTGAAGACAATGGTGTGCGTGACCTCTCCGTTATTGCAAAAGCAGAGAAAAACAACTGGCGTTCAGCGGGTGTCTCAGATGAGGTGCGCGCACTGGTCAGCCATTACTACCGCGAAGATATGTCCAACTTTGATGCGGCAGCACTCTTCTGGTATGCCCGCAACAGCCTCTTTTTTGAGCAGGACCTGGCGAATCATCCTAAAGTGAGAATGTACCGCTACAGTGACCTGGTCATGGAACCCGATGTGGAGCTCAGAGCGCTGTACGACTTCATAGGACTGCCCTATCCTGAGCATATTGCTGACTATGAGATCAGCCGCAAATCAGTAGGCAAAGGCCAGGAAATCAGCCTTGACCCTGAAATTGAGGCCCACTGCCAGGCTATGCTGAACAGGCTGGATGAAGCTTATCAGAAACAGAACGGAGTGCCACATGGGCATGAGGTTTAGTCAGTGGTCTTTTTCTGGCACATACATAAAACATGTGACTTGATTATCTTTCCAATAAATCTTTCTTGCCGGTAAGAGGACGGTATATTTGCAAAACAGGTATGTCTTACTACTTACCACTTCTCTTTTTCAGGGGGAATACTTTAACAGGTCTTCCCCTGTTTCTTTTGCTCAGGTATGCTAATAAACTTAGGCAAGAGCCCTATCTCCTGAAAAAACTTGTTTACTACCCTCAAACACTTACTGCTGCCAGTAGTACTTATATTTAGTGTTATCTGATTTGTATAAAAAACTAATTTTTGGTAGCTTATAATCGTTTGAGATTAAGATTAGAAGATCATTTTTTAATATATACATCAAAGGCAAGTAAACTTTTTAATCGTAATTTATATGAATCCAGCATTAGTCAATCTGATACAAAAGTATCCGGACCTTGAGCCTTGCAAATCAGATCTTCAAAAATCCCTACAATTTTTAAAAGCTACTTACCAAAACCAGGGCAAGTTACTGATCTGTGGCAATGGCGGTAGTGCAGCAGACTGCGAGCACATTGTCGGAGAACTCATGAAAGGATTCGTTTCTAAAAGACCCTTATCTGGTGAGGAAAGAGCTTCCTTTAAAAAAATTTTTCCCGAGGAGGGTGAATATCTGGCCGATCACCTGCAGGGCGCATTGCCAGCAATTTCACTGGTAAGCCACTCAGCCCTGATTTCAGCTTTTACCAATGATGTATCAGCTGAAACTGTATTTGCACAGCAGGTATATGGCTATGGACAGGCATCGGATGTACTGCTGGCCATCAGCACTTCGGGTAATTCAATCAATATCATACGAGCCGTACAGGTTGCCAGAATCAAAGGTGTTACCACCATTGGATTAAGCGGCAAAGATGGAGGCAGACTCAAAGAACTCTGTGATGTAACCATTGTAGTACCCAGGGATAACACTGCTGCCATACAGGAATTGCATCTTCCTATTTACCATGCTCTTTGTGTAGCCTTGGAAAATGAGTTTTTCCCTTCCTCACAACGAACTTTCGCCAAAGAAAAGGCCTCCCTGGCGGGTTAAGTAGAACACTGCTATTAATGATATTAGCAGCTTTTAGTTTCTGATTTTTTTGTAACACCAGATCAGCATTTTTTAATATACCAAACACTATGGAAACTACTTTTGTCAGCGAAAAAAGTCTACTGGAAAAAAGTCTACTGAAAGATACCCAACTGAAGCCGATTTATGAGCTTAACCACAAAACGAAAGTCAAGTCAAAAATCATAAGGTCAAAAGCCCCTTTAAGGCTGGGACTGGCAGGAGGAGGTACTGATGTATCACCTTTTTGTGATATACACGGAGGCTCAGTTCTGAATGCTACTATTGACATGCATGCTTTCTGTACCATGGAAATTACCAATGATGATAAGATTGTTTTCTTCGCGGCTGACCGGAATGAGTATGAAGAACATGATGCCACAAGTGAGCTTCTTATCAATGAAGGTTTAATTCTGCACCGGGCAGTTTATAACAGCATTGTAAAAAGGTTTAATTACGGGAAGGCGCTGTCATTTCGTATGACCACTTATTCTGATGCAGTGGCAGGGTCTGGTCTTGGTTCATCCTCTACGCTGGTGGTTGCCATGCTTAAAGCTTTTGTAGAATGGATGAACTTGCCTTTGGGAGAATATGACATTGCCCAGTTGGCTTATATTATTGAACGTAAGGAAGCAGGTTTGTCGGGTGGTAAGCAGGATCAGTATGCAGCTACTTTTGGAGGGATGAATTTTATAGAATTTATGGGAGAAGAAAGAGTTATTGTTAATCCCTTACGAATTAAGCAATGGGTACTAAATGAGTTAGAAAGTTCCTTTGTACTTTACTACACAGGGTCGTCACGTGAATCAGCCAATATTATACAAGAGCAGATCAAAAATACTAACGAAAAAAAGAAGCAATCCATAGATGCCATGCTTGAGTTAAAGGCCGATGCACAAATTATGAAAGAGTGCATACTCAAAGGGGATTTTTTAACCTTTGCTCATTTCCTGGGAAAATCATGGGAAGCCAAAAAGAAAATGGCAGCCTCAATTTCCAATCCCATGATAGATGAAATTTATCAGGTAGCTTTAGATGCAGGCGCTTACGGCGGAAAAGTATCGGGTGCCGGGGGCGGAGGCTTCATGATGCTGATGTGCGATCCGGCAAAACGTATGCAGCTGGTTGAAGCCCTGAGCCAACAGCAGGGCATGATTATGAATTTTCATTTTACCAAATATGGAACACAGGCCTGGAGCGTCTGAAAAAGTAAAAATGATGGAAGCAATTGTACTGGCCGGGGGACTGGGCACCAGGCTCAAATCGGTAGTTAGCGATCTGCCAAAGCCCATGGCTCCCGTAAACGGCAGGCCTTTTCTGAGCATAGTACTACATGAATTAGCCATGCAGGGCATTAACAGGGCAATTCTGAGCACTGGCTTCTTGCATGAGGTGGTGGAAGACTTTTTTGGCAGTCAGTATGAAGGTATAAAAATCAGTTATTCCAGAGAAGATGAACCTTTGGGGACAGGTGGCGCCATACGTCAGGCTATGCAAATGGTCCGGTCGCCTTTTGCCTTTGTTTTGAACGGAGATACACTCTTTAAAGCTGATTTGAAGAAGATGGCTCATTTTCATCAAAAGCATCAGGCTGATATGACCCTGGCACTTAAAGAAATGCAAGACTTCAGCAGATACGGTACTGTGGATGTGGAGGAGGGCCGCATTACCCGTTTTCACGAAAAAAGCTACAGGGAATACGGCCTCATCAATGGAGGTATTTATCTTCTAAATCAGCACCTTGTAAGTCGGTTGCAAGCGCTTCCTCATAAGTTTTCTTTTGAAAAAGACTTCATGGAAGCAAAATGTAATGAACTCAAGATGATGGGCTTTCCTTCAAACGCTTACTTTATTGACATAGGTATACCCGAAGATTACGAAAGAGCACACCGCGAAATACCTGATACTGCATGAAAAGGAAAGCTCTGTTTCTGGATAGAGACGGTGTCATCAATGAAGACAAAAACTACGTCCACCGTATTGAGGACTTTGTTTTTATCAAGGGAGTTTTTTCACTCCTCAGGAAAGCCCAGGAGTTGGGTTACCTACTCATCGTTGTTACCAATCAGGCCGGAATTGCTCGTGGTTACTACCATGAAGAAGATTTTCATCAACTTACCCATTGGATGAAGCAGGAGATGATGAAAGAAGGTATTTTTTTAGACCATGTCTACTTCTGTCCCTATCATCCCCAGCACGGATTGGGCAGTTACAAAAGACAAAGCAGCTGTAGAAAGCCGGCTCCTGGTATGATACTACAGGCGGAAAAAGATTATGCCATTGACTTATCAGCATCAATGCTGATAGGAGATAAAGAATCAGACATAGAAGCCGGGCTGGCGGCCGGTGTAGGTACTACCTGTCTCCTGTTACATGATCTGCCTGCCCTGCCACAGCCAAGCAAAGCAACGCACACTATCCATCATCTGAAGGATGCCTTATCAATCATTTAAACACTCTATGGTCTCTTTTACGCTTACACTCCATCTTATCTCATCGCCGCTTCGTAAACTTTAGCCGTCTCTATGGCAATCTTTTCCCAGGCCAGATGACCGGTATTTACTTTTTCTTTTATATGGGCCTGCATGTCGGCCAGGGCTTGTTGATTGCCTAACATATCAACCAAAGTAGCTGCCAGTACTTTGGCATCTTTAGGCGGTATCAGTCTCCCCGTTACCCCGTCTTCAATAACCTCCGGGATCCCTCCTACTGCGCTTGCCAGTACAGGCTTATGAAAGGCATAGGCTGTCATGACGACGCCGCTCTGGGTGGCGTCTGTGTAGGGACAGGCCACCAACTGGCACCTTTGCAGGAGTTGCACCAACTCGCCGTTTTCTATATAACGGTCGATTATTTCAAAGGTGGGGTCATTGCGCACTGCCTCCAAGTCAATGGGATAGATAGGTTTGCCTGCAATAATCACTTTCAAACCAGGTATCTGCTCACGGGCAATATGAGCCGCCTCTATGAGGTATTCAACTCCTTTATAGGGAGAAATCCGGCCGTAAAATAAGACGGTCCCGACTTCAGGCTTGATTACTTTACCGTTTTTAAAAAGTCGGAAAACATCTAAAGGTCCGAAGTTTACATAATGGCATCTATCGGGATTTATCTTATAGTTTCTGATAAAATCTGGTTGCTGAGTTTTGTTGTGTAATATGTAATGCGTATTCAACCAGCGAAACATACTGTAGCCCAGTTTCGTCTGCCATTTTACTTCGCCCGAGTGCTGCACAGGATCATGAATCGTCCATATTTTAGCTGGTTTTTTATCCAGCATCTGGTACAAAACCATCAAGCTTCCTCGGTAGCCATTTAGATGAATCACATCATAGGCTTCAGCATTGAGATGCTTGGCAAACTTCAGGTTTAGCCGGTAGTTTTCCTGGTTCAACATTTTCAGATCCGGATACCTGAACAGTCTGAGCTTTACGCGGTCTGCATTGTTTTTTGCATAGTTGCTAAGGTCTTTTCCCAGGAGCTGTTCAGTCGTTTTTTCATCAATCAATCCGTAAGAAGTGGTTTTCAGATCAAAAGAGCTAATGGCACCTTTGTGCTGCTGACCGTATACTGATACATAAAGATCAATTTGAGCATGCTTTCCGAGTGCTCTTACCAGTGGAAGCATAGTGTCTAGTAAGCCACAGCTGACAATGGCTACTTTCATAAAAATTGGGTTTGGGTAAAAAATATAAAGGCTTCTGATAAGCCTGATGTTTAAAAAATAGCCCAATTATAAACTGATAAAAAAAGGCGAGAGTTAAAACCCTCGCCTCCAAATCAGGTATTTTTAGCTAAAAAAGCGTTAAATCTTAAACAACTATTTTTCAAGTACCAGCACCTGATTTACCAGGTAGCTGTCACCTTCCACTTCCAGGTTGTATACTTCTTCTACGCTATCATAAGCAGGAGCTACAAAATGCACTCGGTAAGTCTGTCCCTCCCCGCTCTGGGCATCGTACCTGAGCAAAATATCTCCGGCCTGCAGTTCACCAAGCGCTTTAGCCCCGTCCAGGGTTAGTACCGGATGGTTGGCGGTAGCTATCAGTTCTACTGCTTCAGCATTGATGGTTTGGCTGCTGGCAGAAGCCGTTATCGCTTCTACCGGAAAGAGGATGGCTTTGGCCAGGCTGATATTTTTTTTGCGATGTATATCTATGGCTTCCACTTTCACTGCCTGCACCTTAGCTTCAGACAGGGTAAGCACCACGTCACCAGGGACTATCTGGCTGATTGGTTTTTCTGTGCCATCGGCCATGCTCACCAGAGCGTCGGGCGAGAAGCAGAAGTCGTAGTCATCATTGTCCTGATCCATCGCGCTCATATCTACGCCGCTGCTTTTCTGCATCAGGTAAGCCACTTCTTTAGAGAGGATGTATGACATCTTCAGGGCTACATCACCTTCTTCGCGGTCGTGCTGGTGGATATCATCAAAGTACATATTCCAGACCTCTCCTTTGCTGACCATACTGGGGATCACCAGGTTGAAGGTTTCTTTGGCTTCAGTATCGGTAAAAAATACCACCAGGCCCAGTTCGCCCATATCGGCGCGCTCTATCAGTTTGTAAATGTCTATTCTCTTCTTAATACCACTGTCGCCGGTGATAAAGTAGGGTGGTTTCATCTCGTAACGGTCCAGCACATAGTCGCCCGAGCCTATCTTGACGTAGGTGTCACTGTCAAGGTCTTCCACGACAGCAGTTTTGGCGATTTCGTAAGCTTCTTTGCTCATCCCTTTGAATGTCTCATCCTGGGCGTTAGCCGTATGCATGCAGACAGCAAGCAGAGCAGTCAGCAGCGCACCAAAAATCTTTTTCATAGCAGATGTGTAGAAATTGAGTTGTCTCTTCATAGTAGTAATTATGTTATAATCATCAAATAACGCATTATTATAACTAATTTTCAAAGACATACCTTATTTTATACTGATCAAATCAAATAATTCGCAATTTTATGATAATCATATCAGTGTATCAGCAAAAAATTCAATTGAATGTATTACTAAGCAGGGTTTATCCTGTCAAGCACTATGTATAGGTAGCGTAGCAATAAGCTGATGGATTTGGCTTGAAACAAGCCAAAAAGTCGCATTTTTGAATTATTGAGCACAAAAAACTGTCATTATGGCTGCATTTTATTAAAAAGCTTTGCTGGAAAAAGATTTGATAGAAGTTGGCTAAAGGAATTATTCAACTGAACTAAGCCGAAAATATCAGATATATGAATTTTAATAATTATACCATCAAAGCCCAGGAGGCACTGCAAAAAGCCGCCAGTATTGCCGATGGCTTACAGCAGCAGTCCATTGAACCTGCCCATCTGCTGAAGGCCCTGCTGCAGTCTGATGAGAACGTGATCTCTTTCGTTCTCAACAAACTGAGCATACAACGTCCCTCTCTGGAACAGGGGCTTGATACGATCATTGCGGCCTACCCTAAAGTGAGCGGGCAGCAGCCTTACCTGTCAAATGATTCCAGTACGGCACTGCGCAAAGCAGAAAGTTATCTGAAAGAGTTTGGCGATGAATTCGTCGCCATAGAGCATATCATACTGGGTATACTGGCCGGCAGGGAAAAAACGGCTACCCTGATGAAGCAGGAAGGCTTTGCCGAAAAAGAATTGAAACTGGCTATCAAAGAACTGCGCGGCGGCGACCGGGTCACCGACCAGAATGCCGAAGCCAAATACAAGTCTCTGGAAAGGTACTCTAAGAACCTCAACCAGCTGGCCAAAGCCGGAAAAATTGACCCGGTGATCGGCCGCGACGATGAGATTCGCCGCGTGCTGCAGATCCTGGCCCGCCGTACCAAAAACAATCCTATCCTGTTAGGTGAGCCCGGTGTAGGTAAGACAGCCATCGTAGAAGGTATGGCGCAACGTATCGTGGATGGCGACGTGCCCGAAAACCTCAAGACCAAAACCATCATCGCCCTGGATATGGGTCTGCTGGTGGCCGGTGCCAAGTATAAGGGTGAATTTGAGGAAAGGCTGAAGTCTGTCATCAAGGAAGTAAGCGATTCTGACGGAGAAATCATCCTTTTTATTGACGAGATCCATACCCTGATTGGGGCCGGAGGTGGAGGCGAAGGAGCCATGGATGCGGCCAACCTGCTAAAGCCTGCGCTGGCAAGAGGCGAACTGCACGCCATCGGCGCGACCACACTCAAAGAATATCAGAAATACATTGAAAAAGACAAAGCACTGGAACGTCGCTTCCAGTCTGTCATGGTAGATGAGCCTGATGTGCAGGATTCAGTTTCCATCCTCCGTGGCATCAAAGATCGCTACGAACTGCACCACGGGGTGCGCATCAAAGACGACGCGGTGATCGCAGCGGTGGAACTGTCTAACCGCTACATCTCTGATCGCTTTTTACCTGATAAAGCCATTGACCTGATGGACGAGGCTGCGTCTAAATTAAGGATAGAGATTGACTCCCTGCCCGAAGAACTTGACGAGCTCAACCGTAAGATCATGCAGTTGGAGATTGAGCGGGAGGCCATTCGCAGAGAAAAGGATAAAGAAAAAGAGAGTCAGCTTAGCAAAGATATCTCCGAACTTTCCGACAAGCGCAATGACCTCAAAGCTAAGTGGGAGAATGAAAAATCGGTCATCAAAGCCATTCGTGAAGAGAAAGAAAAAATTGACCACCTCAAAGTGGAGGCTGAGCAGGCCGAGCGCAGTGGCGATTACGGCAGAGTAGCCGAGATCCGCTACGGCAAAGTAGGCGAGAGTGAAAGAAAGCTGAACGAACTGCAGAAGAAACTGACTGAGATGCAGGGCAATGGCTCTCTGCTCAAAGAAGAGGTAGACGCCGAAGACATTGCCGATGTGGTAGCCAAATGGACCGGCATCCCAGTATCCAAGATGCTGCAGACCGAAAGAGAAAAGTTGCTGCACCTGGAAGATGAACTCAGCCGCCGCGTAGCCGGACAGAAAGAGGCCATAGAAGCCCTTTCAGATGCGGTGCGCCGCAGCCGGGCCGGTTTGCAGGACCCCAAGCGCCCGATCGGTTCCTTTATCTTCCTGGGTACTACCGGGGTAGGTAAAACTGAGCTGGCCAAGGCCCTGGCAGAATTTCTCTTTGATGATGAAAACAATATGGTGCGGATTGACATGTCCGAATACCAGGAGCGACATGCGGTGAGCCGCCTCATCGGTGCCCCTCCCGGATACGTGGGTTATGATGAGGGCGGGCAACTGACTGAAGCCGTCAGGAGAAAGCCTTACTCAGTCATCCTGCTGGATGAAATTGAGAAAGCGCATCCTGATGTGTTCAACATCCTGCTGCAAGTGCTGGATGACGGCCGCCTCACTGACAACAAAGGACGGGTAGCCAACTTCAAGAACACCATCATCATCATGACCACCAATATCGGCTCCGCGCTGATACAGGACAGGTTTATGGATATTAATCCTTACAATGAAGATGAGGTGATTGAGAAGACCAAGCAGGAGGTGTTTGACATGCTGAAAAAATCGGTGAGGCCTGAATTCCTCAACCGGATTGACGAAACCATCATGTTTCGTCCGCTCTCCAGAGCTGATATGCGCAAGATTGTGGATATTCAGTTCAGGCTGGTACAGGAACGCCTGGAAGAAAACGGTATCAAACTGGAAGCTACTGATGAGGTACTGCACTACCTGGGCGAACTGGGCTTTGACCCTCAGTTTGGTGCCCGTCCGCTCAAGCGTGTGCTGCAACGGGAGGTACTCAATACCCTTTCCAAAGAGATACTGTCAGGCCGCATCAGCCGGGACTCTGTCGTAGGCATTGAGCTGAGCGATGAACGTCAGATCAGATTTATCAACCTGGATGAAGTGAAGATTTAATTTGAATAGACAAGCGTGTTGACAAAAAGCACCGGAGTATACTCCGGTGCTTTTTTTTATGATAAATTTACGTTCAGTACACTTTACAGGCAGCTGAATTAATAAAAATCGCAGCCCTGCTTCCCATATCCGGATTCCGCTTCCCTTAAAACCTAAACCCTGATACCCAGTACAAGCACATCATCGGTCTGCGTCTGCCCGTTCTTCCACTGATCAAAGTTTTGCTCCAGCAGGATACTCTGCTGCGCACTTGATTTTTTACTCAGTTCATGCAGAAGGTTGATAAAGTGGCTCCTCATGAACTTTTTATCCTTAGGACCTCCGAACTGGTCCTGGAATCCATCTGTAGCCAGGTAGATCATATCTCCCCGCTGTAAGGACAGACACTGATTGGTAAAACTTTTGTCGGTTTCCAGGTAGCCTCCCAGCGAAAAGCGAGCAGGTTGTAAAGTCTCAAAGCAGCCCTGGCGAGAGAGGTATAACGGCATACGTGCCCCGCTGTAGCAAAGCTCACTCTGCCTGCGGTCAATGATACATACTGCCATATCCAGTCCGTCATGGTTACTGCCATCCTGCGTCTCCTGCTGGTGCAGGGCCTGCCTGATTTTATAATCCATAAACGAAAGGATGGTGTTGGGTGAGTCAATGGTATTCTCCAGCACCAGTTCGTTGAGCAGGGAATTGGCAAGAACTGTCATAAAAGCACCCGGAACGCCATGCCCGGTACAATCCAGTACAGCAACAATAACTTTGTCATCATGCTCATGCAGCCAGTAAAAGTCACCGCTGACAATATCTTTAGGCCTGAAAAATAGAAACGAATCGGGAAAAAGCTGCTTAAGCTGCCCTCTTTCAGCAAGTAGCGAAAGCTGTATGCGCTTGGCATACATGATACTGTCGGTGATGTCGCGCTTGCTTTCTTCCAGCAGCTGGCTTTTGATGCTGATTTCGTCCCGCTGCTTTTCAATCTTGGCTTTCTGCTGGTTGATGGCTTCCTTCTGCTTTTCCAATTCGCGGTTAGCACGCGATTTCAGCTGGTTTTTACTGTAAAGTACCATTCCCAGCCCAGACAAAAGGACTACGCCCAGGATCAGGCCGTAATTGACGATCTTACGTTCATCAGCCTGCAGCTTCTGTATCTGGTTTTCCTGTTGTAGCAGCGTGATCTCCTGTTCCTTCTTATCCAGCTCATACATCACTTCCATTTCAGCAATGCGGCGGGCATTTTCCTGCTCAAAAAATCGGTTCTGTTCCAGGTCGTGCAACTTGAAATACACCAGGGCTTCCTCGGGCTCACCTGCTTTATAATAGTAATTAGCCATTGAAAGGTAAGCATCCTGCAATACCGAACTGCTACCTATTTTTTTGGCGGTGTTCAGGCTAATGTTTAGGTAATCAAAAGCCTCAGTCAACAGGTTGAGGTTAACATGTGCTTTGCCCATCTCCAGCGAAACCTTGGCCTGTAAATGCTGATTATCGTAATCCTCAGCAATTTCCAGCGCACCTTCCAGCAGGTTGATGGCTCTTTCATTCTCATCTTGCAGTATCAGGGTCTTGCCTATGTTAAAAAGCGCATAGCTCATGCCTGAATAGTCATCAGCGGCACGATCCATGGAAAGCGACTGGCGGAAATACTGCATGGCATCCTCATAAAAGCCTGTCTCGCGCAGCACTTCTCCCATACTGATCATGGCTGAGGATAGTTCAAAAGCCTTTTCATGTTTCCGGGCAAACTCAATAGCGAGCATGAGATATTGCCGGGCCTGCTCAAAGCTGCGCATATCATAGTTGATACTGCCCAGGGTCTTGTAGACGGCTGCTTTGTGCTCTTCCATCTGGAGTTTATCCATCAGCCGGAGGGAGCGCATGCAATTTTTAACAGCCAAGGCATTGTTTCCCTGATAATTCTGGACATCACATAAAAATGCTAGCGCTTGCGCCAATGCTTCCTCGTTTCCAATGGCATCATATATTTCCACCGTACGCTCGCAGTACTGCCTGGCAAGCGGGTAGTTATCACTCAGGTAGCAGGTCTGACTTACATTAAAGTAGGCATTTGCCAGTCCCAGCGAATCGTTCAAACTGAGATAAACCTCTTTGCTGCGGTTAAGGTAAGTCTCAATACTATCAAAATTAAAGTAGCGGGTATGAGCAAAGGCTGAAGCCAGTTGGGCAGAGCTGCGGGCGACGCCCTTCTGGTAGTCTGCCATTTCGGCTCTTTGCAGGGCATAAAGAGCAATTTGCAATGCGGTATCCGGCAACAGGTAGGTATTTTCGTAATAGCTGAAGATAGCATTAAGGGCGTTTACCTCTTCCTCCAGGCTGGTAGCCTGCCTGAGCTGTAGGTTCAGGCTGTCGGGTACCTGCTGCGCCTGGCTGACCGTATGGCAAAAACAGGTGTAAAGCAAAAACGGGAAGACAAAACTGAGAAAACGCATGGGATAAAGATATAGGCAGCTAACTTAAGCATTTTTAAACCTACAAACTTAGCTATTATTTCGCAAAATAATGCCGCATGACAAATTGCGAATATATACTCAATTTAGGCTACTTATTCTTCCAGCAGCGGGGCATCAATTACGATACGATTTTCGGATACATACTGCTCTATGGTCAGATCCTGCAGCTTTACCCCCTGCCCTAGCGCAAAATCAATAATCTGCCGGTTAATCTTATCAGGCCGGGGCATCACCAGCGGATGTGCCTCAATCTCAGCTCTGACCACCCGGCCTGCCTCAATGGTATCTATTGCCAGGCTATCAGCTATACTAAGTGGATCGCCTTCCAGCCTGACCCCGATAAGCTGCCGTATGCTGTCCTGGTCCTCGTCAAGCAGATCGTAATTGACCACAGTGATGTTACCCGGAAACAGGCCCATTTCTGTATATTCTCTGACTTTGAAAAACAGGTCTTCCAACTGGTCTTCATCAAAGCGACCTTCGTAGGAATAGCCAGCCACCACATAAGGTTCAACTGTAGCCAGCGACATCTTTACGGTGTTGAACCCTCCCAGGTAGTAATAAAAACTTGAGAGAATGATAAAGATCAGCAAAGCCGTGATCACATATTTTCTTCGCATACTCGCGAACAGTTTTGATGGAATACATGGATTTTGCTGCAATTATAAAACTATTTATTCAAACTTGAGCAAAGTGTTGAATGCCATCATCATTTATTAGCTTTGCCTGCAAACTGTCTCGTTTATCTGCGTCAGCATGCAATCAACATTCAGGGCAGTCGTTAATTACACTACGCTCATTAGTAGACAGTAGTTCCTGTCTATTACGGGTAACCAAAAAGACCTTATTTGCTTATGTACGCCTACATTCAGGGAAAAATTACGCATAAAGATCCTTCTTTTGTCATCATTGACGTACAGGGAGTGGGTTACGAAATCCGCATCTCCTTTAATACTTATGAAGCCCTGGAAAAGCATCAGCAATATAAATTATTTACTTACCTGCATGTAAAAGAAGACGCTCAGTTATTGTTTGGCTTTGCCAAAGAGGAAGAAAAGAAGCTTTTTTTGGACTTTTTGTCTATTTCAGGAATCGGCCCCAGTCTGGCATTAATGCTGCTATCTTCCATGAGGGTGGATGAGCTCAAAACTGCCATTTCGCAGGGTGAGGTAAAGACCATACAGAAGGTAAAAGGCATTGGCGCCAAGACCGCCCAGCGTCTGGTGCTGGAGCTACAGGACAAAATTAATAAAGAAGGTATAACTGCTGCGGGCAGCAGCCTGCTGACCAGCACTACAAGCGGATACAATACGGTAAAGAGTGAGACGTTATCAGCTTTAGTTAATCTGGGGATGTCCCGGGCCACTGCTGAAAAGAATATTGAAAAGGCATTGAGTGAATGGCAGAAAAGCCGACCGGAGCAGGAAATCCGCCTGGAAGACCTGTTTAAGCTGGCACTAAAGACGTCATAATAAAACTACTTCAATAGATTAAATCTTGGTTAATTTCAGTAAAAGCCTGCTGACTCACAAATTAGAAGGAATGCTGCGTGTGATTTTGTTGAGATTACTATTTCTTTTTTTGTGTTGCTTTGTGTCGGTACAACTTATGGGTCAGGATATCTCTGTACCGGCTGATTCATCGCAGACGGATTCCGTGGCAAACCTTAAATATGAAAGCGACACCCGCCCGACTTATCGCTTTGGGGATCGCTACGGTAATCCTTTGGTCAATCCGCAAAGAAATTCCCCCTTCCAGCTCAACAGCCCCTTTCAGCTTGACTACGATATCAAGGTAGACAGTACCATCAATTATTCTCTTTACGAAAGAGGCGATGAGCTTGACTACCGCGCTCCTACCTTCCTTAACTTTGAGCAGTACTCCCAGTTCCAGAACCAGCAGATGAAGAGAGATTACTGGAAAACCAGGTCTATCGGCCTGGATGGTGAAAGTGCCGTAAGTGGTAAGAGACTGATTCCTCCTATTTATACTACCCCGGTTTTTGACCGGCTTTTTGGTGGTTCTTTCGTAGATATTCGTCCCAGTGGTTTTGTGACGCTGGACTTTGGCGGGCGCTTCCAGCGGATAGACAATCCCAATATCCCCATCAGGCAGCAGCGTAATGGCAATTTTGAATTTGACCAGCAGATCAGTCTTAACGTAGTGGGTAAAATAGGAGAAAAATTGGCTGTTACCGCTAATTTTGATAACAACAACTCTTTTGACTTCCAGAATAACATCAAGGTTGAATACACCGGTTTTGAAGAAGAGATCATCAAAAAAATTGAACTCGGAAACGTAAGCCTGCCGGTCAGTAACAGCCTGATTTCCGGCTCGCAGAGCCTTTTCGGCTTTAAAACACAACTGCAGTTCGGTAAGCTCTTTGTCACCTCAGTAGCCTCGGTGCAGCGGGGACGTACGGATGCTGTAACCATAGAAAGCGGCTCTCAGAACAGGGAGTTTGAACTGAGGGCTTCCGAATACGATGAAAACCGTCACTTCTTCCTGGGCCATTTCTTCAGAGATAATTACCAGAGATGGCTGGAGCGCCTGCCCCTGGTTACCTCTCGCCTCAACGTGACTCGTGTGGAAGTGTATGTGCTCAATCGTAACAACAACACCGAAACGCTACGTAACATCGCAGGCTTTATGGACCTGGCAGAGGGAGCAGAGGAAAACGTATACCGCGACGATCTGCCTGTTGTTGCACCTCTCAGTGGCCCTGGCCCCAGCCGTAACGCTGCCAATGAACTGTTTAGCAACCTACAGGAAAGGCCTGACCTGCGCAATGTGGAACAAACCAGTGAAATCCTTAGTGCCGAATTCAACCTGGTCAAATCTACTGATTTTGAGGTGGTTACTTCAGCCCGAAAACTTACTGAACGGGAATTTACTTTCAACAGAGAACTGGGTTACCTTTCTCTTAACCGAAAACTGCAGAATGATGAGGTACTGGCTGTAGCCTACGAATACACCTACGAGGGACAGCGCTACAAAGTAGGAGAACTTACTGAAGACTACCAGAACCGGCCCGATGACGAGGTCATCTACCTCAAGCTCCTTCGCCCTGCCAAGATCAATACCGAAGTACCTACCTGGGACCTGATGATGAAAAACATCTACTCCCTGAATGCCAACCAGATCAACCCGCAGGGCTTCCAACTGAGAGTGGTGTACCGCGACGACCGTACAGGTATTGACAATCCCAGCCTGCACGAAGGAGAAAATACCAAAGACCAGCAGCTGATCCGCCTGCTGGGCCTGGATGAACTTAACCAGAACAATGACCCGCAGCCGGATGGCAACTTTGACTTTGTGGAAGGCATCACCATCAATACCGATTTGGGCATTATTATTTTTCCTATTCTTGAGCCCTTTGGGGATCGCCTCCGAGAGGTTATTCAGCAGGGTGCCCCGGAAGAAGACCTGGTCAATAAATATGTCTATGATGCACTCTATGAAACGACTAAGGCCGATGCCGAGCTGATCACCAACAAGAACAAATTCTTCCTCTTGGGAAGTTTTGCAGCTGGTTCGGCCAACGAGATCATGCTGCCGGGCTTTAACATCGCCGAAGGTTCGGTACAGGTGCTGGCCGGTAACACGCCTCTGGTGGACGGTGTAGACTACACAGTTGACTACAGCCTGGGGCGGGTAACTATTTTGAACGAAGGTGTACTCAGCTCCGGCAAAAGAATTCAGATCACCTTTGAGAAGGCTGATCTTTTCAACTTCCAGCAGCGTACCATGCTGGGCACCCGCTTTGATTACCGATTTAGTGAAGACATCAACCTGGGCGCTACGGTGCTGCACCTCAACGAAAGGCCGGTAGTCACCCGTGTGGCCATAGGTTCGGAGCCTACCCGTAATACCAAGTACGGTTTTGATCTTAACTTTCGTAAGGAATCCCGCTTTTTAACCAAAATGGTGGACCTGCTGCCCATCGTACAAACCAAGGAGCCTTCCAGTATTACATTCAATGCCGAATTTGCCCAGCTTATTCCCGGTACTTCCAATATTGTAGATGGAGACGGCACCTCCTACATTGATGATTTTGAGAACACTACTACCCCTTTCGGCCTGGGTGGCTGGCAAAACTGGAAACTGGCTTCTATGCCCGTCACCGGCGATGATCGATTTGTGGGCACCGGCACCCTGGCAGAAGGCTACCGCCGGGCCAAACTTGCCTGGTATGTGGTGGATAACAGCGTATTTTACATCAGCCGGGGTGGCCTGAAGCCGGAAAGTATCCCTTCAGAAATCACTAATCATTATGAGCGGGAAGTATATCCGCAGGAAGTCTTTCCTGAGCAGAACAGAGAAGTAGTCAACACGCCCCTCCCCCTGCTAGACCTGGCTTATTTCCCTAACGAAAGAGGTCCCTACAATTACAATCCGGCGCTTAATCCTGATGGTACCCTGCCCGATCCCGAAAAAAACTGGGGCGGCATAACACGGGCCATCACCTCTGAGGTTGACTTTGACAAGACCAACATTGAATATGTTGAGTTCTGGCTCATGGACCCTTTTGCCAGCGGAGAGAATGGTATTGTGCGCGATGGGGTGCTCAATACCAATAATACCACCGGAGGTCAGTTTATCATTAACCTGGGTAGTATTTCGGAGGACATCATTCCCGACAATCGCCACTTCTTTGAGAACGGCCTTCCTGAAGACTATGCCTCACAGGATGTGATTACCAACGAATGGGGACGCGCTCCGGCTGATCAGTTCCTGACTGATTTTTTTAATGATAATTCTGTAGAAGCACGTGTCAACCAGGATGTAGGCTTTGATGGTGTCAGGAATGATGAAGAGATCAATTATTATGGCGACCTTGTCAACCAGATGCCAGCTGCTGCTTTGAACGCCATACAAGACGACCCCTCTGCAGATAATTTCCGCTACTACCTTGACCCGCTTTATGATGAACGTAATGCCCAGATTATAGAGCGTTACAAAGATTTTAACGGACAGGAAGGCAACACACCCATCCTGGATGAAACCCAGCGTTTTACTCCCTCCAATAGCCAGCTACCTGATAATGAAGACCTTAACCGCGATAATACGCTCAGCACCCTGGAAGAGTACTACGAATACCGTATCAATCTCCGCCCCGGCCAGCTAAAGGTAGGCCAGAACTACATCGTTGACAAAATAGATGGAGAAAGAGGCGTAAACTGGTATCTTTTCCGTATTCCGGTTCGCCAGCCCGATGCTCAGGTAGGTAACATACAGGGCTTTAAATCTATCCGCTACATCCGTACTTATCTCACGGGCTGGCGCCAGCCCGTGGTGCTGCGTATGGCTAAGTTCCAGATGGTAGGCAGCCAATGGCGCCGCTACACCGAAGACCTGTTTAACAAAGGGCTTAATGAATACACCGAGCGCTACGACCCTAACTTTACCATTTCGGTGGTAAATATTGAAGAAAACTCTACCAACGACGGTAGCGGCTCTCCCTACGTGCTGCCTCCCGGTATTGTGCGCGACCGCGACAACACCTCGCCTATCGTCAGGCAGGTCAATGAGCAGTCACTACAGCTATGTGTAGAAGACCTTAAAGATGGAGACGCCCGTGCCGTCTACAAGAACATGACACTGGACCTGATCAACTACGGCAGTATCCGGATGTTCCTGCACGCCGAGAGCGAGACGGCCACTGACAGTACCGTTACCGGCTTCCTCCGCCTGGGTACCGACTTTACCGAAAATTATTACGAAATTGAGGTACCCCTTGTCATGTCTCCTCCCGGAATTGCTGATCCTCAGGTAGTGTGGCCGGAAGCCAATGAGATCAATATTTCTCTGAACGATCTTTACCGGGTCAAGTCAAGCCGTAATAACCTGAACCGGCCCATCAACCTTCCCTTTTCTGAAAAGATAGGTAAGTATAACATTAGAGTAGTAGGCCGGCCTGAACTAAGCACAGTTCAGACGGTGATGATTGGTATCCGAAATCCTGAAAGTCCGGACCGGGCCCCCAAAGATGTATGCATCTGGGCTAACGAGCTTAGGGTGGGAGATTTTGACCGTACCAGCGGCTGGGCCGCCAATGCTCGCCTCAATGCCAAACTGGCCGACGTAGCCAACGTGACAGCCTCAGCCCGCCATATGACTTTTGGCTTTGGTGGCGTACAATCTCGTATCTCCGAACGCTCGCGCGAAGAAGCTACTGAGTACGATGTGTCGGCCAATGTGACGGTGGATAAATTTCTGCCAGAGAAACTCGGCCTCAAGGTACCTATGTTTGTCAGCTACGAAAGAGGGATGATTGAACCTCATTTTGATCCCCGAGACCCTGATATCCCGCTGGAAGCAGCCCTGGCTTCGCTGCCTGCCGATGAAAGAGCCACTTATCTTGATATTGTAACCGACCAGGTGACCCGCCGGAGTCTTAATTTTACTAATGTGCGTAAGGTCAAACTGCGTGAGGATGCAAGGTCTCATTTCTTTGACCTGGCTAATTTTACCTTCAACTATTCGTATAGTGATGTGGAACGCAGCAACTTTAATACTGCGCTTTATGAACAGCGACTCATCCGTGGTGGCATTGGCTACAACTATACTTTTCCGGATGTAAGTGTACAGCCCTTTGCCAAAATAAGGATGTTAAATTCGCCCTGGCTGGCGCTGATCAAAGATTTTAACTTTTCTCCCCTGCCCTCAAACATCAGTGTACGGGGAGATATCAACCGTAACTTTGTGAAAACCATCTATCGTGCCGCTGACCTGACGTCCCAGAGCGATATTTTCCACGAAAAAGCTTTTACCTTCAACCGCCTGTATGACATGCGCTGGAACCTCACCCAGAGCCTGGCACTGGACTACAGCTCGAGGGCTTTTGCCATCATTGATGAGCCTGAAGGCGATCTGGATTCAGAAGTGAAAAGAGACTCGGTTTTTACCAACCTGCGCCGCTTTGGCCGCCTCAAAACCTTTGACCAGGCCATTACCGCCACCTATACTGTCCCCCTGGCTAAACTCCCCCTTACTGACTGGGTCAATGCCGACATTCGCTACGTAGCCGGATATACCTGGCAAGCAGGAGCTCTTAACCTGGTGGATGAACTGGGTAATACCATTGAAAATAACCGTGACCAGGGACTGAATGGAAAAATTGATTTTGTAAAGCTGTACAACAAAGTAGCTTACCTGCGGGATATCAACAGCAGCAGGGGCAGGAGAAGGCCTGCACCCCAGCGATCTCAGGAGAACAAGGAAGATAGTGAAGAGGAAGCCAAACCTAAGAGGGAAGCCAAATTTGCTAAAGGTTTTCTCCGCACCCTGATGTCGCTGCGTTCTGTCAATGTGACTTATAACCTAAGTGAAGGCACCCTATTGCCGGGCTTTATGCCTAATGCTTATCTCTTCGGTATGGATAGCAGTTTCAATGCACCGGGCATCCCCTTCCTGCTGGGCAGCCAGGATCCTGGGATTAGAAATATAGCCGCTCGCAATGGCTGGCTTTCTACCAGTACAGATCTCACTATGCCCTTCCAGCAGTCAAGGGTAGAGAACATCAACTTAAGGGCAGATGTGGAGCCTTTCCGCGATTTTAGGATACAGGTGGATTTCAAGAAAACCCAGACGGGCACATACCAGGAAATTTATACCCTTGACACTCTGGGTTTTGGGCCTAACGGAGAAGTAATTTATGACTATGCCGGGCAGCAGCCGACCCGTATTGGTAATTACAACATCAGCTATTTTACGCTCAATACGGCATTTGAACGAAGTAATGCAGAAAACGAGTCGGCCATTTTCAGAGAGTTTGAGGCCAATCGTGAAATCATCAGAAGCAGACTTACAGTCCTCAACAGCAACGAAGGTCGCTATGACATCAACTCCCAAGACGTCCTCATCCCGGCTTTCTTGGCTGCTTATAGTGGTCAAAGTGCCGAAGAGGTCCAACTGAGTCCATTTCCTCGTATTCCGCTGCCCAACTGGCGGCTTGACTATGCAGGTCTTCCCCGGCTCTTCCCTTCTTTGAGTGATGTATTTACCTCCTTCAACCTGACTCATGCCTATACATCTACTTATGCTGTCAGCAACTATACCAGCAGCCTGCAATATGAAGATGATCGGTTGCTCCTGCTGGGCAATAACCTGGAAGACTACCCCCTGCCCTACCAGACACTGGATAATGATGAAAATTTACCTCTTTCAGAGCAGATTTTCGCCCCTCTTTACGTGATACAACAGGTAATACTGAATGAGCGCTTTGCTCCGCTGATTGGCGTTAATATTCGTACCCGCAAAGGCCTCAATGCTAACTTATCATATGACCTGGAAAGAAGTTTGTCACTGCAAATGTCAAATGCTCAGCTCACCGAGCTCAACAGCCGGACTGTTAACATGACCCTTGGTTTTACCAAATCGGCCATTACCTTGCCATTTAAGGTAAAAGGACGCACCGTAACACTGGATAACGACCTCACCTTCAACATGAACGTATCGCTTAAGGACACCCGTACCTTACAGCGTACACTTGACGAAGAAAGCACCTTCACCAATGGGCAGATCAATTTTCAGCTGCGACCAACCGTAGATTACCGAGTCAATGACAAACTGAACATTCAGACTTATTTTGCCCGTACGGTCAATGAACCACTTATAACCAATTCTTTTAAGCGAACCACTACTGAATTTGGCGTACAGGCCAGGTTCAACCTATCGCAATAAAATATGCTTAGGTATCTTATACTCTTCGACCTTCTTTCAGTTTTTCAGATTGCGCTTTGAAAAAAAAGCGTTTACATTAGCGCAAAAATTAATCAAATGGAGCTACCAAAAAACTTAAAATACACGAAAGATCACGAATGGATCAAAATTGAGGGTGATGAAGCCTATATAGGTATCACGGATTTTGCCCAGGGCGAGCTTGGCGATATTGTGTTTGTAGAAATCGAAACCGAGGGCGACACCCTCAGCCAGGGAGATGTGTTCGGAACGGTAGAGGCTGTCAAGACGGTCTCTGATCTTTTCATGCCGGTAGACGGTGAAATTCTGGAATTTAACAGCGAACTGGAATCTGCCCCCGAACTGGTCAATGAAGATCCCTATGGCAAAGGTTGGATGATCAAAATCAGCATCAGCGACAGCAGCCAGCTGGACGAGCTGTTGGAAGCTGAAGCTTACCAGGAGATCATAGGGGAATAAAATTTCTTTGTAATTCTTTACACCGGGCTCTTCGTCCGGTTTTTTTTTGACTTATGTTTTGGAAATATAATTTACCAGCTCTTCTCTGGGCACTTATCATACTTGTATTGATACTTATGCCTGGCCGACATATGCCTGAACTGGAGCAGGATTTCCTGATCAGCACCGATAAGCTGGCCCATTTTGGGGTGTTCCTGGTGCTTAGTTTCCTGACTGCCAGAGGCTTGCGAAAACAGCAAAAGCACCAGGGGCTGAAACCAAAGTACGCATTTTATACGTTATTAATTACAGTGACCTACGGATTATTACTGGAAAGCCTACAGCTACTAAGCGATGGCAGGTCCGTAGAATGGTATGATGCCCTGGCAAATACACTTGGATGCCTAGGAGGTTTATTATTTTTTATAGTATTAAAAAAAGCATAAATTTTTAAAACCTTTAAATTTCTTGGACATCCAATTTCATTTTTATATTTTATGTATTAATATTACATCGTAATCATAATTAAAATCTTTTTTATGGAATCTAAGAAAACACCCAAAGCTGATCTCAACAAAAAGACTGGCTTGCACCTAAGCATCGGCCTGGTGATCAGTTTGGCTGTCGTGACACTCGCTTTTGAGTGGAAGTCTTACGACGACCAGGCTCTGGTTGACTTAGGTAGCGTGGACGACAACTTTGAGGATGTGATGGATATTCCGCCTACGGAACAGCCACCGCCCCCGCCACCCAAAATACAACAGCCAGAAATCGTTGAAGTCCCCGACGAAGAAGAGATTGAGGAAGAAATTGAGATTGACCTTGATGTAGAAATCACCGAGGATACTCAGATTGAGGAAATGGTGTTTGAAGAGGCACCTGAAGAAGAATCGACCGACGAGATCTTTATGGTGGTGGAAGACCAACCCACTCCTTCTGGCGGAATGCAGGCTTTTTACGAATTTGTAGGAAAGAACATGAAATACCCCTCTCAAGCTCGTCGTATGGGTATTGAAGGTAAAGTATTCGTACAGTTTGTGGTTGATAAAGATGGCTCGCTGAGCGATGTAAAAGCTATCAAAGGTATTGGCGCAGGCTGCGATGAGGAAGCAGTGAGAGTAATCAAATCTGCTCCCAAGTGGAATCCCGGTAAACAGCGCGGTAGACCTGTAAGAGTAAGAATGGTACTCCCTATTACCTTCAAACTCGGATAATTTAAAATGATTTGATTTAGATGTTAATATTGATTATTAGCGTAAAGGCCGGTTCAAATTTTGTTCCGGCTTTTTTTATGCCCATATATCAAGCCAAGCGTTAATGCCTGACCTCTCCCAGACCAACCTCTTACTAATTAACCTTTCATTGGCGGCCCTTCTGACCGGTCTCATCTGGACAGTTCAGCTTGTCCACTATCCGGGATTTATGGATGTAGGACCTGGTGAATACCTGCATTACCAGCGTAACCATATGCGAAGCATTTCTATCTTAGTGATGCCTCTCATGCTGGCCGAACTGGGTTTTACTGCCATGTTGCAGTACCAGCATTTGAGCCAGCCTATCCACTGGAGTGTAACACTTTGCAGTGTGCTGCTACTTGTCATCTGGCTTACCACCTTCTTTATCTCCTCTCCACTACATGCGAAGCTCCTGGCTGATGGCTACAACCCCACTCATATTTCTCGCCTTGTCAATACTAACTGGGTCAGGACGCTGGCCTGGACAGGCCGTTTTCTGATATATTTTCTACTTCTACTTAAGAAGACATAAAAAAAGCATCCTGCTGGCAGGACGCTTCAAATGATGGTAATCAGCAGATGCTATTACAGAGTAGAATCTTTCTTGGGAGTCACGTTGGTGATGATCTTTACTCTCTCCTGCGCATTTACCGCATTGGAAACAATCGTCACCACTTTGTTTTGCTTGCCCATCTTGCCGGCACTATTGAATGAGACTGCAATTTTACCACCTTCACCCGGAACAATAGGTTCTCGAGGCCAAGAAGTAGCCGTACATCCACAGGTAGTCAGTACGTTAGAAAGGATGAGAGGCTCGGTGCCTGAATTTTCAAACTCGAAAACATGGTTGACTTTGGTACCTTGCTCAATGTCTCCAAAGTCGTGTGAAGACTCAAGAAATGTAATCTGAGGGCCTTCCAATTTTTCTTCAGTAGCTTGCTGTGCGTACACTTGTACAGCAAAGAAAAGCATCAGTGAGAATGCAAATAGTTTTTTCATCATGCGTCTGATTTTATTATCCAGTGAAAACAAAAATCATTCCTGTATACAAATATATGTTATAAGCAGTTAAATTCTGCAAGAGTTCATTTTTACTACCTCACGTATAAAATATGCTAAAAGATTAAATCCTTCCAACCAAGCGGCAAACTGCCGTGTCATAGGTCTGACAAAATTAACAAAATCATAAAAACCTATGCAACATCTTTTAAACCGATCTTTTAATTGGGCAATGATTTTATCAAGCCTCATTATTTTCAGCTCCTGCTTTGACCCCGAAGAAAGTGAATTTGAGAAACAGTACAGAATAGAAAAATCTATCCTTGAAAGTCACTTTGAAACTAATGACATCTCGGCCAGCATTGATGATGATTCAGGTCTTTATTATGAAGTCCTGACTTCAAACTCCTCAGGTAAGCCTGTGAAGGAGAATGACGTGGTATCTATCCGTTACACCATGCATACCCTGGAAGGTAAACTTATTGACAGCCTGATAACCTCTTCCAGGCCTGATACCAGTATTCGTTTTCAACACAGCAACCGAGCGCTCTTTCCTCAGGGAATTAACATGGGTGTGCGGCTTATGAATGAAGGTGAAAAACTCAGGATGTATCTGCCCTCTTATCTTTCTTTTAACAACTTTTCTTATAAAACACTGCTGCCCTCCGGAAGCAGGCTGGTGGTAGATGTAGAAGTAACCAGGGTTCAGAGCCCCAACGAACTACTTCAGGAAGAAAAGGATTCCATAGCTAACTATGTGAGTGCACACGGGCTTGAAAACGTGAGCGAAAAATCAAATGGTATCTTTTATCAGTTGTTACAGGAGGGAAGCGGCACTTTAGCCAAAAATGGACAAGTGGTTAAATTGCACTACAAAGGATCATACCTCAACGGTACTGTATTTGACCAGACTCAGGCCAACAAGCCCGTTGAGTTTTTGCTTGGTAATGTTGATCGTCCTTTGATTAAAGGTTTTGAAGAAGGACTCAAGCTTATAACCATCCCACTGCTAAAGCAGGTGGGTTTTAAACCTGACGCACATGCCCTACGAAACTAACATATTCGCAGAACAACGCCGATTTTTCAGGGCGGGTTATAGTTCGCCCCCAGCTACGGATATTCTTAGCACCATTTACATCTGCATGCTCAGAATTACCGCAGTTTGTGCATTTGAAACTTTCACCAGACCTGTTTCCAATATGGAAACAACTGTTACAAGTTTTAGAAGTGTAGGCGGCAGGTATAGTAATTACCTGCACACCCTCACGCTTTGCCTTGTACTCAATAAACTGGCGAAGTTGGTAGAACGACCAGCGATTATGCAGACCTCTTTGCGACTTACGGAGCCGTTTGTTCGTCTTAGAACGAATGCCTTTAAGTTCTTCAAGAGCTATCGCTTTCTGTTCTTGTTTAGCCTTAGCAACAATGGCTTTGGCTATCGTATGGTTGATTATTTTGGTAGTAGTTCTTTCCCTACCAGAGATACGCTTAAGTACTTTCTTAGCACCACGAGTACCTTTGGATTGCAGGGAAGATCGCACTTTCTGACGTTTGCTTCTAAGTTGATTCAGACTTTTACCTTCGTAAGACTTACCACTATCATCAGTAGCTATATTGGTGATACCAAGATCTACTCCAAGAATGTCGTTACTAAGTTGTTCTTCATTATCAGGCA
>JBKHDR010000001.1:0-220655 GCA_046541235.1 Cyclobacteriaceae bacterium | reverse complement strand
TGTGGAGAACACCGTTTTCACACACATTTTTCTACTTTTGAATGCAGTGTACACCCTTTACCTTGAAGTGTTCATAATCTTACCGGGGTAATACACAAGGCATTTATTAGCCAGACTATATTCCAAAAGTCCAGATACCAGAAACTGAAGTTCAGATTTATGTTTCCCGTCTTCCTCGTCAAAAACACTTTTTAATGATTTACAAAACACTTTTTCTTTCAGACCTTTATACTCACAGTATCAAACTTTTTTACCAAAGACAAAACTATGGCAAGCTCCATTTTTCTGGCTACTTCTGAAGCCCACTGCGGCAAGTCCCTGGTCTGCCTGGGTATACTGGAAAGTACCCTGCGCAAAACCAAGAGGGTAGGGGTTTTTCGCCCTGTCATCCGGGGAAGCCGCAACGAAAAAGATAAAAACATCAACCTGCTTATCACGCATTTTAACCTGGATGTGGATTATGAGGAGACCTTTGCATTTACCCGCCGCGAAGCAAGGGATATGCTCTCCAACGGGCAATACAACCAGTTCCTTGATAAGGTCATCAGTAAGTACAAGGGCCTGGAAAAGAAGTGCGACTTTATCCTGGTAGAAGGTACCGATTATACTGATGAAAACGCTTCCTTTGACTTTGACATCAATGCCGACGTCGCCAAAAACCTGGGCACGCCAGTGCTGATCCTGGGGCGGGGCGATATGAGCCGTGAACTGGAAGAGGTGATCAGCCCGGTTCAGCTGGTCTATGAGCGCTACAGAGAAAAGGAGATTGAGATACTGGGTATCATCATCAACCGGGTGCGCTCGGCCCTGGCGCATGAACTGCTGCTGGATGTGCGCAACCGGATTAAAGACAAGAACCTGCTGGTGTCGGTCATACCTGAAAACATTGTGCTGCAGAGTCCCACGATCCGCGAAGTAGCTGAGCACCTGGAGGCGGATATCTTATACGGTAAAGACCTGCTGGAAAAACAGGCATACCGCTACTCGGTGGCAGCCATGCAGATGCAGAACTACTTGAAGGAGATTACCGAAAACTGCCTGGTAATTACGCCCGGCGACCGGGGCGATATCATCATCAGTGCCCTGCAGGTGCATCAATCGCAGAACTATCCACCCATCGCAGGCATACTGCTGACCACGCATCTTTACCCCGAAGATTCTATCATCAGGCTGCTAGACGGCCTGCCTTCGCTGGTGCCGGTGCTTTCGGTCAAGTCTAACACCTATGAGACCGTAGCCCGGCTGCGCTCGCTGGTCTCTTACATCACTCCGGAGAGTCATTCCAAGATCACTATCAGCAAGAAGCTCTTTGATAAGTATGTTGATACTCTTTCGCTGGAAGAAAAGGTGAGCAATATCAGGGTGAGAGGCGTTACGCCCAAGATGTTTCAATATAACCTGGTACAGAAAGCCAAGGAGCATAAAAAACGCATCGTGCTGCCTGAAGGAGACGATGAGCGCATCCTGCGAGCAGCAGAGATTCTCTCAGAACAGGATATTGTAGACCTGGTGATTCTGGGTAAACCACAGGAAGTAAAGAATCTGATCACACGGCATGGCATACGGCTGGATACCGAGAAGGTGCCCATTATCAATCCGGCGGAGTCAGAACACCTGGAGGGCTTTATAGATCGTTTTGTGGAGATACGCAAAAGCAAGGGTGCCAACCGCGATAATGCGCGCGATACCCTGGTGGATGTTTCATACTTTGGTACCATGATGGTACTGGAGGGTATGGCCGATGGCATGGTATCCGGCGCAGCGCATACCACGCAACACACTATTCGGCCGGCCTTTCAGCTGATCAAAACACAGCCGGGCGTGTCTATTGTTTCATCCGTTTTCTTCATGGCGCTAGAAGACCGCGTGCTGGTGTACGGCGACTGTGCCATCAATCCAAGTCCTAATGCGGAAGAACTGGCCGAAATCGCCATTTCATCGGCTGAGACCAGCCAGGCTTTTGACATTGAGCCCAAGGTGGCCATGCTTTCCTATTCATCCGGGGCTTCGGGCAAGGGAGAAGAGGTAGAGAAGGTGCGCAAAGCTACCAAAATTGTCAAAGAGAAACGGCCTGAGCTAAAGGTAGAAGGGCCTATACAGTATGATGCCGCAGTAGACAAGGAGGTAGGTACCAAAAAGATGCCCGATTCGGAAGTGGCTGGTAATGCTTCCGTGCTGATTTTTCCTGATCTCAATACGGGCAATAACACTTATAAGGCCGTACAACGGGAAACCGGGGCTTTGGCAATAGGACCTATCCTGCAGGGACTCAAAAAGCCTGTCAATGACCTGAGCCGGGGCTGCACCGTACCGGATATTGTCAATACAGTAGTGATTACTGCCATACAGGCGCAGAAAATGAGTATAGAGACTAAAAATGATAGTCCTAAAAAAGCCATGGCTGAAAAGGAATCAGCGGAATGAACGGAGATAAATGAGTAATGACTAGGGCTTACTGCTCCACTACCTGCACGTTGTGGTCGGTGCAGTTGATGCCTGCGGGCTTGATGTGGCCTCTCAGGGGGCTGTAGTCCTCATAATCCAGTCCGACAGCTACTTTGATGTAATGATGATCTACCAGGCGTCGGTTGGTGGGGTCAAGGCCCAGCCAACCCGGTCCGGGTACGCAAGCTTCTACCCAGGCATGCATCCGTGCAGCCCCGGTAAAGTCCTTACCCTGGTTGAAGTAGCCGGACACGTAGCGGGCGGGTATCTGCTGGCTGCACAATACGTCCAGCATCAGGTGCGTGTAATCCTGACAGACACCCTGGGGGCAGCTGAGAATATCTTTGGCCGTGGTGTTGATGGTAGTCACCTGGGCTTTATACTCCATGAAGTCATGAATGTGTTCGTTGAGTTCCTGGAAGTAGGTCAGCAGAGGTACATTGCGGCGGTAGCGCATACTGACGGGCAACTGGGTAGAGGGTAAATCGCTCAGCACTGACTGCCGGACAAAGAGGTAGTGTTCAACCTGAAAATCGGACGAATCCAGCAGTTGTAATTCATCCTGCAGGCTTGCATACCTGTTAAACTTCAGCAAAGGGTCTTCAGTAAGGCTGATTTTTCTGCGTAACAATTTTAAAAATTAACCAGTCCTAATCTTAGGGCTGGTTTTTTTGTGGTACGCTGCTGAATAGTTTGTGTTTGGAGAAAAATCAATATCAAATTAATAATAGTACTGTATCCGTTTGAGTGCTTTTCTCGTAACTCATATCCATACTCCATCACGCATAGATTTGTGAGTTTATAAATCAATTTTACAAAATATAAAGCACTAAATATCAGGTGTATATTGACTGAATTTACAAAATGCTAAACTCATGGATTCAACCGTCATAAAACATAATAACACTGAAATATGTCTTTTTTCTCACTTTTTTCTGGTGAAAGCAACATTAGTAAAAGTAAGTCGTTATACTAATATTATTTGTGACAAATATTTACAAAAAGTTTATTAGTTGTTTTGTTAGATAAATGGAATATGGGCTGTAATTTTTACGGCCTTTATTTTTTTCAGGCAGTGCAATTCTCACTTTTTCGTATTTTCCATCTCTTCTGTTTTACTAACTGTTCCACTTTTCACTCCTTCAAAGCCTGTTACTATTAGGTTTATAATTTATGATATTTTCATTTTTATAATCATTTTTATATTTTATTTTGCCTTATTTTCATTTTACGCCTTGATTATCTTTATTGCAGCATTATCTTTACTACTTTGAATGAACTAATACAATACGTTTAAACTTATAGAACTACGAGTCAAATTATGTATTTTCAGCAATTTTGACTTTAAAAATACATACATAAATTTGCGCTTCCATTTAAACCCCTATCAAGATGAGCCAAGGTGATAAGACAAGATATTCTGAAGAAGAGCTGAAGGAATTTGAAGAATTAATTGACAGCAAATTAGAACAGGCCAAAGAAGAACTGGAAACCATCAAGGCAATCCTGAGCCGCAAGCATGATAGTGGAACCGATACCACTTCAGGCAATACCAAACTGATGGAAGATGGGGCTGATACCCTGGAAAAGGAAAGCCTGAGCCAACTGGCGGCACGTCAGCAGAAGTTTATCAACCAGCTGGAAAGTGCCAAGGCGCGCATCAAAAACAAAACCTACGGCATTTGCATTGACACCGGCAAACTGATCGCCAAAGAAAGGCTTAGAGCTGTGCCCCATACCCGTCACTCTATTGAGGCTAAGCTCAAAAATCAGTAAACAGAAAATCAGATTCTATTGGAGTTTTTAAAAAACCACATTGAGGCGCTGATTTTCTGTGCTTCCAAGCCGCTAAAACTGGAGGATATCAGGAACTGTCTTTCTGAGATGTTTAATGCAGAGGTGGCCGAAGAAGATATCCTGCAGGCCATTGAGGCGCTGATGGTACAGTACGGTGAAGACGTGTATTCATTCCAGGTGTACAGAATAGGAGGGGGCTATCAGTTTCTTACCAAGCCTGCTTACCAGGCCAGCATAGGTATCATGCTGAAGCATCAGTCAAATAAGCGCCTTTCTACCGCTGCGCTGGAGACACTTTCCATCATAGCCTACAAACAGCCGGTCACCAAATCAACCGTTGAACAAATCAGAGGCGTGGGCTGCGACTATGCTATCCAAAAGCTGCTTGAAAAGTCGCTGATAGAAATTAAAGGAAAAGAAGATACCATAGGTAAACCTTTGCTTTATGGTACTACTGAGTTTTTTATGCAATACTTTGGCATCAACCATATTGGTGAATTGCCTACACCCAAGGATTTTGAACAGAAAAATAACGAAATAGGCCTGCAGGAAGATGAAGAGGCATCCGATACTGATACCGATCTCTAGGGAGCACCACCAGATGCTCCTGCTGGCCCAGCTTCTTAAAAAAGATGCGCCTCCTTATCAGGCTTTGCCCCAGGACCCGATCGGTAAAAAGAAGTATGCACTTGATTTGTTCAATTCACTTATTTTTGCTCATCTTCAAAAGGACAGCAGCATCCTTTATCCCTTTTTGTCTTCTTCCCATTCTGACCTTTTGCCTCTCACTGACGAGCTGAGCCAGCAGGCTTCACAATTATGCGCTACGTTCCAATCACTTGAGTCGGCAGAAAATGACTTGCCAGGGCAACTGGATACTCTGGGCCGAAGCCTGGAAGCTTATGTGCGAAAAAAAGAACGCCAGCTTTTTGAGCTGGCGCAGTGGTTACTGGATGAGCGCAGTTTTGAGTTCCTGAACAAAAAGCTTAACGAATAGCCTCTTCTTCCATCATTTTTAAAATATCCTCTACAAATTCCCGCTGATTTGAAAGGCGAGGCACTTTGTTCTGACCGCCTAATTTCCCCCTTTTTTTCATCCAGCGGTAAAAAGTACCTGGCTCTACCTGGTGGATCACCGGCCGGGTGACGGCAATATCTTTGGTTCTTTTGGCATCGTAGTCAGAGTTGATGCTTCTCAAGGCCTGGTCCAGTTCATCGGTGAACCGGTCAAGGTCAGCCGGAGCCTTACTGAATTCAATAATCCATTCATGGCAGCCCTTTTGTCCGTCGCCTATGTAGCGTGGAGCGGCGGTAAAATCATCTATCAGAGCACCGGTTTTTTCACATGCGATAGATAGTCCACGCTCAGCATTCTCAATAATGAGTTCTTCTCCGAAGGCGTTGAGGAAGTGCTTGGTACGTCCGCTGATCTTAAAACGGAAGGGTTCAAGAGATGTAAATTTAATAGTATCTCCAATCTTATAGCGCCACAAGCCGGCATTGGTGCTGATGACTACCGCATAATTTTTTCCTACTTCCACTTCGCTCAGATCAAGTGTTTTTGGGTACTCACTGTCAAATTCCTCAGCAGGTATGAATTCATAAAAAATACCGTAATCCAGCATCAGCAGCATTTCATCGGAATTTTTTTGGTCCTGTATGCCAAAGAAGCCTTCTGATGCATTATAGGTCTCGAGGTAATGCATTTTATCAGAAGGGATCAGTTGCTTAAAAAGATTACGGTAAGGTGTGAACGATACCGCTCCGTGGATAAAAAGCTCCAGGTTAGGCCATACTTCCAGAATGTTTTTGGCATTTTTAATCTCCATGATGCGCTGCAGCAAAAAGACTGTCCAGGTAGGTACACCTGCCATACTGGTGATATTCTCATCCATGGTTGAGCGGGCAATCTTCTCAATTTTTTCTTCCCAGTTTTCCATAAGGGCAATTTCCAGCTTGGGTGTACGCGAAAGTTGGGCCCAGAAGGGAAGGTTCTTCATAATGACAGCCGATACATCTCCTGAGTAGGAGTCTGAATTTTTGTCCAGTTGGTTGATCTGCTGGCTGCCACCGATTGCCAGGTTTTTGCCGGTAAACATGCGGGTCTCAGGGTAATTATTGACATAAATGGAAATCATGTCCTTACCGCCTTTGAAGTGGCAGTCATCCAGCGCCTCCTGCGATACGGGGATAAATTTGCTCTTGGCATTGGTAGTACCTGAAGATTTGGCAAACCACTTGATCTTGCTGGGCCAGAGTACCTGCTGCTCTCCTTTCATGATTCTTTCTATGTAAGGAAAGAGCAGTTCATAGCTCACCACCGGTAGCTGCTGCTGAAACTGACGAAAGTTTTTGATGCCGCTAAAACCGTATTTTTTTCCGTACACTGTGTCTTCAGCAGTATGCACCAGGTTATGAAGCACTTCTTTTTGTACTTCGTGTGGGTATTTGATGAAAAGCTCTATGTCGTGTATGCGCTTTTTCATCAGCCAAGTCATCACTGAGTTAATGATTTCCATAAAGTGGGTTGTTTAGACAGTCTAAAAAGTAAATTTGTATGGTTATTTTGCCAAAAAGCCTAAATCTTTCTTCTGAGTTCAAAATGCTGACCAAGATAGACACGTCTTACCTGCTCATCGTTCGCCAGGTCTTCAGCGCTTCCTGCCTTTAGGAGGCGTCCCTCAAACATAAGATAAGCCCTATCAGTGATAGAGAGGGTTTCATTTACATTATGATCGGTGATCAAAATGCCAATATTTTTCTTCTTCAACTGGCCCACGATAGATTGGATTTCTTCCACTGCAATAGGGTCTACACCGGCAAAAGGTTCATCCAGCAGCACAAATTTAGGATCAACGGCTAGAGCTCTGGCAATTTCAGTACGTCTTCTTTCACCTCCTGATAATACCATCCCGAGGTTTTTGCGAACGTGGGTAAGACTGAACTCCTCCAGCAGCGCTTCCACTTTTTCCTTTCTTTCTTTTCGCGGCATTTTGGTCATTTCCAGCACCGCCATGATGTTGTCTTCCACGCTCAGCTTACGGAATACCGATGCCTCCTGCGCCAGGTAACCGATGCCTTTTTTGGCACGACGATACATAGGAAGTTCGGTGATTTCTTCGTTATCAAGGAAAATTTTGCCTTCATTAGGTTTGATCAGGCCTACGATCATGTAAAAAGAGGTGGTTTTTCCGGCGCCATTCGGTCCCAGCAGTCCAACGATCTCTCCCTGAGATACTTCTACACTGATATGGTCAACAACGGTTCTTTTCTTATATTTTTTGACCAGGTTCTCTCCTTTTAAAATCATAGGTTGTAGGTGTTGTAAGACAAACGGGCTAATTTAAAGCTATGTTACAACACTTATTGCAAAAAACCTGCGACAATTTCAAATCAGGTCTTTCAAAACCTGCATTCTTCGTAGCTCGTGGTCTGTTTGTTTTTCATATTGATACACCCACCTTTCCCTGAGTTTATCTATCAGTTCTGTTCTGCCTGACAGGTAGCGAATGTTCAGAAAAAGTCCTACATCCATGGTCAGCAGATTACCGGCAGCATCTTTAACCGGCAAGCCCTGTTCATGTAAAAAGTATTTTACTGCATAGGCTTCTCTTAGGGTGCGGGTTTCCTGCTCATTAAAATCTTTGATGATATAACGGGCATAAAAAAATTTCTCGTCAAGGAAATGAAGCTGTACGATACTGCGCAGATGATCAAGCCGCAAACGGTAAAAGTACACCTTGTGCCCCTTCAGGCGATGTTGGTTTTTAAATACAAAGTTTGGCCGACCCAGTTTCATGATTATATCCTGAGGACTGATATCAAAAGGTATATCCCTGAATTTTATACTTACCTCGGGAGTCATTTGAGCATTTTCCAGCCCCTGCCATAAAGCAAGGAGTTTTTCTACAGTATTCTCAGTGACCATACTACTGTAGTAGTCCTCCCGGTCGTAGTAGCTTCTGTAAGTCATGACTTTTGCTGTGGCTGAAGGAGTGAACAGATCTGAAATCCATCTCATGATACCCATAGTATGTTGTAGTATTTATTAGTAACTAAATATAACAGCTTAATTATTCTTATAAATACTAATTTTGTGCCTGAAATAATTGGTCATGTAAAGCTGCATTATAAATATGGATTTGAAACAGGCAATTTTTCATAAAAAAGGCCACTGACGGGGCAATCAAAAGGATTTTTTTGGCTGAGAGATCAACAGTAACATTTTTTAATAGCAAAAATCCATGTAAGAATATGTTCAATTTTGCCAATGAAGTAGACTTTCAGTCCTGATCAACAGGACACCGCATTCATTCCGAAGAGGTACAAAACTGGATGAAAGTTTAGCCGAGGCCCGGCAGAGAAAGACAACTTAAAAATCAGCTCTGCTGCTCAGCCCTCATTTTTTTTTCTTGTAAGTTTGTGTCAAACTTCAAGATGAATGAATTACCAGGAGGCGATTGATTTTCTTTATACAACCCTGCCCATGTTTCAGCGGGTAGGTAAAGTGGCTTACAAAAAAGACCTAACCAATACCCTGGCCTTTTGCCGGGAGTTAGATCATCCGGAATGCAAATTTCGTTCGGTACATATAGCCGGAACCAATGGCAAGGGTAGCAGCGCTCATAGCATAGCCGCTATTCTGCAGGCAGCCGGGTACAAAACCGGGCTGTATACCTCTCCGCATCTGAAAGACTTTGGAGAACGCATCCGTATCAATGGACAGCAGATCAGCCGGGAGGCAGTGACTGATTTTGTCAACCGTCAGCGGGATTTCATCAACGAGCTGAAGCCTTCCTTTTTTGAAACCACGGTGGCAATGGCTTTTGATTATTTTGCCAAAGAGGCAGTAGATATAGCTGTCATTGAAGTCGGCATGGGGGGGAGGCTGGATTCTACCAATGTTATCTCGCCTCTTGTCAGCCTGATTACCCACATTGGGTATGATCATATGGAGTTCCTGGGTGACACGCTGGAAAAGATTGCCGCTGAAAAAGCCGGGATTATCAAGACAGAAGTGCCCGTGGTCATTGGCGAAAAGCAAGCCGCCTGTGCGCATGTTTTTGAAAATTTTGCCAGGGAAAGACAGGCCCCTCTGTTTTTTGCCCAGGATGCTTACCGGGTAGAACTGAGCCAGGTGATAGAAGGAAAATATCATGTAAACATTTACCAACAGGAAAAACTGCTTTTCAAAGATCTGGCTCTTTCGCTGGGTGCGCATTACCAGCTCAGGAATCTGCCGGGTATCCTTGCTGCTGTAGATCAACTCATCAAAGCTGGCTTTGAGATAAGTCAGGATAACATCAGACAGGGATTATCACAGGTAATAGAACTTACAGGCCTGAAGGGCCGATGGCAGGTGCTACGGAAAAAGCCGCTCACCATTTGCGATACCGGCCATAATGAGGGAGCAATTCGGGAAATTACTTTTCAACTTCAGCAGCTGTCTTATAGTCAGCTTTACATGGTGCTGGGCCTCAGTGTAGAAAAGGACCTGAGTAAAATTCTGCCTTTACTGCCTAAAGATGCTTTTTATTTCTTCTGTCAGGCAGCTATACCCCGGGCGTTGGATGCTCAACTGCTGGCTCAGGAAGCAAAAGCCTATGGTTTACAGGGTGAGGTAGTTCCGCAGCTCAACAAGGCGTATGCGCAGGCCCTTGCCCAAGCTAAGGAGAATGACTGTATTTTTGTAGGCGGTAGTACCTTTGTGGTAGCGGAACTGGATGACTTATAGCATGAACTAAATTTGATTTATCATACTTCAATATCAAAAAAAGACAGGCTTTGTAGCAAGATGAAAAACAAACTGGATCGCTTTAAAGAAAATGCCGAAAGATGGAATGTGGTAGAACCCGGCAAAGAAGTTTTTGAAACCATAAAAGGCAGGTGGAATACATTTTTTGGAAATGAGCATCCGCTTATTTTTGAACTGGGTTGTGGCAGGGGAGAATATACGGTAGGGCTGGCCCGGCGCTTTCCGGAGAATAATTATGTAGGTGTGGATGTCAAAGGTGCGCGCATCTGGAAAGGCAGCGGTATTGCGCTGGAAGAGGGCCTCAACAATGCGGCTTTCCTCAGGATCAGGATATTGGAGATAGAAGAGTATGTGGCAGAAAATGAGTTAAGTGAAATCTGGATTACTTTTCCTGATCCCCGTCCCAAAAAGCGGGATATCAAGCGTCGCCTGACCTCACAACGTTATATGGATGCCTACAAAAAAATCCTGAAGCCCGGTGGCAGAGTTCATCTCAAAACGGATAACACCCCGCTGTTTGAATTTACCCTGGACTTACTTCGTACCCGTGTGGATGTCGATAACCTGGAGTTTACCTTTGACTATCATGCTTCGGAATATGCCCTTGAATTGCCTGATATTACAACCAAATACGAAAAGCAGTTTATGCAGAAGGGCGAAAAGATCAAGTACCTGAGGTTCAATTTTCTTGCATAGACCTAGCTTGATTTGGTTGTGATGATTGAATTTTTATAAAAATAATTTCATAGATCGGCTATTTTTATTAATTTACTAAAAAATAGCTGATTTATGAGAGATCATTCCTACCGCCCTATTAACGAAATCATGGATCTTATCACTGATAAGTTTCCCGACCTGAAATGGAAAAAGCATTGCCTATATTCCAATGGCATTGACCAGCACCTGATGGAAATCCGTATCTATTGCTCCCCCCGGCAGCAGGTGATTGGCAGAATTGTCTACGATGGGCTCACCGGTAAGGTGCAGCGTATGCAGTACAGGAAAGAGAATATGCAAAACTGTGGTGATATCGTGGATATGCTGCTGGATGTTATCAATATTGAGAAACATAGCATGGCCATGCAGTGATTTTTCTTCTTCTCCTTCATTATCTCTGCTGAGTTTTTAAATTTGTGGCTGCAAGAATTGAGCAGCTATGAATGATATTTCCTGGGCCTTGCCCGCCGCTGATCTACCGGCGGTCTTATCCGTCACATTGACGATTGTAGGTTTTATTGCCTTCTGGTTTACCGCAGAATCACCCACGCGCAAAGAAAAAATGGAAGCAAAGTACCCGGCTGAGAAAGCCACTGTACGCTGGGTACTCTTTCAGAAATATACCGGGGTGCTGTTTCTGGGCGTTTTGCCCCTCCTGATTAGCCTGCTCTTTTTCCCCTATGACCTTCAGGATTTGGGTTTAGGCTTTCAGCATACCGGCCAATCCATGCTCTGGATCATCGGTTTAGCTTGTATTATCTTCCCTCTCAATATTAGTGCGGCCAAACGTCCGCAAAACCTGAAAATGTACCCCATGATCAGAGCGCGTGAGTGGGATGCCTCTCTAGTGATGACTAACGCCCTGGCTACCATCTCTTACCTTTTTGCTTATGAGCTGCTTTTCCGGGGCATCTTGCTTACCGCTTGTGTTGATTCTATGGGCGTATGGCCGGCTATTGCTGTTAACGTGGCGCTTTATTCTGCGGTACACCTGCCCAAAGGACCTGCCGAAACCATAGGTGCTATTCCCTTCGGGCTACTCATCTGCTACATTACCCTGAGCACGGGGACGATCTGGGTAGCGGTCGTGGTACATGTAATCCTTTCGCTTAGCAACGATTACCTCGCCCTGTATTACAATCCTGAAATGATATTTAAGCGCAAAGCATGAAGCAGGAGCTCAAAGATAAGGTAGCAATCATAACCGGCTCCAGTATGGGTATTGGCAAAGCTACCGCCCGCCGCTTAGGTAGTATGGGTGCCAAGCTGGTGCTCAATAGCCGCACACTTAGCCGCCTGGAAGAGACAGCAAGCCAACTCAGACAGGAAGGTTTTGAGGTGCTAGCTGTGCAGGGTGATGTAAGCAAAGTAGCAGACTGTCAGCAGCTGATTGAAAAGACGATAGAGGCCTTTGGTCAATTAGATATCCTGGTCAACAATGCCGGTATGTCATCACGTGGCTATTTTGAGGAACTAGACCCAGTCGTTTTTCAGGATATGATGGATATCAACTTCCTGGGTTGTGTGTACCCTACCAAATTTGCCTTGCCTTACCTGAAAGAAAGTAAAGGATCAGTAGTATTTATCTCCAGCGTGGCCGGTATCCGCGGCCTGCCCGAAACCATCATGTATTGTGCCTCCAAAATGGCGCTGACCTCCTTTGCCGAATCGCTCAAGGTAGAACTGGCCGAATATAAAATACATGTGGGAATCATTTACGTGGGAATTACCCGCAATGAGGAAGGTAAGAAAGTCATTGGTAAGGATGGAAAGCCCTTACTGCTTAAATCCCGGGAAAATCGTAAGGCGCAGGAGCCTGATGCTGTCGCCAGGGCTATTGTCAACAATATCCGCAGGCGAAAATTTAAGTCTATACTTACGACCCTGGGTAAACTGAACTACCTGGCCAATATCCTCTTTCCCCGCGTGGTTGACCGTATGCTGGTGAAGGCCAAAGATAGAATCCGCAAAATGAATGAGTAAGAAGAAAAGGTTTTTTACCACCCTCAATGCTGAATTCTGGATTCATTGTCACCTTCACTGTATATCTCAACTTTGCCTGTGTTTCTCATAGATAATTCTGAAATCATCAAAGTTTTTTCTCAGAGCAGGCCAGTCTTTTCTTTCAATAATGTCTTTAGGAAAAAGGTCGCTTGCAATGCCCAGCCCTGCGGCACCTGCTTTTAAGAAATCGGCTGCATTTTTGAGATTTATGCCACCTACCGGCATAATCTTGATCTGGTCCAGGGGGGCCAGCACATCTTTGAGGTAGGCCGGACCCATTTGCCCGGCAGGAAAAAGCTTCACCATAGTGGCCCCGGCTGCCCAGGCAAGGTAAATTTCGCTGGGTGAGAAGGCTCCCGGAAAAATGGGAATCTGCCTTCTTTGGCAGCTGTGGATCATCTCTTCTTTCATAATCGGGCTGACTATAAAAGTAGCGCCTGCAGCAAGTACTTGTTCCATCTCATCCAAGGTACATACCGTTCCTGCTCCAATGTTGAGGGATGGGAAGCTCCGGCGTAATGACTTTATATGCTGAAGAGCATCAGGCGTGTTAAGGGTAACTTCCAGAGTGCTAAAACCAGCTTCCTGGTAGATGCTGACCACCTGCTGCATAAGGCTGGCAGGCATTTTCCTGAGGATACCTATGATGGGCAATTGGTTGAAGTGATCAAAAGAAAAAATGGCGTTCATGAGCTGTATATTTTTTTGAGAAGGGCAAAATGACCCAGCAGGGTGGCTTTCTCAGCACTAATTTGGTGAGTATCGTTAAATCCGATACACCGGATTGCTTTCTTATAAAGATCGGCTAGGGGCATATCGGCGCATAAAACTAAAGGCACTTTCCTATCTGGCAGGAGGGCGCGTAGCTCGCTTCCGATGAGCAGGCCGCTGAGAAAGGAAGCATTGCTGGCTACCGACTTTTTATCCAGCAGATGACGGGTTCTGACACTGAAAAGACGGTTGAGCAGGTGGCCTGCAGAGGCTTCTACTCCTTCCAGAAAAGCGGTATCGTCGTGTTGATCATTTACTTCAGTAAGCGAATGTCTCAGGGTGCCCCCGCTGCTGAGCAGGCTGAAAAGTTCTCCGCTCATGTAGGTGTGAAAGGAAGTCAGTACTTGATCTCTGATTTTTGCATGTTTTGAATGGGTACCGGGTAAGATGATAATGGAATTCTCCTGTAACTGAGCAAATTGCTGCAGGCAACCCAGTATCTGGACTTCTTCTCCCCGCATCACATCATCCAGCGTTCGTAATCCTGAGACCAGGTAAAGCGGGAAAGCTACTCCCGGTATTTTTTCAAAAGTAAGCCTGTCAGCCTCAGCCTTGACAGGCAGGCTGCCATAGGGTAGCTCCCGGATGCCTATGCTGGAAGATGCCATACCCGAGAGAATCAGCGGAAAATCTTTTTTGATCTGATTGCGCTCCCTCATGGCCTCTACCCTCTGCTCCAGTAGTGAAAGGTACTCTTCTTTAGGAAGCTTGAGCAGGCTGAAACCCAGGGCAGCCTCACGCAGTTCATCCATCACGGTTAGCTGATCGTCAGTATGGACAAGGCGCAGGCGGAAAGAAGAGGTGCCCCAATCGCAGCTGAAAAAAAAGGCAGGTAGTTTCATTTTAGAATTTAATGATTTCTAAATCCAGATCATTTTTCCAAATTAGCAGCTTTCAGCAACATTCCTGATTTTTCTGAGATGTATTCTAAAGTCTTAATAATTTTTTATGAAAATACTTGTCATCAATACCGGAAGCTCATCAATCAAATATAAACTTTATGATATGGAAAGCCAGCGGGTGCTTACTGCCGGGGTGCTGGAGAAGATAGGAGAGGAAAGCAGCCATATCAAGCACCAGTTTTTTCCGGCAGCCAGCCAGCAAAAAGTTAAAGAAGAAAACAAAGCCATCAGCGACCATCGTGAAGGATTAAGAAGAATCAGTGAACTGCTGCAGGATGAAGAATACGGCGCCATCAGCAATACTTCTGAAATCAAAGCAGTAGGACACCGGGTGGTGCATGGGGGAGAGAAGTTTAGTGATGCCACCCTGATAAGCGATGAAGTCAAGCAGACGATTGAAGCCCTGATACCGCTGGCTCCGCTGCACAATCCTCCCAACCTTCAGGGTATAGCCGTGGCCGAAGAAGTTTTTCCCCAGGCAAAGCAGGTGGCTGTCTTTGACACCGCTTTTCACCAAAGCATGCCTCCTCATGCCTATCGCTATGCCATTCCGGACGAATTGTACCGGGATAAGCAGCTACGGGCCTACGGTATGCACGGGACCTCGCATCAGTACGTAGCCCAGCAGGCGGCTCTTCACTGTGGCAAACTCATGTCTGATTTCAATGGCATCACGGTACACCTGGGCAACGGCTGCAGCATGACTGCCGTCAAAAATGGCAAAAGCATAGATACCAGTATGGGCATCAGCCCGCTCCCGGGCCTGATCATGGGAACACGCTCGGGCGACATTGACCCGGCTATCATCTTTTATTTGGGCCGAGAAATGAAGATGTCTTTTGATGAGATTGACCAGTTGCTCAACAAAAAAAGTGGCCTCAAAGGCATAGCTGGTGACAATGACCTGCGCAGTGTGACCAGCAAGATGGAGGAGGGGGATCAGCGTGCTCAACTGGCATTGGCCATGTATACGTATCGTATCAAAAAATATATCGGGGCTTATATGGCTGTATGCGGTCCGCTGGATGCGCTGGTATTCACTGCAGGGGTAGGTGAGAACAGTGCCTATGTACGGGAAAAATCATGCGAAGGACTGCAGCATATCGGCATCAGTCTTGACAAAGGCAAAAACCAGCAGAAAAAAGAAGGAATCAAGGAAATTCATGCCGATAATAGCCGCTGCCAGATACTGGTCATCCCTACCGATGAGGAAAAAGCCATCGCAGAGCAGACCTTTACCTTGCTAAACCAATAGCCTTGGGATTCTTTAGCTATGCTGCCAAGACTATGCTTCAGTGGGAAAACTCTTTAGTGAGAAAGTCATTGAACACTTCTGCCTCTTCAACAAAAGGATAGTGGGCTGAATTTTCAAAGGTAATAAACTTTTTCCCCTTGGGAGCTTCCAACTTCTCATAGAAACTGTGGGCTACATCATAAGAAACCGTATGGTCATGCCTGCCATGAAGGAAGTAAACCGGTACTTCCACTTTGTTGATTTCATGGAGGTCATATTGGTAAAGCTCATCCCAGAGATGATTGAGCGAGTACAAGGCATTACTCAGCATGCTAAATACTTCCTTCAGTCGGTATTCGGGCGTGGTGAAAGCATCTTTTACCAGCTGGAGCAAACTGCCGCCTCCGTCGCGGCGGGTTCCGTCAAACTTCTGTAAAAGGCCTCGCTGCTGCATGAGCTTATTGACATTGAATGGAGGCGGTCCTATTTTTTCCAGTTGTTTTAAAGCTGCTTTTTTATTCTGTTTTCTCGCCTGCTGCAAAGTAAAATCATAAGATTGCCGGTCGGAGGTAAGGGCATTGATTAACTGGCCAATGCCCAGGTAAGCAGTGATCAGTTCGGGATGCTGGGCAGCCTGCCTGAGGCCCAGCAGGCTTCCCCAGGAGTGGCCCATGAGATAAATACTGGCCTGAGCAAACTTTTTAGCAACCAGTTTGACTACCACATGGGTATCTGCCTCCATCTGAGAAATATGCATGCTGTCGTCGGGAATTTGCTTGCTGAAAGATTTACCACTGCCCCGCTGCTCCCAGTAGGCTACTGTGAAATAATCCTCCAGCTTTGTTTTTTTGACGATTTCTTTGCGAAGTGGAAAAAGAGGCAGCCCGGGTCCACCATGAAGAAAGAGTAAAACTGGGTTCTGGTCATTTTTACCGGAAAAAAGTATCCACTGATCCACACCATTGATCTGATGTTTTTCCAGCGCATAAACTACGGCCATAAGCAGATAAAATAAAGTTGTTTTAGCGGGCAAATTTAACCCCCTGTGCAATATGATAATCAAATATATATACTCTGTAAGGACTGCCTCAGAAACCAGCGAATTATTTAAAATATTTCTAAATAGTATTGACAATCATAAAGGACCTGCCTATTTTAGCGTCATTATTTATAATAAGTCTAAATAATTGAGTTGTCAAGATGCCTATAAAAAATTCCTGATCATGAGGTACTTATTATTTTTGTTCTTTCTGATCTCTGCACTGCATGTGCAGGCGCAAAAGCAGAAGGACCGTCAGGCGATCCAGAATTTTTGTGGCTGTTATGAAGTCAGCTTCCAGTTTGCCGAGACTTTTTCGCCCGATCCTAATTACCAGTTCAGAGAAAATTACTACTCTAAAGGCCTGGAGTGGATCACACCCATTGCAGTAGAAGATGATTTTGTTTCACTGCAGCATCTGCTCATTGTCAGCTATGGAGGACAGCAAAGCGTGATTAAGCACTGGCGTCAGGACTGGGCATTTGAAAATACTGATTTTTATGTGTTTGCCGGTGATAATCGCTGGAACTATCTATCCAAAGAAGAAGGTGAGGTAAGCGGACAATGGACACAGAAGGTTTTTGAAGTAAGCGATGCGCCCCGCTATGAAGGCTCCGCCACCTGGGTGCATGTAGACGGGCGGCATTACTGGGAAAGTACGACAGATGCCCCTTTGCCCCGCCGGGAGTATACTAAAAGAGACGACTACAACGTCATGCAGCGCACCAATCACCATGAACTTACCCCGGAAGGCCATCTGCATGAGCAGGACAATGTAAAAATAGACCGAAAAGCTGATCGTGAACGGATCAAAGCGTACGAAAAAGGGATAAATACTTACACCAGAGTGGAGGATGAAAAGTGCCAGCGCGCCAGGGAATGGTGGGATTCAAACCAGCATTTCTGGGCTGATGTAAGGGCCGTATGGCAGGAAGTCTTTGATCAAAAGGAAAGCATTTTTCTGCATCATAAGGTAGATGACAAAACCATGTTCATGCACCTTTTCCCTTTGGGCGACGAATTGGTAGCCCGGCAGGATTATAACAGTGAAGAAGCCAGAAAAAGAATCAGGGAAGTGATTAGTCTGTATCTTGATCAGTCAATGAGCATGCATAAAAAATAATCTTTTGCGTTTGTTATACAGGAAAGAGCAGGGCTAATAGGTCCTGCTTTTTTTATGATTATGCAATCTCATGTGATTTTCATATCATTCCGTAAAATATTTTTGTATCTCCTTAATTTTCTTAAAAAAGTTTAAAAAACGGCATGAATAATGGCGTGATATTGCTAAGTTTGAAAGTAAAACTATATTTATGAAGAGACTTACTTATGTTTTCAGTGTGTTTTTCTTGCTGGCCGCTTTTCAGCAGGTGCAGGCACAAAAAGCCGACGATATCCTAGGCATCTGGATGCCGAGCGAAGGCACTTCCTACATTCAGATTTACAAGGATAAGGAAAGTGAAAAATACAACGGTCGGATTGTATGGCTTAAAGAGCCCAATGATGAGAGCGGTAATCCTAAAAAAGACCCTAAAGGTGAGCCCATCCTGAAAATGGTCAATCTCAAAGATTTCGTTTTTGAGGATGAAGAGTGGACTGACGGTACCATTTATGATCCAAAATCGGGTAATCTCTACTATTGTACCATAGAAATGCCAAAAAAGGACAAACTGGAAGTCAGGGGTTCCCTGGACCCCTTTGGCCTGGTGGGCAGAACGGATGTGTGGGTACGCATGAAAACCAAATAAGATGAAAAAGCTATACCTCAGCTTAAGTGTCGCTTTTTTCTTTTGGCTCCCTTTTGCCGTTCTTGCTCAGGAGGATGATGAGTTTGATTTCAGTTCGCTGGTACCTGCCGAGCAGGTAAAGGCTTTCTGTACTTCCCGCATCCTGAATGGCGGTCCGCAGAATCTCTTTTCAATAGGTTACGACATCCAGGGCGCGTATGACATGGAGGTAGGGGAGTTTCTATCTAACGATGCCCAGCGCGTGAGGGTCAACAGCACAAGTGAATTCAGGATAGACATACAATATCCTGTTATTTCCAAGAATAATATCACGGTGGGTCTGCAGTTAAATTACCTGGATACCCATTATAATTTTGAAGATGGGACGAGCCTGCAGCATCCTTTACTGAGAACGCTGGATCAAAACGGGCTCACCAGCACCAGTTTTTCTACAGTCATCTTCAAGCCTTTGAGCATGAGTAACTTTATGCTCTTTCAGGCAGGTGCCACCCTCAATGGTGATTACACCTTTTCTGATTTTCAGTCTTTGTCCTATACCCGTTTTTTTGGCGCAGTAATTTACGGTTGGAAACCCAGCGAGCGAAAAATGTGGGGTTTGGGGGTATCAAGGACTTACCTGGGCGGTGCGCTGAACTACCTGCCTGTATTTTATTACCAGTATTCAACCGCTGATGGACGCTGGGGCATAGATGCACTGCTGCCTTCCCGCTTCAACATGAAGCGCAATTTCAGCAAGCAGAGTATACTGTCATTGGGCTTCAATTTCCAGGGAAATACCTATCGCCTGAACGAACTGGTAACCGAGAGCGGCAATGAGATGCTGGAGCCTGAATTAAGAAGGTCGGAACTCAGGTTCCGCGCTATTTTTGACCAGGCCATCACTCCAAATCTCTGGTTTTCGGTGCAGGGTGGTCTCCGTTACAACTGGGAGTATAATGTAGACGATGGTGAGTTTTTCAGAAGTTTGTTTTCAGAAGATCCTTATTTGTTTGAAAATTCTATAGGTAACCCTCTTTTCGCGCAATTCAGCATCAGTTGGGTTAGCCCCTGATTTTAAAGTACACAAAAATAGAACACCATCAGAGATATTCTGGTGGTGTTTTTTTTGATACGGCCTGATCCATCAAATATGTAATCCCTGATAACTCACATAAATGCAGTACAGGAGTGGTTTTTTGAATCAGGAACCTCTATATTTTGAGATTTACAGCCTGCACCTGATGAAAAAATTTATCCTTATTCTTTTCTTATTTCACGCCCTGTCAGCCAATGTGTTTGCACAAAACAATCAGCGTCTCCTGGTACTGACCGACATTGAAAACGAACCTGATGATGCACAGTCACTTGTGCGCCTCCTGCTCTACAGTAATCAGATAGATATTGAAGGCTTGGTAGCGACTACTTCCACCCATTTGCGTGATAAAACTGCTGAATGGAGAATCAACGAGATCGTATCTGCTTATGGCAAAGTGAGAAACAACCTATTGGAGCATGAAGCCGGATTTCCCACAGAGGAATACCTGCATGGCATTACCAAAAAAGGAGTGCCTGTTTTTGGCATGCAGGGTGTGGGAGCCGGTAATGATTCTGAAGGATCTGACTGGCTCATTCAGCAGGCTGATAAGGCGGATGATCGTCCGCTCTGGATAGCTGTCTGGGGAGGTGCCAATGTACTGGCCCAGGCCCTCTGGAGGGTAAAAGAAACAAGAAGCCCGGAGGCACTTAAAGATTTTGTTTCTAAACTGAGAGTTTACACCATTTCTGACCAGGACGATTCTGGTCCCTGGCTCAGGAAAGAATTTCCAGAACTCTTCTACATTGTCAGTCCTGGCGATAATTATCTGCACGCTACCTGGTCGGGTATATCAGGTGAGCCCTGGTACAAATTTGCTTCTGGTGCCGATACGACGGTGGTGAAAAACTCCTGGCTGAGTCAAAATATCATGCAGGGACACGGGCCGCTGGGCGAAGAATACCCGCCCGTAGAATATGCTATGGAAGGAGACACCCCCAGCTATCTCTCCCTGATTCCTAATGGACTCAATGTACCCGAGCGCCCAGATTTGGGAGGGTGGGGCGGCCGTTATGAGTTGTATAAGCCCCGTTACCAGCCTTACCTGCACCGAAGTGACTTTCCTGCAGAGACAAGACCTATCTGGACTGATGCGAAAGATGAAGTCGTAGGTAAAGATGGACGGATCTACCTGGATAATCATGCGACGATCTGGCGCTGGAGAGACGCTTATCAGAATGATTTTGCTGCGCGGATGGACTGGTGTGTAATGAGCCCGGAGGATGCCAACCATCCGCCTGTAGCAAAAGTAAACGGGCCGCTGGAAGTAAACGTAAAGGTAGGTGAAAAGATCAGCCTCAGTGCTGAAGGAAGCACCGATCCTGATGGAGATTCACTGAGCTACCGCTGGATACATTATCCGGAGGCAGGAAATTACTGGTATTACTCCTGGATTCCTCTCAAAGTTTCAGGCGGTAACTCATCTGATATGACCATTGAGGTAGATAAAAGGGTAAAGCTTCAGGAGCCAAAATATACACATTTTATTCTGGAGGTAAGTGATCAGGGATCACCGCCGCTGAGCCGGTACCAGCGCGTGATCGTCAACATTTTACCGGCTGAATGACTTCATCTCATGCTTTCAGGGAGGCTTTCCTGGTCAATGGCTGTGAAGTCCTCATGATTCATTCTTCCTTTCAGGCATTTCATTTTTGAAATTTGAAAAGCGATATTTGAGACAAAAAGATCTTGCCCTATTTACTTTTTGTGTTGCATTTGACAGCCTGGCTGTACCTACTACGCAGGCTCTACCTTTCTTCTTTTAAGTACATACAACTTAAATTTTTCTTAACCCTGCTGGCCTATAAAGTGATGATGGGTTGTCTGCTGGGAGGATTGTACTTCTACTATTATGAGGGCGGAGATACCGTGGCCTATTATGCGGACATCGTAAGGGCATTTAAGCTATTTTATGAAGATCCAGCTGCCTTTTTTAATTTTTTCTTTGGCCTGGAAGAGGCGGAAAAGTTCATCTTCGCCGAGCAGGAAAGGGCGCTTTTCTTTGTGAAACTCTGTAGCCTGATCAGCATTTTTTCTTTGGGCAATTACTGGATCATCTCAGTCAGCCTTTCATTACTTAGTTTCACAGCCGCCTGGCAGCTGAGTTTACTCCTGAAGAGGTTGATGGATTGGCCCTTTCTCCTGCCTCTACTTGCACTGCTTATCTACCCGTCGGTAGCTTTCTGGAGTGCCGGGCTGCTGAAAGAATCTTTATCCCTGACTTGTATCTATGGACTGGTATTTATCAGCCTGAGATGGTACGCAGCCAAGCCTACTAAAAGCTTGTTATTTGTATGGGAAGTATCTGCTTTCCTCTTGCTGGCTTTTTTGCTGTGGCAGTTAAAATATTACTTTGCGGCTGTTTTGCTGCCTCTTTTGCTGCTGATCCTAATGCTGAATGGGCTCTTTAAACTGAGAAAGAGGGGGTATAAAGGCTTTGCCTGGCTCTTGCTTGTTCTTATTCCCGTTCTGCCAGCTGCTGCTTTTCTGCTGCATCCTAATCTGGAGCCCAGCTACCTGCTGCAGGCCATCGTATTGAACCATGACCTGACCCTGGCAGCTTCAGAAGTGGGAGATGCAATCCTTTTTGAAAACTTGCAGCCTACAGTGAGCAGTTTTCTATTGCACCTGCCTGAAGCGCTTTTCAGCGGGCTTTTCCGCCCTCTGCCCTGGGAAGCGCAAAACTGGCTGCAACTGCTGGCAGCTCTTGAAAACAGTCTTCTGCTGCTGATTTCTTCATTTGCTTTTTATCACTTTCTGAAGAGCAGGAACCGACCGAAAGATATCATTTTGCTGCTTAGCTGCCTGATCTACGTATGCAGCCTGGCCGCATTAATTGCATTGGCTTCTCCCAATTTTGGTTCCCTTATTCGTTACAAAGTAGCTTATGCTCCTTTCTTTGCCCTTATCTGCCTGTCAGCTATCAGGTCCCTGATTTTCAGAGACAACAAGTCCCAGTCAATAAAAACCGCGTAAGCTAAGAGCCAGGAAGAGAAATAAGGCCCTATGCCAAATAACAGCCTCGTACCCAGGTGGAAGCTAACTCCCAGGAGCAGTATGAGATATTTGTAACGGGGAAAGAAAAGTATCAGCGGAAAGCCCAGTTGGATCAGCAGGGCTGTCCAGGGAAGCAGATGTGACAGGAAATCACTTTTTGCTACCCATAAGCCAGGTTCCTGATCATGCAGCATGATATAAGTACGAAAAGTTTCCGCTGTGGCCCAGTCCAGGCCGCTGCTCAGCAGTTTTTCCATGCCTGCCAGGAAATAAATCCCTGCTACCGTTGCCTGCATCAGGAAGAGCACCCAGCTTCTTTTTTGCTTCTGGCCCTTTTGCCTGCTTAGTTCGTAGAAGAGGGCAGGCATCATCAGGGCTACATAATTCATGGTGCTGTAACTGTGTTCCACTTTTTCAAATGAGTAGAAATAGGCCTGAAAAAATATAAGCAGAGCCGCAGTGATCAGGCTGAAAGCTACTTTTCCTTGGCCAAGTAAAACCATTAGAAGGCAAATAAAGTAGACGGCAAAAAGCAGGTAAAAGATTTCCAGAGAAAGGATAGGCAGGCCCATCAGCTGCAGCAGGTAGGTGGGTTTATAAAAAGCCTCTATGCGCACCAGGCGGGGAAAATCCTCGTACCAGTGCCAGCTGAAGTACAATAAGCCCAGGTAAAAAACCAGTCTTAGCCCTGTATAAAATATATTGGTCTTGAGGGGGCTCAGTCGGTTGATTCTTACTGCTGAAAGATTTATCCAGAGCAGCCAGCTGATCACTGAGGTAAACAGCAGCAGGCGTATGATGATCTGATCGGCTTTCTGTAGAAAAAAAGCCAGCTCAAAACGCTGCTTTTCCACAGCAAATCGTGGATAAAGCTGATCTATCAGTCCCTGAAACCAGGCAGGAGCCTCACCCTCATAAGCCAGGTTTACCCATTCTCGCAGGAAGAAAACATACACCATACCTGCCAGTAGGGCTAACATACCCAATAAGAGTGATATAATACGGCTGGGCTGCTTCAAGGCATAGAATAAGTGGCTATGATACTGCTGTCCTGCGCCAGCTTGCGGATGAACAATAGCTCTCTTGGTTCCAGCTGTTCATCCAGCAGTAGCGCATAACGCTTCAGGAATAGTTCTGTTTCCTGTCGGTAATAATAGTTGCGGAGCAAATAATCCAGGTTGGAGGGCGCGATACCAGCTTCGGTAGAGGGGAGGAGCTTTCCCTCCTCATTTCGTATCATTAGTATGAACTGCTCTTTCTGGATGTCGCGCCTGACTGCTTCGGCAAACATGCCAAAGCGCATCAGGGGGAAAAAGCTCTGCTGCAACACAAAGGGAAGGCCCAGGCCCAGCAATACGAAGAAGGTGAGAATTAACCTGAAACGATACATGTTTTAGGCTTTCTTTTCAATCGCTTGTATAGGCAGATGTGCCAGGTCGCTGAAATTTTCTATTTCGCTCAGCCATCCTTCATCCCCAGCGGGATAGTACCATTTCACCTCAACCTGCTGACCGTTTTTTTGGATCTCACCCAGTCTTTTAAGCACCTCGTAAAGTGACTTGGCCGAAGCTGTATTGTAGTACCTGAAATCAAGTTTCACCTCCGTATGCGGCTTAGGGTGACTTTTATAGGTATCCAGCCATTGTAAGATCGGGAAGTAAAAATGGAGGGCATCCTCTTCATCGGAGATGCCACTGAAGGAGATGAATCCCTTTTCGTTGTCAAGAATAACTTCCGGTGTTTTTGGGGTTGCACTGATTTCTAAAGATTCCATATAAAAGGTTTGTTTCAGTTGAAAAAGTAAATAAGTGAAGGGTAATTATAAAGTTGAAGCGAATTTGCTGATCATTCAGAAGTTTTCATGAGTTTGTTAGCGAAGATGAAGTCTTTGAGTTCTTGAACCTCCGTATGAAGGATCACCTGGTTGCTGCCTTCCCAGAGCTTGTGACCTTTGTAGAGAAAGAGGATATGGTCACCAATACCCACCACCGAATTCATATCGTGAGTCACCACTACAGTGGTAATATCCAACTCGTAGGTGATCTCCTGAATGAGTTCATCAATCAGGATAGAGGTTTGGGGGTCAAGGCCTGAGTTAGGTTCATCACAAAAGAGGTAGCGGGAATTGTTAACGATCGCCCGGGCTATGCCTACTCTTTTCTTCATTCCTCCGCTGATCTCTGAAGGCATTCTTTTAGCGGCATGTTCCAGTCCCACCCTTTTGAGGCAGAAATTGACCCTGTCATCTTTTTCATCTTCTGGCATTTTCGTCAGGATGTTCAGAGGAAACCTGACATTTTGTTCCACTGTCAGCGAATCAAAAAGGGCTACACCCTGGAATAGCATGCCTATTTCCCTACGAATATCAGTTTTTACATCTTTGTCAGCATGGGTAAAATCCCTGCCGTCGTAATACACTGTACCTTTGTCGGGCGGCACCAGGCCTACAATGCACTTAAGGAGTACACTTTTGCCCGTACCGCTGGCACCGATAATCAGGTTGGTTTTGCCCTTGGAAAAGGTCCCGCTGATGTCATCAAGGACAGTGACTCCGTTGAAGACTTTAGTTATATTTTTAATTTCAATCATAAAATCTGTGTTTTGATACGCTGCTGATCAGAGCAGGAGTTCTACTACCAGGTAATCGGCCAGCAGGATGGCAATACAGCTATTGGTGACCGCACTGGTGCTTGACTGACCTACTTCCAGGGCGCCCCCTTTGGTGTAAAAACCTTTGTAGGCAGAAATGGTGGCAATCAGGAAGGCAAATACCAGAGATTTAACTAAAGCAATAAAGATATTGTACTGTCTGAAATCAAAGCGCAAACCATAGACATAATCCTGGCCAGAAATAATGTTGGTCAGCGAGCCTACCAGGAAACCTCCGTAGATAGAAAGAAAACCTGCCAGTACCACCAGCATCGGAAACATGAGCATAGCGGCTACCACTTTAGGCAAAACAAGGTAAGAAGCCGAATTGATTCCCATGACCTCCAGGGCGTCTACTTGCTCGGTGATGCGCATGGTACCCAGCTCACCGGCGATATTAGAACCTACTTTACCAGCCAGAACGATAGATGTAATGGTGGGGGCCAGTTCAAAAATAGTCATATCACGTACCACGGTACTGATAACAAAGTCCTGTATGAAGGGGCTCACCATATTGGCGGCCGTCTGCACGGTTGTTACCATGCCGATAAAGGTGGATACGATGGTTACCAGAACCAGCGAATTGATACCTATAATTATTGCTTCGTCCAGCGTTCGTTTGACATAGGTGCTAAATGATTCCATCTTTGTGAACATGGATCCGACAAAGATGACGTACTTACCAATGCTTTTCATAGTTTATGGCTGCTAATTTTGGAGCAAGCTTAAGAAAATATTAAGCTTAAACCCATAACTCATTAACGTAATAAGCTATTTTTGTTAACCAAATCACCAATTTTTATGAAAAAACTCGCTGTCATTACCGGAGGCACCAAAGGGATAGGGAAAGCACTTATTGAAGTTTTTGCCGCAGAAGGTTTTTCTATTGCCACCTGTTCGCGAAATGAAAATGACCTCAAAAGCCTAAAGCAGCAGATTTCAACGGTATACCCGGATATCAGCTTTTTTTACAGGCAGGCAGACCTTTCCGAAAAGGAGCAGGTAATAGCTTTTGCTGAAATGATCAAACGTACAAATCTGCCGGTAGAAATCCTGATCAATAACAGCGGCCTTTTCATCCCCGGGCAGGTACACCAGGAAGAGGAAGGTGCCCTGGAGCAGATGATCAATACGAATTTGTATTCTGCCTATCACCTCACACGCGCCCTGATCAGGCCGATGATAGAAAGAAAATCCGGACATATTTTTAACATGTGCTCTACTGCCAGTATCATGGCCTACGTCAACGGCGGATCTTACGGCATAGCCAAGTTTGCCCTCCTGGGATTTAGCAAAGTATTAAGGGAAGAAATGAAAGAACATAACATTAGGGTTACCTCCGTGTTGCCGGGTGCTACTTATACTGCCAGCTGGGAAGGAACTGAACTGCCCCAGGAAAGATTTATGAAAGCAGAGGATGTGGCAGATACTGTCCTGGCTGCGTATAAATTATCCGATAGGGCCGTCATGGAAGAAGTGCTCCTGCGGCCTCAGTTAGGAGATATTTAACCTTAATAAGTGCAACAATTAGGGAGCAATCGGGTTTAATTCCTTGTTTACTCCACAGTTAATCAATAGCTAATATCATCAGCTTACAGCAATAAACTTATGAACCTCACAGCTTCAGAAGTCAGTTCTTTTAAAAATTACTGTCATAGCCTTACCCAGTATAAGCGTCGTAAAACACGCGAAGTGTACATTGGTGACATCCCCTTGGGCGGAGAAAATCCCATCAGGGTACAATCCATGACAACTGTGGATACCATGGATACTTTAGGCTCAGTAGAGCAGGTAATTCGTATGGTGGATGCCGGCTGTGAGTACGTTCGCATTACTGCCCCAAGCATCAAAGAAGCGCAGAACCTGGGCGAGATTCGCAAAGAACTGCGCAAAAGAGGCTATACCGTTCCCCTCATTGCTGATATTCATTTTACGCCCAATGCTGCCGAGGTAGCGGCCCGGATCGTGGAAAAGGTGCGTATCAACCCTGGAAATTATGCCGATAAGAAGAAATTTGAGGTCATAGAATATACTGATGCTACTTACCAGGCAGAACTGGAACGTATCCGCGACAAGTTTACCCCCCTGGTCAAGATCTGCAAAGAACATGGTACCGCCATGCGTATCGGTACCAATCATGGTTCACTTTCCGACCGCATCATGAGCCGTTATGGCGATACACCCCTCGGTATGGTAGAATCAGCCCTGGAATTTATCCGTATCTGTGAAGAGCTGAGCTACTATGACATCGTCATTTCCATGAAGGCCAGCAATACCCAGGTGATGGTACAGGCCTACCGCCTGCTGGTACAGAAGCTGGATGAAGAAGGTTTGCAGCCTTATCCGCTCCACCTGGGTGTGACCGAAGCCGGTGATGGCGAAGACGGTCGTATCAAATCAGCGGTGGGTATTGGTTCGCTACTGGAGGATGGATTGGGAGATACTGTAAGGGTATCACTCACCGAAGAACCCGAATACGAAGTGCCGGTAGCTTATAACCTGGTGCGTCGCTATGATGAGCGTCCTGGTCATTCGCCCATCAAGCCCTTGACTCATATTCCCAAAGACCCCTACAGCTACGGCCGTCGTAAGAGCAGGGAAGTGGCTAACATCGGGGGGGGGCAGGTGCCTCGCGTGATTGCCGACGTGCGAAATGTAGAAGACTGGGGCTACAAAGATTTTAAGGCTATCGGTCATTTTTACCTGCCTGAGCCTGACAAATGGACCATGAACGAAACCGGGGCAGATTATATCTATTCCGGCTCTCAGCCGGTGGATTTTATGTTGCCCAACGGCCTGAAAGAAATTCGTGACTACGCAGTATGGAAAACTTCCGAAGATCAGTGCAATAAGCTGCCTCTCTTTACCTGGGAAGAATACCAGCAAAGAGACAGCTATCATCCTGAAATCAATTTTCTTAGGGTAAGCCTACAGGAGGAGGATGAAAATCTCTGGCAGGTGCTGGCCGACGATCAGCAGCTGGTGGTCGTGCTGGATACCGACAATACGCATGCTATGCCCGCTCAGCGTCGTTTCTTTTATGAATTGATGGAAAGAAACATTGATGTACCTGTTATTATCCTGAGAAAATATGCAGACCTGGAGGATGAAAAAGTCCAGCTGCATGCTGCCACTGATATGGGAGGTTTACTGATAGATGGTTTTGGAGATGGTGTGCTGCTGAGTACTGAACTGGTAGCTCCCAAAACAAAGGAAGCGCAGCTCAGCATGATTGCCCGCAACAACAGCATCTCCTTCGGCATCTTGCAGGCCTGTCGTACCCGTATGTCAAAAACGGAATATATTTCCTGTCCTTCCTGCGGGCGCACACTTTTTGACCTGCAGGAAACCACGGCTATGATTCGTAAGCGCACTGATCATCTCAAAGGTGTCAAGATTGGTATCATGGGTTGTATTGTCAACGGCCCGGGCGAGATGGCCGATGCCGACTATGGCTATGTAGGCTCTGGAAAGGGAAAGATTACGCTCTACCGTGGGCAGGAGGTGGTGAAAAGAAGTGTGCCTTCTGCCAAAGCGGTAGATGAACTTATTAATATCATTCGGGAAGATGGCAAATGGATAGAGCCCAGTAAGGCAGAATTTTTAGCCTGATTTTGAACGTTTTACCTGTATTAAATGCTTTATGTACAAAAAATAACCTACTTTATGAGCGATATGAAAAAAGGCGGAATTAAAGAATTTTTTACAATGAACGAGGTATTTGGTTACTTCTTCCGCAGCAAAGAGAAAAATAAAACCAGCAATATCAATCTCAAGATGATGCATGGGATCAATAAAATCTCCATAGTCATGTTCCTGATGGGGGTTATCTTTATGATCATCAAACATTTGTTCTGATTGGATATAGAATTTTTCAGAAACTACTGTCTCAGCAAAAAAGGCCTCTAATGCTTAACAGCATATTCCGGACAAGCTTAATTCAGCAGTTTGTTTCTGTACACTTTTCCCTCATCAACACTGAGCTTTACAGGATGTCTTAGCGGATTAACGGCATCTCACTGCAAAATTCCGGCGTTTCCCTGCAAATAACCTGATAATCAGTAATGATTGGTGGATTATGAAGCATGTTTGGTCATTGGTCAATATTCATCTATCATTATGTGCCGAATCTACCTCACCCTCGCCCTGCGCCACTTCTGAAAGCACAAGGCTTTCACGCTGATCAATCTGTTCGGGCTTGTCGCTGGGATATTGTGCAGCCTGCTGATCTTTTTGTGGATTCAGGATGAATGGCAGTTCTACCGCTTTCACACCCACAGCGAGCAGACTTTCAGCTCTCCCAGAGGCATACAAAAAAAATTCTGGCTGGTAAACATTGGAGTTGTTGAGGTGGACATCCATGGGGGATATTATCACCTTGAAATTTGCACCTTGTTTAACGAGCATTTTTAGCTTGAAAGTTATTTCTAAAGTATTTCCTGGCTTTTTTTGTTGGACCTGGCATATCAATGACTTCACCTTTTACAGCTGGTAAATACTTCCTTCCCAAAGCTGTTTGTAATCGTCGACCGTTGCCTGATTTTGGATGGTAGTGGCTATTACAGACATCATATTTAAATGCAAATTTAGGGTCTAGACTTTTTGCTTAAATGGAAACCGCCAAAGCAGGATTTGCCAAGCTGCCGGAGTTCACTTCATTGACAAAGCATATTTGTACGCTGACATTTTCCTGTGGTTTGAAAAATCATAAATTTGGTCGACTCGTGATCATCTCATCGTTCTATTCGCTTTTCTACATTCTCAGACTTTTTTGTTTCATTTTCTTTTTATAAAATACGGCAAACAACCTATTCCTATGCATAGAAGAGAGGCCGTCAAAGCCATTGCGATCGGCGCATTGACTCCCCGGATTATTCTCAGCGATGAGAAAAAAGCGCGTCAATTTCTCCATACTATTAATGCAGTTCATACCAGTCAATGGCATCTCTGGCCCGATATGGAATGGGTAGGACCTGATTACTGGGGCAACCGCCTGCAGGACTGGCAGATCAGAAATGGTAAAGTTGTCTGTAATGTGAGCAGCAACAACAGAACGCTGCACTGCCTCAGTTGCCAGCTTGCGCCTGAAATGGAAAGTTTTGAAACCAGTGTGGAATTGGAAATACTCAATACTTCGGCTTCGGCGCAGCACTATGCAGGCTTCAGGCTGGGAGCCAAAGGTAAATTTGATGACTACCGTTCTGCAGCTGTATTCGGAGAGGGCCTGGATGCAGGCATTACCACCGAAGGGTTTCTTTTCATAGGTGATACGATTGCCAGACAAAAAATAGCATTAGATCAGTCCCTCAGGCTCAGGCTTACCGCCAAGCCAGGCCAGGATAATTATACCCTCAGCCTTACAGCTTCAGCCCCTGATAGGCAGCAGCAGGAGGCCAGCCTGACCGTGGAGCAGCTTCCTGCCAGAGCACTTATGGGAAATATTGCCCTGGTAGCTCATTTTCCAGAAGAAGAGGAAAAGGCTCAAGAGCCCTCCGTGGCCTTTGCCGACTGGCAGATCAGCGGCAGTAAAGTCAGGCATCAGCCCGAACAGACTTTCGGGCCGGTCTGCTTCGCCCAATATACGCTGCATCATCAGACACTGAAGCTTAATGCCCAACTGGCTCCTATTGAAAAAATTCCCGGCCATCGCGTTGTACTGCAGGTAAAGGAAGATGAGCAGTGGAAGACTTTGCAGCAAAGAGCTATAGACCCGATGGGACGTACTGCGCAGTTCAGGATAGAAAACTGGCAGCCAAAGCAGGCTGTCCCTTATCGCGTGGCGGTAGAGCTTCCTTTGAAGGACAAAAGTCATACTTTTACCTACCAGGGAACAATTGTCCAGGAACCTGTTGATGCCGCTAAGGTAAAGATGGCGGTCTTTAGCTGTAATGCAGACCATGGCTTTCCTGACAACGAAGTGGTGCAGCACGTCAGCAAGCACAAACCTGACCTGGCTGTATTCCTGGGAGACCAGTTCTACGAAAGTACCGGTGGCTTTGGCATACAGATCAGCCCTATGGAAAAAGCCAGCCTGGATTACCTGCGCAAGTGGTACCTATTCGGCTGGTCATACCGGGATATCTTCCGGAACATACCTTCGGCCTGCATACCAGATGACCATGATGTGTACCACGGCAATGTGTGGGGAGAAGGAGGTAAGCATGCGCCTACTGATGAAGGCTGGGCCTACGTAGCCCAGGACCAGGGTGGCTATAAAATGCCCCCTGAGTGGGTCAACATGGTGCAGCGCACACAGACGGGCCATCTTCCTGACCCCTATGATCCTACGCCTGTCAAACAGGGGATCAACGTATACTATACCCACTGGAACTACGGCGGCATCAGCATGGCCCTGCTGGAAGACAGGAAGTTTAAATCGGCACCCAAGAATGTATTGCCTGAAGAGGCTAAAGTGATGAATGGCTTTATCCAGAACCCTGAATTTGATATCAAAGCACATTATGATGTGGAAGCCGATCTTTTGGGAGAGCGGCAACTTAAATTTCTGCAGGACTGGAGCCGGGACTGGAGCCAGGGCGCAGAGATGAAAGCCGTACTGTCGCAGACCAACTTCTGTACGGTAGCCACCTTACCCAAAGGCAGTATCATTGACAGTATCGTTCCTAAACTGCCTATTCCCGAAAAAGGAGAATACGTGCAGGGAGACGCACCTACCATAGACATGGATTCCAATGGCTGGCCACAGAAGGGTAGAGATGAAGTACTACGCACCATCAGGAAATGTTTTGCCCTGCACATCGCCGGAGACCAGCACCTGGGCAGTACGGTACATTATGGAGTAGATGAGTTTGAAGATGCAGGTTTTGCCTTTGCCGGGCCTGCCCTGAATAACATCTGGCCGCGCCGCTGGTGGCCTACGGTAGACGAAAATCATCAGCCATTACCAGATCAGCCAAAATACACTGGCAATTTTCATGATGGCTTTGGCAATAAAATGACCGTACATGCGGTAGCCAACCCGCATCAGACCGGCAGGGAACCCTCCCTGATCTATGACAGGGTGACCGGCTATGGCATGGTTACATTTAACAAAGAAGACCGCAGTATGAAAATTGAATGCTGGCCCAGGTACGTAGATCCTGAAACCAGTCCGGAAGGGCAATACCAGGGTTGGCCTATTATAGTCCGACAGCAGGATAACTATGCACGAAAAGCCGTAGCTTACCTGGATACGGTACAGGTAGAAGGAATGCAAAATCCACTGATAGAGGTAGTTCATGAAGACAGCGGTGAAACTATCTACATGCTGCGCATTAAAGGCAACCAGTTTAGTCCTAAGGTATTCGCTGAGGGGAGTTACACGCTCCATGCGACAGATGAAAGCGGAAATAAAAAGTCGCTCAGCGGGCTCATAGCACAGGTGGATACCTCAAAAACGAAAACAGTGGTGATTTAAGAAAGAGGAGGAAATTATTAAATGGACAAGTAGTGCTCCCTATTTCATTAGCACCGTTTTTTTTAACATACATCACATATTTATGAAAATCTATAAGCTAAGTCTGCTGTTAATCTCACTTTTCCTTTTTGCCAATTTCGACTTTCACAAAGAGAGCAGTAAGTATAAGGCTGATGTGATCATTTACGGAGGCACCTCAGCGGCGGTAACTGCTGCGGTGCAGGCAGCCCGCATGGGTAAGTCGGTAATCGTGGTTTCACCGGATGTGCATTTGGGTGGACTCTCCTCTGGAGGTTTAGGTTTTTCAGATACGGGCAAAAAAGAAGTGATAGGTGGCCTGTCAAGAGAGTTTTACCAGCGGGTGTACAATGAATATCAGAAGCCTGAAACCTGGAAATGGCAGGATAAAGATCAATACGGCAACAAAGGACAAGGTACGGTAGCAATAGATGGAGAAAACAGAACAATGTGGATTTTTGAGCCTCATGTGGCTGAAGAAGTCTTTGAAGACCTGATCTCCGAACATGATATTCAGGTTTTCCGGGATGAGTGGCTGGACCGGGAAAAGGGCGTCAAAGTGAGCAGGAAGAAGATCAGGTCCATTGAAACCCTGAGCGGCAAAAAGTTTAGCGGCAAGATGTTCATAGACGCCACCTACGAAGGGGACCTGATGGCCGCAGCCGGGGTAAGCTACCATGTAGGCAGAGAAGCCAACAGTGTCTATGGTGAAGAGTGGAACGGCGTGCAGACAGGAGTGTTTCACCACGGACACCAATTTGAGTTCAATATTGATCCTTACAAAGTACCCGGTGATCCCTCTTCAGGTCTGCTGCCCCGCATTTCGGCAGCGCCTGCCGGAGAGAAAGGACAGGGAGATGATAAAATTCAGGCCTACTGCTTCCGCATGTGCCTGTCCAGTCACCCTGACAACCGGGTGCCCTTTCCCAAACCAGCCAGTTACAATCCAGAGGAATATGAGCTTATGGCTCGCATTTTTGATGCAGGCTGGAGAGAAACCTTTAATAAGTTTGATGACATTCCTAACCGGAAAACGGATACCAACAACCATGGTCCCTTCAGCACTGATAATATCGGCATGAACTACGATTATCCCGAGGCCAGCTATGAGCGCAGAAAAGAGATCATCAGAGAACATGAAGATTATCAGAAAGGGCTGATGTATTTCCTGGCCAACGATCCTAAAGTGCCTGAAGAGGTAAGACAAGAAATGAGCCAGTGGGGACTGGCCAAAGATGAGTTCGTGGATAATGGCCACTGGCCTCACCAGATCTACGTCAGGGAGGCACGCCGCATGATCGGCGACTATGTAATGACAGAGAATGATTTGCTGGGCAAAATAGAAACTCCTGAATCTGTAGGCATGGGTTCTTATACGATAGACTCCCACAACGTGCAGCGCTATGTGACTGAAGAAGGCTATGTGCAGAATGAAGGAGACATAGGTGTGAAAATCCCTGAACCTTATGAGATCTCTTATGGGTCTCTGACACCCAAAAAACAGGAGTGCGAAAATCTGCTGGTGCCAGTGGCTGCCTCCAGTTCGCACATCGCCTACGGCTCTATCCGCATGGAACCTGTCTTCATGATCCTGGGACAAAGTGCTGCCACAGCGGCAGTGATGGCCCTGGAAGAAGGCATAGCCGTACAGGACCTGGCCTATGAGAAGCTTAAAGGCCAGTTGCTCAAAGACAAGCAAATACTCACTTTAGAAGATATCTAACCCACCTGAGAGATGATGAACAAGCTGATCCTATTGCTGATTTTTATCCTGGCCGTTTCCTGCACACCTCCACAGCAGGAAGAAGCGCCGGGCAGTGCTTATGATGTGGTGGTATACGGAGGCACTTCCGGTGGCATAGCCGCTGCCTTGCAGGCGGCACGTATGGGCAAAACCGTGGTACTCATAGAGCCATACAACCGGCTGGGAGGTCTGACTACAGGAGGCCTGGGGCAGACCGATATCGGCAACAAACAAGCCATAGGCGGGATATCAAGAGAATTTTACCAGAACATCCGCACACACTACAGTGATTCAACTAGCTGGAAATGGCAGGCCAGGCAGAATTATATAGATGGAGGGCAGACCCGCACCGAAGCCGGAGAAGATGCCATGTGGACCTTTGAACCCTCTTCAGCCCTGAAGGTCTATGAAGATATGCTGGCCGCAGAAGAAGTAGATATCGTGCTGGGCGAAAAGCTCAACAGGGAAAGCGGCCTTACCAAAGAAGGCACTGAGATCAGGCAGATCAGCATGGAAGGCGGCCGAACCTTTAGCGGCAAAATGTTCATTGACGCTACTTATGAAGGTGACCTGATGGCCGCGGCCGGAGTGGATTACACCGTAGGACGGGAAGCCAATGCAAAGTATGGCGAAACCTACAATGGCGTCCAACTGCTGGAAGGACACCAGTTCCCTGACGGTATAGATCCTTATGTGGAGCCGGGTAAGCCGGAAAGTGGCCTTTTGTGGGGCATCAGCGAAGCCTCACTGGCAGAGCAGGGCAGTGGTGACAGCCTGGTGCAGGCCTACAACTTCCGTATCTGCCTGACCGACAATCCAGAGAACCAGGTGGCCATCACCGAACCTGAAAATTATGATGCCAGTCGCTATGAACTGCTGGTGCGTTTATTTGAAGCGCAACAAGACAAAAGAAACGTAGAGCAGTACTTCATCTGGAGTAGTATGCCCAATGCCAAGACAGACATCAACAACCGGGGCGGCTTTTCTACCGATATGATCAATCACAGCCACAACTATACTGAGGCCAGTTACCAGGAGCGGGAAAAGATCATCAAAGAACATGAAGATTATACCAAAGGCCTGCTGTACTTCTATACCACAGATCCACGGGTACCTGCTGACTTGCAGCAGGAAGTACGCAGGTGGGGCTATCCCAAAGATGAGTACGTGGAGAATGGCCACTGGTCACCCCAGTTGTATGTCAGGGAAGCAAGGCGCATGCTGGGTGAATATGTGATGACGCAGGCCAATTGCGTAGGAGAGGAGGTAGTAGAGGATGTGATCGGCCTGGCCGCCTATACTATGGATTCACACAACTGCCAGCGGATCGTGGTGGATGGGCAGGTAAAGAATGAAGGCAATGTAGAAGTAGGTGGTTTTCCTCCTTACCCGATCGCTTACCGGGCTATTACTCCTAAAAAAGAGCAGGTTACCAACCTGCTGGTGCCGGTGGCACTATCGGCAAGCCATATTGCTTTCGGGTCAATCCGGATGGAGCCGGTCTTCATGGTACTAGGGCAGTCTGCGGCTACTGCGGCGGCACTGGCCATAGATGCAGAGGTAGCCGTACAGGAGGTTGATTATGCACAACTCAGAGAAAAGCTTCTTGAAGACCAGCAGGTACTGCTCAACAATAAGAGTATGTAACAAAAAGCAGAAGAGGGTGGTGGCCCTCTTCTGTTATTTTTAGGTAACGTAAAATCATAGTGGTAAATCAAGTCATAGAGAATTAGAATTATAAAGGGACAGGCGTTCTGAAAATCAATCCTTTTTATTTTTTACCCAGATGCACTTGCAAATGGCGAGTTTGCTCATTTATCGTATTTTGGGTGTCACACACCTTAATCGGTAAGTAAAAGTAAATTTTTGCTGATCAATTACTACTTGCCTGTAAGCTAAGCGTATGTTTTTAGAGTGCTTTGTGAGTGAAAGGTAATAAAATTCCCTTATTGCTAAGTCTTTTTCTGCTTAAGGGTAAGCTTTAGGTAATATTCGGGACTCACAGTATGTAAGCGGTCCTGAATAAGTTTTAAGACAGTTTCAGGCCGCTGCGGCCTATTTACAGACTGCTGTAGAAGTGTTGAAATTATAAAATACCGTATCACAGATATTAAAAGAAGTTCACCTCCCCTCTGTTTAAGCACGACTTTAGCAAAAATCGCCTGGAGTTTTTCTCTTATCTCTCTTTGCATATCGTCAAGGGCTTATTCGCAAGAATAGGTGGCGAAGCCGAACTCATCAACGACCAGATTTTTCTGCCTAAGGGAGATGCATCCCTGGAAGAAATACTGTTGCAGAGAAGGGGCCTGCCTACCAGCTTTCGCCTTAAATTCAGGCCAGGCGTGGCCTATACTTTCGGTTCTACATACAATTCCATGGTAAATACCCGCTTGTAGGTCAACAGGATCATGAATTGACTCCTGTCATGTATTTTTTTAGCTGGTGAAGAGCGATATACTGCCCTTTGATCACCTTTTGGGAATTGCATTATGTGAGATACTTTTCTGGCGGCTGCTTTTGAAGCGGCTCATCTTCGGTCTTTTCTGCTGATGTTTGCTGCTTCTGCCTTGCACGCGTTTGCGCCACATTTTCCAGGAACTGAGTTTCATTTCCTCACGCATCAGCTTGATCACATCTTTTTCAGGAACGCCAAACTGCATTTCTATGGCATCAAAAGGGGTACGGTCTTCCCAGGCCATTTCTATGATACGATCAGTATCCCTTTCGTCTAACTGGTATTTTTCTCTGATTATCATGGATATATAACCAGATTTGATTTTTCTTGTTCAAACAAAAAGCCCGATCTAAAGACCGGGCTGATTTTGATGTTTTAATACAAAAGCTGAATTAATCCAGGGTAGCGATCAGAGCTTCATTTAGCTTCACATAATCAGGATTGTTATTCTTTTTAGCCAGTTCCATAGACTTGCGGGCGGCAGTGGCAGCCTTCTCATTATTGTTGAGTGCCGCATGGATCTTGGCCTGCAAATGCAGCACCCAGTACTTCTCTTCATTGAGAGATACCGCTTTATCTACCCATTCAGCTGCTTGCTTCATGTCTTTATTGTTGGCAAAATAATAGCTGGCAGCAGCAAAATAGACATTGTCATTGTCGCCTGCTTTAGGGATTTCGGTCTGGATCTGCGTCATTACCTTTTCGTCTACATCAGGGTCGGTGATAGGGAAACTCACGCGGGTGTTCTCCCAGAGCAGGTTCAGGTTGGCCGAAGTGGCGCTCAGGTCTGAGAAAAGGACGGTGAAGTCTTCAAATCCCATTCCGGCATCCATAGGGGTGACCTCTATACGCAGGGCATCCTCTTCCTGCTTGTACTGCGCCGTACCACCCTGCTGAGTGTTTTTGTTGAAAATAACCGTCCAGCGGCCCTGCTCAGGAATAGAAAAAATAGCATAAGAACCAGCGGGCAGGGTAGTACCGGCGATGCTCATAGGCTCATCAAAGCTGATCTTGGTAGCCTGGTTGGCTCCGGTACGCCATAACTGACCGTAAGGCACCAGTTCGCCCATAATTGTGCGGCCACGCATGGCAGGACGAGAGTAGACAACTTCTACTTTGGTCAGGCCGACTACCTGGCTCACTGTGGCCAGAGGGCTGGGGGCAGGAGTGCTGATCTGGGCCAGGGCCAGTTGTGCACTCATCACAATACTCAGAAAAAACAACACTATCGTTTTCTTCATTTTAGCTTTATGGTTTAATGATGTTGTAAATCTATCTTAATTTTGGCGATCTCAAAAATAAAAAAATGAAGCTACTGAGCAGAGACTTTTACCAGCAGGCAGATGTGGTGGAACTAAGCCAAGCTTTCCTGGGCAAATACCTGTACACAGAGGTAGATGGCCACCTCTGCGGGGGTAAAATCGTGGAAACAGAAGCCTACTCTCATGTCAATGATAAAGCCTGCCATTCGCATATGAAGAAGCGTACTGCCAGGACGGAGGTGATGTTTCACCCGGGAGGGGTGGCTTATGTATATAAAATTTACGGCATATACGATCTTTTCAATATCATCACTAATGTGGAAGACAAGGCAGATGCAGTGCTGGTAAGAGCCATAGAACCCGTGGAAGGGCTGGAAGTGATGCAGCAGAGAAGAAAATTACCGCTTGTTTCTTACCGCCTTACCGCCGGGCCGGGAGTCTTAAGCCAGGCGCTGGGCATCAGCAAGAAACTCTACGGTGCGCCATTGACTACCGGTCAGGATATATGGATTGAAGACCGGGGCGAAACTTATCAGGAAAAAGAGATCCTGGCCAGCCCGAGGGTGGGCGTGGAGTATGCCGGTGAAGATGCGCTGCTGCCCTGGCGCTTTCGGGTGAAAGCCAGTCCGTGGACCAGCAAAGCCAGATAAAATGAAAATTGCCCTTATACTCACCGACCGTCCTGCCGAACCCTGGAAGCAGCACCTGCTGGTTCACTATCCTGAACTGGACATTCATTCATGGCCTGATCTGCCCTCACCGGATGACTACCAGGCTGCGGTAGTATGGAAGCTACCTCAGGGGCTGTTGTCCCAATTTAAAAAACTGGAATTGATATGCTGTATCGGAGCGGGAGTGGATCACCTGCTGCCGGACATACCGCCCCGCGTTCGGCTTACAAGGGTAGCAGACAGGCAACTGGCTGTGTCCATGAGTCATTACATCATCATGGCCGTGCTGAACTTTCAACGTTCGTTTCATCAATACCATACTTTTCAGCAGGAGCAAAGGTGGCAGAAAGCTGAACCAGTAGAAAAGGCTATCAGCATAGGCCTGCTGGGCCTTGGTGAGTTAGGTAGAGAAACGGCCCGGCAACTTAGCCTGCTGGGGTTTCAGGTTCATGGCTGGAGCCGCTCTGAGAAAAAGCTGGAAGGTATGCAGACGTATGCTGGTGACCAAGGGCTAAAAGACATGCTGCCCAGGGTCAATGTGCTGGTATGCCTGCTGCCGCTGACCTCTCAGACAGAAGATATCCTCAGCCTGTCACTTTTCAGGCTCTTGCCAGCGGGTAGCCTGCTCATCAATGTGGCCAGGGGAGGACATCTGGTAGAGGAAGACCTTATTCGGGCATTGGAAGAAGGCTGGTTGTCAGCAGCCGTACTGGATGTTTTCCGGCAAGAGCCTTTGCCCGCTGAGCATCCTTTCTGGCAGCATCCTCAGATTACCATTACGCCCCATGTGGCCAGTGTGACCGACCCTGCTTCGGCGGCCCGGCAGGTGGCTGAAAACCTAAAAAGGTTTGCCGAAGGTCAACCTTTGCTCTATGAGGTAGTACCCTCAAAAGAATACTGATATCTTTGGCAACGATAGTCTATTTTTATACATTAAGCATCATTTTTAAGATAAGCATACTATGAATAAGATACTTTGTCCGGTGGATTTTTCCGACGCTTCACTCAATGCCGTTGAATTTGCCACCCGCATAGCCGAACAGCATAAAGCTACCCTTACTTTGATCCATGTTTTTACTGAGCAGGAATTTGGCGAAGCTCTCAGCAAAGGGGCTTTTCAGGCCAGGTATAAGCAGTCAGACATTGATAACCTGTTAGGCGCAGCCGAAGAAATGCTGAAAAGCATGGCCGACGAGATTTACCGAATAAGTAAGTCCAGGGGCATGCAGGCCTGCGACTACCATTTTACTTACGGCCCTCTGGAGAGGCAAATCACGCAATTTGCCAATGAGCACCATTATAAGCTGATTGTCATGGGTACAACTGGCGTGGTAGATGTGATGGAAAAATACATTGGCTCCAATACCGTGCGTACTATCTCAAGGGCCCATTGCCCGGTGATGTGCGTGCCTACCGCTGCTGCTTACAGAAAGATCAAAAAAATCGCCTTTGCTTCCGATTACCAGGAAGAAGATAAGAATGTGCTGAATGAACTGGTGTCTTTTGCCATGGTTACCGAAGCCGAGATTCATGTGGTACATGTAGCCCAGCAAGATAATGATATGGAAGAAGCAATGTATAGGGAATTTGAAGATACCACCCGCACTTACCTGGATTATCCCCTGCTTAAATTCAGCGTGGAGTACAATCCTGATCCTTCACATGGGCTGGATAGCTACGTGCTCCGTGAAAAGTGCGACCTGCTGGCAGTACTTTACCAGCGCAAGAACTTCTTCCAGAAATTACTGGACGAAAGTACCACCAAAGACATCACCTACTTTGCTTCTTATCCGGTGATGGTTTTCAAAGAGGTAGATGTATAAATGAGCTGGAAAAAATCAATCATAAAAAAAGGACACCTGCACCAGGCGTCCTTTCTTTGTTTCCGGGCTCTTTCTCCCAGGGTTTGTCTCCGGATAAGCCTACATCCTGCCTGCTCTTATAAATTTTAAAAACCAAACAACTTACTGCTTTATCTCACTTCAGAGCTGTCGTATTAGCTGCTTTTACCTTCATTACGCCGCGCATCACCTTTGAATGGCCGGGGAAGGTACAGACATAAGTATACTCACCTACCTCGGGTGCCCTGAAGTAGATACTCTCGCTGCTTTCTGGTTGTAGAATGCAGGTATGGTAGAGAATGTTGTCAGAGTCGGGAATATAGCCTCGCTGCGGGCCGTCCAGTCCCATCTGCATGCTCATATCGCTGACCTGCTCTACCGTACCAGGTTTAGTAATCACCAGGTTATGAAGCATGTCATCATTGTTGTTAAAGGAGATCTGAACTTTGGCTCCGGCAGGCACCTCAAACTCAGAAACGTCGTATTTCAGTCCGGGCTCTGTGCCAATGTTGATGATCACGTCCGCTTCTCCGTTCCAGTCAGTCGGCATTTCTGTTACCCGTTTAGCGGCTTCATAACCGCAACTCAAGGTGTTATCAGTACTTTGACCAGAAGTGCTTTTAGCTGCTATAGCGGGCTGGGCATCATCAGGTGCCGGAAGATTATTAAGCGTATAATAGCCGGTAGTATGCAAAAGAGGCTTACCGCTTCGGTTTCTGATACCCTCAGCCTTCAACTCATGGATGTAGCCTTCCTTCAGGCCATCCACAAAGATTCTCACTCGCTTGCCACCGTCCATGACAGTCACTCCCCTGACTACTGCATCCTGCCGGTCAATGATCGGGCTGCCGTACCAGTGGTGGTAGCTGTAGGTAAAGGTGGTCATCTGGTAAGAAGAAAGCTCCTCGGCCGTTTTTTGATCTACCGCCTGGGTAAATTCCAGTTCAAACCCATCATTGCGGGCCTCCATGCTTTTGATCTCAAAAGGCATTTTTCCGGTCCAGCTGAGCTTTTGTAGTCCGTACATGTCTTTACCGGTAGAAGCCCAGCCCCGGCTGGTCATACCCACAAACATAGTGTTTTCATTGCCCCAGATCATACGCAGTATGCCTGAAGAAAAGCCCTCCCGGAATGGGAAGCAGGCGCCCTGGTATTCTCCATTGACCTTTTCCAGGAAAACGCGCATCACCTTGCTGTGACCCTGGTCTCCGACAAACAGCTGCCCCTCAAAGGGACCAAAGTCGCCTCTGGTCGTATCAGCCAGGATATCTGAAGTAGAGATTCCCATGATGGTATGCGGAAACCAGACGGCGGGTACTTTCAAATTTTTTACCTCCCTGGCGTATTCGTGCATCAGGCCAACGCTGTCGGGTATCATATTGGGCTTGAGCGAAAGGGGAGAACGAGGGTCATCTGTCCAGCGTAGTCCGGCAGGGTTACCGGCAAAATCTCCTTCTTCCAGGTGGGTAATGCGTCCTGAGGCAATCCAGTCGCCCTGGTTTTCGGCGTAAAATACCTCTCCGTTGATATCAAAGCCAAAGCCAGCCGGCGACCTGAGCCCGGTAGCGATAGGGGTCATTTCTCCGTCCTCCGTTACTTTCAGCAGCCAGCCGCGCCATTTGGAAAGACTGGCCCCTTTGCCTACCCAGGAGAGGTTCAGCGTCACCAGCATATCGCCGTCAGGCAGAAAGCGAGGGCCATAAGAATATTCATGATAATTACCGGACAGCGGCCAGGAATAGATGCTTTTGAAGCTATCTCCCTTCCCATCTCCATCGGTATCAGTGATGCGCGTGATCTCCGCCCGCTGGGTGGTGTAGAGCGAGCCATTTCGGTAAGCCAGCCCCAGGGGTTCGTGCAGCCCCGAAGCAAAGCGGGTGAAGGCAGGCAGCTTGGATTTTCGCATATAAGGATCATCTATCAGCCAGATCTCACCGCGCCGGGTGGTGGCTGCCAGGCGATCATCGGGCATGAGTGCCAGGCCACCCACTTCCAGCACGATATCTTCCGGAATAGGGATGGTGGTGATTTTGTAAAATTCGGCTTCTTTTTCGGCCATGTCGCTTTCCTGAGCAATCAGGTTTAGGGAAAGCAGGAAAAGGAAAAATACACCGGGAAGAAAATATGAGAGTTTCATAATTGGGCTATTTACCAGATAAGGGAGTATTGAATGTCAGAAACTGAAGGAGAAAGAGGCAGGATGAGTTGCTGCTGGCCACGGTCGCTGCGAATCATCACCTTGTCTTTAATATCAGGTGACAACTCAATATAATACTTCCGATCGTCTATGCCGTAACTTTCGTCAGGGAGCTGTTCAATCTTTCGGCCTTCGGCCAGCAGGTAATAAAGTGAGCCAGCTGCTTCGTCCAACTCAAGGCTGGTCCTTCTGGTAATACCATACTGCTCTTCATCAGGCAGCAGCAGGTCGGTGATCTTTACACCATCAGCCAGGTACTGGTAGGAGGGTAGTCCTTCTTCATTAAGGCTATAACCCTGGAAGCGAAAATCTTCTGACTCAAATCCCACAGAATCGGGCCAGGGAGCTGATTGCTCATCAAGCCGGGCTAACATAGGTCGGCTGCTGAATTCTACCTCACTGCCCAGGGGCTCAATAAGCTGCGCCTCGCCCCGCTGATGCCACATATCCTGGCAGTCAATATAATCGCCTCTCCAGCCGCTAAGCAGGCTGCCGCTGTTGAGGGCAAAGGCATAGTGGATGCCCTGAGGTGTACCCACGGTATTGGTATGCGTAAGCTTTTTGTCTCCATGCATCACAAAGCCTCTCTGCAAGCTAGCCCCTTTGCTGGCATTGACTATAATAGGTTCAGGACGAGAAGACTTAGGTGCAGAGGAGGCGGCATGCAGACGGGTCTTGGCTATGCCGGGGCCCTCATAATTCAGGATCAGGCCCTTACGCCAGGGTTGTTCATTTTTAAGAAATGTAAGGGTAAAAGGATAACTGCCTTCCTGCAGGCTGATGATCTCCCTGCCTGCTTCATCAAAATTCTGGGATTCTTCGTTATCCACAAGCGGATTACCATCTATGCTCAGCTCCGCAGGGCCATAGCAGGCCAGTTCAAAAAGGTAGTCGCCACTTGCGGGTACATTGAGTGTACCATTAAATTCTGCCGCAAATACAGCGTTTTCATCCATCAGGTTAAAGGTGATAGAGTCAATACTCTCTGTCTTGCTGGCTTCAAAATACTGTAGTGTATCAAAATTATCGTACTTTCCTTCAAAGAGTTTGTACTGTATATCACTCAGGCTCAGCTGATCATCGCCGTAAAGCTTGTAGCGAATGTTCCTGAAAGCCACCGGCCCATGGTCTCCCTGCAGCATCAGGGGGCCGCTGTGCTTTTCATCCAGAAAGGCAGCTGCCCGGGTAGGACCGCTTACCTCTACGTTTTCGTGTAGCGTACTGCCATTGAGTACTACCTTTTCAAAGCGAGCGTTGGCTATTTTGTTTCCATTTGCATCAAAGCGGGGTGCCTGGAACTTGATATGAATGTGTTGCCAGAGGCCGGGTGCCCGGCTGGCATTGAGAGGCGGTGCTGTACCTTCGTAGGTCTGTTCGCTGGCTTCATCGTAGCGTGCGTAGATGCTGCCGCAGTCCTGGAAACCCAATTTATCTTTGGCCCAGCTGTCAAAAAGCTGCACCTCGTAGCGACCCATCAGGTAAATGCCTGAATTGGAACCCTGGGGCATCATGAAGTCGGCTTCCAGTTCTATATCTCCATGTTCAAAGGCAGTAAACAGGTTTTGACGGTTTTGCTCGTCCGGTAAGTTAACCAGTATGCCCTGGCCCGCATCAGCTTCCAAATGTTGCCGCTGTTTACGGTTGGCATATACGTTTTCTGCCAGCTGCCAGTTGTTAGCCTCCAGCTGCTGGAAGGCATTCATTTCATTAAGGTCAAGCGATTGAAAGGGAAGGTTTTCTGGTATAGGCACAATTTCAGATTCCTGTTCAGGCTGGCATCCGAAATGAAACAGGACCAGGGAGAAAATAAGTGAAGGCAGGGTCGTTCGTTTTATCATGTGAAAATCCAGATTAGGTTGTTTTGCTGTATCTTGTTCTGAATGCGTGGCAGACTCTCAATATCGTGAGAAGGGAAAGTAAAATATAATCAAATACTTACCAATGATTGTAAAATAGTGTATGTATTGATGGAATATTGGCCTGTTGAACGAATTTATGCGAAGGGGTTAGCCCAAAAAAAGGCTGGTTTTCACCAGCCTCATATTCTTCAGAAAAAGGGAAGGGCTTCTTACCTGAACTTATCATTCCAGGGAAGTACCAGCAGGCCGGCGAGTTTTTCATCTTCTGTGTATACCAGCCTGACTTCTGAAGTAGCTTTAGAAAAGTCGCTCTGGAAACGGTAAATTTTCATTTTCTGGGGCCCCTGGCTCATTTTGTAAGCTTCTTTAAATTCCAGGTCTGACTGGTAGTCACCGAGTTGGGCCTGGATCTGGCTATAAGCCTGCTTCTGGGCGTTTTCGTCAAGTTGCTGCACCACCATAGGAATGGCATTTTCTTCGTTAAAAGTAAAGTAACTGCCCTCCGCCATCTGGGTGAGGATTTTATTTGCCATATCCCTGACCTCGTTCAGTTGCTCTTGTCCAATTTCCTCCTGGCTCATTTCTTCTATCTGGGGTTGCTGCGCCTGTGCAGATAGGAAAGTAGAAGTATAAAAGAAGAGGCCAAGCAGGAGACAGATGACTGGTTTTCTGGTTTTAGTTTTCATGTATGTTTGTCATTTGGTTTAGATGCTAGCTTAAGGAAATACGCTCGCCTTTGTTAGCTGCTTCATAGATGGCTTCCATAATGCGTACATCCCTCAGTCCCATCTCACCGGGTACCTGCGATTCTGTGTCGTTGATGATACATTCTGCAAAGGCATCCATCTGCCGGGCCTGCTGGTTGACGTTCTGAATATTCATAGAACCTTCACTGGTTTCTCCCTTTATGCCACCGTAGCTGTAGGCAGGTTGCAGTCGCCACCAGCCGTTTTCGGCTTCGGAATAAAGCAGGTTTTCGCCTTCATTATAGCTGCTGCGGCAGTTAGCCACGGCCCCGTTAGGGAATTCCATCTGCCAGGAGATAGACTGTTCTACCTCGTCAAAAAACTCAGGACGCGTAACTTCACCAAACTCAGCGGTGACAGCCACAGGTTCTTCGCCCACGGTATAAATGGCTCCCTGCACACAATAAATACCAACATCCATAAGAGGACCGCCTCCTGAAAGCTCTTTATCTACCCGCCAGCGGTCGGGGTCACCACCCAGGCGGAAGCTGTGGGCAGCCTCCATGCTTTTCACTGGGCCGTAAATTTGCTGTTGCCCCAGTTCCATCACCCGCTGATGATGCGGCTCAAAGTGCAGTCGGTAACCGATGGAAAGCTTGACATTGTTTTCGTTACAGGCGTCTATCATACGCTGACAGTCCTGAGCAGAAGTGGCCATGGGTTTTTCGCAGATCACATGCTTGCCCGCCTGCGCCGCCCTGATGGTATATTCGGCATGCATGCCATTGGGCAGCACTACATAAATGATGTCTATATCTTCATTATCAGCGATCTGGTCATAAGTCTCGTAATTGTAGATATTCTTTTCAGGAATGTTGTACTTTTCTTTCCATTCTTCAGCCTTGGCAGGAGTGCCAGTGACTACGCCGGCCAGGTAGCACTTCTCGGTTTCCTGCAGGGCAGGGGCGAGCTGCCCGTTACTATAGTTTCCCAAACCTACCAGGGCAATACCTAATCTGCGCTCATCCTGCGCAGGCTGAGCCGGATTTTCTGATTCCTGGGCCTGCCCCTGTCCACCTGACTGACAGGCAGTAAGAGAAAGTGAGGGAAGCAGCAGGGATGAGCCAGCAGTATATATTCCTGCCTTCTTAATAAATTTTCTGCGGTTGATCTGTTGAAAAAAGCTTTTGTTTTGCATAGCATTAAAAAAATTAGTGATTAAAACTTAATGATAGGTGCTACGATTTAACATTAACATGCCTGTACAGTTGTATAGCTATGATAAGTTTTATTCTTATGAATAAAAATTTTTTAATCTAAAAATATAGTTATGAACATTTTAGTTGCCGGAGCAAATGGAAAGACGGGCATACAAATAGTAGAGCATTTGGTAGAACAGGATCACAATGTGCGTGCGATGATACGTGACGAGAGTCAGTCCAGAGAAATGAAGGAAAGAGGAGCTCTGCCTTACATAGCTGACCTTGAAAGAGACGTAGAATTTGCCGTTGAAGGATCTGAAGTAGTCATCTTTGCCGCGGGCTCAGGCCCGGATACCGGGGAAGACAAAACCTGGGCAGTAGACCGTGATGGAGCTATCAAACTGATAGAGGCCTGCGAGCGTAATAGTGTAGCAAGGTTTATCCTGATAAGCTCTGTCGGTACCGATGAGCCGGAAGAAGGTCCGGATAAGCTACAGCCATACCTCAAAGCTAAATCAGCTTCTGAAGAAAAGCTGAAGAAGAGCGATCTGAACTACACTATCGTACGTCCGGGTATGCTGAACAATGATCCTGAAACAGGAAAGGTCATTGCCAGGGAAAGGCTTGATGGCAAGAAAGGACAAATTTCCAGAGCGGATGTAGCACTTACAGTGGCAAAAACCCTGGATAATCCCAACACATTTTTTAAAACCTTTGAGATCATTGGTGGTGGCAATGAAGATGTGGAGACTTCGCTAAACAAGCTCTGAAAGTAAAATTAAGAAAGTATGGAACCGGCAGGATGTATCCCGCCGGTTTTTTTTATGCTTTCAGCATGGCTGCCATTTCAGGGAATCCCCGCAAACGGGCATGGTCATGGGCGGTATTACCCTGCTGGTCTTTGATGCTTTTGTCAGCGCCATTATCCAGTAAAAATTTTGCCAGCTCTTTCTGGCCGAAGCTGGCTGCATAGATGAGGGCTGTATAAGACTGCTTATTACGGGCATTGACATCGGCCCCAGATTCAATCAGCAGCCTGGCCATTTCCAGGTAGCCTTTAAAACAAATTCCCATCAGGGCGGTATTGCCGGCAGCATCTTGCTGGTTTACATCGGCACCTTTTTCCAGCAGATAGCGCGTTGTTTCATACTGATTGCTGTAAGCTGCCATGATCAGCGGGGTAAAACCATTGGGGTCCTGCTGATGCAGCAGGCTGGGATCAGTTTCTACCCTCTTTTTGATTTCCTCCAGTTCTCCGTTTCGTATCAGTGTGAAAAAGTCCATGTTGTCAGGTTGAGTGAAAGTTGATTAAGGGTCTATGATAAGCATTTTATCAAAAAGGACATACTGAAGAAGCTAAAAAGTAAGAGATGATATTCCTGATCTCATCATAAGTAAAGAAGACCCTAAGCAGGAGTTAATTTTCCACAAAAAAATGATAAGCTGCTTTCAGACAGAAGATACAGATGACATGACCTTTTCCCGGCTACCTTTTGGGATAAAGCCTACATTTTCGGCATGAGTAACAGCCTCGGAGGTCTTGGTTTTGATCACAAAGTCTATACCCTGTGCACTTACTTCATCAGCGATGCTGCGTACCAGTGCCTTTCTTTTCGGGCTGGTCACATCCCGGATGTAAATTGCCTTGACCCTGCCAGGAAACTCCACCGTTACCTGCTGATAGATTTCAGGATCGTGTTGCCCGCTGTCGCCAATGAGTATAAATGACAGACCGGGATTATAGGCCATGATGCGACGAATTTTCTCCAGCTTGTGTTTTGAATGTTTTTCCTTGATGAAGCGGGTGGCAGTAAGCCCGATATCACGCAGGAGGATGGGCCCTTTGGGAAGTCCTCTGAGCTGAAAAAAATCTTCCAGCATATCATACATATTCCAGGGACTGCTGGAAACGTAAAAAAATGGGTTGTGCCTTTGCCCGTCGCTGCCTTTTTGCAAAGCCCGGTAAAATTCTGCCACATCTCTGAAAGCCGTGCGGGTGGTGGCATTATACATCATCGCCATACGGATGATTTCAATGCGGTTGGTGGTTTTGGAGATCAGCACCGTATCGTCTATATCTGATATAATACCATAATCTGACTTTCGGTCAGGGATCAGGATCTCACCCCTGGCTGAGATATCGGTCTGTTCGGGAATAATTCGGTCTATCATCCTGAAATGGATAGTATGCCAGAGTTCTTCCGGGTCGGCAGTCTGCTGATAAGGCATCTGAAGGTGAAAGTATCCCTCTTCGTTGGCTTTGACTATTTTTTCCTCTCCCAGAAAGTTTGCTTTCAGGTATACATGAGGAATCTCACGGCTCATGTAGCGACGAGTCATCGCTTTGATATTGGTCCAGGTACTGTCCTCCGGATGAGGCTTGGCCAGCCCATTGTTCTCCAGTACCCTTCCCATGATATTAATTTCATGCTGGTTTCCGTAGCCTCGGTAGGGGAAGATCATAATTTCGCCCAGTTTACCTTTGCGTATACGTCTTTCAAATTTCCAGCGATCAAAGGCAGCTTCGGCTTTACTGAGAGGTTTTAGCAGATGATGAGTTTTGATAGGTGACATAAATCAGGTGTTATTTTTTTTATCCTGCGCTGCCTTGGCAGACACTTCTTCCAGGCAATCGGCGTGTACCCATTTTTGCGCTACGGCATGCCGGGCAGCAGCCAGGGTATCTTCTGTCAGGATCATCTCTATGCCCTTTTTCTTTACCCTTTCTGCTATTTCATGTACTTCCCGGTCCCTTTTGTCGTGCGTAACGTCCCGAATGTAAATGCCCATGATATGATCAGCATAATCTTCGGTCAGGCTTTCATAAATTTCAGGGTCTTTCTGTCCGCTGTCGCCCACCAGGATAAACTTCATCTCAGGATAGGTGTCAAATATTTTTTTAACCTGGGCTAACTTATGTTTTTCATGGCTGCTGCGCATCAGTCGCTGGTCGGTCAGCCCAATATCACGGAGCATAAAGGGGCCTTCCGGTATTTCATTGACTTCACAAAAATGCCTGAGCAGATCATACAGGTTCCAGGGACTGCTGGATACGTAGAAAACAGGATTAAACTGCTGCTTATCATGTCCTTCCTGTAGTGCCCGATAAAAACTGGCTACGCCTTCAAAAGGTACACGGGTACGGGCATTGTGCAGAAAAGTCAGTTGTATTTTTTTTATAAAATCAGCCGAATGAGAGACGAGAATGGTGTCGTCTACATCGGAAATCACGCCAAAGCTGCCTTTGGGAGGCACAAGAACCCTGGCAGTGGCTTTTACGGCAGTCTGTGGGTCTTTTAGTTTATCTATCAGTTCCACCTGGGCCTCATGCCAGAACTTACCATCTGGCAGCTTTTCAAAATTTTCAAAAGTGGCCTCAAAAAAACCTTCCGCATTGGTCTCCACGATTTTTTCCTGCTCCTGAAAATTGACCATCAGGCGGGCATGGGAGATTTCATCGCTGTCATAGCGCTTCAGCATGGTTTTCATATTTTGCCAGGTAGATGCCCCTTCGTCTGGCTGATCAATGCCTTTCTGCTCAAGCAACCGGCCGTTGACGTGTACCTTATGGTCATTACCAAAACCGAGGTAAGTCTGTATAAGCAGCGGGTCCAGCAGGTTGAAAGTTCGCTTTACATAGAAACTGGAATGGTCCAGGGCATATTCTGCCTTATTGAGTGTGGTGAGTAAAAAATCCTTAAGTGCCGACATACGTTTTTTAGGTATAGAAAAGATGAAGCAAAGGTTTGTTTAGAAAATTTTTGCTTCAATCCTCATTTGTACTGTCTAAAAGCAAACAGGCACAGGTGTTGCAAAAGATTTATTTTATAAAAAAATCGTCCTTCTTTGTAATTTATTCATTGCAAAACCCAAAAACACTTCAACCTGTCACAGACAATCCATTTGATCTCTTATTGTTCCCAGAGGCTTTCCATCGTATAGGGACTGCCCTCCTTGGTCCAGATGCTGCCATCCAGAAAGCGGTAATTCATTCCTATGTCGGCGATTTTCCGCATGTCTTCCTCATCCAGTTTGAGCTCTCCGGCGGCCAGGTTCTGCCTGATCCTGTTAGGGTTGACGGATTTGGGTATCACTGCCACGCCCCGGTTCACATGCCAGCCGATAAGTACCTGAGCAGGACTTACCTGATGCTTTTCCGCAATTTTTTTGATGGTAGCATCTTCCATCAACTTTGGCTCATTTTCCTTTTTGGCTCTTGCCGGGCGGTCACCTGAACCCAGGGGAGAGTAGGCGGTCATATGCACATTTTTACTGCGACAGAACTCTACCAAATCACTTTGGGGGAAGTAAGGATGCATCTCCACCTGGTTCATTTCTGGCTGCATGGCAGACTGCTCACAGAGGCGGGCAATTTTTTTTGCGCTAAAATTAGACACACCTATATGTCGGGCTAGGCCTGATTCTTTGGCTTCTTCCATGCCCTGCCAGGTCTCAAAAATCGGTACCTCCTCCAGCGAAAGGAAATCCTGCGGACCTTCGGGAAAGCCCACCCCCTCTTTTAGTACTACCGGCCAGTGTACCAGGTAGAGGTCCAGGTATGTCAATTGCAGATCATTGAGGGTCTGCTTCAGGGCAGGAATGACCTGCTCTCTTTTGTGGTCGCTGTTCCATAGCTTGGAGGTGATCCAGGTTTCTTCTCGTTTAACCCACCCCTTAGAAAAGGCCTCATGCAAAGCGTTGCCTACTTCTTTTTCGTTACCATAAATCTTGGCGCAGTCAATGTGTCGGTAACCAGCTTTGATGGCCTCCAGCACGGCATTATGTACCTCGCCGGGAGCCGATTTCCAGGTACCCAGCCCGAGCATGGGCATTTTATCACCATTTTCAAAAGTCAGATGATCCATAAAGATGTTGTTCAATAAGGTATAAAAAAATGTGTAAACATATAAAAATGAACCTGTCTTCTTTTCTCTCAGATGAGCAACAGGCCAATGAAGCCTTGAATTTACTACAAATGAACTGAAGATAAAATTCAGGGTGAAGATGAACAGGTTAATCGCACCAAAATAGATAGATTAAGTAGATTTGCTTTATGGAATATCAAAGGTTTTTCGGTAGTGTTATAATGTCGTCCCTTTTGACTGTAAGCTCAAGTTATATTGAGAGATAAAATATCTGATGGCGCCATAGTGATTTTCTTCACTTTTAGAAAAAGAAAGAGCTTTTCTTACCAGCCTACTAGCTCTTTGTCTGAGGGTATTATTAAACCTCTCATTATGGTTTGCCGCCGGGCCCGGTATCCTTTTTATAGTCTGAGATTACATGTCTTTCCTCAGACAAAACTTCTTGGTATGCATCCCAATCGTCGGTGTAAAAGAGGCCATACTTTTTTATCAGGTTTGGCACTTTCTTCCATAATTATTTAGCTGCTTCTCTGCCTCTGTTGCCGATGTGGAAGGCGATGATTTGGCGTGTCTCCCTACACTGGGCTATCATTTCATGACGGACCAAATCCACTTCTTATTTTCTTTCTTGCCCACAAAGCGCCGCGGTGGCCACATCTCATCCAGTTCGCTCTTTACTAAGCGTATATAGCATTTTCTTCGCTCCCTTTGTGCCTTGAGCATAGGCTTAAAATGTAAATCTTCAGGCACTTTGTCGTATAATCTTTTTATGTAGCTCATCCCGGCGAAGACCGCAACCAACAGAGGGAAACTTTTATCGCTCTGCAAATACCTCGCAAAGAAAGACGCTCAATCGGACCGATTTCTATGTCTTCAAAATCCTCTGCCCCACATATTACTGCACACAGACTTAACATCAGCACATCTTCTAACCGATGAAGACATCTGCCATGAACACGAAAATCTTTTACTTCTGAGAAAAACCTTTGATGTTCCATAATGCAAATCTACTTAATCTCTCTATTTTGGTGGCATTAACATGTTATAGTTACAGTTTTTAACTTTTTAATTTCAACCTTCTATGTCTTCATTCACTTATCTGGCCCTGGGAGACTCTTATACCATTGGAGAAAAAGTAGCTGAAAACGAAAGGTGGCCTGTACAGCTTGCCTTAAAGCTTGGCTGGCAAGTTCCACAGATCATAGCTACTACCGGCTGGACGAGCCAGGAGCTGCTGGATGCCCTGGACCAGGCTAAGCTAAAGAAGCACTACGATTGGGTGTCACTTCTGATCGGGGTAAACGATCAATATGATGGTGTTCCTTTGCATACTTACCAGGAAAACCTGACCCTGCTGTCCGAGCGTATGCTTGACATAGTAAGTGATCGCAGGCATATTTTTATGCTTAGTATTCCTGATTACAGCATTACTCCCTTTGTAAAGGAAAAAGGTATGGACCCTGTCAAAGTGGGCAAAGCACTTGAGCTGTTCAACCAGGCTAATGCCGAAGCTGCGCATCATTATGGGTTCCAGTTTTGCAATGTTACCCCCTTTTCCCGCACTGCTGAGAAGGACTTTAGCCTGCTGGCAGAGGATCAGCTGCATCCTTCCGGTAAAATGTACAGCGCATGGGTGGCGCAACTGCTCAAAGACTGTGACTTTAGCTGAGGCTTTATAAAGTCTCTCGCAAGTGCTCATCATATTTGAGTAGCAAATCCTTAGCAGTTTCTCCTGCCAATTCTTATCATCATGGGGCACAATTCGCTTAAAAATCATAGATTTGTATTGAAGAAAAACCAACTTAAAGTAATTATTAACCGCCATGACCGGAACGCTAGATATCGCCATCCATAAAACTGAGCAATCCCGCATTAGCCAGGTGGATTTTGACAATATTTCATTCGGAAAAGAATATTCAGATCACATGTTTGTGGCCGATTTTAAAAACGGGCAATGGTCTGACCTGCGTATCGTACCTTTTGGGCATCTCAAAATAAGTCCTGCTAATGCCGCGCTGCATTACGGCCAATCCATTTTTGAAGGAATGAAGGCTTATCGCAATGCCGAAGGCCGGCCGCTGATCTTTCGTCCTGAAATGAATGCCCGTCGTTTCAACCGTTCTGCCGTGAGAATGTGCATGCCGGAGATTCCTGAAGAAATATTCATCGGTGGACTGGCCAAACTGGTGGACCTTGACAAGGATTGGATTCCCTCCAAGCCCGGGACCTCACTCTACCTGCGTCCCTTTATGTTCGCCGCTGATGAGTACATAGGGGTTCGTCCATCCCAGACCTATAAGTTTATGATTTTTACCTGCCCAGTGGGAGGATATTACAGCAAACCCGTACGTGTGAAGGTAGAGACTAAATTTGTTAGAGCTGCTGAAGGAGGTACCGGTGCCGCCAAGACAGCCGGCAACTACGCAGCTTCTTTGTATCCTGCCCAGCTGGCCGTCAAAGAAGGTTACGATCAGCTTATCTGGACAGATGCCAAAACTCACACTTTTATTGAAGAAGCCGGTACCATGAATTTTATGTTTGTCATTGATGGCAAACTGGTGACCCCTCCTACCAGCGGAAGTATCCTGGAAGGAGTAACCCGACATAGTATACTGGAACTGGCAAGCGACTGGGGGATGGTAGTGGAAGAACGCCCGGTCAAAGTACAGGAAGTGATTGAAGCTATTAAATCAGGTCGTCTGCAGGAAGCTTTTGGAGCCGGAACAGCTGCCACCGTAGCCCATATTGAGGCCATCGGGCATGAAGGAACAGACTATGAACTGCCACCCATTGAAAGTCGGGAATTTTCCAATAAAGTACTTAAAGAAATGGAAGCGCTGAAGAGAGGCGAGATTGAAGACCGTTTTGGATGGATATACAAGGTCTGAATATAGGCCTGCCGTAATTGAATCCACTCTGTTAGCAGAGTGGATTTTCTATGTGGAAATTTTGTTAAAAGATAGATTTTAAAACCATTTAGCTATGAATAAAGAGCAATTGAAAGATTTGAAGGCCAGGATAGAGGCCTTGAGGAGGTATCTTTGACTACGATAAGAAGATAGAAGAAGTCAGAGACGAAGAAGCCATTACCCTGCAGCCTGATTTCTGGAATGATCCGGAAGAAGCAGAAAAGACCATGAAGTCCATTCAGGCCAAAAAGGTGTGGACCAACAGTTTTGAAAAAGCCCAGTCTGCCTACGAAGACCTGGAAACGCTGTACGAGTTCTACGAGATGGACGAGGTGAGCGAGCAGGATATTGAAAAGGAATACAAAAAAGCAGAAAAACTGGTTGATGACCTGGAGTTTAAAAAGATGCTCAGCGGCGAGGAAGATCAGCTCAGTGCCATGCTGGAGATCAATCCCGGTGCTGGAGGTACCGAAAGCCAGGACTGGTCGGAAATGCTGATGCGCATGTACATTATGTGGGGCGAAAGTCATGGCTACAAAGTGAGGCAGGTAAATTACCAGCCTGGTGAAACAGCAGGTATCAAGGGCGTAACTTTGGAATTTGAAGGTGAATTTGCCTATGGTAACCTCAAATCAGAAAACGGGGTGCATCGCCTGGTACGAATTTCTCCTTTCAATGCCAACGGCAAACGCCAAACCTCATTTTCTTCCGTGTTTGTTTATCCTGTTGTAGATGACAGGATTCAGATTGAAATCAACCCTGCCGATATCCGATGGGATACTTTTCGCTCAGGAGGGGCCGGCGGACAGAACGTGAACAAAGTAGAGACGGCGGTACGTCTTCACCATGAGCCTTCAGGCATCGTGGTGGAGTGTCAGCAGGAGCGTTCCCAGTTGCAGAATAAAGAAAAGGCAATGAACATGCTCAAGTCTCGCCTTTATCAGCGTGAGGTTGAAAGAAGGAATGCTGAAAGAGCAGAGGTTGAAAGTAATAAGGATAAAATAGATTTTGGCTCGCAGATCCGCAATTATGTACTTCATCCTTATAAACTGGTGAAAGACACGCGTACCGGAATAGAAACATCTGACGTAAACGCAGTACTGGATGGTGAACTGGATGATTTTATCAGAGCTTATCTCATGGAAAATTCTTAGATGTTCTGATAGCAAATAAGAATAGGTTTTTCAAATCAGTAGGCACAGCTGTTTTTAGCTAAGTGAAAATTTGCCTATGCAACAATGATTTCGGTTTGCCCGAGGCCATAGGTGTCAGGCAAACCGACTTAATTTTATAGAAGATTACAAATCTGCGAGAGGAAGGCAAAAAAAGCTTTCAGAAGTAGTTAAGTATCAGTGATCAAATAAACTCCCAAAATCATTTGTAAGATTGGGCATGTAATGTTTATCTTGTAATAGTAAGATTTTTATTTAACTGATACTATGAAAAATAATAAAACTACCGAACTAATAGAAGCTCTGAAAGAATATAATAAAACCCTGGCTGAACAGATCAGAAGGATGAAGAGCTTCATTGAAGATATTGATAAGCAACTTAACCAGCACAAAAAGCTGGAAAAAGTGATTAATGCTGAAAAGGTGAACAAATGCTTTTCCAGAGACTATCTGATCAAAAGGGTTAGCAGATACCAGAACTAATTAAAGAGGGTAAAAGTCATGTAACTTTTACCCTCGTTTTTTAAATATCTGACACGTTCAGCTGACGGTCAATTTTTTTAATAAGTCCCTGCAATACCTTGCCAGGGCCACATTCAGTAAAATCTTTATAGCCCTCATTGCTCATGTTAATGATAGTTTGCGTCCACCTGACAGGAGCGGTAAGCTGGGCAATCAGGTTCTGCCTGATTGCCTCTGTATCAGTGTAAGGCATGGCATCTACGTTCTGGAATATAGGGCAACGGGGCTGTTTAAATTGAGTATCACTTATAGCTCCTTCCAACTCCTCATGGGCAGGCTGCATGAGTGGAGAGTGGAAAGCTCCTCCCACAGATAATGGAAGTACTCTTTTGGCACCCGCTTCTTTCAGCTTTTCAGTAGCCAATTCTATCCCTTTGTGTGTACCGGATATGACGATCTGCCCGGGACAATTGTAATTGGCAGGCATCACCACTTCCTCTTCGCTTATCTCTCTGCATATATCTTCAACAGTGGCATCTAACAGCCCAAGGACGGCTGCCATAGTGGAGGGATTCGCCTCACAGGCCTTCTGCATAGCCAATGCTCTTTTAAGGACCAACTGTAGACCGTCTTCAAAACTCAACGCACCACTAGCTACCAGTGCTGAAAATTCTCCGAGGGAATGACCGGCTACGGCATCAGGTGCAAAATGGTCAGAAGTGAGTGCCGTGATGACCGAATGCAGGAATACCGCTGGCTGGGTGATCTTGGTCTGCCTCAGATCTTCCTCACTGCCCTCAAACATCACATCTGTGATCCTGAAGCCCAATACGTCATTGGCGCGGGTAAAATACTCCTTGGCTTTGAGGTTGTTTTCGTACAATTCTTTGCCCATGCCTGAAAACTGGGCTCCTTGTCCGGGAAAAACGTATGCTTTCATTATTAAAAAATTAAACTTCTAAAAATCTGGATTTTAGATCAGCCGAAGGATAACGACATGTATCCGATTTTCCAAATAATCGGTAGCGGTATTTTGCTATCAGGTCATACAATAAATTACGTACCGGCGCTGGTATGACGATGAATAAATAAAATAGTGGCCAGGCACCGGATAATTCTCTGGCAATGCGCAGGGCAGCGGTACTCCTCAGGTAAGACTTATTGCCGGAGACCAGCACCAGGCTTTTCAACTCATGCACAGGTAGCTGATGCTGGCGAAGATATTCCTGCCCAGTGGCAGATTGCAGGGAGGCAAAACGAAACTTCGCTTTAGGGTCACGATCTATAATAAAATTGACGGCGCCATTGCAAAGATTACAGACGCCGTCAAAGAGGATAATTTGGTTAACTGTTTCTATATCAAAGGTCTTCTCTGCCATAAAGAATCTGAACCCATCCTTTGATGGTTTGTTGCCTGATAGCAGGGTCCAAGGTGATAAAAGTGACTTCAGCGATATAATAATATACTCCGGATGCTAACAGGCTTCCCGTATCGGTACGGCCATCCCAGTCAATAAAAATACTGTTTTCAGCTTCTGTTGAGGAGAAATCATAAACCTCTTTACCCCAGCGGTTGTAAACTCTCAGGTTAACACTTTCTACAAAGCGAGGACAGGAAGAGTAGTCTCCATCTGAACCATCCAACGGACGGAAAGTATCATTAACATCGTCACCATTTGGGGTGAAAACATTAGGCAGCTCATAGTAAGGGCAATTATCATTACAGATAGGCTCGCTGAGTTCGCTTTCATTACCAGATCGGTCTACTGCTGAAATACGGTAGCAACCGGCATAAGACTCCAGGGGGCCGTGTACATACCTGCTCTCGGATACATTATCAATCAGCACAAAAGTATTTTCTTCTCCACTTTCCGAAAAATAAATATTATAAGAGCGTACATCATTATCACATTCTCCGCCAGAGTTTTCATCCCATTCAATCACGTTTTCGTAATCGTTGAAGCTACAGCTTCTTCCCTCCAGTAGCTCCTGGCAGCTTTCCAGGTCTCCATTAGGTATGCTGATGGCTACCGGCGTACAGGGAGGTATGGTGTCGTTGGGCTGCGCACAGGCGATCTGTGAGAAGTTAACCAGGGGAGGAGGATTGAGTTTGTCGTTACCATAACTTCCCTGGGTAACTACATAGTAACAATATTCCTCATCATCAGAAAGCGCCTGATCATTGAAAGAGCCATCATCAGTATACTCAAAATTAGCGTTGGTAATCAGTACGCTGTCTATAAGTACAAAACTACCCGGGTCTTCACCCTCTACCTTATTTCGGTAAATGTAGTGATAAGGATAGTCCGGTGAATTATTGCTCCAGGGAACGTCAGCTGACCAGCTCAGATCTATACTTCCTACTCCGGGCGTGGGTTCCAGCCTGACTGAGAAGGCTACCGCTGAAGAATCAATGATTTCATTAGTGGCATCATAAAGATAGATTTTATAACCATATACCTCATCCAGGGTATTGATACCGGTATCTACAAAGCTGGTGTCGGAGATAATGTCAGAAATAACCACACCCGCATTTTCTCCCTCAGGAGTAACTCTCACTACTTCATAGGTGTAAGGAGGAGGGAAAAGGGATTCGTCTATTTCAAAAGGGGAACGCCATTCTATCCGAATTTCGCCACTTTCTTCACCCGTTTCCTCTACGCTCACCTTGGTAATGACCGGGGCATCCACCAGCATTTCTGCGCAGGCTTCTGTAGAAGCATAACTTTCGCCTCCACCTGGCTGGGGAAACACAGCTACAATACGATAACAGTAGTTCACGCCAGGATTGAGGTCCTCATCCCGGAAGGAAACTACGCCAGCATCTACTTCAGCTACCAACTCATAACCAAGCCCAGCCGGTATCCCGGTCTGACAGCCTTCAGGCTCAAAATCGGTACTGTCAGTCTTGCGCCAAATCTGGATAACTTCTGCATTGCCGCAGGAATATTCATCCCAGCTTAAGTTCACTGAACGACCCGGTGCAGCTTCGGCAGTAAGTCCGGTGGGAGCAGGGGCTACAACGGTCACATTCCAGATTTCAAAAGCAGCCAGGGAGGGACCAGTGGCAGGATCTACATCGGCAGCTTTAAAATTGATCTGGTAAGGAGCTTCGCGTACATCTGAGCAATCAGTCTGCCACTGGAAAGTGCCGGTAGCCGGGCTATCCTGAGGCGCTGGAGGATCCGGGAAGAATTGTGCCGGAGTTGAAATTTGCTCAAAAACTCCCCCGAAGGCAGTCAGCAGTACCTGGTCACCATCAGGGTCGGTACCTACCACTTCAGCCAGAAGTTCAGAACCAGCTACGATACAGGTGTCATTGGGTATAGCCAGCACGGGTGGTTCATTGTCCGCATCTTCCACAATGATCTGCATATCGCGGGTCACGTAGCCCAGCAGGACCCATTCATCTCCAATCAGGCGCCACTCCTCTACAATAAAGGCTATATTGTACTCGCCTTCATTACCGGGCGAATCCCACACCAACTCACCGGTAACAGGGTCTATGGTGATTTCGGTAGGGGTTGATCCATCTTCACGAATAGGGTTGGTTCTTATTCCTGAAGTCTGGTCGTATTCATCGGGAAACTGGTAACCATCTACATTCTGATCAACATCCTGCTTGGGAATGACGAATTTATAAGAAAGACTGTCACCGTCAGGGTCAAAAGCTCCGGGATTATGAACAAATTTTTTACCTATTACCGCGCCATCTACCGGAGGGTTGGTAAGTACCGGCGATTCATTACAGGCCAGCAGTGGGTCAATAACCAGCTTTGTTTCAACGTAAAAGGGGGTCTGAACAGATTCGGTCATGTTCAGGATATCGGCATTCCGGTTAAATTCCCGGAATGAAATCGTATATTCACCTGGACCTGGAAAAGTATGGTTAATGACAAATTCACTTCTTCGGATGAGCTTTTCGTTATCAATGGGAGTTCTGACAAAGCTTTCACTTTCCGTACTCAATTCTATAGGATCACCGTGGCCAAAATATATTTCCCCGTTACCAAATTCTACATCGGAGCCGGTATCTTCGTAGCCGATGATGCGAAAGCGGTAGGTATAGGCCTGGCAGCTGATCAACTCAGCGATAATTTCGCCTGCCCTGATATGGGTTGCGTTGGCCCGTTGAACGAGCAGTGTACTCAGCATCCCGAAGAGTATTCCAATGGTGTAAATCCTTTTTTTCAAATCTGTCCTGCTTAATGTTGAAGCCTGCTACTGTAAAAAATATCACATCAGTTAGTGATCACGATCATAAAAATAAGTCTTAAATTCTATAAATGTAAATAAACTAATAATATATATTAAAATTTTACATGTGTACGATATTTAATTGATAACGACAAGATACTATAAAAAAGTGTGATGCACACAGGTTAATCCTTTTTCCTCAGATAAAGGAATAAGAAAAAAACAAATCTTTTTTGTTTAGCAAATTGTAATAATTATTAAACAAAATATTCCTGCTCAAAGAACTTACCTGCGCTTCTTTTAGTTATGTATATGTCGTAAAAATGCGCGGCTGAAGCAATTCTACATCTTTATTTAGAAGTTGTTAAAATAGGAGAGTTGCAGTTGGATACTAACCATTCCTGCCATATTTTTGGCGAAAATGATTAGTAAATTCTTTACAAAATTTTATAGCATTCCACTAGTATGAGTTGGTTTTCACAAGCTTTGTCAAGCACTATCGGAAAAAAGGTAATCATGTCTCTTACCGGCTTGTTTCTTATCGTTTTTCTGGTTGTTCATGTATCGGGAAATATGCTTTTGTTTAAGAATGACGGAGGCGAGGCGTTTAATCTTTATGCCGAATTTATGACCACTAACCCTCTGGTCAGAGTTGCTTCCATCGTTCTTTATTCAGGTCTTCTGCTTCACATTATTTACTCTCTGGTACTAAGTATTAAAAACAAAAAGGCAAGGCCGGTGGGATACACGCTGGCTAATCCTCGTTACAACAGTTCTTGGAAGTCACGTAACATGGGAATTTTAGGTACGATCGTACTTATTTTTCTTATCATACACATTAGAAGCTTCTGGTTTGAAATGCATTTTGGATACACCCCTACTCGTAATTACGGAGGTGTAGAGGTGAAAGACCTTTATGCAATTGTAGTTTCTGCTTTTTCGCAGTGGTGGTATGTGGTCGTATACCTGCTTGCAATGGTAGGCTTAGCTTTTCACCTTTCACATGGTTTTTGGAGTGCCTTCCAGACATTGGGTATGAACCACAAAAAATATACTCCATTTATTAAGACCGTAAGTCTGATTTTTGCTATCCTGGTGCCTGCGCTTTTTGCATCCATGCCTATCTATTTCTTTCTTAAAAGTTTAAACTGATCACCATAATCCCATAACTATATGAATTTAGATTCCAAAGTTCCCGGAGGTCCTTTAGCCGAACAGTGGACTAAGCATAAATTTAACCTTAAACTGGTAAATCCTGCCAATAAGCGTAAGTATGAAGTGATTGTGGTGGGTACAGGTCTGGCTGGGGCATCCGCAGCCGCTTCACTGGCCGAACTGGGCTACAATGTGAAAGCTTTCTGCTTTCAGGATAGCCCCAGGAGAGCACACAGTATTGCTGCCCAGGGTGGTATCAACGCCGCCAAGAATTATCAGAATGATGGTGACAGTGTTTTCCGCCTTTTTTATGATACCATCAAAGGAGGTGACTACCGTTCAAGAGAGTCAAATGTATATCGTCTTTCAGAAGTAAGTGTTAATATTATAGATCAATGCGTGGCTCAGGGTGTGCCTTTTGCCCGTGAGTATGGGGGGCTGTTAGCCAACCGTTCTTTTGGTGGCGCACAGGTATCGCGTACCTTCTATGCCCGCGGTCAGACCGGGCAGCAATTGCTGCTGGGTGCCTATGGTGCGCTTAGTCGTCAGGTGGCAAATGGTAAGGTGAAGATGTATCCCCGTACTGAGATGCTTGACCTGGTGAAGGTTGACGGAAAAGCCCGGGGCATCATTGTCAGAAATCTGCTTACCGGCGAGATTGAATCTCACAGCGCACATGCGGTAGTGTTGGCTACCGGTGGGTATGGCAATGTTTTCTTCCTGTCTACCAACGCCATGGGCAGTAATGCCACTGCTGCCTGGAGAGCCCACAAAAAAGGTGCTCTGTTTGCTAATCCCTGCTTTACTCAGATTCACCCTACCTGTATACCTGTATCTGGTGAGTATCAGTCAAAACTGACGCTGATGTCTGAATCGCTAAGAAACGACGGTAGGGTATGGGTACCTTTGAAAAAAGGAGACAAACGTCCTCCCCAGCAGATTCCTGAAAACGAAAGAGATTATTACCTGGAGAGAAAATATCCTTCGTTTGGTAACCTGGTGCCCCGTGATGTGGCTTCCCGCAATGCCAAAGCGGTATGTGATGAAGGTCGTGGAGTAGGAGAAACGGGTCTTGCTGTATACCTTGATTTTGCTGACGCCATCAAACGTGATGGTGAAGATCTGGTATCCGCCAAGTACGGTAACCTCTTTGAAATGTACGAGAAGATCACTGGCGATAATCCTTACAAAACGCCTATGATGATCTATCCTGCCGTGCATTATACCATGGGTGGCCTCTGGGTTGATTATAACCTTATGACCACCGTACCCGGACTGTACGCCCTGGGAGAGTGTAACTTCTCTGACCATGGCGCTAATAGGCTGGGTGCCAGTGCCCTGATGCAGGGTTTGGCCGATGGATATTTTGTCATTCCTTACACCATAGGTGACTACCTGGCTGGTACACCATACGATAAAATACCAACTACACATGAGGCTTTCAAAGCTGCAGAAGAAGAAGTGAAGCAGCGGATCAAAAAGATGATCAGTATCAAAGGCTCTCAGACGGTGGATATGCTGCATAAGAAGCTAGGCAGAGTGATGTGGGACAAATGCGGTATGTCACGTACCGAAGAAGGCCTCAAGGAAGCCAGAGTAGAAGTTAAAAAGATCAGAGAAGAATTCTGGAACGATGTAAAAGTACTGGGTACAGATCAGGAATTAAACCAGACGCTTGAAAAAGCCAGTCGCCTGTCTGACTTCATTGAACTGGGTGCTTTGATGATTGAAGATGCCTTGGACAGGAAAGAATCCTGCGGCGGACATTTCAGAGAAGAGTATCAGACGCCCGAGGGAGAAGCCCTGCGCGATGATGAAAACTATTCTTACGTAGCTGCCTGGGAGTATCAGGCTGATAACATCGCTGAAAAGCTTCACAAAGAGCCTCTTGTATTTGAAAATGTTAAATTGACGCAACGCAGCTATAAATAACCGTGTTATGAACGTTACACTGAAAATATGGCGTCAGAAAAACGCCAGCGATAAAGGTAAGTTTGAAACTTACCAGATGAAAGACATCAATACGCATATGTCTTTTCTGGAACTGATTGACGTATTGAATGAGAAGCTTGAACAGGAGAGCAAAGAACCTGTACATTTTGATCACGACTGCCGTGAAGGAATTTGTGGCAGCTGTGCCATGTACATCAACGGTCGTCCTCATGGTCCTCAAAAAGGCACGACTGCCTGTCAGCTGCATATGCGGCATTTTAATGATGGAGAGACCATCACCGTAGAACCCTGGAGAGCCAAGGCTTTTCCCGTGATCAAGGACCTGATGGTGGATCGCAGTGCGTTTGATCGTATCATCCAGGCTGGTGGTTATGTTTCTATCAATACCGGTGGTGTACCTGATGCTAATGAAATACCAATTTCCAAAGATGTAGCTGATGAGGCTTTCAACGCAGCCACCTGTATTGGGTGTGGTGCCTGTGTGGCTGCCTGTAAAAATGCTTCGGCTATGCTGTTTGTCAGTGCCAAGATCTCACAGCTTGCCCTGCTTCCCCAGGGTCAGGTGGAGCGCCAGCAGCGTGCTGAGCGTATGATTGCCCAGATGGACGCCGAAGGCTTTGGTGCCTGCTCCAATACCCAGGCCTGCTCAGCGGAGTGCCCTAAGGAGATTGATATGGCCAACATCGCCCGTATGAACCGTGAGTTCCTTAAGGCTAAAGTGGGTTCAGACAACATGGAAGTGAAATAAAGAGAAGAGATATCTATACCAAAAAGCGTGGCATTTGCATGTCACGCTTTTTTTGTTTGGATGAAAGTGATTTATCTGTTTCTGATCAGGTAAGAAGTAAAGTCCCGGCCATCAATGCTGGTGTATTTAAAATCTTCTGACCCATTGAATACTACACCCTTTAGGTTCAGCGGCTCAGAAAATTTGGTATACTTAAAGTTGGCCATTTCATTGAAAACAGTAGCTTCAAAGCTGACACCACCGGGAAACTCAGCATATTTGAAATTAGCCTCATCTTCAAAAATTACCCCGGCAAACACTGGCTGATCGTCAAATTCGGCATATTTAAAATTGGCATCCTCTTCAAAAATGGCACCTTCAAAATCGGGCCCCTCTTCAAATTCTGCATACTTGAAATTAGCCTCCTCATTAAAGATTGACCTGACAAAAACAGCCTCAGCAGGAAATTCAGAATACTTGAATTCACTCTGACCTTTAAACGTGCACTGCTCAAAGATCACATCCTCCTCAAAATGGGCAATGTAGGTAACGTCATCCTCATTGTAATAAGCCAGTACATCATCTTTAAAAGTACATTTTGTGAATCTGATTTGTGCTGTCACTGAGCTTTCGTATTGCTCGTTGTCTGAACCAAACCAACCTCTTCCGCTTTTGGTCAGTTCACGGTTATCAAGCGCAGTGAGATCCAGTACTCCATGAATTTCTACGTTTTCATAATTAACATCTTTACCCTGATTGAGCTTAGTTATGATTTCTTCAGCCTGTACTACATCCTGGGCGAAGCTTTGAGTAGACAGGAATAAAACGAAGGCAATAAAAAAAATAGTTTTTTTCATGATAATTTGGTTTAAGTAGTTCGGTAAAACCTAGACAAGGGCTGTGCCACTGAAAAAATCTGGCTTTAGCGTGTATCAGGGCTAATGATTGATAGGTTAAGTGTTCGCTGGCGGTCACAACTGTGCGAAAGCGAGCAAAAAAAAGGCCTCAACCTGAGTTGAGACCTGATGTCAAATGTTATTGTTTCAAATGACTTTAGTTTTACCGGGCACGGGTACCGGGTATCTGCCGTTGTCATTAGGAAGCACCGGCGGAGCAGCCTCCCAGCTGAGCTGATCAGGTACCAGGCTGATGTTGGAGTTGTAGGCTTCATCCCAGGTAACCATTTTACCGGAGTAGGTAGCCATACGACCCAGCAGAGATGCCATGGTACTTTTAGCTCCGTTTTCAGCATCAGCAAGCAAATCGCCTCCATTGACGATAGTGGCAAACAGGCGGTCATGTTCTACCTGAAAAGGGTTGGGATCGTTGCGGTCACGATGGCTCCATTTTACATTGCCCTTCAGGTCAGTAATGGTAGTAGATCCGTCAGTAGATGCCCTGCCTTTGGTGCCAACAAAGGTCTCCGCTACCTTGTTGAGGCATCCTTCCTGATGGCGGCACTGAGAATTGATAATGGTGCCATCTGCGTAGTGAAACTCCACAAAATGATGGTCAAAAATCTCCCCGTGATCCCGGCCGGTTCGTACTTCTCTACCTCCCATGCCCTGCGCTTTGACAGGATAGCCCTGCTTGACCCAGTTGGCTACGTCTATGTTATGTATGTGTTGTTCCATGATATGGTCGCCGCACAGCCAGGTAAAGTAGTACCAGTTGCGCATCTGGTATTCCATCTCGTTCTGATGTGGTTGACGTTCGCGTACCCATACACCGCTGCTGTTCCAGTACACCTGCCCGCCTACTACGTCACCGATTTCTCCTTTATGGATGCGGTCCATCATTTCCAGATAACTGTTCTGGTAGTGGCGCTGCAGACCTACCACCACATTCAGTTTTTTCTGCTTGGCCTGTTCAGCTACTTCCAGCACCTTACGTACTCCGGGAGCATCGGTCGCCACCGGCTTTTCCATAAATACATGCTTACCCTGACGGATAGCTTCTTCAAAATGAACCGGCCTGAATCCGGGAGGTGTCGTCAGGATCACCACATCAGCCAAAGCTATAGCCTGTTTGTAACCATCAAAACCTACAAATTTATTTTCTTCAGGAACGGCCATTCTACCCGATTCGCCATGCTTCTTCATCAGGTTGTTATAGCTTTCTTCAAGGCGGTCGCTGAAGGCATCGGCCATGGCTACCAACTTGACGTCCTCCTTGACGCTCATGGCCTGCGCAGCGGCTCCTGTACCTCTTCCTCCACATCCTATAAGGGCGACGTTAAGCGTAGCGGTACCACCTACGTAGGCACTGGCGCCTACTGACAGCTGGGGCAGAATAAGTCCCCCTGCAGTGATGGCAGCAGTACTTTTGACAAAGCTCCTGCGGTTCATTGCTTTGCTTGGTTCAATTTTTTTCATAACAGTTATAGGTTAGATAAAAAGTAGATTACAAATCTTCTATAGGCTGCGGCCAGAAAGCCTGCAGTTCTTGCCCAGAGGGAGGAACTAAAGGCCGGATAACACGAAAACCTACAAAACGGGCATCGGTATGCCACCAGTTACTCTTAGGTATTTGAGGGTCCTGCTGTTTCCACCTTGGGTTGGAGGGGAGACGAGCGGCAGAGCGGAGCATTTCAGGGTCATCGTACCAGGAGCCACCCCGGGTAGTTCTGGGGTAGAGGGTTTCGGGCTTATTCCAGGGGTTGGCCGCTCCGGATTTAAGCAACTGGTAAAACTCAGCATCATACTGATCCAGGGTCCATTCAGCTACATTGCCATGCATGTCATAAAGTCCCCAGGGATTAGGCTTTTTGCCGCCTACTTTTTCGTAGCCTCCGTTGGTGTTATCATAAAACCAGGCATATTCTTCCAGCTGGCTGGCATCATCACCGAAAAAGTATGCAGTATTGGTGCCGGCACGGCAGGCATACTCCCATTCTGCCTCAGTGGGTAGGCGGTAAAAAACTCCGGTTTTGGCACTCAGCCACTTACAGAACATCTGGGCAGAATACTGTGTCATACAAATAGCCGGGTAACCGTACTTGCCCATACCAAAACTCATGTCCAGATAGGGTGGGGTAGGGCGGGAGACAGCATCTACCGGGGGAATGTTGGCAGCCTCTAAGCCACCATTCTGTTCGGCCAGTCTTTTCTCCTGTTCCTGGAACATAAAAATTTCAAACATGTCCCAGGTGGTTTCGTGGCTGGCCATCCAAAAGGGAGCAATCTCTACTTTAACCTGTGGCCCCTCGCCTTCGCCCCGGTTCTTTTCCTGGGCAGGACTACCCATCAGGTAGGAACCTCCGGCAATAGGCATCATATCAAAGCTTACATCCGAGCCGGGAATAGTTTCAGTATATTTCTCGAAAGGCTGATCATCAGAGAAAGAAGACCATTCCTTCAGGATATGTGAAGGAAATACGATGACAATAAGCAGTAAAAGAAGAAGAATTTTGTTAAAATGACTGAAGCGGTTGAAATAATTCAGCAAAAGGGCAACACGCGCCACTCTATCAGATCCGGGCGTTAGCATCATCCAAGGTCGGGATTTGTAAAATTTGAAAAACGATCGTCAAAGAAGAATCTTATTTGTCAAAATTTAGCTAATGTAGCCTAAAATCCCAAATTTTTTACAAGATATTACTCAACTTTCAACCTGACGGTCATAGTTGGTTTCTCTATGTTGATGAGGGCATCTTCAAAATCAGGCTTGCTCATGGTAGGACGGTAATCATTTGAAAAACCATAAGGCTCTGAGGGAATACCAAAGATTTTGGTATCCAGTTTTCCGTTGCTGTTGATATCATGGTAAACAGCGATTGCATAAGCACCGTAGGGGATCTCTATTTCAGTTTCAATTTTTGATTTTCCGTTTACCGGTACTTCGGCGGTTTTAATAGGTTTTTCTGTGAAAGTTTCCGGCGAATCGTAAAATGCCAGCCGGATATTGCCTTTATCTGTTTCAATACCTTCAACGATCACTTGCACTTTGCTTATTTCTTCCATACGTATCAGATGCATTTTAGTGAATAAAGCAGAAGTGTCTATCAAAAGCAAAAACACTAAACTGAGATGATGAATAAACCACATAAAAATAAATTGACATAAAAAAAAGGAGCTTCCTGATGCTTAAAGCAAAAAAGCAGGGCTCCTGTTTTAGGTTTTCTTCAGCTATTATTGGCAGCGGGCTCAGGCAGGCTGCCCGACTTTTATTTCTACGGTCTTACCCGTCTTAAAAGATTCATCGGCGGCCAGTACGACTCTCAGGCTGTTGATAGCATCCTGGTGATGCTGGCTAAGGTCCATATCCTCCCTGATTGCTCTCAGGAAGAGCTGCTGCTCCAGGTCACAAAGCCCCTGGTGATCAGGTTCATCATTGGTGTTGATAATCCTGTCATTATTAGTAAACCTGCCATCCGGACCGCGTTCTGCGCTGTGCACCTTGAGAGCATTGGTTTTGGTATGAGAATTCACGTCATCCGATGGGCTCTGAGAATCCATGATACTGACACAGCCTTTAGGACCGATTACATCTTTGACAAAAAAGGCATTTTCGCTCATCATGGGGCCCCAGCCTGCTTCGTACCAGCCAACCGAACCATCATCAAAAGTGACCTGTAGCTGCCCGTAATTGTACATCTCGGTACTAATTTCATCACTCAGCCTGGCACCGATGGCACTTACCCTGACTGGCTGCGCCTTGGTCATCAGGCACATCACATCAACATAATGTACACCACAGTCTACAATGGGCGACATAGACTTCATCAGGTTTTTATGCGTCTCCCAGGTATTACCGCTGCTCTGCTGGTTGAGATTCATCCGCATCACCAGGGGTTTACCAAGTGTATGGGCGATCTCAATAAATTTCTTCCAGGCGGGATGTACCCTTACGATATAGCCGATGACCAGCTTCTTATTGTATTGGCGGGCGGCTTCGGCAATTTCTATGCTCTGTTCTACAGTTTCTGCCAGGGGCTTTTCCACGAAAACATGCGCTCCAGCTTTGAAGCTCTTAAGTACATATTCATAATGCGTATCGGGGTAGGTATTGATAGATACTGCATCCGGCTTCAGTTGCTCCAGTGCTTCATCAATATTGTCAAACATGGCAGGTTTACCCCCCAGTTCGGCGGCTAGTTTTTCACGGCTTTCTGCACCCCGGCTGACCAGTCCAACTATATTGAATTCAGGCATTTTATGATAGGCGCGGGCATGAGAGGCGCCCATATTACCGCAACCTACTACCAGTACATTCATCGGTTCGTTCCTCATGATATTAGCTTGTTAGATAATGGATTAAATTTAAGTATATAAAAAATCAGCGTAAGCTGAAAGCAAGACCGGGAAAGGCTCAGCGAGGGCAGTTGTCTTTGCGCCTGTTGTCAGTGATGCTGATAATCTTCCAGCCCTCCTGACTTTTATACAGCTGAAAAGTATTGACCCCACAGTGGCTGAATTCTTTGCCTCTGTAAAACTCATAAGGTGTCCAGGCCGAAGCCAGTTTTTCATCCACCTTGATATCGTAAGCCAGAATGCGTTCATCCCAGACCTCATTACGGGCAGTGCCTACTGCATTTAAAAAGTTTTCTACAGCCAGTTGAGGCAGCATAACCTTGTCATCCTTTTCTACAATGGTAAACAATACTGCATTTGAGGCAAAGAGCGGACTTACCATACTGCTGTCGGCAGCTCGCATACCATCAAACAGCTGCTCAATTACTGTTTTTACATCTTCCTCGGCTGATTGAGCCTGGAGGTAGCCACTGATCAGGCTTAAAACTGAGAGGAGAATAATCCTTCTGAAAAATTTTGCTTGCATAAGATAATGTGTAGTTTCGTGACCTATTATAAAGGCTAATTAATGAAAAGTATCGCAGTTTTTTGTGCTTCTCGGCTGGGGAAGGATAAAGTTTATCAAAACAGCGCTCATGAGTTGGGGCAGACATTGGCTAAAAATGGATATCGTATTGTATACGGCGGCGGCAGAGTTGGCCTGATGGGTACTGTAGCAGATGCAGCCCTTTCAGCGGGTGGTGAGGTTATTGGCGTGATACCTCATTTTTTACATAGGCAGGAGGTAGCCCATCAGGGGCTTCATGAGCTGATCATGGTAGAATCCATGCATGAACGCAAAATGAAGATGTCCGAATTGTCGGATGCTGTCATTGCGCTTCCAGGCGGCTTTGGTACGCTGGAGGAACTTACTGAAATGCTTACCTGGTCACAACTTTCGCTGCACCAGAAGCCAATCGGTATTTTAAACATCAACGGCTACTATGATATGATGGAGAAGCTCTTTGACCATATGGAGGCCGAAGATTTCTTGCACCATTCCGTCAGGAAAATCGCCATTTTTGATACCAACTTAGAATCTTTACTTGATAAAATGAAGCGGTATAGATCTGGGAAAAAAGGACTTCGGCTGGATAGGGATAAAACATAAAAAAAAGCTCAAGGACACTTGCCCTTGAGCTTTCTGCTAAACTAACCAAACCAAACTATGCTGCGTGTGACTTTACGTCTTGTCTTTCATCAATAACCTTTTTCAAACGCTTGATGGCTTTTCCAGCACGATCTTCCGTAAGTTTATTGATGTTTTCTATCATTTTATCTTTTTCTTCCTTGCGAATGACCTTGTTATTTAGTAACAGTAAAATCTCGGTCTTCTGTTTCACTGTCGCAATGTTTTCTGCCTCGTTTTCAGGTTTTACCTGTTTTTTGCTCAACGGAGCGCGATCCTCAGGTGATTCTACTGATGAAATTTGATCATCATTCCTCATGTAATCCATTTCCTCAGCTGGCGTAGGCTCATAACCGGCGGCACGAATGATCCAGGCCAGAATATTCCGGTAGGCTTTACCAATAGCCCTGGTTTGAGCCATGGAGGCAATGGCAAATTCCTGGTAATTTCTTTTACCGCTCTCCAGATTACTACAGATGGCGAAACCAGAACCTGTCACCTGCTGTGATTTCAGATCAAGTAACTTCACTTCAGCTATGTACTTGATCTCCTTATCGTTGCTAATATTTGTCAGTTGTTCAATGACCGGAAGTATGCCGAGTCTGGCACCGGCATATTGCCAGCCTTCTACGTTGACATAGGCCTTGCCGTGGATGTTATGAAACAGTTTATTCTCTTTAATAAACCTGGCCAGATCCTGGGCCAGATGCAAAGTTTCATAAGAGTTTGCTATGTCATAAGTTTCTATGGCTTTCTTATCTATCTGCTTATTTTCCTTGTTCATAAACACTGTTTTGTTACACATTATTATAACGAAAGCAGATAAAAATTAGTGCCATTTTGATTCAAAGAATATATGTTAAAAATCTGAATTTCAGTGTCTTATGATATAAATTATTTGTTCCGGCTTTAAGTTCCAAATGAAAACAATTGATTCATTTTTTTTTGCCGGTATACTTGTTTTTATGGAAAATCAATTAGCAGGTTTTAAAGTTCCTTGAAGATAACGTACCCTTCTTGACTCTTGTTTCTCAGTACATTTCTCAAATAACCTTCAGAATAAAGGCAGAAAGGGAAAGTTTGTATTTGGAATGTTTTAAAAGAATTGAAAATGTCAAACAGCTAAGCCTGATCTGGTTCTGGATTTATAGCTCTGAAATATTTATACTGACAGGCACTAACTTATTGAAATTCTGGTTAAATTGAAGTTGCTTTAAAAATCAAAAATACATTTAAATTCAACTCATAAACTTTACTGGTATGTACAACTTATTGCTCTTCATCGGCGGACTTGGCGGGTGGGAAATTATGGTGATCGTATTTTTCATCCTGATCTTTTTCGGAGCCAACAAGATTCCTGAAATTGCTCGCGGATTAGGAAAAGGAATTCGTGAATTTAAAGATGCAACCAAAGAAATTAAGGACGAAGTAGAAAGTAGTATCAAGATAGACAATAAGTAAAACTTCTTTCCTTATGAAAAAAGCTGTGTGCTGACAGGTACACAGCTTTTTTTTTAACTTTTTTAAGCAGTCAAATTAATTTTAGACGCTACATTCAATGTATCATTGGCTATAACAAACTACCGACTCCACATCCGCTTCTCCCATAGAGACATCAACAGCTATTCTGCATAGCCTCTCCAGGTTATACCTATCTGCATTCCACGCTTACCACTACTAAGCTTTCTTCTGGTTTTTTCGGATTCTTTTGATCAATTCAATTAACTGTAAATGAGTGCTTTTAAAAAATATATGAAAAAAAATTTATATATAATTTCATATATATGAACATATTTTAATATATTTGCGTATAACAAAATATGATGGATACAGACATACTCATAAGCACAGAAAAATTAGAGAAGGCGGCACACATCCTCAAAACGATTGCGCATCCACTCAGGATTGCCATAGTTGATTTGCTATCTAAAAGGGGCAAACTATCGGTAGGGGACATTACCGAGATTCTGAAGTCAGAACAGTCACTCGTTTCTCACCACTTGTCAAATATGAAATTGAAAGGTGTACTAAACAATGAGCGCGAAGGTCAGAAGGTGCTTTACTACCTTGAAATGAAAGAAGTGACCGGCGTGTTGCACTGCATGAGTAAATGCGAAATATAATTAACTTAAACATACCCCAGATTATTTAAGAATTAGTACAATCATGGAAAACATAGTAGGACTTATAGCAGCGATCACTATTGGAGTTAGCCTCGGCCTGATTGGAGGTGGAGGTTCCATTCTTACCGTACCCGCGCTGGTATATCTTATGCACGTAGAGCCGGTACTAGCTACGGCCTATTCACTTTTTGTGGTAGGTATCGCTTCTCTGATCGGATCATTCAGTTACATGAAAAAAGGTTTGGTAAGCTATCGTACTGCAGTGGTTTTTGCCATTCCCTCACTGACAGCGGTTTTTCTTACCCGTAAATACCTCGTACCTGCCATTCCCAGTGAGATACTACATCTGGGCGACTTTGTATTGACTAAAGACCTGGCCATCATGCTTTTCTTTGCCGTGATTATGGTAGCGGCTGCCTACTCTATGATTCGTTCAGGTAAAAAGAAAGACCTGGAGGAAGAAGAAATTAAATTCAATTATCCTATGATACTGCTGGAAGGTGCCATTGTAGGGGTGCTTACCGGGATCGTAGGCGCGGGAGGGGGATTTCTGATCATTCCTGCGCTGGTAATACTGGCGCGTCTGCCTATGAAGATGGCCGTGGGGACTTCCCTGCTTATCATTGCAGTCAAATCTTTGATCGGTTTTACCGGTGATATCAGTGAACAAATCATTGACTGGAATTTTCTGATGCTCTTCTCAGGCTTTGCCATAGGGGGTATCGTGATCGGTTCTTTTGCCTCTAAGTATGTATCAGCCGGCAAACTCAAGGGAGCATTTGGCTGGTTTGTGCTGGTGATGGGTGCTTATATCATTGCCAGAGAACTGATGGTAACAATCTGACAAATACAATTTATTTCATCCACTAATAAAATTTATAAGTTATGTACGTAGAACAACTTTATACCGGATGCCTCGCAGAAGCAGCTTATTACATTGAATCCAACAAAGAAGCTGTCATCATTGATCCGCTCAGAGAAACGGCTCCTTACCTGGAACTGGCTGAAAAGCGTGGGGCTAAGATCAAGTACATTTTTGAGACACACTTCCATGCTGATTTTGTGTCTGGTCACCTGGATCTGGCCCGTAAGACGGGTGCTACCATCGTATTCGGTCCCAATGCTCGTCCTGAATATTCTGCTTACATAGCCCAGGATGATGAAATGTTTCATATCGGCGATGTACGAATCAAGGTATTGCATACACCCGGACATACCATGGAGTCAAGCAGCTTTCTGCTCATTGATGAACTGGGCAAAGATTACGCTGTATTTACAGGCGATACCCTTTTCAATGGCGATGTAGGACGTCCTGACCTGGCAGTGAAAACTGACCTGAGCCGTGAGGACCTGGCCGGCCATCTATATGATTCGCTGCAGGCTAAAATACTGACCCTGGACGATGAAGTGATCGTTTATCCCGGTCATGGTGCTGGTTCGCAGTGCGGAAAAAATATGAATAGCGAAACTTTTACTACTATCGGTGCGCAGCGAAAATTCAATTATGCCCTGCAGCCTATGACTAAGCAAAAGTTTGTTGATGTGGTAACCGATGGCCTTGAAACGCCACCTGCCTACTTCCCCGAAAATGCCAAGATCAACAAATATGGTTACCAGAACATTGACGAAGTGATGGCTCGTAACCTTAACCCGCTTGATGCCGAGGCTTTTGAGCAGGCTGCTGCTGAAGGAGCAGTCATTCTTGATACTCGCGAACCTGATTCTTTTGAAAAAGGCTTTGTGCCCGGCTCACTTAATATCGGTCTGGAAGGGCAGTACGCGGTATGGGTAGGTACTCTACTCAAAATTGATCAGCCCCTGGTACTGGTGACCGAACCTGGCAAAGAAGAAGAGTCAGTACTCAGACTGGCCCGTGTGGGTTTTGAAAATGTAAAAGGCTACCTCAAAGGGGGCGTACAAGCCTGGGAAAAGGCCGGACGGCAGTTGCAGCAGGTTGATACAGTGGATGCCACTTTATTACCAAAACTCATAGAAGAAGGTTTCACTATCCTGGATGTGAGACGGAATACTGAAGCCCAGGTTGAGCATGTGGAAGGTGCGTTGAACATTTCTCTTAAAGACCTGGAGGCTCAAATGAATGAGCTGGACAGAGAGCAAAAGTATGTGCTGCATTGTGCGGGGGGCTATCGTTCCATGATCGCTTCCTCCATTCTTAAGCAGCATGGCTTTCAGCAAATCAAAAATGTGGCTGGTGGTTTTGCCAAAATCAAAGAAGCCGCTGAGCTTCCTTTGGTAGCAGGCAAATGCCCTAACCAACTGAGACAGGAAAAAATGGCTGCTCTTTAAAATTTAACAGGAGGGGCTGTTGATAAATCAAGACAGCCTCTTCTTCAAATATTTGATTAGCAATGATAGAGTTTATCAAAAAAATCTTAGGCGGAGCCGATCCATCCACTCAAAAATATCAGCAGCTGAGTGCTGCCCGTATGGAGGCTTTTATTAAAGAAGAGAATATTAAAAATTATGAAATCCTGGATGTACGCACACCCGAAGAGTTCATAAGCGGTCACCTGAAGAAAGCCAGGAATATCAACCTGTTTGATCCAGGCTTTGATCAAAAATTAAATAATCTTGATAAAAACAAGACTTATTTTGTGATTTGCCGCTCAGGTAACCGTAGTGGAAGTGCCTGCAAAAGAATGTCACAGCTGGGATTTGAGAAGCTTTACAATATTTCAGGCGGTATGATGGGCTGGCCTGGTGAAGTAGTTTAAATAAATTAACGAATTACTCTGCTGAAGCCCTGACAATAATTCAAACTAAAAAAAAATCAAATAATGAAAGAGTTTATTTATCAACCCTGGCCCTGGTATGTAGCCGGACCCATCATTGGATTGATGGTGCCCATGCTACTGTTGCTGGCTAATAAACAATTCGGAATTTCATCTTCACTAAGGCACGCTTGTGCGGCCTGCTATCCTTCCAATATTAGTTTCTTCAAGTATGACTGGAAAAAGGAAAGCTGGAATCTTTTTTTCGTACTGGGTATCCTGATAGGAGGCATTATTGGCGGATTTGTTACTGATTCTAACCAAGCGGTAGATATAAGCACAGAAACAGTAGCTCAATTGCAGGCGCTGGGCGTAGAAAACTTCTCCTCCCTGATTCCTACCGATATTTTTTCCTGGGATAATCTATTCACGCTAGAGGGATTGTTTTTCATGGTGGCAGGTGGCTTTTTGGTGGGTTTTGGCGCCCGTTATGCTGGTGGATGTACATCAGGCCATGCCATTATGGGCTTATCTTACCTGCAGTGGCCTTCTCTGGTGGCCGTCATCGGCTTCTTCATTGGTGGACTTACCATGACTCATTTTATCCTACCCTGGATCTTAAACTTATAATACGATGCAACAGACAGCAATAAAAGAACGAAAGAACATAGCAAGCGAAGAAAAAGGACAAAGTCCCTTACTCTTCATTTTTCTGGGCATTTTTTTCGGTTTTGCACTCACCAAAGCTGAAGTCCTGTCCTGGTTCAGAATACAGGAGATGTTCAGATTTGAATCCATTCACATGTATGGCATTATTGGACTGGCCATACTGGTGGGTTTCATTTCAGTTCAGCTAATTACCCGTTTCAATATTAAATCCATAGGCGGGGGTGTAATTGATCTTAAACCCAAAAAATTTCATCCCGGAACGCTGATCGGAGGCATTATTTTCGGTCTGGGCTGGGCACTTACAGGTGCGTGCCCGGGTCCACTTTTTGCCCTGATTGGCAATGGATTCACAGTCATTTTAGTGCCGCTGCTTAGTGCTATTCTCGGCACCTGGGTGTACGGTCGGCTGAGAGATAAATTGCCTCATTAAAAACCAGGGCAGTAAAAAGGCAGAGCTGATATAGGCCCTGCCTTTTTTTAGGCGGTATTTTTAACTGTGTAAAAACTGAAACTGTTAATATGGATGAAAAGTTAGTGATCCTGATCAATACTAATTTTTATTCAAAATATGCAAATTCAGCTTTACACTCTTTATCATTTGGTAGTGGTATTAATGTGATGCTTTGAGATAGCAAAACCCATGTCTTGTACCCCCACAAAACAAAACTCAGATACCAATAGTATGACTTGTGGTTCACTACCTATCATTTTAATAAAATATTCAAAAACGGACGAAATTAATTTTATTTTCCTAAACATATTATTAACATGATTCCGATACTTAAACCGCTGATGATGAGGGTTAAAAGAGAAATAAGACTAAAATCTGAGTAAATTGAGTATTCCATTTAATCAACACTCAAAAAATAGTCTTATATATAGATCAAAATACGAAGAAAATCGGAACGCTGAGCGACTGATCTATATTTTCATACTGGATGATTTTCGCAAAGCTTTTCTTACATGGCAGGAAAGCAAATGGGTATCGTAATTAAAAGAGCAGGAATCCCTTCCAAATTATCGGAAAGTGAAGCTCTTGCGATTTTGATCTACTATCACTATCATGATTACAAATGTTTTGCCTATTTCCATAAAGATATGGTATCGGAGGCGTACTAAGAAGTTACTTTCCAAATGCAGTAAGCTATAACCGTTGTGACGAACTTATCCCGATCAATTGGCTCTGCTGTATATATGTTCCTTAAATCTTGTACGCTTAGCAGTTGTCATACAGGAACATGCCATCCGGCAGCCCGGTTTGCTGCTAGTAAATAAATCACCTGTGTCATAATCTTCGTATACCTTCTCATAAGGTTTTCGCGGGCATTGCACAGAGAGGAAAATCTTCCACAAGCTGGTTTTTATGTTCTTAAACTACATCTGCTCATTAATGAGTATGGAGATATAGTCAACTTTATCATGACACTTGATAACATTGCTGACAATAGCGATCAGGCCTTAAGAATACTACTGGAAGGATGCCAGGTAAAGTGCTATGCCGACGAAGGCTACTTTATCGAACTTTTTGAATAGTTGTATGAGCAAGGGCTATATTTAACCACTAAGATACGGTGGAATATGAAAAATAGGCTCATGCTTTTCTCCGATAAAATCAAAATAAAGAAACGTAGGCTTATAGAATCAGTAACTGATTAGTGACTGTTTTTGATTGCGCGGCAAACGTAGCTATCACACTAACCACAGGAGTCTAGTAAATGCTATTGCTCATGCCTTCAGTGGCTTGATAGCTTATAGTTTTTATGAGCAGAAAACTTCGGTCTTTATTAAAAAAAACTAAAGCAGAATTATCGAACTCGCGTATTATTACATGTGTTTAATTAATAAACAAAATAATTATGGAAACTTCCTCCGACATTCGCCAACATCAAATCCTCATTTTAGGTGGAGGAACAGCAGGTATTACGGCAGCTGCCCAACTGCTGCGCAAAAATAAAAACCTGGACATCGCCATTTTAGAACCATCAGAAAAGCACTATTACCAACCTGCATGGACACTGGTTGGTGCCGGAGCTTATGACATGGCCGACACCATACGGGATGAAAAAGACTACATTCCCAAAAATACTACCTGGATCAAGGAATATGCAGAGCAGGTTGATGCTGACAATAATATCGTGATTACCCGTGGAGGGCAGAAAATCAAGTATAAGTACCTGATCGTAGCCGTGGGTATACAGCTAGATTGGGACGGCATCCCCGGATTGAAAGAAGGTATTGGTAAAAACGGCATCTGTAGCAATTATTCTCAGGAATATGCTGAATATACTTACGAGTGTATTCAGAATTTTAAAGGAGGCAACGCTCTCTTTACCCAGCCGGCCACACCTGTCAAATGCGGCGGAGCACCACAGAAAATTATGTACCTGGCTGAAGACTACTTCCGCAAACATGGAATGCGTGAGCAGACCAATGTGATCTTTGCTACCCCCGGTTCTGTCATTTTTGGAGTGAAAGAATTTGCCAAGACTCTCAATAATATTGTCCACGACCGGGATATTTATCTCAAACTTTTTCATAAGCTGGTAGAAATCAGGCCTGATACCAAAGAGGCCGTGTACGAACTTTCCGGTGCAGAGACTGGCTGTGTGACTATTGATGATGTGGAGAAAAAACTCAGGATGAAAGTGGAAGGAGAGACTCGTGTAGTTATTCCATTTGAAATGCTGCACACTGCGCCTCCTCAAAGTGCTCCTGACTTTATTAAGAAAAGCTCCCTGGCTGTGGAAGATAATCCGCTGGGTTGGGTGGATGTAGACAAATATACGCTACAACATAAAAAATATCCCAATGTATTTGCACTAGGTGACGTAGCCAACCTGCCTACGGCTAAAACCGGTGCGGCAGTTCGTAAACAGGCGCCTGTGGTAGTCAAAAACCTGCTGACTGTCATGGAACATGCTTCTATCAATGGTAATAAACAGTATAACGGCTACAGCTCATGCCCTCTGGTGACATCTTACGGCAAAATGGTGCTGGCAGAGTTTGATTATGACAACAACCCTGCGCCCTCATTCCCGATTGATACCACGAAAGAGCGCTATAGCATGTGGCTGTTTAAAAAGCATTTCCTGCCCTGGATGTACTGGAATGCTATGTTGAAAGGTATCGCCTGATCGTTTACAAAATGCTTTAATTCAGCTATGGCTTCCCAAGGGGAGCCATAGCTTTTTTTTAAGATTTATGAAGGTTAAATGTTTTTTGTGACACCGCCGGACATGACAAACAAGCCGAAATTACCTATCTACTGCCTGGAGACTTTCAGAGATAGTTATGAGGGACATCATCAGGCTTTTGCTATCAAAAGAATTGAAGACCTCAAACAAAACTTTTCGTTTACCCAGTTTCCTCATAAACACGACTTTTACGATGTCCTTTTCATCACCGAGGGGCATGGCAAGCACACCATAGATTTTCAGACTTACGAAGTAAAGCCTTACACCATCTTTTTCCTGACCCCGGGACAAGTACATTCCTGGGAATTATCAGAAGACACCAAGGGGTTTTCCATTTTCTTTGAGGCAGAATTTTACGGCATACACCGCTCTAGGGGCAGGCTGAGAGATATGCCCTTTTTCCATGTGCTCAGCGGCGATCCTGCCCTGCATCTCAGCCGGGAGTCAGAAGAATTTGTGGAGGAGATCATTGAGCAGATGTATGAAGAACAGGCAAATGCCCGGCACCGTTACGCTGAAATCATCCGGGCTTACCTGGAGCTGTTGCTCATGCGCCTGAGCCGCTTCTATGACAAGCAGCAGCAAGAAACGAGTACGCCTTATCATCAGCAGCTCATCATCCGCTACGAAGAGATGATTGACAGCCATTACATAGAAAAAAGGATGGTGAGCGAATATGCTGATATGCTGAATATGAGCACCAAAAACCTCAACGCCATCTGCAAAAAAACAGTCAACCGCACGGCCAGCGATATGATCTTTAACCGGATCATCCTGGAAGCAAAACGCCTGCTGCTAAATGCTGAATGGAGCGTACAGCAGGTAGGAGAGATGCTTCACTTTTATGATTCGTCTTATTTTGTACGCTTTTTTCGTAAGCATAGCGGTATAACGCCGGAGCAGTTCCGGAGAAAATACTGCTGAGTCTCATTTATACCATGAAAAGTATTTTCTGTCCTTCAAAAAACTGATTTTATGAAATTACCTTAGCAGGGTGTCAAAGAAAAGCTCCCAGAAGAAAGTGTTTTTTGAGGCAGCAGAGGATAAACCAGGTTCTGCGCGCTTATCGTGGCTAATTTGGTTACTCATACCTTTGATGCTTTTGCTGTTTCTGATTTATTTTAGTGTGTAAGCAATGAATCTCTTATACTTCCAGGGATGGAACCCCTTCCCTGGAATTAAAATCTCAAAAACCATCCGTTCGCTATGAAGCATGAGTCTTAATTGAAGGCCACCAAATGGCAGGGCTGGAAAATCTATTAAAGATAAAATACATGGAAAAAATGAAGTCAGGTAGTTTTCTGTTTGTTGTGATGTTGCTTATCCTGTCGGCTTGTCAGAGCCGGCAGGAGACTGCTGATTCAGCTTCCTCTGAAGAGGAGGCAGGCACGGAGCAGACAGATGATCTCACTGCCAAAGCGATGGCAAGAGGGCAGATGATCTCTAATGCTTCGCAGCAGGCGCTGGCGTCCAATCTTAAGAATGCCATACAGACTGAAGGCATCCCGGCGGCCTTCAGGTTTTGTAATGTGCAGGCCATGCCTCTGACCGATTCGCTCAGCAGTACATATGATGCGCAGATCAAACGGGCTACGCTCTGGGTGAGAAACCCGAAAGACGAAGCCGATGAGGTGGAACGGGAAATCCTGGAAGCCTATCACCAGCAGATGCAGCAGGGACAGACCCCCGAGGCCAGGGTAGTAGATCTTGACGAAAATTACCTGCTTTACGCCCAGCCCATCCTGATCAACAATGGACTTTGCCTCACCTGTCATGGAGAAGTAGGTGCACAGGTACAGCAGGAAACTTACCAGCTTATCAAGGAACGCTATCCGGAAGACCAGGCTACCGGCCACCAGATGGGAGACCTGAGGGGTATCTGGAGCATTCGCCTGAGTAAAGAAGCTCTCCGGAAAGAGGAAATAATAGGGATGATCAACAGATAGCTGATCAAAAAAAAAGCAGGAGAGATCAGACTCGCTCTCCTGCTGTTTGGCAAACTTAGCTTTGCTTTACCCTTGCTCTAGGCACATAGCAATATACCTCATCCAGATGTCTGGAATTGTTACGGGTCATGTGAAGATCTTTGAGTATGCCGTCTCTAAGACTGTAAACCCATGCATTGATGTAGGGAAACTCCCCATTTTCCCATTCTTCCTGTATAAAAGATACCGTGCTCAGGTTATTAATCTGCTCTTCTAAGTTCAATTCTACATACCATTACAAACGCTGATCTTCATTTTCTATGGTATCCAGTTCAGCTTTATGCAGACGATACACATCTTTGAAATGTACCAGCCAGTTATCCAGGTAGCCAAATGTTTCGTGTGACATAGCCGCTTTTACCCCTCCTCAGCCATAATGTCCACAGATGATAATGTGTTTTACTTTCAATACTTTAACTGCATAGTAAACCACGCTCAGCAGGTTTGAGTTAGTGTGGATGAACGTATTAGCAATACTTCGCTGTACGAAAATAGAATCCGGCCTGGCATAAGACATGAATATTTGAAATCTTAGCGTTCGGCATACAGCTACTTTGATATCACACTACCTAAAAAAGGATATTCAGTTTATTGAAATTAATTTCTTCAAAGAAAGCTAGCCATCTGCCGTTGCAGCTCACGGGCGGCTGCCTGGGCCGCTTCAGCAAAATCTTCATTTTTGGAAGCATAAATGATACTACGAGAAGCATTTACCAATAGCCCAACATCGCCATTTTTACCATACTTTACCACTTCATCCAGACTGCCCCCCTGCGCACCTATGCCAGGTACCAGCAGAAAATGATCGGGGATAAATTTGCGAATTTCGGCAAGTGCTTCAGCCTGGGTAGCACCTACTACATACATCATATTTTCAGGTGTGCCCCAGTAGCGGCTTTCTTTGATGACTCGCTGGTAGAGCTTTTCGTCTTCATCCTTTAGCTTGAGCTGCTGAAAATCCCGGCTGCTTTTGTTGGAAGTGAGCGCCAGCAGGATGGCCCATTTGTTGTCAAACTCAAGAAAGGGCGTAACGCTATCGGCTCCCATGTAGGGGGCTACCGTTACGGCATCAAAAGGTAAGGCTTCAAAAAAGGCCCGGGCATACATGGCTGAGGTGTTGCCGATATCGCCCCTTTTGGCGTCGGCTATGGTAAAAATGTCATTGGGAATATAATCCAGTGTTTTTTGCAGGCTTTCCCATCCCTTTGCACCCATAGATTCATAAAATGCAAGATTGGGTTTATAAGCCACGCAATACTCGGCAGTGGCATCAATGATCTGCCGGTTGAAGGCAAATACAGGGTCTTCATGCTGGTACAAATGCTCAGGCAACTTTCTGATGTCTGTATCAAGCCCGATACAGAGAAATGACTTTTTTTTATGGATTTGTTGTATGAGTTCCTGTCGTGTCATAGGGATAAAAATAAAAAACCGGAGATGTGTTTCTCCGGTTTCAAATCTAAAATTATTTTGGTGATTAACGTAAATCCACCACCTCTACTCCCTGGTAGTTACTTTCATCAAATGTAAAAACATCATCTGAAATTTCGGCATCAGGATTAAAATTGCTGATCTCGTACGTATAGATGGTGCCGTTCTTGTCAAAAACTTTCCACCTTTTCAGGGTCTTATCATCTTTGCTGATAAAGAGCCTTATTTTAAAAAACTGGTTGTCATTATTTTCAGGCAGCAGGTCTACCAGGTGGTAGGTAGAGCCATTTTCTGTCTGATCTTCCAGGTACACATATTTGAAACCTCTTTTATAGGCGTTGTAAATCTGTGTTGGAGAAATATCTCCTTCAGAAGGGTCGTAATTATCAATGTTTACCTCGTTTACCTCTTCAAGGTAAGTCCATACTGTTTCACCATTATTAATTATTTCCTGTCCGCCCATATTCAGGCGGTACTTATCTCCGTTGACGGTGATCTCGCCTTCAAAATCTTCGCTGATAGACTGTGTAGGGTTTTCCATAGAATAGGAGAAATCCGACTTAAATGCGCCGATCTCCTGATAGGTGTTGCTCATCTCATCAAGGATTTCCTTGGCCTTGGGATCGTACTGAGCCCATGCATGCTGCGTCAGGAGCATAAAAAAGGCCAAAGCGATACTCCATCCTTTCAAACTAAACTGCTTCATATAAATGCAAGATTGTGTGAATTATTTGTTTTCCAGATTATTCAATAACTGTTCCAAACTGTACTCATCCTGTATGAGCACATCGCGGGCCTTGCTGCCTTCAAAGGGACCTACAATACCGGCTGCTTCCAACTGGTCAATGATACGGCCGGCGCGATTGTAACCCAGCTTGAGTTTCCGTTGGATCAGTGATGTACTTCCCTGCTGGTGATGGACAATCAGGCGGGCGGCATCTTCAAACATAGAATCACGGTTTTTAAGATCTACCTCGGTGATGTCACTACCGTCTCCGTCTTCACCCAGGTATTCGGGCAGCAGGTAGGCAGAGTCATAAGCCCGCTGCGACCCGATATAATCACATATTTCATCTACCTCAGGGGTATCAATAAAAGGACACTGGAGTCTGATTAGTTCGGAACCCAGTGATAAAAGTGTATCTCCCTGACCTACCAGCTGCTCGGCCCCCCCGGTGTCCAGGATAGTGCGGGAGTCAACCTTGGAAGTAACTCTAAATGAGAGTCTTACAGGGAAGTTGGCTTTGATGATACCGGTAATCACGTTGACAGATGGACGCTGTGTAGCTACTACCAGGTGTATACCGATGGCCCGGGCCAGCTGCGCCAGTCGGGCAATGGGCGTTTCCACTTCCTTACCTGCCGTCATCATCAGGTCAGCCAGCTCATCAATGATGAGTACAATGTAGGGCAGAAAACGGTGGCCTTCCTTGGGGTTGAGCTTGCGGTGTACAAACTTATGGTTATACTCTTTGATGTTACGGCAGCCGGCGTCCTTGAGCAGGTCGTAGCGGTTGTCCATCTCTATGCAGAGCGAATTGAGCGTGTAGATTACCTTTTTGGTATCGGTGATAATGGCATCCTCACTGTTGGCGATCTTGGCCAGGAAATGCCTTTCCAGCTTGTTAAACAAGGTTAGCTCCACTTTTTTAGGGTCAATCATCACAAACTTGAGCTGGGAAGGGTGCCTTTTGAAGATCAGGGAAGCGATCAGTACGTTTAGACCGACAGATTTACCCTGACCGGTGGCTCCCGCGATCAAAAGGTGGGGCATTTTGGCAAGGTCGGCTATGTAAATCTCGTTGCTGACGGTCTTACCCAGGATGATAGGCAGCTCTTTATTGCTTTTCATGAATTTTTCGGTAGTTACCATAGAATTCATGCTCACAATTTCCCGGTTCTTGTTGGGCACTTCTATACCGATGGTTCCCTTACCAGGAATAGGGGCAATGATACGAATCCCCAGGGCAGAGAGGCTGAGTGCGATATCATCCTCCAGGTTTTTAATTTTAGAAATTTTGACCCCAGGCTCAGGCACAATCTCATACAGGGTGACAGTAGGGCCAATGGTAGCTTTGATGGAGGAAATGCCGATCTTAAAATTGGTCAGCGTTTCCACAATATTGTCTTTGTTGTTCTCCAGTTCTTCCTTGGTAACCTTTACCCTTTCATTTTCATAAGTTTCCAGCAGGTCGGGGGTAGGGTAGCGGTAAGAGGATAGATCCAGCGTGGGGTCATAGTTATCCATGTGCGTCATGCTACCTCCCCCGGCTTCTTCTGTCAGGGTTTCACTTACTTCAAGCTCCAGCGCGGATTTATCCTCAGGTTTGGCAGGGGGAGGAACAGTCAGCTCAGTATCGGGTAGGTCTACTTCAAGGCTCAGTGCTTTATTTTCGGCTACCGGCGTAGCATCTCTTTTGTTCAGCTCAAATTCAAAGGCATGATCATCATCATTTTCCTCTGATTTGGTGGTGACTTCTTTTTTCTTGGTAGAATCAGCCGGATCAGTAGCGATTACCTCAGCAGGACTGGCAGGTTTAGAAGCTGGCTGCAGATGAAACACGTGAGCCACATCAAAATAGTAAATGACAAATACCATGAGGCTGAATAGCAGCAGCAGCAGCGTACCCCAGCCCATCAGGCTATCTGAAAGCAGGGCAAGTTCGTAGCCCACACCTCCCCCCAGGAAGCCCCAGGGAGAAGGCCCTTCCTGCCTGAAAACCAGGTAGCCCAGCAAAAGGCTGGTCCAGACCAGGAAAAATGCGACAAATTTAAAGGTGCGGTAAGGCGAAAGCAGTTCCCTGCGGAAAACGATCTTAAAGCCTAGGATGAAGAGGAGGGGAGGGATGAGCATAGAGGCCAGCCCAAACCAGCGATAGATAAACAGGTAAGAGGCAATCGCGCCGAGGAGCCCGAGCCAGTTCTCCGTTTCCTGTCCGGATGACTTGATTTCAGTATCAAAAACTGCTTCTACCACACTCTGGTCTGCCTGTCCGGTGAAGATGAATGAAAAGAAGGCGATCATGAGGTAAAGCGCCAGTACAATCAGGAACAGGCCAAAAGCCGCATGGAATTTTTTGTCTTTATAAAAACCGATGCGACTCTTCCGCTGCTCTTTCTGCTTTTGAGCTTTTTTGTACGTATTTGATTTGTAAGTCTTCTCCGCCATGCCTAATAATTTTTCCTTTGCCGTAAAGCTATAAAATACCCGCTAATTTTATCGAGTCAGGCACATCATAATACGAACTGCCTGCATTTTAAGTGCGGAATGAAAATAAATAACAAAAAATACCGCTTCCAATTAATGTTTTCTTTGCTCTTGGTGTTAAGTCGCTATAATGCCAATAAAAATGCTTATGCCACACATTTTATAGCTTTAATATTTCATGACTTATGCAACAACGAACAAAAATCACCTTATGTAAATCTCACCATGGAATTGTAGAGGTTGTCAACAGGGGGGTTGCCTATGAGTTACGTTTCAAGAACATTCTGATGCTGATGACTTCCCAGCAGGTGTATGCGCTGAACCGGTGCCTGAAAAATATTAATCCAAAGGATTGGTTCTTAACTCCTGATGACACTTTTGCGCTTATTCATCTCACTCCGCTCTGTGCGCATTATATGCTGAGCAGGCAGGATGTAGCCGAACTAAGGCAATTGCTACTTGAAGCTACCGCTATGATCAAGGTACACCAGCATTTGTATTTCAGAATGGAGAGAACCCGCACCAACTGAATTTGTACAATGGATACGATTGAATTTGTAACTACATATTCACGTATAGAAGATTACAAGGTAGTAGAAATTTATATCAATGGCATGAGCCTTATTGATATGCTCAGGCAGATTGAAACCCCGCTGGCATTTAGCGAGGGAGCACCCGAAATGGCGGGTGCGTACGAAGGGCTGCCTCCGTTGTACGTTTTTCCCCCTTCCCGGCATTTTTATGGAAAGGCAGATAAAGCCTATTCTCACGGAAATAAAATCAGCCTGCTGGAGTACGCTTTTTCGGGGGTGCCGGGAGAGTGGCCTTTTGCAGCACAGATATTACTGAGTGATGAGCAAGTGATCTGGACCGATTTTGAACAACTGAGGCGAAATAAACTTAAAAATGGCCATCAGTGGCAGTATGACATGCTTGGCAGTTTTGTCTTTGAGCGACGGCAGTATGATGCTGCCTTGTTACAGGCGGCTAAAGATGCCTATTAAATAAAAAAAAGCTCCCATCGGGAGCTTTCGTGTTTTGTAATAAACAGATACAGGCCTAAGCGTGCTCTGCTTCTTTAGCTTCATGTAAGAAACCGATAGAGAGCGAATCTTCGCCAAGAAAGTGCTCAATATGATGCGCTCTGTCCTCAGTTTTATACAATTCTTTTTCAAGAATTTTTTTGGTAGCATAGTCGCCTAATTCAAAAGCACGTTTGATAGTCTTTCTTAGCTCAATGGCTATGGTTTTTTCCGCTTCCATGTCTCTTTCCAGACTTTCGCGGATACGAAATACATCTTTGGATTCATGCTCAATATAAGCCAGTTTTGCAAATTCAGAGGGCGCACTGGTGGGAGCATAACCCAGTACAGTCAAACGCTCTGCAATCTTATCAAAAGCTTTATGTATCTGGTTATAATTTTCTTCAAAGAACAAATGAAGATCACGGAACTGAGGTCCTTCTACCAACCAGTGATGTTTATGATACTGATGATATAATGTCATCATAGAAGCCAGATGACGGTCCAGATGCCTGGCTAGTTCTTTGGCTACATCTTTATCCAAACCTACCGGATTTCCATCATATTCTCTTTGTCCTCTTAGCTTATCCATAAAAATTAAAATTTATTTAGTGTTTAAAAAAATCGTACATTATTATAACAGCTCTACCTTCCTAAAGTTTAGAATATCACTTTATGATTAAGAATTTTTAGAAGAAAAGGTGTATTTTAAGCTTCAACCCCATCTTTTTCAATATGAAAAAACCTGGTTCGCGGATTTTGGGAGAAAGCATGAGCAGTAATGGAAAAAACCCTCATCCGCTACAATTTCAAAGCAAAAAGGAAAAAACTGAAAGATCCCTGCTTTTTACCCTGGTAGGTGCCCTGGTGATTGTGTTTTTCATGCTAATCTACCTGATCAATGAGTGGCTGGAAGTGAGGGGTGCTTCGGAGGAGTACCTGCAAACTCATTTCAACTTTGGTGCAGGCAAACCCTTTTACCGGGAGTCGGCTGATGCCTACTTGCGTTTTACGCTCAGGTTTATGATCATATACTTCCTGATCACTCTGTTTGGCATCGTTTCTATCCTTCTTCGCAAAAGCTGGCTGTACCTACTCAATATCTTACTGGCTTTCATCGCCATTCTATATTTTTTTCTGCTTTAACAAGAGCGAATCTGTAAGCTGTGACTTTCAACATTATCAAACTTCTATGCCCTACCAGAGACTGGCAGTGATACTTGGACACTGCCTTTTTAATGACCACCAGAGACTGGCACCCGATGAGCAAACCCTCTTCTTCATGGCTGAAGACGCCGGTCTTTGCCAGCATTTCAGGTACCATAAACATAAACTAATACTGTTTCTATCTGCCATGCGCAGCCATGCAGATGAGGTGAGAAAGAAGTACCCGCTCGTCTACCACCGGCTCAGTAAATCCAATTTTCATACAAGCTACGAGGACAAATTAACTGACTGCCTCAAAGAGCATCCTCAGATCAGAGAACTTCAGTTTTATGTCATTGAGGATAAATTTTTTGATAAACGTATTTACAAGTTCTGTCAAGATAAACATCTGAAAATCAGCATTGTAGACTCTCCTGCTTTTATCAATACGCAAGCTGACTTCCAGGAATATACAGACCGTTCCAGGCGTCCGTTTATGCATAACTTTTACAAAGAGCAACGCAAAAAGCTAGGGGTGCTTATAGAAGCGGATGGCAGCCCGAGCGGCGGCTCCTGGTCCTACGACAGCGAAAACAGGAAAAAGCTTCCCCGTGACATCTTCATTCCTCCATTACATTCATCTGAATGGACAGCACATACCAAAGAGGTCATCCCCCTGGTTGACAGCCTTTTTGCCGAACATCCCGGACAATCAGAAAATTTTCACTGGGCAACCACAAGGCCACAAGCGCTGGAGAGGCTGGATGATTTTTTTAAAAACCGCTTTCTTTTCTTTGGGCCCTATGAGGATGCCATTGACAGCCAGCGGAATTTCCTGTTTCATTCGGTACTCTCACCTTATATCAACCTGGGGCTACTGACCCCTGATGAAGTGGTAGAAAAGGCCATTGCCTTTGCCGATGCAAATGAGGTGTCTCTGCCCTCACTGGAGGGCTATGTCAGGCAGGTGATTGGCTGGCGTGAATTTATGCGCGGCATGTATCATACGCATGAGCTTAGGGGGAATTTCTTTGGGCACGAGCGTAAACTGGGGGACTGCTGGTACAAAGGTACAACCGGGGTTCCACCACTGGATCACAGCATCAAAAGAGTGCTGCGCGATGCCTATACCCATCATATTGAAAGACTGATGGTGCTGGGCAATATCATGCTCCTGGCCGAGGTGCATCCCGACGAGGTATATCGCTGGTTTATGGAGCTTTTTATTGATTCTTCAGACTGGGTCATGGTACCCAATGTATACGGCATGAGCCAGTTTGCCGACGGAGGTACCTTTGCGACCAAACCTTATATCGGCGGGGCAAACTATATCGCCAAGATGAGCGACTATCGCAAAAAAGGAAACTGGGCTGATGAGATAGACGGGCTTTACTGGCGTTTTATTGACCGCAACCGGGAGTTGTTTGCCAGCAACCCCCGTATGTCTATGATGGTGAGCCTTTACGAAAAAATGGATGATCAAAAAAGAAATAAACTGATGCAGGCGGCTGAGAATTTTATTGACCGCACTACCTCAAACTGATCAGTTGGGCAGACGTGAGCAGTGCCAGCGTGCTTCTTTCCAGCCATTTTCAGTTTTTTTCCAGATAACCGTTGAAATGCAGTCGTGTCTCATTTGTTTACCCTGGAAAGCCACGTGTTGAGAAAAATTAACGACGACATAAGCCATATTTTCCTCTACCTGCTCATTGTATTCATTGATCTCAAAGGATAGCTCCGCCTTCATCTGCTCCATGAGCAGCATGTTTTTGTGCATATAATCCTGCCACTCCTGCATATCATCAATGACTACCGTTTTTCCTTCAGGGTCCACATCTACTATCCCGAAATCATCATCAACCATAGATCTGAGACGAGGCAGGTCCAGGGAGTTAACTGCCTGCAGGAGTTCTTCAGTCAGGCTGTACAAGGAAAATTCTTTATCTGTCGCTTTAGGCATAGGTATGTTACTTTTCTTATGTAGAACTAAATGTAGTCATTTTGTAATCTTTTACCTGCAGTCCATCAGATGCTGATAAAAATTATTCCAGTAACCTTCCCTGTACATCCAGTTCTTCTTCTTCAAAATAGTCTTGCAGATCGTCGGGAACTGCTGCTACTTTTCGCTTTTCAAGAGTGATTTTACCGTTTTTCAATGTATTGACGAAATTAACCGTCAGCTCAGGATCAGTATTTTCATAGTCGCTGCGGTGATGAGCACCCCGGCTTTCCTTACGCTCCAGTGCAGAAAGCAGCGTACACTCAGCGGTGTACAAAGAGGCCCGCAGATCCAGGGCCTGCGCCAGATCCTGGAAGCCTTCTGAGCTGATGCGCACATCCACATGCTGCACAGCTTCTTTCAGTTGACGTACTTTTCTGAGACCCTCCTGCATTTTTTCTTCATCTCTTACTACGCCGCAATGCTCCCACATAATATTCCTGAGCTGTCGCTGCAAGGGGCGGGCCATTTCTTTACCTTCACCGATCATACTGTCCAGGTCATCATGGGCTGCTTTAATGGCTGATTTGGCACGAAGCTGCACTTCCAGGTCGGCTGAATACTTGGCAGCAGCTTCTCCGGCTCTTTTTCCAAAGACCACCGTCTCTACCAGCGAGTTGCCGCCCAGGCGATTACCTCCGTGTAAGCCGCTACTTACCTCACCTGCCGCATAAAGACCTTCTATCTGGGTGGCATGGTTTTCTGCTTCCACTATCACACCTCCCATAGAATAATGGGCCGTAGGGCTGACCTCCATAGGTTCTTTAGAAATGTCAAGGAGTTGTGAATCCAAGAACTGACGGTACATGCGGGGGATTTTCTCCAGAATGAAATCACGACCCTTGTGGCTTATATCCAGGAAGACACCTTCATTTGGTCCACCCCGGCCTTCCATAATTTCGGTATAATTAGCGAGTGCCACAACGTCGCGGGTGGAGAGTTCCATGCGTTCAGCATCGTATTTCTCCATAAAACGTTCTCCTTCACTGTTCTTCAGCTGTCCGCCTTCACCCCTGACGGCTTCGGTTACCAGGGTGCCGGCCCATTCTTCAGGAGCTACCATGCCGGTAGGGTGAAACTGTACCATTTCCATATCGGCCAGCTGGCAGCCGGCTTTCAGGGCCAGGAAGATACCTTCTCCGGTATTTTCATCCCGGCGGGAGGAGCTTTTGCGGAAAATCCGGGTATGTCCACCCGCAGCCAGTACCACCGCATCTGCCAGGTAGAGAGTCCGGTTACCATTGTTAGTATCAAAAGCCAGGGCGCCAAAGCAGGTACCGTCTTTTACAAGCAGTTCGGATACAAACTGATGCTCATGCATAGGGATGCCCAATTCTTCAGCTTTGTCGGCCAGGGTATAGAGGATGGCCCTGCCGGTATAATCGCCGGCATAGCAGGTACGGCGGTACTTGTGTGCACCAAAATAGCGCTGGTCAATCTTACCTTCCTTGGTACGGGCAAAAGGGCAGCCCCAGTCGGCAAGTTCATGAATGGCAGCGGGTGCCTCCCTGGTCATGATCTCTACGGTGCGCGGGTCTGAGAGAAAATAGCCTTCTTTTACAGTATCGGCAAAGTGCTGCTGCCAGCTATCTTCGGGGTCGCGGCTGCCCAGGGCGGCGTTGATGCCTCCTGCGGCCAGTACGGTATGGGCATCTTTGCGAAGGCGTTTCCCCAGCATGATTACCTCGCTTCCCTGCTGGTGCGCGGCAATGGCTGCCCGATGTCCGGCACCCCCGCTGCCAATGACGAGTACGTTACAAACCTGTGTTCTGTGCTCCTGTTTCATCTATCCGGTGTTCAGTGAAAAAATCTTCCCAAAAGGGAAATGATTAAAAAGAAAGACAGCCTTCCCTGCGGAAGATTGACATAAATACAAGAAGCAGTACGCAGGATTTGTTTGAAAAAAGAGGAGGCTTAGGGTCTTTCGGCTTCTTCTACGCGTACACCTACAGAAAGGACCTCTTGCAGGGTATCGGTACGCATATACTGTTCCAGGCGGATACGGTAGATGCCAGCGGTGTCAAAACGGTAGTCAGGTAGGGCCATGATCTGATGGCTGAAGATATCACCGAAGCCGCTGCCGTAGGGTTCACCGGTTTTGGGGTCAAAAAGCAGCATATTATGCAGATCAGTGGCGATACGGTTGCCCAGGGTATCTTCCAGGTAATAAGTGAGGTAAAGGTTGCGGTAGGGATAATTCAGAGAATTCCGGACGTTCCAGTAGATGTTGTAAGCCTGATCCGAATCGCTGATCTCAAACTCAAAGCTGGCCACGCTGTCAGCCAGCCACTGGCTCTCTTCAAAATCCATATTTTCTTCAAATACCCTGTTTTCATCGCAGGCGCTCAGCAACAGTACCAACAGGGCTGCCAGTATCATGAGTGGTTTGAACATCTTTAAGGGGAAAAAAGCTTCAAATCTGGAACAAGGCCAAAACTAAAAAAAAAACGCATCCCTACCTGACGAAAGTGGTGATGCGTAATATTTTTTCCTATTTATTCATCTTTCTTTTTGTTCTTTTTGCGCCTCTTTTTGTTAGAACGCTTTTTCTTTTTCTTCTCAAACTTTTTATCCATAGAAACCAGGTCCTTGTTGAGTACATTCTCTTCGGGCTCCACGTTTACATGGTTTTCCTGCAGGCTATCTGGTTTGATATTTTTCTTATTCATCTCCAGAATTTCCTTGACCCGGTTCACCTTAAGGGGAATCCAGAAGCTTTCATTGTCATAACAAAACCACATCACCTTGCGGAAAATATCTGTTTTCTGCAGCCTGGCCTGTCCCGATTTGGTATGCAGGGCTTCTGTGATTTCCGGAATATCTTCCAGGGCATCCATGTAGGTCTCCAGTTCGTAGTTGAGGCAGCATTTAAGCCTGCCGCATTGGCCAGAAAGCTTGCTGGGGTTAAGAGAAAGATTCTGATAACGTGCTGCCGAGGTGGATACACTCTTAAACTCGCTTAGCCAGGTGGAGCAGCAGAGTTCGCGTCCGCAGGAGCCAATACCACCAAGGCGTCCGGCTTCCTGCCGCAGGCTGATCTGCCGCATTTCTACCCTGATTTTGAACTCGCCGGCCAGTATTTTTATCAGTTCTCTAAAATCAACCCGGCTGTCGGCTGAGTAGAAGAAAGTGGCTTTGTTGTTGTCGGCCTGGTATTCCACATCAGAAAGTTTCATACTGAGCCCCAGCTCTTCTATGATTTCTCGGGTACGGTAGAGGGTGGGCATATCCCTGTTCCTGATTTTTTCAAAGCTTTCAAGGTCTTTGTCGTTAGCTACCCGGTAAATTTTACGAATTTCGTCATCATTTCGCACCTTCTTGCGCTGCATCTGCAGCCTGACTAACTCGCCCTGCAGAGAGACATAGCCAATATGATGTCCGTTAGGGACATCTACCACTACCGGATCGCCGGTGTGTAGTACAAGCTCATCCGTATTTCTAAAGAATTCTTTCCTGCCTCCTTTAAACTTAACTTCCACCACATCAAAAGTATCCTGCATAGGCAGGTCCATATTTGACAGCCAGTCAAATACATTCATCTTGTTGCAGGCACCAGTGCCGCAACCGCCATTATTATTGCAACCGGCTACGGCACTACCGTCGCCGCTGCCACATGAACTGCATCCCATAATCTGATCTATATTTAATCAGAAGCCCTCTGTTGGCAGAAAGGCTTCCTACCGTGTATAAATAAGAACGCTACCCAAATAAGAGCTGCGCTCCGGTTTAAAATTTATTCAACGTAAGCCCTGACATTTACTTTAGCTACATGAAATGCATGAGCAAGTTAGCAGATTCAAGTCTTTCAGGAAAAGACCTTCAATTGACCTGATATATTATGAAAAAAACGTTTAGAAACAAATCCTTTCCTCCTAATACTGCTAAACAGACCTGAACTGCTTTTGAATTCTACTTAACTGCTCAACCGCTGAAGCCAGGTTTTGAGTTCTACTTCTGAGACTTGATCTGAAAATTTCCTTGGATACCAGTAAACTCTCCAGCTGAAAGCAGAGTCAGAAGACAGCCGGACGTAAGGACTATGCTGCTCTACTTCTACATAAGCCGTATCGTCTATATAAAATTCCACTTCCTGATGGGTTGGGGGCATTTCATCGGTTTCAAGATTGAGAAACGACTTGAACAGATAGAGAGAATCCAGGCGATAAAACAGGCTGCCTCTTCCGTTAACGTATAGCTTATTTGTAGTGTCATTCTCGGCCGGGACTTCAAGTGAAAGTAGCTGCTCACTCAGCTGCCAGTTCATGGGCTTGATGCTGCGCAAAGTGCTGTCCTCTTCCATTAAAGCCACAAATCTGCCGTTCTTTAGCATCCGACTTACCTCCCAGAGGGCTAAAGACTGAGCGGTATCAGCCCGGTTGATAAGCGTGTAATCCAGCACCAAGGAGGAATCAGACGTTTCTGCCCAGAATTTTTTAATGAACTGTACCTTAAATTTTGGATCAACTTTGCTGCTTAGCTGAAGGGTATCTCCCTTCAGATCAACCGCATAGGGTTCACGGTCCAAAGTGGCGGGAGGGGGCCACCTCCATAGATTCTGCGGACTGATCCATAGCGTTGAACCATAATTGATGCTATCAATATCGTGACCACTCAGCATATTTCGTCCTTGGTAGCTAAGGTCTACCACACGTCCGCCTCGTTCCGGAGAAACTGCTATTTCAAAATCATGGGGCAGCTTAAGATGATAATGTTCATCCCTGAGCTGCCAGCTTGTTTTACTATCCACTTCAGTTTTACTACCGGCCTGGCAAGCCCATAAGCCGGCGATTACAGACAGTGATAACAAAATGGATTTTGTATGAAGAACAGATCTCATTTTTCAGGATTTCATCAGGTCCTGGCCAATATCTTTACGATAATAGAGCCCCTCCCAGCAGAGCTTTTGTATGCCCTGGTAAGTTTTTTTCAATGCGCCGCTCAGGTCATCGTCCAGCGCAGTCAACGCCAGTACCCTGCCGCCATTGGTTACTACCTTACCTGCCTGCTGCCTGGTTCCTGCATGAAAAACCAGGGCAGGATTGCTTTCACCAAGCCCAATGATCTCTTTCCCTTTTTCGTAGGCTTCCGGATAGCCTTCTGAAACCATCACCACCGTTGCCGCTGTTTTGGAACTGATTTCTATTTTTTTACCGGTAAGCTGCTGCCGGGCACAGGCCAGTAAAAGTTCGCCCAGGTCATTTTCTATTCGGGGCAGTACGGCCTGGGTTTCGGGATCACCCATGCGTACGTTGTATTCAATGACGTAAGGTTCACCGTTTACATTCATCAGGCCTATGAAAATGAAGCCGCAGTAGTCAATTTTTTCTGCCTGCAAGCCCCTGACGGTGGGCAGGATAATTTTTTGCTCTACTTTCTGCATAAAAGCCTCATCGGCAAAATGTACCGGGCTGACAGCTCCCATACCTCCCGTATTTGGCCCAGAATCTCCTTCGCCTATACGCTTATAATCCTTAGCTTCCGGCAGTATCAGGTAATTTTTGCCATCAGTTAGCACAAAAACTGACAACTCAATACCCTTCAGAAAATCTTCTATAACCACCTTTCGGCTGGCTTCCCCAAATTTGGCTTCTACCAGCATCTCCCTGAGGTGCTGCTCAGCTTCTTCATGCGTAGGGCAGATGATGACCCCTTTACCGGCTGCCAGTCCGTCTGCTTTGAGTACGATCGGCAGAGGCTTGCTTTTCAGGTAGCTGATGCCCTCCTGCAGGCTGTCAGCGGTAAAGCTTCTGGATTGAGCGGTGGGTATACCATGCTTTTGCATGAAAGACTTGGCAAAATCTTTACTGCCTTCCAGTTGAGCGCCCTTTTTACCAGGACCAATGATTGCCAGGCCTGGGTGCTGCTGGATAAGGTAATCAGTCAGCCCGCGTACCAGCGGGGCTTCCGGGCCAATCACCAGCAGCTCTATATTTGTATCCTGTACAAACCGGCTGATCTGCTTCATATCCTCCTCACCGAAGCTGTCTCCCATATCAGGAAGGTTGGTAGCTAGCTGGGCGGTACCCGCATTGCCGGGCGCTACAAAAAGTTGCTCACAGTGGCTGCTCTGGCTCAGCCGCCAGGCTAACGCATGCTCGCGTCCGCCTGAACCTATGATAAGTATGTTCATAAAAAAAAGATGGTTATAACTTGAGTTCTTCCGCGTAAAGCTAAGAAAAAAGAACTGCAAGCTACAACCATCTTCTGATGGAGGTACTTAAGCTTAGTTGGCGTACTCCGACATAAACTTGATACGCATCAACCGAAGCTCTTCTTCGGTGAAATCGTCGCCAAATTCATTTAAAGCTTCATCAATACTATCGGACTCCGCATTCAGGAAGTAATCAAAGATGTCATCCTGCTGATCTTCGTCCAGGATCTGCTCCAGGTAATAGTCCAGGTTGAGCTTGGTACCCGAGTAACAGATATGTTCAATTTCTTCAATAAGCTCTTCCATGCTCATACTTCTGGAACTGGCAATTTCTTCCAGGTCCACCTTTTTATCAATCTGCTGGATGATAAAAATCTTATTTTTAGACTTATTACCCGCACTTTTGATAATCACATCAGAAGCCGTCACGATATCATTTTCCTCCACATACTTGCTGATGGCTTCCAGGAAAGGCTTACCAAATTTGGTCACTTTGCCCATACCTACACCATTGATACCAGCCAGTTCTTCAGGTGTGGTAGGGTAGGTGGTAGCCATTTCTTCCAGCGATGGTTCCTGGAAAATCACATAAGGAGGCAGGTTTTTCTTTTTACTGACATCCTTGCGCAATTTCTTAAGCAGGTCAAAGAGATTCTGATCATAAGACCTGGCCTGTCCGTTGTGGTGTGCATGATGGTTGGCACCCTGGGTTTCAAATTCTTCCTCTTCGCCCAGGTTTTCGTAGCTATGGTCTTTAGATAAAGTAACCGAATGAGGATTCAGCAGATATTCTTTACCTTTTTCGGTAATTTTGAGGGCACCGATATTTTCAATGTCCTTTTCCAGGAACTCAAACAAGAGCGTCTGTCTGACGACCGAATTCCAGAAAATATCATCCTGCTCACGTCCCTTACCATACACTGCCAGTTTATCATGATCATAGCTGCTTACATACTGGTTTTCAGATCCGCGTATGACGGCCACCAGGTGATTGATTCCAAATCTTTCGCCCGTCTGGTGGGCAGCCTGAATGGCAGTCTGCACAAAAGATTCTCCCTCAAATTTCTCTTTAGGATTCATGCAGTTGTCACAATAGCCGCATTCTTCCTCCAGGTATTCACCAAAATAATGGAGTAGTTGCTTTTTGCGGCAAACAGATGATTCAGAGTAGGCAATCATTTCCTGCAGCAGCATACGGGAATTGTCGCGCTCGGTGACCGGCTTATCCTTGTTAAACTTTTCAAGCTTCAGGATATCATTGTAGCTGTAGAACATGATACACTTGCCTTCAAGCCCATCGCGTCCGGCACGTCCTGTCTCCTGGTAGTAACCTTCCAGTGATTTGGGTACATTGTAGTGGATCACAAAGCGCACGTCAGGCTTGTCAATACCCATTCCAAAGGCAATCGTAGCCACGATGACGTCAATGTCCTCGTTGAGGAAGGCGTCCTGGTTACGCATACGCACGTTGGGGTCAAGCCCTGCGTGGTAGGGTGCGGCATTGATGTCGTTGACTCTGAGGAAATCCGCTATTTCTTCTACCTTTTTCCGGCTGAGGCAATAGATAATGCCCGATTTGCCTTTATGCTGCTTGATAAACTGTATCAGCTGCTTTTTGGCCTGTTTTTTTGGCCTTACTTCGTAGTAGAGGTTTTCCCGGTTGAAAGATGACTTGTACAAATCAGCATCTTCCATCTGGAGGTTCTTCTGAATATCCAGTTGTACCTTGGGTGTGGCGGTAGCTGTAAGCGCAATCACCGGTACATTACCGCCAAGCTGGGCAATGATGCTTTTGATCCTACGGTATTCAGGACGGAAATCGTGCCCCCATTCTGAGATACAGTGGGCCTCATCCACAGCCACAAAGGTAATATTAGCTTCCTGTAGAAACTTGATATTTTCTTCTTTGGTCAGTGATTCAGGAGCTACATAAAGCAGCTTTACCTCCCCGCTCAGCGTCTCTTTTTTTACCCGGTTGATTTCGGTCTTGTTGAGCGTGGAGTTGAGGAACTGTGCATTGATATTAAGTGCATTAAGCTGATCCACCTGGTTTTTCATCAGAGCGATCAGCGGCGAAATGACAATGGCCGTTCCTTCCTGGATAATGGCGGGTAACTGGTAACAGAGCGATTTGCCGGCACCAGTAGGCATGATCACAAAAGTGTTTTTGCGATCCAGTATGTTTCTAATGATTGCCTCCTGATTTCCTCTAAACTGGCTATAGCCGAAATATTTTTTTAGATATGTCTTAAGGTTGGTTTCTTGATCTACCATCTTCTAAACTTCATTAAATAAATTCTTCCCCTTACAATAAAACTTCTCTCACTTCTTAAGGACATGAAGTTACGCAATTATTTGTTTAAATTGTCGCAAGATTAATTACAAATACTACTCTATAAACGTTCTATTATTGCCGAATTTCCATAATTTTTTTTTATCTATTGCAAGCAATTATAATTTTGAGTATTTCCTGTTGAGCAAAACAGGTCATCACTACCTAACATATCATTTATCGTAGAATCATCATTATGACCCGTAACGATACCTTTGTTGTCATTACTGTTTACAGCAGCAACAGCACCAATTTCTGGCCCTACAGCCGACGTCAAAAACCCAAGCAGTTTCTAGATTTACTAGGTACCGGCAGGTCAATGCTACAGGCTACCTTTGAGCGTAGCAAAGGCATCTGTCCCCGGGAAAATATCGTAGTTATTTCACCCAAAGAATATGTTGACCTGGTGAAAGAACAGCTCCCCGAGCTACAGGCTCACCAGCTGCTTATTGAGCCAGTAAGAAGAAACTCTGCCCCTTGTATTGCTTATGCCTGTACAAAGATCAAAAAGTGGCAGCCAGATGCCGTGGTGGTGGTGATGCCGGCTGATCATGCTGTTTTCGGGGAAATTGCTTACGTAAGAGATGTGCGTAAAGCCGTAGAGGTAGCTTCTACCGACAGGAGCAAACTTCTTATCATCGGTATTAAACCACATAAAGCCGAAACCAGCTATGGCTACATCCAGTATCACCAGGATACCGGCAATGTAGTGAAGAAGATAAAAACCTTTACCGAAAAACCACAGCCCGAACTCGCCCAGCTCCTGCTTGAAAGTGGGGATTTTGCCTGGAACACCAAAATCTTTGTATGGCATGTGGATGCTATTTTGCAGGCCTTTGACCGGTATCTGCCCGAGGTATCTGAAACTTTTAAAGAGGGAGAACACCATTTTGACAGTAATGAGGAAGAGGCTTTTCTGTACAAAGCCTACTCACATTGTAAAAATGTTTCTATCAGTAAAAGTATTCTGGAGAAGGCCAGCAATGTTTTTCTCATAATTGGACACTTTGACTGGTCAGACATCAGTTCGTGGCACTCATTGTATCAAGCCAAAGACAAGGATGTGGCTGAGAATATTGTGGAGGCCAAAGCGATGATCTTTGACGCTAAAGCCTGTTATGTTAAAGGAAAAAATGATAAGCTGATTGTCATACAAGGGCTGCAAAACTATTTGATTGCCGATAGCGAGGATGTACTGCTGATCTGCCCACGAGATATGGGCGACTCTCTGAAGAAAATATCCAGCGAAATCAGATCCAGGATGGGGGATAAGTATGTTTAGCCCGCTTACGAATTCTTATGATCTGCTGGACGTCAGTAATCCGGCAGATTTTTGCTTTACTGTTAACTCAAACTTCCTCGTCTATAATCTATAGCTCTCTCTGCCGCATGACCTCGTACAGGCAAAGCGAGGCTGCTACAGAGACATTCAGAGAGGCAATCTGCCCCTTCATAGGGATTCTTACCTCTTCATCAGCAAAAGAGAGGTAATTGGGGGAAATACCATCCTCCTCAGAACCCAGCAGTAAAGCTATGGGACCTTTCAGGTCTGCTTCTGACAACAGCTTTTCAGCTTTTTCGGTACAGGCGATTATCCGGATGCCATTGCTGCGCAGGTAGCTCATGGTTCTTTTCAGGTAGTCTTCCCTACACACCGGAATATGCAAAAGAGCTCCTGCCGATGCTTTTACGGCATCACCACTGATGCGGGCACTACCCTGGGTGGGAATTACCAGGGCATCGGCACCCAGGCATTCCGCCGAGCGGGCAATAGCACCAAAATTACGTACATCTGTCACTCTGTCAAGCAGTAGCAGCAGCGGATCACGGGCTTCTGCGTAGGCCTGGCTGATGATATGATCAAGGGAGGCATAAGTGACGGCTGATAGAAAGGCAATCACACCCTGGTGGTTTTTACGCGTAACCCGGTTCAGCTTCTCAGGGGGTACCGTATTGAAGGGAATGCCGTGCGACTTCAGCAAAGAAGTAAGTTCCTGCGTAAGCTCGTTGCGCTGCCCTTTTTGCAGCAGCACTCTGTCCAGCTCTTTGCCGGCTTCTACCGCCTCCATGACGGCCCTTGTACCGAAAATAAAATCGGATTTGGGATTTTCTAAATTTGTTTGATGCCTTTTCTCCACAAGTCTATGTTTCTGAACCAGAATCTGCGGTAGTCTTCATCCCGCAATAAATTATAATGTTTATCAGTAAAAATATTCCTGACCTTTACGAAATTGAAGCTCAGGTCAACCAGGTTGGAGCCGCCGGTATACTCCCAGGTTTCGCCATTACTGTTACGGTAAACCCGGTTAGGCGGCCCGTACAATAGGTATACCATGCCTTGCCCGGTTTTCCACCCTTCTTTATAGGTAGTAAAGAGCCGATTGGCCGCCGTTACCTGTCGGTAATAATCCCTGATCATCTCTTTAGCTCTTTCCCTTGAACGTGTCACTTTAATAAAGTAACGATCCAGCGCAAGTTTTTCCTCTTCAGCTTCCTGCAGGAGGTTCATCTCGTCAGAAGTGCTGATGTAGCGAAGCGGATCTATGAGTTCTTTGGCCTCTACAAAGCGAGGATAGTACTTACTTTCTACCCGAAATGCCATGCCAGCCAGTGAGGTGGTATCCAGTTGCGCAAAGTAAAGCCCTTCATCCTGCAGGCTGATGTTTTGGTTAAGTTCTACCGGAAAAATAGAATCAATCTGCAGGTTTGGCTGCACATCCGCATCATCCGAGGCCATGGGCGGCGGATTGGGCTCAAAGTTATGGCTGTATTGGTACACAAAAGCCTGAGGCTGCTCATGATAAATAGAAACCAGGCGGAAAGATGTACCGCGGGTAATGTAATTGTTAAAAATAGGAATATCAGCATCCGCTCGCATGGGGATGAGATCGGCTACCGGAAAATTCTGCTCAGTACCCAGAGGTATGTCAAAGCGGAACTCTGCTTCCTGTCCGTTAAAAACTTTATTGACGAATACAAAAAGGTACCCGGCATCTGCGTTTTCAGGTATGGTAAATCGGTAATAAGTCTGTTGTTCTTCGGAGGCAATCAGGTAAGTGCTATCAATCAGGCCCGTTGATAAGATATTATCAGATTCAAAATCAGGTCGGAGTTCAAAGCTGATGCGCATGTCACCAGTTGGGCGCAAGCGCTCGGTGAGCTGTAGAAAAACGGTAAACTCATCTTCTCCGGAAGCCAGGCGGTACTCCAAAGCTACCGGGGCCTGAAGATCATAAATATGGCGAATGTTGGTAGTTTCAAGGTTCTTATGCGGCCTCAGCTCCTGCGCATGAAGGCCGGCGAGGCTGACCATTAAAAGAAAAATGATATAAAAGCTGTTTCTGCTCATAGTTCATAAAAATATTCTGCAATGATATGTCAACGCCTGGGTATAAAGGCTGATCGCTGCCATTCAAAGGGTAGCTGAAGAAAAATTTACCGCTTGTCAGCCAACCGCTTAACCCTATGCATTATAAAAAATCTGCCGGAAATAATCATCCCGGCAGTTATTAAAAGACAAATCTTTGCAGCTTCTTCAGGGGCGGTTAATCGTATTGTACCGGCGGGTGAGTATCTCCTCGTACTTCTGACCCAGTTCGCTTTCTCCATTGGCCGTTAAAGCCTGGGAGATGGCATTCAGTATGATAAACTGCTTCTGCACTTCAATATTTTGGCCCGGCTGCCCGCTTCTGGCCAGGTAGGCCAGCATTTCATCGGCTCTATCGCCTAATTTGATGGCAATATCTTTGGCTTTTTCTGCCTCGTCAACCTGGAAAAGCAGAGGGACCATCTGCGAAGAAACATAATCGTATGGAATTGTAATGTCTGGTATCTCTTCCAGGCTCCTATTGAGCACGTTACGGGCCCTATCCATATCTCCTTGATCAATCAGCGCACGCGCCAGGGTGTTAAAGCTGGAGCGGTGGTTGAGGGCAAACTGCCGGTAATCATCATTGTAATAGACATCCGGGTTGTTCAACTCACGATAGTAGAAATTATCCATCATGTTGGTGTACATCACTTCAGTATTCACCAGTTCATTAGCTGGATTAGGATTTTCTATGGGCAGCAGTCGGAAAGTATTTCCTTCCTGCACTACAAATGGACGAAAATCCAAGTTGACACCCATCAGTGAGGTGTTGTTAAAATAAATAGGCCGTTCCCATTTATTGTTTGCCAGCACATCCAGGATCATGAGGTCCTTTTTTTCCAGGGCGCGGCCCTTGAGGTCAATGTAAATGCGATCGGTGTAAAACTCCTTCAAATCTTCCGGGATGATCTCCTCCAGCGAAGCAGGAATGCTGGCTCCTTCCTCTCCGGCGACAGACGAGGTATCGCTCAGCATTTCATTGACATTAGAAGTCTGCACATCCAGGAAGAATGTCTGGGCAGGTACAGTATTATAATCAGCACGTGCGTTGGGAATCTTCAGTGCCTGTGAGTTTTCCCTGACCAGTCGCAGAAACTGCTCCAGATTGATGGCACCTTTGATGTTGGGCCTTTCCACATAAGGTAGATAGTCATTGGGACCTCCCTGCTTATAATTTTCCTCCGTCAGGGAGAATGGCAGGGGCTCCGATTCATAGGCCGGACGTGTCATCTGCTCAATGTACCAGTCGGTATTGAAGTAAGATAGAACGATGACCCGCACATCGGTACGGAAACCTTCCACTTCCTGTACATACCAGAGCGGGAAAGTGTCGTTATCACCACCGGTAAACAGGATGGCATTAGGCGCACAGGAAGCCAGGAAGTTACGCGCTGAATCTACCGAGAAGAAGCGGTTGGAACGGTCATGATCATCCCAGTTTTCGGCGGCCATGATACCGGGAACCAGCAGACAGACCAGGGTTGCTGCGGCAGCGGCACCTGCTTTGTTTTTGATAAATTGACCAAAAAACTGGGCCAGAGCCATAACGCCGAAACCCACCCAGATGGCAAAGGCGTAAAAGGCACCTACATAAATATAGTCGCGTTCACGCGGCTCCACCGGGGGAGAATTGAGATAAACTACCAGTCCGAGACCTGTCAGTATAAACAGCATACCCACTACTGAAAAGCCTTTGACATCTTTTTTGTACTGGTAGAATAGTCCTATCAGGCCCAGGATGAGGGGCAGCATAAAGTAATTATTGCGGGCTTTGTTAGTAGCGATAGAGTAGGGGAGATCGTCGCCGGCCTCAAGAGGCGAAAGCCAGCCTGCATCCTTGATATCACTTTCTCTTCCGGCAAAATTCCACATAAAGTAGCGCATAAACATATGCCCTACCTGGTAGCGGAAGAAATAGTAGAGGTTATCAGCAAAGTTAGGGCTTTCGTTTGGCCGCAGGCCCATCCAGTTACGGTACAGTTCCACATGGTTGTCCTGCGTACTGTAGGCGCGGGGGAAAATGGTACTTTCTTTAGGATCGTATATATTCTCCAGTTTGTAATCAGTAATTACATATTCTTCTTCACCCTTTTCGTAAATTGGCGCCCCTTCCTTCTGATCTATCAGTTCGGCGGTAAAATACTGACCGTAAAGCAGAGGGCGGCTACCGTACTGCTCACGCTTGAGGTAAGAAACAAAACTGATGATGGTTTCAGGGTCGTTTTCGTCAATAGGAGGATCGTAGGAAGAACGAATGGGAACCAGCCCGTAGGAACTGTACCCGATCAGGATCATAGTGATACCCAAGAGTGCCGTATTAAGTACTACCTTACGCCGGCGGTATGATTCGCGTAATCCATAAATCAGGGCACCCAGTAAGAGAATAAGCAGGAAGATAGCGCCTGACCCGAAGGGCAGCCCTAAACTATTGACAAAGAAAACTTCAAATGAACCCGCTAGTGAGGGGAGGCCGGGGATGATGCCTACCATCACAATACCAATGATGGCCAGGCTGATTACCAGAGTGGCCACTACTCCCTTGGCAGTAACCTTATCTGTCCTGTGAAAATAAAAGATCAGGCCGAGGGCTGGGATGGTTACCAGGTTGAGAAGGTGTACACCTATGGAAAGGCCTACCATATAGGCAATCAGGATCAGCCAGCGGTTGGCAGCCGAAGGGTTTTCTATCCATTCCCATTTTAGGATCGCCCAGAACACAAAGGCAGTAAAAAATGAGGAAAGCCCGTAAACTTCTGCTTCCGTAGCCGAAAACCAGAAGGAATCGGAGAAAGTATAAACCAACGAACCAATGATCCCGCTACCAACCAGCAACACGGCTTGACCCAGGGTTTCCTCACCTTTTTTTACATGCAGAATTTTTCGGCCCAGCAATGTGATAGACCAGTGTAAAAACATGATGGTGAAACCACTGCTGACCACGCTTAGCATGTTGATCCAGAAAGCTACTAGCGTCTCCTGACCTAGCGCAAAGAAGGAGAACATTCTACCTAGGAGGAGGTAAAAAGGCGCACCGGGAGGGTGGGGGACTTGCAGTTTGTAGGAGACCGCGATAAACTCTCCACAGTCCCAGAAACTGGCTGTTTCTTCAACGGTAAGTGAATAAACCAGGGTGGCTATGATAAAGACCAACCAGCCCACGAGGTTATTCAAACGGCTGAAATTGTCAAAAATAGTTTTCTGCGTGTTTTTTTCGGGAATAACTTTCATGCCTAATAAGCGCTTTCAAAATTATGGTTACAAGATTAGCCCGAAGGATTCAGAAATCCAAAGAGCTAATGCTGATAGCAAAAATTTGATAAATTTAAATATTACTATGGCAACGCTACGGGCTTCTAAATATGATACATAAGGGGGGAAAAACGAAATTAACCAAACCTGGGCCATACGAAAAAAAGTATAAGGTTAACAAAGTTAAAGTTTACCCTTTCAAACAGGAGTTTTGGACTAAAAAGGCTTTAAACTGCCTTGGCACTTTTTGCTAATTTTTGAAACTGGGCCTCGCGTCATCTATCTGATTCTGTTGTAATACCTACAGGGCATCATCAGTTACTTCTTTCAGCTCCTCAAAACCTTGTTACGATCAGGAAGTTGTAGTAGGGTATTTCCTTTTTTTGACCAAATTATCAGCGATTTTTATGCCCCTCATAGGTAAACTCCTTAAATCAGCACTGGAAATTACTGACAAAGTTATTCCTGAGGCTTCTCCGGTAAGCGAACAGGATGCTACGCTCAAAGAATTGCTCTCCAAAGCCAAAAACACACAGCTTGGCAAAAAGTACCGATTTGATGACCTGTTACAAGAGGAAAATGTTGCTGCCGCTTTTGCTGCCAATGTGCCTTATCATAGCTATGAACAAATGTACGAACAATGGTGGATAAAACAGATAGAAGGGGAGGAAAACGTAAGCTGGCCCGGTAAGCCTGGCTTTTACGCCCTTACTTCAGGAACCACCAGTAATCATAGCAAACATATTCCGGTAACCCACGATATGCTGGACGCCATACGCAAAACCGGCAGGCTGCAGGTGCTGGCCATGTCTAATTTTAATCTGCCTTCTGCCTTTTTCCAGTCTGAAATTATGATGCTCAGCAGTTCTACTGATTTGGTCCATGATGAGAAGAGTAACTCCCGAAAGGGGGAAATCAGCGGTATATCAGCCAGCAATATTCCTTCCTGGTTTAAGAATTTTTATCGTCCGGGTGATGAGATTTCCGCTATTGACAACTGGGACGAAAGGGTAGAGGCCATTGCCCGTTGTGCCCCGGAGTGGAATATCGGAGCGCTCTGCGGTATTCCGTCATGGAATGAACTGATGCTGAAAAAAATCATAGAATATCACGGGCTGAAGCATATTCACGAAATATGGCCAAACCTGCAGGTTTTTGCTTCAGGAGGTGTGGCTTTCGGGCCCTATCAGAAAACTTTTAATGCCCTGATGGGCAAGCCGATCACTGTTATCGATACTTACCTTACCTCGGAGGGTTTTCTGGCCTATCAGACCAGACCCCGTCCTGACATGTCAATGCGTTTGTCAACCCATGCGGGCATCTACTTTGAGTTTGTACCTTTTAAAGATGAAAATGTGGATGAAAACGGTGAGGTTAAACCTGGGGCACCAGCCCTGAGCCTTGCCCAGATAGAAGAAGGTAAAGACTACGTGCTGGTCATTTCAACCGTTAGCGGCGCCTGGCGCTACATGATCGGAGATACGATACGCTTTACCAGCAAGGAGCATGCGGAGATTATCATCACGGGCCGTACCAAGCATTTTCTGAATGTAGTAGGTTCTCAGCTTTCGGTCATGAAAATGAACGATGCGATGAAGAAACTGGAAGAAAAATTTGACCTCAGAATCCCCGAATTTACCGTAGCTGCCGTAAAATCTGGTGATGATTTCAAGCATCACTGGTATTTAGGGGCTGAAGGCACAGCCGGAGAGGAAGAAGTTGCCTCTGCCCTGGACGACCACCTGCAGCAAGCTAACAAAAATTACAAAGTAGCCAGAAATAAAGCGCTTAAAGGAATACAGGTCACCCTCGTAAAGCCGGATGTCTTCTACAACTGGAATGAAAAGCAAAAGAAAAAAGGCGGCCAGGTGAAAATGTCACGGGTAATGAAAGAAGATGAATTCTCAGAATGGAAAGCTTTTGCTGACAAACGGTAAGCAGCTAGCCTTATTCTTCTGAAGATAATACTTCCTGGGGTATTTCCTCAATAATTTGCATAGCATCCTCAGCCGACATATAGTACTTCTCAATTTTGTTTCGGTAGACTTGAGGAACACCTTCATAATTGAGAATAAAATCCTTGGTATGAAGTATCAGATCGCCTGTATTACAGTGAATAGCGTGTACATCAGCAGCCCGCTCGGCTTCCATCATGGATTTGCGTGATGTGATATAAGAAATGCCAAAACCCATCAGCGAAAATGCGTTTCTTTCCTGGTAATCCATAATATGACCCAACTCATGAGCCAGCCAGCCCAGCCGGACCTCCCTGGGTATCTCTTCCAGGGGAATACTGCTATCTTCCAGCTGAAAATGACGAGAAATTTTGATCACGTAATCTCTCTTTTTACTTGACTGGAAGAAGCCGTACCACTTAGGTTGCGCCTGCATAAAAGATTTGTTAATCTTATTACGCAGTACAAATTCTATCTCAGTCTCAGCTAGTTCTGGAAAATATGAAAGCACCTCGGCTACGTCCTCTCTTAAAATGGCAGGTACTTTTTTGTTGAGAAGGTAAAGCTCGTCGTTCTCCTCATCTGTAGTGGTAATTACCTTACTTTCGGCAGAGTGAGAAGCCAGATCCTGCGGACTTGTGCTGGTCATTTGCTGCGTGCTCGCAGTAGTTGTCCAGCATAAAAAAACGATAAAGGAGAGAAGGCGGGCCATAGGTAAAATCTAAGGTTTTGAAAAAAACTTTTAACTCAAAAAGACAACAAGCTTAGCAGCTTTTCAGTTTGGCTAAGCTACCAAATCCTCAATATTTAGCCGCTTTTAAAGTCAATATGAATCATTGAGCTAAATAATGGCGCACGTTTGCCTGTTACCTACAAAGTTAAATGCAGGAAATACCCGGCTTATGTTTCCAGTAGCTTATTCAGGAAAACAAAGTCAACGTATTTCATCAGGTAATCTGTATCCACAAAGGCTTCTGCTTTTTCTACCTGGCAGTTCTGCTTGTTGATCACCAGTTCTACAAAATAGTTTTTGACCTGGTAAAGGTTATAATTATAGCTGAGGTCGGATTTTGTGCTTAGCATCTGGCCATAAGACCAGGTAAACTGCGCTCGATAAGTCAGAGACATCTTGCTGAAATGGCTGATACTCATAGGATTATGTAATAGTACGGGTGGTGATTAAGAATCAGGCTCGTTTACAAATCAGTCCACAAAAACATGAACTGATCATACCGTCAGTAAAGATGATTAACGGTAATTGGATTAGCTTTAGTACTTTATCCACTACCTTACATAGTAATAAATGCCAGTAGTATTGAGTTCCTTTGCTTAATTGTTCGGTCATCAGCTAAGCTCATCTGCACTTTTTAGAGAAAATATTCCAACTACACATGGAATATTTTCGTATATTGTAGCAAAAGTATTGACATGAATCCTTATCAGGTAATTGACACGGCAGAGAAAGGTATATCCATCACTCTTTTTGAGAAACTGGTAAGCCTGAGTGGCTACTCCAAAGCAGCTATGGCCGAATTCATAGGGCTGGATGTAAGAACGATCAGCAATTACAAAAGCAAAAATAAAGACCTCAGGAAAACAGATGCCGAACATCTGCTCAAGCTCAAGGAGCTCTTTGAAAAAGGCAAAGAAGTATTCGGCAGTTCTGAGGAGTTTGCGCGCTGGCTGAGTAAGCCTTCCTATGGGCTGGAAGGTCGTGTACCTGAAAAACTGCTCAATTACATCTCGGGGATAGAGTTGGTAAGCCGCGAACTGACCCGTATTGATTATGGCGACTTCTCCTGATGCTGGTATACCGGATTACCAAAGCCAGATATGCGGATGCCCTGATTGCTTCCGGTTTTCGCAACCGCTGGAACGATGATGGGCAGTATGTCATTTATAGCAGTGCCTCCCGCTCGCTGGCCTGCCTTGAAAACCTGGTCCACCGCAGCCACAGCGGCAGTAACCAGCTTTTTCGTACCATGATCATTTATGTACCTGATGAATTACCTATCTTAAAAATCCAGGAGAGAGATTTGCCTCCCCGGTGGCGCAGCAGTTTTTGTGAAGAATGTCTTCAGATAGGAAAAAGCTGGTACGCTGCCAACCAGTATCCTATCCTGCAGCTGCCCACATCCATCATACCCAACGAGTGGAACTTCCTTCTCAACACCCGACATCAGGATTTTCAAAAAATTAAGCTGGTGAGTACGGAAGGTTTTCTGTTTGATGAGAGGTTATGAGCCGAGGGTTAAGGTTTGGGTGTTGTTCTTATCACTTATATGTCAAAAAAAAAGCTCATTTTACAGCTACCAAGAAGTGGTCTCCAACAGAAAGTACTTGCTTTAATCTACTGGATTCCAAAAATCTCATGTAATAAAAAAAGCGCCGGGTGTGCCGACGCTTTCATTCATATTTTATGCATTGATCATCAGACCGTAGCCAGCTTACCACTGTAGAGCTGCTCACGCTGATTGACGATATACTCGTCCTGCATGTATTCGTCAAAAGTCATCAGTTTATCTAACATACCATTAGGCGTGATCTCAATGATGCGATTCGCAATGGTCTGGGTGAACTCATGATCGTGTGAGGTGAAGAGCACCGTGCCGGGAAAGTCTTTGAGCGAGTTATTAAAAGCCGTAATTGACTCCAGGTCCAGGTGGTTGGTAGGCTCGTCCAGCATCAGCACATTTCCGCCGGTCAGCATCATACGCGAGATCATGCAGCGCACTTTTTCACCTCCGGAAAGTACATTGGCCTTCTTGAGGGTTTCTTCTCCACTGAAAAGCATCTTACCCAGGAAACTACGGATATACACCTCGTCCTTTTCCTGCTCAGAGTACTGTCTCAGCCAGTCAATCAGGTTGAGGTCGGTATTAAAGAAACCGCTGTTTTCATTAGGCAGGTAAGCCGGGGTAATGGTCTGCCCGAATTTAAAACTGCCGCTATCAGCTTTTTCATTGCCCGCCAGGATCTCAAAAAAGGCTGTGATCGCCAGGCTGTCCCTGCTCAGAATGGCAATTTTATCACCCTTGTTAACGCGGATGTTGATATCGGCAAAAAGGGTTTTACCATCTACTTTTTTACCAAGGTTCTCAATCAGTAAAATCTGGTCACCAGCTTCGCGGTTCTGGTTGAAGATGATAGCCGGATACTTACGGGAAGAAGGCTGGATTTCCTCCACGTTGATCTTATCCAGGAGCTTGCGCCGGCTGGTAGCCTGCTTGGATTTAGAAGCATTGGCGCTGAAGCGGGCGATAAATTCCTGCAGTTCTTTTTTCTTTTCCTCCGCTTTCTTATTAGCCGAACTACGCTGCTGCAGGGCCAGCTGACTTGACTGGTACCAGAAAGAATAGTTACCGGTATACAGCTTGATCTGGCCAAAATCTATATCGGCAATGTGGGTACATACTGTGTCCAGGAAGTGACGGTCGTGGGAAACAACAATCACCGTATTTTTAAAATCCAGCAGGAAGTCCTCCAGCCAGCTCACCGTCTGTATGTCCAGGTCGTTGGTAGGCTCATCCAGAATCAGGATGTCAGGATTACCAAAAAGTGCCTGTGCCAGCAGTACACGTACTTTATGCGTACCGTTGAGTTCTTTCAGCTTTTTATAATGATCTTCTTCGCTGATGCCCAGGCCGCTCAGCAGAGCTGCCGCATCAGATTCGGCGTTCCAGCCATCCATTTCGGCAAACTTTTCCTCCAGTTCACCGGCACGGAGGCCATCGGCATCAGAAAAATCAGCTTTGGCATAGAGCTCATTCTTTTCCTTCATGATGTTCCAGAGCACAGAATGGCCCATCATCACCGTATCCAGCACTGTTTCTTCGTCAAACTCATAATGGTTTTGCTTGAGTACCGCCATGCGTTTGCCCTTATCAATGCTCACCGAACCTCGGTTAGGAGGGATCTCACCGGAAAGGATTTTCAGAAAGGTAGATTTACCAGCACCGTTGGCGCCAATGATACCGTAGCAGTTGCCCTGGGTAAACTTGATATTTACTTCGTCAAATAAAACTCTTTTCCCATATTGCAGGGAGACATCATTCGCTGTAATCATTCATTCGGATTTTGAAATGCGAATTTAGAACATACGAAGCTCTAAAAAGAATTCCCTCCCACATTTTTATCTGAAAAAACTTTAAATTTCCTCATGAAACAAGCATTATCCTACAGCCTGCCCTACCTCCTGTTGCTGGGCTTTTCCTGTCAGCAGGGAGAAGATCAGGTGAGTAAAAAAAACAGCTCTATGCCCGTCCAGTATGTCAGCCAGGCGTACGTGCCTCCCTCTTTCCGAGAAGACCAGCGCAGCCTCAGGTTGAAAGACTTAGCACAGAAGATTGATGCCTTTTACCGGCAGAAGGCTGAAGAAAATCACCTGCCAGGCCTGGTTTACGGCATAGTCGTAGACGACTCGCTGGTCATTTCGGGTGCTTACGGCCTGGTAAACCTTGAAAATGAGGCCAAAGTAGATGCTCACTCGCTTTTCCGTATAGCTTCTATGACCAAAAGCTTTGTCTGTATGGCAATTCTGAAGCTTAGGGATGAAGGTAAGTTATCTCTGCATACACCGGCTGCCGATTACCTGCCGGTGCTTGCCCAACAGGAATACCTAAGCAGGGATGCTGTACCCATCACCGTTGAGCATCTTATGACCATGTCAGCCGGTTTTCCTGAAGATAATCCCTGGGCGGATCGCCAGCTGGAAGACAAAGAGGAAGAATTTTCTGCTTTCATGGAAGAGGGCATGAGCATGTCCAACTTGCCGGGTATGGCCTATGAATACAGCAACCTGGGCTATGCCATGCTGGGTAGAATCATCAGCGAAGTATCCGGGCAGCCTTACCAGCAATACATCACCGAGCAGATCCTGCATCCGCTGGGCATGTATGATACGCACTGGGAGTACGAAAAGCTGCCTGCTGAGCAACTGGCGCTGGGCTACCGCTGGGAAGAGGAACAGTGGAAAAAAGAACCTATGCTGCACGATGGGGCTTTTGGGGCCATAGGTGGCATCATTACTTCACTCAGTGACTTCAGTCGCTATGTCAGCTATCATCTTTCGGCCTGGCCACCCCGCAGCGAAGTAGAAAAGGGACCGCTAAAACGAAGCAGCCTGCGGGAAATGCACCAGATGAAAAACCCTCGCCTCTACGCTGATGCCAGGGATGCCGAGGGTGACCCCTGTGCCTACATGGCAGCTTATGCGTATGGCCTGGGAATATATGAAGACTGCCAGGGGCACCGCAGAGTCAGTCATAGTGGTGGTCTGCCTGGCTTCGGCAGCGAGTACCAGTTTTACCCAGATTATGGGATAGGCATCATATCTTTTGCCAACCGCACCTATGCACCGGCCAGAAGCTTGAATGCCGAACTGTCAGCCTGGCTGCTGGAGGAGCTCAACCCACAAAAGAGACAGCTGCCGGTATCATCTATCCTTGCCCGTCGCAAAGAGGAAGTTGCTCAGCTGGTACAGCATTGGCAAGAGGATGGTGAGGATGATTTTATTGCAGAAAATTTTTACCTGGATCAGTCGCGCAGGCTGAGAAAGGAAGCAGCCGCTCAGCTTTGGGATGAAGCGGGTAAGGTTTTGGAAGTAGGCGAAATAAGCCCTCTCAACCAGCTCAGGGGGACTTTTATTCTTCATTGCGAAAAAAAGGATGTAGAAGTTTTCTTCAGCCTTTCTCCTGAAAAAGTACCCAAAGTGCAGGCTGTCAGGATGAGACTGCTTTGATTCAACTGTAATAACTTCTCAATTTTTTAATTTTATGCTTACAGACAGAAGAGAGTTTTTGAAAAGTACAACTGCTGCATTCCTGGGGTTAACTGTGCTTCCATTGCAGGCTTCTGGCGAAGTGATGACAGTAAGTGGTCGGATCAAAGTTAGTAAAATGGGATGGTCGCTGATCCATGAGCATATACTGGTAGATTTTATCGGGGCTGACAAAATCAGCCCTGACCGCTGGGAGCGTGAGGCAGTGGTAAAGAAAGTCTTACCCTACCTGTTGGAAATCAGGAAGTTAGGCTGTGATACGCTGGTGGAATGTACGCCTGCTTACCTGGGACGGGATGTAGTGCTGCTAAACGAACTGGCTGACAGAAGCGGCCTGCAGATTTTGACCAATACCGGCTACTACGGGGCCAGGGACAACCAACACTTGCCTGCTCATGCTTTCAGTGAAGTTGCCGAACAACTGGCAGAGAGGTGGATAGGTGAGTTTGAAAATGGGATTGATGGTACAGGGATCCGTCCCGGGTTTATGAAGATAGGCGTCAATCCGGGGCCTCTTTCTGAAATGCATCAGAAGCTGATCAGGGCAGCAGCCATTACTCACAAGGCTACTGGCCTTACCATCGCCTCTCATACCGGGCCGGGCCTTCCCGCCTTTGAGCAGATGAATATACTGGAAGACATGGGAGTTCAGCTCAATGCCTTTATCTGGGTGCATGCCCAGAATGAGAAAGATACCAGCAGGCAGGTTGAGGCTGCCAGGCGCGGTGCCTGGGTCAGCCTGGATGGGATAAGCCAGCAAAATATGGCCTGGTACCTTGAGGTACTGAATGCACTGAAGGAAGCCGGTTTACTGGATAGGGTACTGCTCTCTCATGATGCAGGCTGGTACCGGCCGGGAGAGGAAGATGGAGGTGATTTCAGGCCTTATACTGATATATTTGCTCATTTTCTGCCTTACCTGAAAGAAAATGGCTATGGCAGCAAAGAAATCAAACAGCTTATGATAGAGAACCCTGCGGAAGCTTTTCGCATCCGGAAATAAACAATTTAGTCGTACTGATAACTTATGGCTGTCAACCCGGACAGGAAGAATAACAGGCTTCTGAGGCATCAGCCATAGAATAAAGCAAATGCTTAGGAAATACTTGTTTTCATAGCTTGTATGTTTAGATAAAAAATAAGCCCCGGGACTCCGGGGCATGAATTGGATTATGCTGCCTCTTTGGCCTTCACCATGTGGGCAGCCTGTTTGATCATCTGGCTGGCATAACCCCATTCGTTGTCGTACCAGCTCATAATTTTAACCAGGTCACCGTCTACTACCTGCAGCATACCGCCATCTATGATAGAGGCCCGGTCGTCCTGCAGTATGTCAGATGATACCAGTTCATCTTCACTTAAACCGATGATACCATCGTAACGCCCATTGGCTTCTTCCTTGAAGATTTTCTTCAGTTCATCTACACTGGTTTTCTTCTCGGTCACAATATTGATATCGGCAATAGAGCCAGCGGGTATGGGACCGCGAATGGCAGCACCGTCAAAAATACCTTCTACTTCTGGTATTGCTTTGCCTGTTGCTTTGGCAGCTCCTGTAGAGGTGGGGACAAAATTAGCGGCTGCCGCGCGGCCACGGCGCATTTTCTTGGCAGGGGAGTCTACAATACCCTGTGAGGAGGTGTACGCATGGGTAGTGGTCATGTTGGCCTTTTTCATGCCAATACGGCGTTTCACAATCTCCACCACCGGCGCTATACAGTTGGTAGTACAACTGGCGGTAGAGATAATGTCTGGCAAATCCTGTTCGTGGTTGACACCGTGTACAATCGTAGGGATGTCCTCATCTTTGGCTGGTGCCGAAAGTATTACCTGTGAGGCGCCAGCCTGCAGGTGCTTATCCAGATCCTCTTTTTTAGTAAACACTCCTGTACACTCCAGTACCACGTCTACTTCTTTTTCTTTCCAGGGTATCTGGGTAGGGTCTTTCTCATTATACACGGGGTATGATTTACCGTCCACAATCAGCTCTTGCTCTTTGCTTTCCACTTTTCGGTGAAACCTGCCGTATACGGTATCATATCTGAGCAGGTAGGCCAGGTTGTCGGTAGGTATCAGGTCGTTGATGGCTACCACTTCCATATCCGGGTGGTCAATGAGGATCTTGAATGCCGCCCTTCCTATTCTACCCAGTCCATTAATTCCTACTTTAGTCATAATATTTCAGTGTTAAGATAAAAAAATAATAATATTTAAAAGTCTATATATTATTAATAGACTGGGACTTAGATAGTTATCGGAAAATTCTTTTAGATAAATTGAATTACCATTTGAGTAAAATACTCTACTTTTTTTAGGTCATACTTATCTGTGATTGTAGCATTTTTTATTAGATATTTGATCTGCTCAGACTTTAAGGGCTTTTATTTTTTAAACACATAATTTTTTCAACATGGGACTTTTTAGTAGTTCAGAAAAACTTTACACATTCAAAGACCTGCTGCATCACGAACTCCGTGACCTTTACAGCGCAGAAAGCCAACTCATCCATGCACTACCCAAAATGAGGGATGCTGCCAATGACGAACAGCTCAAAAGAGCCTTTGAGATGCACCTGGAGGAAACCAAAAACCAGAAAGAAAGACTGGTGGAGATCGGGCGTATGCTACAGATTGACGTGGATGGCGACAAATGCAAAGCCATGGCCGGCCTGGTAGCCGAAGGAGAAGAGATCATTAAGTCAAAATCTGACCCTGCCGTAAAAGATGCAGCTCTGATAGGAGCCTCCCAGCGGGTAGAACATTATGAAATTGCTGCTTATGGCACAGCAAACAACTATGCCAAGCAGCTAGGGCTCAGCGAAGTAAGTGCTCTGCTGAGCGAGACCGAAGACGAAGAAAAGCGCACTGACCAAAAGCTCAACCAACTGGCCACAGGCGGCATAAATGAAAGGGCAAGAACAACCGTAAAAAGCTGATTTAGTAAGCATTAATCATCATTAGCTTAAGGATAATTACTTAATTTCATCACATGATTTTATAAATATCACTTAAGCGTTTATCTTAATACTGGATTTACATCCGTTTGATAATTGCTGCTTATTTCTTGATCTGAAAAGAGGGCTATAGCTAATAGCCCTTTTTTTTAAATCATTTTTTTGAACTCCTAAATCCAAATTTTTATGTAAACCGAAACAAAAAACACCGCGAACCGCCAGACCATTGAGCACTGGTCTGCCAACCGCAACGGTAAGCCCGTACGACTGCGGGAAAATGATCAAAAGCCTGGCCCCGGCCCTATAGAAATTGATTTTGCTGACAAAACTTTTAAAGCTGAAAACAAAAAGCAGATCAGCTGGACACAATTTTTTGAACGCTTTGAAGATCGTAAACTGGCTTTTGAAGATAAAGAGAACGACGCTGATGGGGCGGTGAGAAAGTACCTTAAATTTGTGGAAAGAAACTGATTTTCAGCAATAACCACTGGCATACCAGACACTTCAGAAAGCAAATCATTTCATTCATTGATGTGCCTGGCCCTCAAAAATTAAATTTTTCATATTTTTTTAAAACCCACTAGCATGACAGATTTAAAGGATAAGGCAGTAGTCATTACCGGAGGTGCCGGTGATATTGGGAAACGTACCGCTGCGCATTTTCTGAAAGCAGGCGCCAAAGTACTGCTGGTTGACCTGCAGGAAGATGATCTGAAAAAGGCCACGGAAGAACTCGGTGGCAAACAAGTTTCCTATACGGTAGCCGATGTGACCAAAGCAGCTGATGTAAAAAAGTACGCAGATGTAGCGGTAGAGCGTATGGGCGGTATAGATATTTTCTTCAATAATGCCGGCATAGAAGGAGAGGTAAAACCTATTATGGAATTTGATGAAAGCGCCTTTGACAAAGTAATGGCTGTCAACGTCAGAGGAGTATGGCTCGGAATGAAGTACGTGATGCCTAAAATGAAAGAAAAAGGCGGGAGCATTATCATTTCCTCCTCGGTGGCCGGGCTAAGAGCTTTTCCCGGAATGAGCGCTTATGTAACAAGCAAGCATGCCGTAATTGGTATCATGCGTACCGCTGCCGTAGAAGGCGCCGCCAGCAAGATCAGGGTCAACTGCATTAATCCCGGCCCGGTGGAAAGCCGCATGATGCGTTCACTGGAGAAGGGGTTCAGTCCCGATAGCCCTAAAGATTCCAAGAAGGGCTTTATCCAGCGTATTCCATTGCAGCGTTATGTTGAGCTTGACGACGTGGCCACAGTTGTCCTTTACCTGGGCAGTAATGCCAGCAGCTTCGTGACCGGTCAGATCCATCCTATTGATGGCGGACAGACAGTTACCTAGGCTTTGTCGGCAGAAAGGGCGAACAACTCAGCCAATAAAAGGTTAGTTCAATAGATTTTTTTAACTAAAAATGCTGATTTTTATGTCCTTTCTGGATAAAAACGCCGGAATCTACACAGATCATTACGAACTGAGTATGTCCCAGGGCTATTTTCTGAATGGTCGTAGTGAAACACCCGCCACCTTTGATTATTTCTTCAGAAAAAATCCTTTCTCCGGTGGTTTTGTGGTTTTTGCCGGGCTGCAGGACCTGCTGGACACCCTTGAAAACCTTCATTTTGATGAGGAAAGCCTGCGTTACCTTGCCAGCATTGGCTTTCATGATAATTTTATTGATTATCTGAGTGACTTTCGCTTTACCGGCGATATTTATGCTCCTCCCGAAGGTGAACTGGTTTTTCCCCACGAACCGGTGGTCAGGATTGACGGTAATCTGATAGAAGCCCAGATACTTGAAACCCTGGTACTGAATATACTTAATTTTGAGTCGCTGATTGCTACCAAGACGGCGCGTATGCGCATGGTCTGTGGCGAGCGTATGCTGATAGATTTTGGCATGCGCCGGGCGCAGGGACTGGGAGCTGTGCATGCCTCACGGGCTGCTATGCTGGGCGGAGCCGACAGTACTTCCAATGTCTACAGCGGCTTCAGTTTCGGCTTGCCTACCAGTGGCACTATGGCACATTCCTGGGTACAGAGTTATGAGGATGAGTTGACTGCTTTTCGGAGGTTCAGTGAGGCTTTTCCGCAAAAATGCATACTGCTGGTAGATACTTATGATACCCTGGGTATGGGTGTGCCCAATGCTATCACCGTGGCCCGAGAAATGGAGGATAGGGGGCAGAAGCTCATGGGTATCAGGCTGGATAGCGGCGACCTGGCCTACTTCAGCAAGCAGGCCAGGAAGATGCTGGATGATGCCGGTTTAGACTACGTGCAGATCGTAGCCTCTAACCAACTGGATGAGTACGTCATAAGAAGCCTGAACGAACAGCAGGCGCCCATTGATGCCTTTGGTGTAGGTACCAGGCTCATCACGGGTCGCCCTGATGCGGCCCTGGATGGTGTTTATAAACTCAGCCATTGTGACGGAAAACCTTCGCTAAAAATTTCAGAAAACGTGGAAAAAGTCATCCTCCCCGGGCCAAAGAAGATCTACCGCTATTTTGATGAAAACAACATGATGTATGCTGATGGCATCTGCCTGCAGGATGAAGAGGTATTAGAAACCATGCATCATCCGCATCAGCCGGGCAAAAGCAGTCAGGTGGGCAGGTATCGGCGAGAAGAGCTGCATCAGAAAGTGATGTCGGGCGGACAGGTACTTGTGGAGAAGAAACCCTACCAGGAAGTGGCAGCCTACCTCAAAAGCCGCCTTCAGAGCCTGCCGGAAGAGCATCAGCGCTTTGACAATCCTCATATCTATAAAGTGGGCATCAGCGAGTCGCTCAGGCATCTAAGGGATGAACTTCTTAAAGAAAAAAAACAACAGGTAGAGAAGACCAGGCATGCATATGACAAAAGCTAAATTCAATCACCAAATCTTAACTAGTTTATGAAAGAAAAATGGTTCAGGCAGGAATGTCAAGCAGTCATCCTAGACCTTGACGGAGTCATCACGCAGACTGCACGGCTACACGCCAAAGCCTGGAAAACAATGTTTGATCAGTTTCTTAAAGACCATCAGGGAGAGGATTTTTCGCCCTTTACGCAAGATGATTATGAAACTTACGTAGATGGCAAGCCCAGGTACGATGGGGTAAGGAGCTTTCTGGAATCAAGAAACATTTCTCTGGAGGAAGGTAAAGAAGAGGATAAAGCAGGTAAACACACAGTTTACGGACTCGGGAAGAAGAAAAATGAACTCTTCCAGCAGATTATGGAAGATGAAGGAGTGGATGTGTACGAGGATACCATTGAGTACATTGAACAGTGGAAAAAAGAAGGGAAACAACTGGCCGTGGTGTCTTCCAGTAAAAACTGCCGCCCCATTCTCAAAAGAGCCGGATTAATGGATCATTTTGAAGTGGTCGTGGATGGTATCACTGCTTTGGAAAAAAACCTGAACGGCAAACCTGCGCCTGACATCTTTCTGGATGCTGCCCGCGAGATCAACGTAGAGCCCAAACATGCCGTTGTTTTTGAAGATGCCCTGGCCGGGGTAGAGGCTGGCCGAAGAGGTGATTTTGGAATGGTAGTAGGCGTAGACCGTGATCACGAAAGCGAACTGATGAAAGAAAAAGGTGCCGATATGGTTATTAGCAGCCTGCGGGATTTTGGCAACGAGCTAAAGCTGGCACTGAATCCGCCCGAAGAATTGCCTTCGGCACTGGATAAAATTGAAGAGATTACTTACAAACGCAGCAAACTCAGCCGGGTCTGCTTTTTCTTTGATTTTGACGGCACACTTTCTCCCATCACCCATAACCCTGAGGAAGCTCGGCTGGATGAGGAGGTGAAGAAACAGCTGCGTAAGCTCAGTGAGCTTTGCCCCATTGCCATCGTCAGCGGTCGCGATCGACATGATATTGAAGAAAGAGTGGGTTTACCAGAGCTTTTTTATGCTGGTAGTCACGGGTTCGACATCAAAGGTCCGAAAGACGTTAGCCATCAGCATGAGGCAGCCAGGGAGGTGCTTCCTCAACTTGACAAAATCAGCAATAAGCTGGAAGAGTCACTGCAGGGGATGGAGCATGTACACCTGGAAAGAAAAAAATATGCACTGGCTGTTCACTATCGTGGGGCTGAAGAGGAAACTGTGCAGGAAGTAAGAAAGCTGATAAAGCAGGAGGTGAAACAATTTTCCCGTCTGCGCTGGGACCACGGCAAGCAGATCTTTGAAGTGAAACCTGATATTGAATGGCATAAGGGCAAAGCAGTGCTCTGGATACTGGAAAATCTGGGTCAGAGCCTGGATGATACGCTGGCCTTTTACCTGGGAGACGACATTACCGATGAGGATGCCTTCAAAGTGCTACAGCAGCAGGGGATAGCCATACTGGTGGAAGAACATGACAAGCAGACCTTTGCTTCCTACCGCCTGCATGACCAGAAGCAGGTTTCCAAGTTTATCAAACAAATTATGCCCTATGTCTGAACCTAGTGACTGGAAAATCAGGTATGACCAGTACAAACCTGAACACGAACATCTGAGAGAAGCACTCTGCACCTTGGGCAACGGCTATTTTGCCTGCCGCGGAGCAGCCGAAGAGGCGCACGCTTCTCATGACTTTACCAACGAACCTCATTATCCAGGTACCTATATTGCCGGCTGCTTCAACAGGCTTAAGTCAGAGGTGGAAGGGGAGGTCATTGAGAACGAATCGCTGGTCAACTGGCCACAGGCTCTCTTTCTTACATTTATTAATGAGGATGGAAACCAGTTCTCGCTGGCTGATGTGGAAATTCTTGATTATGAACAGGTACTTGACCTGCATTGCGGCCTGCTTTACCGCTCGGTAAGCTTTCGCGATCAGCAGGGCAGAGAATCTACGCTCAATAGTAAGCGAGTGGTTTCTATGACTGATCCTCATATGGCAGCCATTGAGTGGCAACTGACTGCCGACAACTGGTCGGGTAACATCACCCTGGTAAGTGGTATTGACGGCAATGTGAAAAACCGGGGCGTACCCCGCTACAGTGAACTGAAAGGACAACATCTTCAAATATTAGAAAAAGGTAACTATGGAGAGGACTGCCTATATATGCTGAGTGAAACTAATCAGTCGGGTATAAGGCTGGCACAGGCAATCAGGACAGAGGCCTTTTATGAAGAACAGCCTTATACACTAAAAAGGAGGTATACAGAGGAAGAAAACCAGGTACTCCATTACCTAGATCTCCATTTGGAGCGAAAAAAGACTCTCACTGTCCACAAAAAACTGGCGTTTTTCAATAGCCTCGACCGGGCCACCAGCAATATTGTGGATGATGCAACACGCAAAGTAAGCAGTGACATCAGCATACAGGAAATATTTGACAGCCAGCATAAAGCATGGGAGTCTCTCTGGGAAAGAAGCGACATCATGGTAGAAGCTGACAATGGCGTACAACTACTGCTCAGGCTGCATATATTCCATCTGCTACAGGTAGCCTCCCTAAATACGCTTGATCTGGATGTTAGCGTACCCTCCCGCGGGCTGCATGGTGAAGCCTACCGGGGTAATATCATGTGGGATGAATTATTTATTTTTCCTGTCATTAACTACCTGCTGCCTAATATTACCCGGAATTTGCTAAAGTACCGCTATCATCGTATGGATGAAGCCCGGCGCGCAGCGCGCCTGCATGGCTACGAAGGCGCCATGTTTCCCTGGCAGAGTGGCAGCAACGGACAGGAGAACGCACAGGAAATTCACCTCAACCCAGATTCGGGCAACTGGATACCCGACGATACCCACCTGCAAAGACACGTTAATGCAGCGATTGCCTATAATTACTGGCGCTACTACGAGATCAGCCAGGATAGTGTGTTTTTGGAAGAATACGGACTGGAAGTATTCCTTGAAATCACCAAATTTTGGGCAAGCAAGGTAGAATTTGATCATTCCAAAGAACGTTACGTCATCCTGCAGGTAGTGGGTCCGGATGAATACCACACTTCATACCCCGACTCTGACCAGCCTGGCCTCAACAATAATGCTTATACCAATGTCATGGTAGCCTGGCTCATGCGTAAGGCTTTGCAGTTGTACCAGGCAGTACCGGAGATGGTTCAGAAAATGTTTCGCCTCAAACTGAATATCAGCAAGAGCGATCTGGATAAGTGGGATGATATCAGCAGCAAAATGTATGTCCCCTTTCTGGACAAAAATATAATTGAACAGTTTGAAGGCTATGGCGAGCTGGAAGAGTTTGACTGGGAGAGTATGAAGAAAAAATATGGTGATATCAGCCGATTGGACAGGGTCTTGGAGAAAGAGGGAGATACTCCCAACCGCTACAAGGCAGGCAAGCAGGCCGACGTACTGATGCTTTTTTATCTCTTTTCTGAATCTGAACTTGCAGATATTTTCAGCACTCTGGGTTACGATTTTGACCCCAAGATGATACAGAAAAACATAGAGTACTACGAACAGCGTACCTCTCATGGCTCTACACTAAGCAGGCTCGTATTTTCCTGGGTCTCGGCCAGGGCAGATCATCGTAAATCCTGGAACCTTTTTGAGGAAGCACTACACTCAGATTTTAAGGATATCCAGGGAGGCACGACTCCTGAAGGTATCCATCTGGGTGCTATGGCAGGTACGATAGACATGGTACAGCGATGCTTCACTGGTCTTTATGTGGATAATGAAGGTGTTCCCTGGATCAACCCGGTGTTGCCCAAGGAGATTTACCGCCTGAAACTTACCCTGCATTACCGGCAGCAATGCTTTTGCCTGGATATCAGCCATAAAGATATCATGATCTGTTATCAGGATGGCTGGTCCGAAAAAATGAAAATCGGTGTAGTGGCCACTGACAAAGTATATGAACTGAAAAGAGGAGATAGCAAAGAGGTAAAACTAGGTAAATTAAAAGTGTAGCACACTGTTTATTAACCCAGCGCGTGACTTAGTTTGATGGATAAAAGGAATTTTTCTTACTTTGCTCTCTTTACTTTTAGTTCACATTATAAGCTGCCATGAAGCAAGAAACTGACCAGTTAAGTATCAATACCATTCGTACGTTATCTATGGATGCCGTACAGAAAGCCAATTCCGGTCATCCGGGTATGCCAATGGGGGCTGCGCCCATGGCTCATGTCCTCTGGACCCGTTTTTTAAGATTTAATTCATCTGACCCAAATTGGGCAGGACGCGACCGTTTTGTATTGTCAGCCGGACACGGTTGTATGCTGCTTTACAGCCTGCTACACCTATCAGGCTACAAAGTGAGCATGGAAGATCTAAAGAATTTCCGGCAACTGGGTTCTATCACGCCCGGCCACCCCGAATACGGCCTTACACCCGGCGTAGAAGTAACCACTGGTCCGCTGGGACAGGGTTTCGCCCATGCTGTGGGGCTGGCTATTGCCCAGAAACATCTTTCGGCTACCTACCATGAGGGTGATTTTAAACCATTTGATTACCACGTTTACGGTATCTGCTCAGATGGCGACCTGATGGAAGGAATTTCTTCTGAATCTGCCTCACTGGCAGGTCACCTGGGTCTTGGAAACCTGATCTTCCTGTACGACGACAATGAAATTTCCATTGAAGGCAGTACCAGCATCACTTTTACCGAAAATGTCAGAAAGCGTTTTGAAGCCTTTGAATGGCAGGTACTGGAAGTAAGTGACGGCAATAATCTGCAGGCGATTGAAAAAGCCATTGCTGAGGCCAGGGAAGACAAGACCCGCCCCACGCTGATCAAGGTCAGGACACAGATTGCTTACGGCAGTCCCAACAAGGCCGGTACACCTGATTCTCATGGCTCACCCCTGGGAGAAGATGAGGTGAAGGCGACCAAAGAATTCCTGGGCTGGCCGGTAGATCAGTCTTTTTATGTACCCGATGAGGTTAAAAAGCAATATGCAGAAGTGCAGGCCAAAGGTGAGCAACTACAGAAAGAATGGCGGGAGAAATGGAAAGCTTATAAAGAAGCACACCCTGAGAAGGCAGCCCGTTATGAAGCAGGTTGTCAGGGTACGCTGCCTGCCGAAGTAGAAAAAGCTTTGCCGGTATTTAAAGCTGAGGGCAGCATGGCCAGCCGACAGGCATCCGGTAAGGTGCTCAATTTTATTGCTGAAAAATGCCACTGGCTCATAGGCGGCTCCGCTGACCTGGCACCTTCCAACAATAGCCTGCTGGCCGTTTCGGAGTCTTTTACCAAAGATAATCATGCGGCCCGTAACTTCCATTTTGGTGTTCGTGAGCATGCTATGGCTGCTGCCGTCAATGGCATGAACCTTACCGAAGGGGTTAGGGCCTATGGTGCTACTTTCCTGATCTTCTCAGATTACCTGAAGCCCTCTCTGCGCCTGGCTGCTATCATGAAGCTTAATTCCATCTTCGTATTTACCCACGACAGCATAGGCCTGGGTGAAGATGGTACTACTCATCAGCCGGTAGAACACCTGATGGCCATGCGTCTCATCCCTGGTGTAACTGTCATCCGCCCGGGCGATGCCAACGAAACGGTTCATGCCTGGAGAGTAGCCATGAACCATAGTGAGGGGCCGATAGCCCTTGTGCTGACCCGCCAGGGCCTGCCTACCCTTGACCGTAACTACTATGGTAGTGCAAGCAATGTGGAGAAGGGTGCTTACGTCTTAAAGGACTCTGAACAGACACCTCGTCTCATCCTAATCGCTACCGGCTCAGAAGTATCCGTGGCTCTTGAAGCTCAGAAAAAGCTGGCAGCAGATAATATTCCGGTACGGGTGGTAAGTATGCCTAGCTGGGAGTTGTTTGAGGCCCAGCCCGAAAGCTACAAGCAAAGTGTGCTCCCTGCTGAAGTGAAACACCGGATTTCCATAGAAGCAGGTTCTACCCTTGGCTGGCATAAATATGTGGGCAGCGAGGGCATAGCCATAGGTCTGGATACCTTCGGTGAATCGGGTCCGGGTAAGCAACTGATGGAACATTTTGGATTTACAGCCGAGCATGTAGTAGCTCAATCCAGGAAGCTTCTTTCAGTTAGCTAATAAATTTTTTTAATGAGAATGTAGAGAACGAGTGCCTCTGATTGAGGCGCTCTTTTTTTTTGGTATAAATACTCAAAATTTGCTTTTAATTTTTTAGATAAAAGGAAAATTTTTTCTCGTTTGTGTATGGTGTTCTGTAAGGCTTGCGTATATTGCTTTGGCTTTAGCTTATTTACTCATGATAAAAAGTTATATTACCCTGGCATTACGTTATTTTCTGAGGAAAAAGGCCTATACGCTGATTAACCTAAGCAGCCTGTTACTCGGAGTTTCCTCAGCCTGCCTTGTTTTACTCTATTTAGTAAGTGAGTATACGTATGATGCTCATTTTCCCGGCAGCGAAAGGGTATACCGCCTCAATTACCAGTACAGGGATCAGACTTTTGCTCTTAGTGGTTTTGTCAACTGGTGGGATGCTACGGAAGAAGAGCAGCTGATCAAAATAAATAACCTCAGGGCCATCAGTGGTATTGAAGAAGTGGCTCAGTTCAACTCTACCCAAAGCCCGACACACGTTTTTCACCATGTATTTGTTGAAACAGGCAAGACTCAGGAAAACAGAAAAAGATTTGCTGAAAAAAGAATTCTTTTTACAAATACCGGTACTGCGCTATGGAATATTTTCAAGTGGGAGATGCTTTATGGAGAGCCTTCGCTGGCTTTTGAAGGCCATCGCAAAGCCATACTTACCCGGGAGAGTGCGATACGCTATTTTGGCGACAACTGGTATGATCGCATTGGAGATGAGGCACTTTACCTCAATGGCGAATCTTACGAGATTAGCGGTGTAATCCATCATGAGCAATCAGCCTCTCATTTTGAGTTTGATCTTATCCTCCTGCAGGAAAGTATTCCCTCATGGGGAGCGTTTGTCTACTGCAAGTTAGCACCTCAGATTCAGCCAGAGGATGTCAACCCGCAGATACAGCAGGCATTGATTAATGCCGAGCCTTATATTTCCGAAGATCCTGATGAAAAGGGAAGCTATCTGCAACCCATTGAGGATATACATTTTAGCGAAGGTATAGAACTACAGCTCAAAAAGCCCGGAAATCGTCAGTACCTTTTTATTTTCGGTCTGATCGGCCTGATCATCGTTGTGATCACTGCTACTAATTATATCAACCTGACTACGGCCTTATATACCAGGCGTCGGAAGGAAACCGGCATGCGTAAAGTGATGGGCGCAGCCCGAAGCGGGGTACAACTGCAACTGCTGGGTGAGGCGGTATTACTCAGCCTGTTGAGCCTGTTACCTTCACTTCTGTTAATTGAGCTTATACTACCGGGTTTCAACCAGTTGATGAATACCAGTCTGGTCAATCTCTACCTGAGGTCTTGGTTGTGGTTTGGCATTTCTATGGGAGCTACCCTGCTGCTGGGTTTACTTTCAGGTTTATATCCTTCTTTGTTACTTTCCGGAAAGGACGTACTGAGCCTTTTGCATAAAAAGAACGCCGATTTTAATGGCTTCTCCTTACAGAGGGCCTTATTCCTGCTGCAGTTTTCCCTGCTGATTGTGCTCGGCACAACCACTATTTTTATCAATCAGCAGCTTGATTTTATCAATAAGGTATCCCTTGGGTTTGAAAAGGAAGGTGTTCTTACTTTTAACTTCGAAAGCAAGCAGGATTATGAGAAGCTCCGAGACAGACTGTCTGCATTTGATGAAATCAGTGTGGTAGGTAGCGGAATGGTGCCCGGGCAGGAAACGGGTGGTTTTATATCCTATAAGTTTTCTGATCAGGAAGAAGTTTTTAAAGATGCCACCTTTTGGGAAATGGATTGGGAAGCGCTTGAAGCGCTAAAAATTGACATTCAGGGTATAAGCAAAGAAAATGCACCAGCTGAGATACTCATTATTAACCAGGTAGCGGCTGAAAAACTAAAAAATCAGGCGCTGTTAGATAGTAAGGAGAAGCTTATAGGCAAAGAGTTACTCACCCATACCGAATACCAGAATGAGGATCTTACTTACGGAGAAAAACATACCATAGGAGGTATGGTAGACAACATACATTTATTCTCCCTGAAAGAAAAGATCAGCCCCTTACTGATCAGGGTCGTAAAAGAACCTCTGGTTGGACACCAAATGATTATCAAACTGAATACTGGCAAGTTAAGCAATACCATCAGTAAAATCAGAGACGCTTATGCTGAAGTGGTCAGCGACATACCCCTTGAGATTGAATTTCTGGATGAAGAGATTTCCCTGCTCTATGACCAGGAGCAAAGAATAGGGCGACTTTCATTTTATCTCAGCATGATGGCCCTGGTCATTGCCTTGCTGGGCCTGGTGGGGATTACGGCTTATCTTGTCAGCCTCAGGACCAAAGAGATCGGCATCCGGAAAACTCTGGGCGCTTCGGTGACTGAAATCCTTCTGATGCTGAGTAAAGAATATATCGTACTGGTCGGGATAGCCACTCTTATCGCCTCTCCCTTTGCCTATGTACTGGTAGATAGCTGGCTGACAGATTTTGCTTATCATATTGATATCAACCCGCTGGTCTTCTTCCTGGTTGGGCTGCTGGCACTTCTCATTACAGTAGCCGTAGTGGTATTACAATCAGTCAAAACGGCCAGTGCACAGCCTGCTGCCACTATCAGGGACTTACGATAGGTCTTGTTCACCGGATTGATGCTGCCTCATTAAGCCAATGCATTTAAGCCTGATCAAGGAATATTTCAAAATCTGACATACCGGTTATACCAAGATTAATGTGTGGCTATGCCCTTGTTGGAGTTTACTGCCAGTAGCGCTCATGATCCTTTTTCAGGTTTTGCTTAAATCAGGTAGTTTTGCCGGCTCGCTTGCTTCTTCTTGCTTCATCGCTGCTTTGTTCTTTAGATTTTTCATTTTCGTGCTCTCTCTTTGATTCCTCATGTTCCTGGTTCCCCTGTGCGCCACGTTTTCTTTCATCCAGTTCTCTCAGTTTATTTTCCTTACCATATAGCACCAGCAGATCTCCGGATTCAATTTCGGAGTTTCCGTTCGGTATGCCAAGATAAGAACCGTCAGAACGGTGAATACCAAGTACATAGATGCCTTCATCCTTCAGAGCCAGTTCACTGAGCGTGCGCTCGGCCATCCAGTCGTCCTGTTCTACTTTTAGTTCGGTGATTTCATAATCGCCGGAGAGATTCAGAATCCTGTTGTAGTCCCTTACTTTCAGGTCTGTGTAATATCTCAGGGCCCGGTCAATGAGCTTTTCAAGAGCTTTGTTGATGTATTTGCTAGACGAAAGCAGCCAAAGGAAACCCATACTTCCGACAATGATCATCAGGCTGACAAAGCCGGAAAGACCTTCGTCACTGTCGCCTACAAAGGTTACGATCAGGGATGAAATAGCAGAAATCGCCCCCACATTACCTAAAAGCATGAGAATCATGATAATTTTCCTCCTCACTGGATGTTCGGTGATAGTTTCTGCTTCCTGAGTAGTGAATCCTACTCCGGTAAAGGCAGATCGGGCCTGAAAGTTGGCTGCGGTATAGTTGAGCCCGGTGTGGGTAAGGGCGATTGTGGCAACCCGCGTGATGAGGATAGAAAGAAAAACAATGATGATAAGGGATAAGATGGAAGTCATAGCTTAAAAAGTAAATTTCTTTATTCCTCCAATTTCCAAAAGTTACGGTAGTCTTTTAATAAAACCTGTTTCGTTTGTTTCTAAAATTACTAAGCTGCTATTGATGATAATGAACCGCCAAGATGTTTTGGCAGGCTTTAAATTTTGAATTTGTTCAGATAATCTCTTGTTGCTTTAAATCAAACCCCATACTATCATACTTTATGCTTAGAACTGTAGGAATTTTCGCATTGATCTTAGGCATGTTGGTATTAGTTGTAGCTAGTTATCACTCTTTCAGGCTGGAGGTATTGGCACTTGAGCCACTTCTGCTGGGAGCTACAGCAGTATTGGCAGGCTTTATTAGCCTGAAAAAATCCAGGGAAAAACAACATTAAGGATAACAGTTTTTTGTTCTGTCAGTGACGCTGTAAAACGACTCCCTGGAGATCAGGCCGCACTGGCCGATGCAACTACAGGCGATCTTGATTTCATATTTCATCCGGGACTCTTTTACATACTGCTCGCAGATGCCCTTCATTACCTTACAGACCTGGTGCATCCTTTTGGCAAATACAATAAGTTTGATAATTTCCATTATGAAAGCGCCTGCCGATTCACACTAAATTTATCAATAAGATTGCTTACATTTCATTTGATAAGCCTCTACAAATGAAATTTTGGGAGTTTACAAATACTTATTGATTTCTAGAGGAAATCAAAAACGATTGCTTATGTTCTGAATCCGTTTATTCAACATCTCAACTTTGTCTTAGTTATTTATAAAACTAAGGTTTACTTATGGGGCATCAACATCATTCACATGAACACGAGCATGCCCATGCTCCCACTTACAATCTAAAGCTTGCTTTTTTCCTCAACCTGAGCTTTACCATTATTGAATTTGCCGGAGGCTTATTTACTAACTCTATAGCTATTCTTTCCGATGCCATCCATGATCTGGGAGATACTATTGCAATAGGCTCTGCGCTTTTCCTTGAAAATTATTCACAAAAGGGGAGAAGTAAGCGATTTTCATTCGGATATAAACGTTTCTCTCCTCTGAGTGCGCTTATTAATTCTGTAATACTTCTGGCAGGCTCAGTGATTATTATTATTGAAGCTGTGCCCCGACTGTTAAATCCGGAAGCAGTGGATGCTCAGGGAATGCTAATACTGGCGGTATTGGGGGTGCTTTTCAACGGAGCGGCAGTCATTAGATTAAAAAAGAGCAGCGACTCAGTAAATCAGCGTATAGTTATGTTGCACCTGATGGAGGATGCTCTCGGTTGGGTGGCGGTCCTGGTCGGCAGCCTGGTGATGATCTTTGCCGATATACCCATTATTGACCCTATACTATCTATAGGCATTGCTTTTTATATCTTGTGGAATGCTTTTAAAAATCTCAGGAAGGTAGCCCGTATCTTCATGCAGGCTACTCCTGAAAACGTTAGTATGGATGAAGTTAAAAATGACCTTATTTCCTTAAATGATATATGCGATCTGCACGATACCCATATCTGGACACTGGATGGTAAATACAACATTTTGTCTGTTCACCTTGTCATTAAAGAAAATAAAAGGCTCTCCGAACTTTCAGATCTGCGCAACAGGATTAGCCAGGTTCTGAAAAAACATCATATTGATCATATTACTATACAATTTGAAGTTCCCGGTGAGCTATGCGAACTGGAAAAGCACTGACACCTGAGGTAGCAGAAGTTGACGCTTCGGTAACCTGCTTGTTTGGCTTATGGAATTTTTTTCAAAACTCAATCTGCAGGGCTTCATGAATTGATGCTGTTGTGTTAACTTCAGTCCTTAATTGACTCGTAAATTTTTATGCAGCTACGTTCGTTCTTCAGATATGAAAACTCAGACCTTAAAAGAAATAGAAAATCGTCATTGGCTCAGCATCGCTTTCTGGCTGAGCATGATCACCATTATTTACAACATGATTGAGGGTATGATCTCTACCTACTTTGGTATGGAAGACGAAACGCTGGCGCTCTTTGGCTTTGGGGTGGATAGCTTTGTAGAAGTCATTTCAGGTATCGGCATAGCTCATATGGTGTACCGGATGCGGCAGAATCCTGAAGTGAAAAAAGATCGTTTTGAGAGGCAGGCTCTTCGGATCACCGGTTTTAGCTTCTATCTGCTCGCCCTGGGAATCACCGCCAGCTCTGTATTAACAATCATAGCTGGTGGCCAGCCCGAAACTACCCGGGTTGGGATCATCATTTCCCTGGTTTCTATCATAACCATGTACGCCCTGGTACATTGTAAAGTGAAGGCAGGGAAAGCTCTGCAGTCCGGGCCTATACTGTCGGATGCCAACTGTACCAAAACCTGTCTCTATTTATCTGTGCTGCTGCTGGTGTCCAGCGGTTTGTACGAGCTTTTTAAGATTCCGTACATAGATGCGGCAGGTGCTCTCGGTATAGCTTATTTTGCGGCCAAAGAAGGGAAAGAAGCCTTTGATAAGGCCAAAGGTAAAGACTGCTGCGGAGGTGTCTGCGCTGGCTGATTTTTTAATGTTAACTGATCATTATGCTTAATAATTTAGCTTTTATAGAAAAAGGCGCAGGTCCTGTTTTGCTGCTCCTGCATGGCTACTGCGAAAGCAAGGAGATATGGAACCCGCTGCTGCCAACACTGGCGCAAGAGGCGCGGGTTTTGGCTCCCGACTTACCTGGTTTTGGAGAAAATGAACCTATCAAAAGAGAAATTACTCTGGAAGTACTGGCTTCACGTCTGATGAACTGGCTGCAGAAGCAGGAGGTGAGTGAGGCTCACATTGTGGGGCATTCGCTCGGCGGTTACATAGCCCTGGCACTGGCAGAAAGGTACCCACAGATACTCAGTGGTCTTTGTCTTTTTCATTCCACTGCCAAAGCTGATACGGATGAAAAGAAGAAAAAAAGAAGCCAAACCTACCAGTTTATCCAGGAAAATGGGGTGGAGGTGTTTGCTGAGAATTTCATTCCTTCATTGTTTGCCCCTAATAACCGGCACCACCTTCAAAACGAAGTTCATGAAGTGAAACAACTGGCTAAGAGGACTCACCAGGATACGGCATTGGCGGTAATGGAGGCAATGCGTAACCGCCCGGCCAGGATTGACATACTAAAAGAAGCTTCTTATCCCTGTATGTTTATTGCTGGCAGCCAGGATGAGATTGTTCCTTATGCAGATCTGGAAGAACAAAGTAAGCTTCCCAACCATACCAAGCTGGCCAGCCTGCAGGATTGCGGCCATATGGGAATGTATGAAAGACCAGAAGAAAGCGCCAGAATGCTGCTTGACTTCCTGAAAATGTAAGCCTGGCAACGAATGCATGCCATTAAATTTTGTTTAATTAAAAAAATTATAAACGATGTTCAGATTTTATTTATCAATTCTGGTTTTGTTCAGCGCCTGTTCCAACCAGGGAGAGAAGGACAGCAGCGAATTTGAAAAAGCACCCGCCGCTAACCAGGAGGAGGTAACGCCCACCACCCTTGAACTCACTGACCTGGAAGGCAATGCCATTCATTTGGATGAATACGAAGGTAAGGCAATCTTTCTGAATCTCTGGGCTACCTGGTGCAGGCCCTGCCTCATGGAAATGCCTGCCATAGAAGCAGCTTATGAAGATCTTAAAAATGAGGATTACGTGTTTCTGGCGGCTTCATACGAAGAGCCTGAGACAATAAAGGAGTTTATGCAGAAGCATGACTATAATTTCCCCTTTGTACATCTCAAAACAGATATGCAGGCTCTAGGTGTACAATCCATTCCTACCACTTTTATCTACAACCAGGAGGGTGAGGTAGTGGCGCAGATCGTTGGTACCCGTGAGTGGGATGAGGCCGCTGTGATGAGTCAGTTACGCGCCTGGAAAACTGCCAATCCTATGTGAGCACCTATTTTTAAAGCAGCAGGATCGGCCTGTCGGCCAGGATTTTTCTGAGTTCAGGAGGGAGGCCAAAGTTATCATTGATAAAGCGGTTCATTTCGCCCAGCGTTTTGTTGGAAAGCAGGTTTGTCATAGCATCCATAGCCTCTCCGCTGATCAGGTAAGGCATACCGTGATAAAGCAGCTTATTACCTCTGCACTGGGCAAAAATCTGATATTCCGTGAGTTGATCTATTGTTCTGCCGGTGATAATGCAGGTTTGAAGCCAATCCTCCATGTTAAATTTTTCTTCCTTTAATAGCTCAAGCTTTTGCTCAATATAGGAAGCATTCTGCAGCATAAAATCCTGAATCTTCTGCTTAGATTCCTGGGAAAGCTCATGATGCATCTGCTCAGCACAGCGCAAACACATGGCGTACTCAAAAACGACGTCATAAGCATTAAGTTCAGGATACTTTCGGATGGCTTTTTCAATAAAATAATCCTGTCCATCTTCCAGTAAGGGATTATGGCAACTGATACACTGGCTAAAGGGCTCATCCTGTTTATAGGGATAAAACGCTCTGGGAATAGGTTTGCTGGGTGGGTTATGCTTCATCTTTTCAAAACTAAAAAGATGATTTACTTCTCCAAATTCAGCAGATTTATTTTTGGTTAAAGCAACAGCTTCAGCGTTTGACTACTTTATCTCAATAGTGCCTGATCTTGACTAGACAGGCGCTGCAAAACGCATAGATTTGCTGCAACTTATGAAATAAATTAATATTATGCGCAACAAAAAAGGGTACTTTACATTTAAGTCATTATGACAGATAAAAAAGAAGTTGGATCATCACAGATGGGTAAAAGCATGCTTAACTGGTCAGAGCTGCCCGAAGGCTTCAGGAAGCTGCTGAGTCGTTCTTACCACGAATACAAAGAAATTCTGTATGATCCTTACCTGCATCCTTCTGCCAGGAAAATACCAAGCTGGGAGCAATGGCTCAGAAAACATGATATTCATCTTGATGTAGAAGAGTCATGACACTGGAGCAGTTCAATCGTTTACCTTTTTTTCAACGGCATAGCCTTGCGCTCAACAACGGAGAAGTAATTTTGAAGCAGGAAAACCCTAATCATACCATTAGAGTCTACTGTATTGAAAATTTCTTTGTAGAGATCTGGAAAAACAAGCTTAGCCACATGCCTGATAGCCTACTTGCCTTTCGCAGTACGGAACTGCTGGATAAATATGCCGGTCAGATCAACCTGAATGATTTGTATTAAATCAAATTTAATAACAGATAGGGCTTAAGCAATTATTTTAGTATGATACATCATTTATTCAAAATAGTAACCGGATGAAGTCTTTCAGGCAGTGCGATTAGCAATGTTGCGTTTGACAGCTCTAATAAAGCCACTGCATTGATTTTTTACATCTAACTTGAAGTTTGGTAACCTGTTACCGGATATTTTGATTGATTAGTTAAGGGCTATAGTAAATTTGCATCCCTGATCATCAGATAAATTTTGATAGGACAAGATCAGAAAAAAGCTCTGCTAGATAATATATTTATGACAACTTGGATGTATGAATAAAACTTGTTAATGATTATTTATCTTTCTTCTTTTGATAGAAGAATCTTCTTCAAAACTGCTTGATTTTAAAAAAAATGTAATTTGAAACAGGTATTTATTTAATTTTTTATAAACATGATAATTAATCTGGGAATTGATTAGGTTAACTTGAAATAGTCACATGCTATACGAGATTAATTAATCTCATAAACAAAGTTTTTGACGACTGTTACTGATACTTTTATGTGGGTTTTATAGTTATATTTTATTAAATTTGTGAGAACTTTTCATTAAATCGTATGTTAAAAGGTGACAATAGTTCACTATCATATTCATTGAAAAAAGTACAAATCTAAAAGGAAATTATCAAATGATTCCTATACCCCAAGAAGTCGGTTCTAAGCTCATTGAGTTGGATCAGATGCTTCAGGATTTGGGCCGAATTTTGTATGGCAGAAAGATTTTCGGAGTTTATCAGCCTGGAAATGAGTTTGTTAATTTCCACCTTGAGCTTCATCCAGATGGTTCTTTCAGCCTGCATTTTGCCAAGAGCATCCTGGGCAGTATCGAACATAAGAGGTTTCAGGCCCATCCTCATGGTAATAAAGAAATTATTGAGGAACTAAATCTTTTGATAGCTTTAGTACGTAATAAGCTAAAGTTAGTTAATGCCTAAAATAAGCAAGATTAAATAATGTTATATATATGAAAGCGGGCATGCATTGTCCTGCTTTCATATTATTTTTTTATGTAGACAGCAATGAACAGATACTCATCAATTCAAGAAAGTTTTTCAATTATCACACAATTATCATGGAACAAAGCGTATTGAACGAAATCCAGGTGGTGAGCGATAGTGGCACACCAGAAAACATCCATTTTGAGGACATTCAAATTAAAGCCGAATTACAGAATTTTATCACTCCTTTATCAGAAGACAGCCGTCAGCAACTGGAAGAAAACATTGTCATGAATGGTTGTCTTGATCCTCTTACCCTTTGGGATAGGAAGAATAGTGAACTTGTATTGGTAGACGGACATAATCGCTATGCCATCTGTCAGAAGCATGGCATACCTTTTAAAGTAAGAATCATACGCTTTAAAACTGAGGAAGAGGCCAAAGACTGGATGATTAACCACCAGTTGGGGCGTCGAAATCTTAACCCTGATCAGCTGAGCTACTTCAGGGGACTTAAGTACGAGCGCATGAAAAAGAAGCGCGGCGGCTATGATAAGGTACTCTCTAGCGGGCAAAGTGGCGATAAGACCTCTGAAGTGCTGGCCAGAGAGTTTAATGTAAGCGATAGGACTATCCTCCGTGATGCTGAGTTTGCCAAAGGGATAGAAATGATCGCTAAAACCAACCCCCAGCTTAAGAATGACATTCTGTTGGGTAGAGTAAAGGTAAAAAAGAGCGATGTACAGACCCTGGCCCAGGTAAAAGACCTACGACAGATTGGAAAGATTAAAAATGAAAAGGATCTTTATAATAAGGCAGTCTCTTTACGCAAAGAAAAAGAATCTCAGAAAGAAGAGAAAAGAGATAAAGAAATTGAAGATAGAATTAACACGGCGGTAGAAACTATCAGAAGTAATGATGCTGTTTTTACTACCAAAGAAGAAAGAATCAAGCGCATCAAGGCCAATATCGTATCTTCTGTAAACAAAACCATTCAGCAGAAAGACAAAAATTCGCTGAAAGAGGCCAAGGCTTACCTGAAAAGGCTGGAAGAGGAACTTTTTGGCAAGTATGCCCGTGCCTAAACTAGGCACTTGCATGATCTCATAATGTGAAGCAATAAATTAATTTTTTATTGCTTCTTTTTTTTATGACACCATCCAACAAACGATCATTTTTAACAGAACCAGTGACTGATAAACCAGGATCATCTGCTTGGTCTCGGGCTGTTTGAAAACCAGAACAAGGCTGAAATCGGCTGATCCGTTTACAGGCAATACTTTTGCAGGGCTTGGTTGGCTGCAGAGAAACCCCTGTCAACTGCCTTTTGAAGGTATTTGCAGGAAAGTTCTTTATCACCACTCATGTAATGGGCTAATCCGGCGTTATAATACAGTTTACTTGCTTCCGGATTGAATTTAAGGGCTGTTTCATACATAATCGCTGCCTTGTCATACTTTTTAAGCTTATAATATACATTCCCAAGGTTGGTATAAGCTTTTGCTTCTGTAGGCTCAAGTCGTGTTACGGTAATATAGTCATTGATGGCACCCTGCCAGTCAGCCGAATACTCCCTGCTATAGGCTCTCATCAGCAAGAGTTCAGGTTGATTTCCTGCCAAAGCAATGGCCTGGTCAAAATCTTTTACAGCTCTTCGGTGTTCACCCTTTTGCTGCAACATTACCCCTCTGTGATAAAAAGCCTGATAGCTGCCGGTTTCATTTACCGCCTGATCCAGTATCTCCTTCATGATCGTTTCTTTTTGTGAAGTAGATGTCACCGCTGACAGGTTCTGTAGTGCTTCCTGATGGTCGTTTTTATAGCTCAGTGCCTTTTTAAAAGAATCTATGGCCTGTAGGGTATCGCCTCTATTGAGTTCTAAAAGACCCATGTTGACATAAATGTCAGCTTCATAAGGATTTCTTTCTGAAGCCAAATCCAGATAGTAATCCGCACTATCCAACTGAGCTGTTTTCATATGCAATAAGCCCAGGTAATTGTAAATATCTGCTTTCATATCAGACTGCAGCGTAGTAATGCCAGAGGTAGAAAAGCCATGAGCGTCAGTACTTCCTTTAAAATAAACTGTAGTAGTTTCAGTATCTGCGCTTTTAAGTACCTGATGAAAATCCTCCAGAGCTATTTTCCACCTCTCCATTTGAAAAGCAAGGATCGCCCTGTCAAACAAATAATCTGTTTTCTCAGGCGCAAGATGAATGGCAGCACTAAAATCGGTAAATGCCCCTTTCGGGTCCTGAAGGGCAATCTTAGTCTTACCCCTCAGACGAAAAGCCTCTGCATAAGCGGCATTTTTGCTGGTAAGCGAATTGAGAACTTCAAGCGCAAGAGAGTATCTTTTCTCATCAAAATATTTTTGAGCCTCATTAAGTGCGGTCTGGCTGGCTTGATCGGGTCGGTAAGTAGGAGCTTCGCCAGGTGTCTGCTGGGCAAATGCTACAGGTAAGTGCAGACTGAAGAGCAATATCCACTGATAAATTCTCATATACTTGAAACTAAGTATTACGTCATGAAATTTCCTCAGTACCAAAAAATTTTACTTATTTTTATATTACCGAAAGGGTCAAAAACTGGCGAGAAAGTATTGAAATTCTAAACATACCAAAGTAACAGACATGGGTGAGACAGCCTTTACAAAATACATCAGGTTTCAAAAATCAAGGCTAATCCTTGGGATTAGCCCTGAAAATTAGTCATGAGTTTAACAGCGTGTAGCTGTTGTACATTATGGTTAGAAACATCTTCATAAGTCAATTTGTTTATAATATATATTTAAAAGTTAAACAAAATACATGATATTTGGCTGGCGTATACATGGATGGTTGTTTTTATGTTAATTTTGTGCCTTTTACAGGCAAAAACTTTAGTAAGAAACTTAAGATAATTAAAGAAATACTTAACTGAATCACTTATTTTGAATTACTTATTACACTATGATGTAGCTGTATTTAGTGTTTTTTAAGCTGTAACACTTTTTTTTAAACTTTTTAATGTAGTGCAGCCAAAACCTATCTTGTGTAAGGTTTTAGTTTTTCATTATAAAATTATCAGAAGGCTTTCTGCGATTTTAGAGGCATTATTTATTGACTTGGAATATAAAATCAGTATGCCCAATCGCAAAATAAAATTAATAAACAGATCACTGTTGATCACATACTTGATGATCTTGGGCATCAAGGGATTTTCTCATGACATTAAACATAGATATGCCTTTGATCAGTTGAATAATACTGATTCAGTGAATTTTCTACAATTACCGGACACAGTCAATTCGCTGTCGTATTTTGATAAGAAAGAAAATGAAACCAATTTTCATCGGACTTCAGTTTATGCTGAGGTGCTGGAAGATTCTCTGGAAAAAGCAAAAAAATGGGTCTTCTTAGGTGATTCTTATTTAGAAAAACAGAAATACACTGAAGCCATAGCCTATCTGGATAGTGCACGTCGTTACTTTTTTATTAAAAAAGATAGTATTTATCTTAATATCATTTACAATAATCTGGGAGTGGTATATGATTATCTTGGGGATTATAGCCAAGCATTAAATATGTACTACAAATCACTTGAAGTACTCAAAAATTCAGATGATGTAGAGAGCATTGTTATAGCATATAACAATATCGGACTCATCTATTTTTCTCAAAAAAAATATGACGAAGCTTTAAAATTTTACCAGAAAGGTATTGAAATTTCAGAGGCACACCACTTGAATACTAATTTATCCTATGTTTTTCACAATTTAGCCGAGCTTCATTTTGAAAAGGGTGATCATCAAGAGGCGCTCAGATTTTTTAAAAAGTCTCTTGATATAGATTATGAACTGAATGATAAGGAAGGCATTTCCCTAAATCTGTACTTGACGGCAAAAGTCTATCTAGCCCTCAATGAAATTGAACTGGCTAAAGAATATCTTGATAAATCTTTTGACATACAGAAAGGGATAGGGGATAAAATTGGTATGGCTAATACGCTTTATTTGCTAGGCTCACTCTGGTACCTCAAGGGAGATTATCCAAAAGGTTACGATTATACTAAAAAGTCGCTTGATTTAGCTTTAGCACTGGGAACTAAGCTGGAGATATCAAATGCGGCAGAACAGCTGAGTCAACTCTATAGGGCTCAGAATGACTACAAAAATGCGCTTCTTTACAATGATCTTTACCACGCCTACAAGGATAGCATAGAAAATGAAGACCTTAATCGACAGTCTGCTCTAATGCAAATGCAGAAACAAGCGGCTGAAACGTCTTTACTTGAAATTGAAAATGAGCTCAAGGCCAATATGCTGGACGATCAGCAGTTGCTTATTGAGAAACAGACCTACCTGGTAATATTTATTAGTTTTGGACTGATCGTTAGCGTGGTAGTACTCTCTTTGCTTTTTAATGCCAACGAAGATAAATACAAGACCAATCAGCAGTTGCTTAGGCAAAAGGCTGAAATTGAAAAAATTATTGATGAACTGACTAATCTTAACGAAAACATTAACGAACAGAAGAATGAGCTGGAAAAATCCAATCATGTCAAGGATAAACTGCTGTCTATCGTTTCTCACGACTTCAGGAGTCCGCTGAATTCTCTTGAAGGAATGCTTGATCTGGTTGCTGAAGGTAATCTATCAGAAAAAGAGACAAAGATGATCGCCTCAGAGTTGAGGATCAAAGTAAACGTTACGACAGGTCTGTTGGATAACCTGCTCAACTGGGCCAAAAACCAGATGCAGGGTATAGAAGTACATCCGGAAGATTTCAACATTCAAACGCTGACCTTAGACACCATTTACCTGCTTAACATACAGGCAGAGAGAAAAAATATCAAGCTGATTTGCCAGCTTAAAGAGCCTATTAATGTGCATGCCGATTATGAAATGATCAAGCTGGTAGTCAGAAACCTGATTGCCAACGCTATTAAGTTTTCAGAACCAGGATCAGAGGTGAAAATTGATGCCAGACCTGAGGATAATAAGCTGCTGAAATTTGTTGTTAAAGACTCAGGTACAGGTATCCCAGAGGAAGAATTGGGAAAACTTTTTACTTCTGAGTCTCGCTCTGTAATGGGCACAGCTAACGAGAAGGGAACAGGGCTGGGACTGCAATTATGCCGTGATTTTGTTGAACTTAATGGTGGAAGTATCTGGGCTGAAAGCCAATTAGGTATTGGTAGTAAATTTATGTTTACAGTACCTTTGGCTATGGAAAAAAATATAAACTGCGGCCAGGTCTAAGCTCTTAAGAATTCCATTTTTAATTAAAAACTGACAATCAAAGGAGATATATCCGAATTAGTAAACCTGCCTTACGCTTCTTCCTATGGGGCCTGAAAAACTTATAATAAGCAAAACAAAACTTTTTAACCTGGGAAAGACAGATCTTACAACTATCACCACCAAATCATTTGTTAGCTAAAGATAAGCTTATTAACATTACGACAGGATGTTTTTGCTCGTCCGGCAGCTTGATGCTGCTTATGTGCAAATCAGTATACTAAAGTATCTAAGCTGATTTTTTATGATTATTATAGTAATGGGTTTGCCCGGAAGTGGGAAATCTTTTTTTGCCTCCCATTTTGCCAAAGCTCTTCAGGCAGCTTACCTGAGTTCAGACCAGATTCGTGAAGAGATGAAACTGAGAGGCCGTTATTCGGAGGAGGTAAAAATGAAGGTTTACCGGGAAATGATGCGTAGGGCTACCGCTGAACTGGCAAATTTTCCTATATTAATACTTGATGCTTCCTTTAGTAAAAAAAAGTATCGTGAGCTAGCCCGAGAGCTGGCAGATAAGACAGGAGAGGAGCTTCATTTTATTGAAATGAAGGCTGATGAGGAAGAAATTAGGCAGCGTGTAGCACAGAGCCGCAAGTATAGCGAGGCTGATGAAGACGTCTACCAAAAGATGAAACAGCAATACGAAAAACTTTCTGAAGAACATCTCACTCTCAATTCCTCCAGATATGATGTTCAGAAGCTTATAAAAAAAGCCAAAAGCCATCTAAAGATATGAAGCAGCATGAATTCAATAGTCTGAAAAAAAATCTGTTCATAGAAGGCGAAGCGATCACCCAGGATCAATTTGAAGAGGCAGAAACCCACACTTCATATATACTACTGACCAGGAATTTTGCCTTCAAGATCAAAAAATCAGTAAATCTTCCCTTTCTTGATTTCAGTACATTAGCTCAGCGGGAGTTCTTCTGTAGAAGAGAGCTCTTCCTCAACCGGAGACTGGCTCCTGAAATTTACCTGGATGTATGCCAGTTGCGGCAATATAACGAAGCTTACGAGATAGGCGGCAGCCAAGGCGAACTTATAGATTATGCAGTGAAAATGAAGCGCATGGACAATAGCCGCGAAATGGACCAACTGCTAAAAAACAAACAGCTTAACAATCAGCACATCATGCAACTGGCAGAAGTCATCAGCCGCTTTCATGTGGATGCTTTTGCTATCAACAAGGTTTTTTCTTTAGAGAAGATGCGCGATACCTTTAACCAGATTGCCTCCTGGCAGAAGTTTGCGAAAGAACACCTGGGAAACAAATGGGAAAAGCTGATAGCAGAGGCAGTTAGATACTCTGACCGTTTTCTTGAACAACATATAGATGAACTTAACCAAAGAAGCCGTCTGGGCCTTGTCAGAGACGTACATGGAGATCTGCATAGCCAGAATATTTTCATTTTTGAAAAACCAGTGATTTTTGACTGTCTGGAGTTTGATGATGATCTAAGGCAGATTGACCTGATGAACGAAGTGGCGTTTTTTATGATGGATTTGGAGTACTGGAATGCTGAGGATCTTGCCAGGAGTTTTCTGCATCACTACGACAGGCTAATGCATCAAGCAGGTATGGAACAGGCGGTTAATAAAAGTCTGCTAAGGTATTTTATGCTCTACCGGGCTACCGTCAAAGCAAAGGTAAATTTTATAAAAGCCGATCATGCTGAGGGAGAACAGGATGAGGAGGCGATCAAAAACAGCAGGCGCTACCTGGAGCTTTGTGAAAAATATCTTGAATAAAAAAAGTGGCACCTGAGGCGCCACTCTTTTCAGTGTGTAAGCAATTAATCATTGATCTTTTAATACCAGCATGGGTTTCTCGGTTTTGAAAATCATATGCTGGGTATGACTTCCATTGAGCAATCTGTCAATCAGGCTATGGTTTCGGGCTATCATCACCAGCATTGAATTCTGCTGATCCTTCAGGAAGCTTTCTATGCCTTTGTTGATATCGCCTTGCTCCAGGTTATAGTGATAAGAGTGACGGGTTTTGCGTAATATTCTGTCCAGGTCTTCTCCGGCATCAAGCTCTTCGGGGCTGAGCTTTTCAAACTGATGCCTTACATGAAGTACATCAACGTTTGCATGGAAAGTATTTACCAGGTCAAGAAAAATATCAAAATTATCGGTTTTACCATTTTTGTGATAGTCTGTAGCCAGGACGATATTTTCAATCCTGCCAAAGCGCACGTTGCGGGGAATGATCAGCACCGGGGTATTAATTTTATTAATAATATGTGTAGACGTGCTGCCAAACAGCTCCTGTAGTGCGTTGGCTCCCCGGCTGCCCATAATGATCAGGTCTATGTCATGCTCTTTAGCAGCTTTCTCAATGGCCTCTTCAGCAAAATCCATTTCCAGAAGAGTTTCATACTTTAGGTTACGGCTGTAGAGATAGTCAGTACGAAGCTGCTCAAGTTCCCGCTCCACCTCGTGCTTTACTTCTTCCACATTAACCATACTTTCTGGGTACATATTACCTACAGGGAAGGCTGTGTCAGCAATGGCAGGGAGCCGGTAAGCGTGCAAAACAAATATTTTGGCACCGATTTCCTTGGCAAGTTCAGTTGCATACAGCAGGGCATTATTGGCTGTAGGTGAAAAATCGGTGGGGGCTAAGATGTTTCTAATCTTTTTCATAGCTGTAGAAATTTAATGATTTACAATAAAAGCGTTTCCTTATGGTGTGGGTCAAGCACATTAAGGAGGTAGTCATCCGAGATAAGGCGCGAGATTTTCTTCAATGAGTTTTCTTCGGCATTAATTATTTTTTGCAACTGCTCTGCCTGCTCTGAAAACTCCAGCGAATGAAAGTAGAGCAGTAATGTCCTGTAGTTACCTAGTTTGTAATAGCTTGTCAGAACGAGAGTATGCATCATCGTAGCATCTGCCAAAGTCGGCTTATCGTCTTCATGGAGTAGTTTAAAACCTTCTTTAAAGATACCGTTAATTCCTTCGGAAGAAAGCCTGAGAGGGTGGGCTTTCATAGATGCAAAAATAGTATTCATCCATTCCTGCTTCATGTAAGCAGCGTGCATAAGCTCCATCAGCAGGTCGCGCAGGGCAGGAGTCCTGGCTTTGTGTCCAAAAACCCTGAGATATGTAATATACTGTTCCTCAGACCGGTACATTATACTCAAATGGTTTAGGGATAGGTCACGATAGTTGTGAATAGACTTCATAATGAAAAAAAATTTGTATATCTTAATTTGTACTCAAGTAAACACATTGGTTTTCAAAAAACCCTGTTAAAAATCAGATATTTTTATGATTTTTGTCATGTTATTTTTTTTCTATAATCTCTAAATTTCAAGAGCCACATTTAAATTTTTAGACTCATGAGAACGCTTCACAAACTCGAAAAGCACGTGATCTACCTCGACGAACTCGTCTTGCAGGTAGCTTCACAGATGGGACGGCCCGATGACATTGAATGTGCCAATTCAGCCATTGAAGCAGTGATGCTTGCGGTAAGGAATCGTCTCAACTTTGAGCAGTCCATTAAGTTCCTCAACCATCTTCCTTTGCCCTTCAAGGCTGTTTACATCAAAGACTGGCAGGTGCATGACAGGGTGCCAGATCGCATTAATAGCATGAATGAATTTATGGATGAGGTTTACCATAACAGGCCGGATATCTGTCAGAAGGAGTATAAAGATGAACAGATGTTGAAAAATGCCATTAAAGCTGTTTTTACTGTCATCGGCCTGCATGTATCAAATCGCGACCTGAAGAAGGAACTCAACTTCCTACCTGATGACCTGAGGCTTTACCTTGAAGCTGAAGGCGTAAGTATGAAGTCTAATGCTTCTGATACCAGTATATGGTTATCCTAATAATTCCTTATCCTGAAGTCTGGAACATTTAGCCCACATACAGGGAAGACATTACCAGATCAGTTTATTCCATGAATATCAGGTTCAGACCGTATATATCTGCCATAACAAACAACCGGAAAATACGAAGAGACTGACATTCCCTCTAAAAAAACAGGTCTTCATTTATCTAAAGCCGATTTTCTGCGTCCGTTTTACTCAGCAAGAGTAGAAAAAATGCGCAGAAAACCGGCTTTTTTTGCTTTGTAGATTCTTGTCAGGGTCAAGGCATAGATCTGTCTTGGTGTAGCTGTCCGCTATGGTTAAACCTTGAGCTTCAGCAGCAGTTGTGCATATATTAAATCAAAGAAACTGACATCATGCATAGTACAACTAGTCCTGGGCAACCATCATCAACAGATATTTTAACCAGCACTGCCAATACCGTTCAGGCTAATGGGGATCGGGAGTTTAGCATTAATGATTCTTTAGGCCTTATCATAGAAAAGCTTGAAAACTGGTATAAATCCTTTATTGAGCTGTTGCCTAATATCGTTACGGCTATTCTGCTCCTGATACTTTTTTTTCTGATTGCCAGGCTAATCAAAAAGCTCTTCATGAAAGTGATTTCAAGGGCCTCAACTGATCAGTCAGTACAGTACCTTTTATCACAGATCGTATATTATGTTGTCCTTGCTATCGGTTTCTTTGTGGTCATGGAAGTACTCAAGCTTGACAAAGCTGTTACTTCTTTGCTGGCAGGAGTGGGGGTAATAGGTCTGGCTTTGGGCTTTGCTTTTCAGAATATTGCTGCCAATTTTGTTTCAGGCGTGATTCTCACCTTCAGAAAACCATTTCGCTCAGGTGATATAATTGAAATAGATGATGTGTATGGAAAATACGTGCGCTCTAACTTTAGGATCACCGTGATAGAGACTTTTCAGGGGCAGGAAGTGTATATTCCGAATAAAGATGTACTGCAGACTAAAATCACCAACTATTCTGCCAGTAATGAAAGGCGCATTGACCTGCTGATGGGCGTTTCCTATGGAGATGATCTGGATATAGTTGAGCGCATCACCCTGGAGGCGGTACAATCAGTAGAGGGTGTAAAGACAGAGAAAGGCATCATTTTTAATTTTCATGAGTTTGCTGACTTTTCTATCAATTTCTACCTGCGTTACTGGATTGATTTTCCAGGCGAAAAAAGCATTTTCCAGATCAGGAATGAGGTGATCAAGACTATCAAAAAGGCTTACGATCAGCACGGAATTACTATTCCGTTCCCTATACGTACACTTGATTTTGGTATGAAAGGAGGAGAAAAGCTTTCGGACCTGGATCTTTCAGCCTTGCTCAACAGGCAATCTACCTAATGATCTGTCTTGACAAGTTCTTCCATCCACTTACAATCATCTGAAGGACGTTGGGTACTCGTGGCAACGATACTTGCCTCATCCATGGCTTTTATTGATAGTACAGCCCTCAACGTGATCCTTCCTTCTCTACAGAAACAACTGCAGGCCGATGCTACGGATCTGTTCTGGGTGCTCAATGCCTATCTGCTAATGCTGGCCTCGTTTATTCTGCTTGCCGGAGCTTTGGGTGATAAACTTGGTAGAAAAAAAGTGTTTATGTTTGGCATCGCACTTTTTATTCTGGCATCTGCTGCCTGCGGTTTGTCAAACTCATTAAATTGGCTTATCGGCTTCAGAAGTCTCCAGGGACTGGGAGGGGCTCTGATGATACCCGGTAGTTTGTCCCTGCTATCTGCATCCTTCATGAAAGAAGAAAAAGGGAAAGCCATTGGCATTTGGTCGGCGGCTACCACTATCGTTACCGTAGGCGGTCCGGTACTGGGAGGTACACTGGCAAGTGCCGGGTTATGGAGGATGATTTTCTTTATCAATGTCCCCCTGGGGCTGGCTGCTTTGCTGGCTTTATATCTGAAAGTACCTGAGAGTAAGGATGATAGCAAGCAGCACAGGATAGATTATGAGGGTGCGTTGGCTATTGTAGGGGCACTGGCTCTGCTTACTTTTGGTTTTCTGAGAGCTCCGGAGGCGGGCTGGTGGCATTGGCAAAGCAGCCTGTCTCTGCTGCTGGGAATTGCCGCCTTGGTTTCTTTCGTTTTAATAGAAAAAAAGAAGCACCACCCTATGGTCAGGCTGGGACTGTTTAAGAAGCAGGATTTTAGCGGAGCCAACCTGCTCACTTTTTTGCTGTATGCAGGCTTGGGTGCTGGCATGCTTTTCCTGACCCTCAATTTGATTCAGATACAGGGTTATAGTCAGCTTCAGGCTGGCTTGAGCCTGTTGCCATTTACGCTGCTTATGGCAGTAATAGGCCCCTGGGCTGGCGGGATGGTCGTGAAAGTTGGGCCACGCTTATTCCTAAGTGGTGGGCCTGCCGTGGCTGGGCTAGGATTCTGGCTTCTTTCTGGCGTAGGGCTCACCGATGGGCCCTCATCCTTCTGGACTAGTTTTTTTCCGGGTATCGTAGTTTTTGGACTGGGGATGTCCTTTACGGTGGCCCCTCTTACTACTACTGTAATGGCTTCTGTCTCTGAGCAACAAGCAGGTACAGCTTCTGGGGTAAATAATTCCATGAACCGCATGGCCAGTGTCATTGCCAACGCGGTGTTTGGTGCATTGGCCATACAATTATTTGAAAATACCTTATTTGCGGAAATAAGTACGCTTGATATCTCAGGGCAGGCAGCAGATGCGCTGCGTCAGCAGGCAGTAGATCTGGGAAATGCCGTTGTGCCTGAGCAGGTGAGGCAGGAAAACAAGGAACAGGTAAAGGCTGGTATTGACAATGCTTTTGTAAGTACTTACGCTGTACTTCTCAAAATCTGCGCAGGTCTGGCCTGGCTTTCTGCTATCTGTGGGTTTTTTCTGATATCAGGAGGGGAATCAAATGGTAGAGAAAAAGCTTAGTTATACCACTTTCTCCAGAATTCAGTGTAAAACTGCTGCCTGATGATGCCAATGGGACCTGCGTATATACCACCATCAATGTATTTGTCATACACTCTTACAGCAAGAACATTCATTCCGCCAAAATTGAGTTTACTATTTGGCAAATGGTATTTTCTGACCATACTGTAAGAGATGATATCTTCAGGATCAAAATTTCCCTCTTCATCAAAACCAGTACTGCCTACCAACTGTCCATTGATGTAAGTCTGGTCAAAATCATCTATCTTACCCAGTAGTAGTACAAGTTCTTCATTTTCAAGACGAGCGGGAAGGTAAAATTGCCGGAAGTACCAGGCATAGCCATCATAATCACTGAAGCCCTGTTTTTCCCAGAAAGAAGGAACCATGGTTTTTTCCCATTTTTCACGAGAAGCAGTAGGATTTTTCCAGGAAAGCTGGTCGCCCAGCCTAAAATTCCACACACCAGACAGGTCTATGTCTAACATGTCATTATCAGGATGATATACAATGGCAACCATACCGGTGATAATACCACCGTCCAGTTTGGCATCATAAGTTCTTACAGCGATCACATTTTCTCCTTTAGGTAAAAGAAGTTCTTTAGGAATAGGATAACGTCTGTAGGCGTTGTAAGCAGTACGATAGTAGGGAGGGAAGGCACCTGAAAAGCCAATAAGCTTACCGTTAAGATATACTTCATCAGCGTCATCAATATATCCGAGTGAAAGATAAAGATTGGTCAATCCCTGATTGCTATTGAGCGTAAAGCTTTTACGATACCAGCCATAGCCATCGTAGGCATGAAAGCCCTGTGTCTCCCAGGCAGCAGGCACCCGTATTCTGTCCCAGTTGCTATCGTTATAAGCAGGCTGTCGCCAGCTCATATTATCTCCGATACGGAACTTCCATTCGCCTTTCAGTTCTTGAACAACCTGCCAGTTATTGGCATGAAGCTCAGCGGTGGAAAGCGAAAAAATAAAGATGCAGGCTGTGAGGTATTTAAATTTAAAGTGATTCATAAATTTGTGGCTCAGGCAGCAGGCATTCTAAATTATTAGTATTGACTAATGCCATTGAAAATATCAGCACTTGTCATATGCAATATGCCACTGGCTGGTAAACACTTGTAAAAGTTTGTCACAACACTCATTTCCCCATTTTTTTCCGGGCTTCTACAAGATCAGGATTGCTTATCAATGGCCCGAATGAGTTCTTTTTTGCTCATCTTACTTCTGCCTTCAATTTGCAGTTCCTTTGCTTTATCGTAGAGTTCATCCTTGCTCAAGCTATCCAGGCTATCGCTATCATGTTGCTCAATGGCTTTTTGAAGCTCCTGCTTATTCATCTGGCTACGTCCCTTGATATCAAGCTGCCGGGCTTTATTATACAAAGTCTCTTTATCTTTGGTTTCATCTTCTTCTATTTCTCCTGAGGTAGATAGGTTAGCCTCTTCAAAAGCCCTTTTGATTGCATCTGTCCAGGGTACAAATTGCTTGCCTTCTTTTGATGCTTTTTGTTTGGTACGTTCTGCTTCTCGCTTTTCTTTGTCGCTCAGTTTGTTCCATACTTTCTTGGGCAGATAGCGCTTTGTCTTGCCGTCCTGACGAGCCTCACCTTCCCCCTCGATGGTCTGCCAGTCCTGTTCAGTCCAGCTTTCCAGAGATTTGGCGGCTTCATCCTTTTTGTCTTTCTTATAATCGCCCCCTTTTTTTTCATATTCCTTGACAAGCAACTGGCTTTTACGAGCCGACCATTGCCCTTTTTTGCCGCCTTTATCTGAATTTTTGATCTTTTCTTTCAGGTCTTCCCTTAAATCAGGTTTCGTATATTTCTCCTCGTATTTTTGATTTGCCATGGTTTCTTTTTTAGGAAAATTAAAAATATAAAGGGATGCAGCTGGAATTAAAATGTTAAATTATTGATTAACAGCAAGTTATGTTATAAAGTGTTACTGCATTCCTAGACAGTACTAACCCGAAATGACAAAAGTGGTTTGGATATAAATTTGTATGCTTTAAAAAAGTATAAATATGTTCTTTTTATAAGAACATATGCTTATATTGCCTGAGTCATCAAAAAATACGCAAGCATGCAGAAAAGCACCGATACACAGCGCAACCAGGCAAGCGAAAAAAACAGGTATGGCAGACCGCAAAATATCAGAGTTCTGATATCATCTTATCTTACGGATATGAGAGAATCACAGCAGGAAAAAAGCAGGCATTTGGCCGAAGCCGTCAGATAATCATTTTATAACCTATCCCATGTACGGTCAGTATGATACTCGGGTCATTTGAATCCGGTTCAACTTTTTGTCTCAGTTTGACAATAAAATTATCTACTGTCCGGGTCGTAGGCTGTTCATCTTCATAGCCCCAGATATGCTCCAGCATGTCAAACCTGCTGACAGTCTGATTTGGATGCTCACTTAGATACCGCAGAATTTCAAATTCCTTATGTGACATTTTTACGGGCTCTCCTTTTTCTTCAGCCGTGTAGGAGTTGAAGTCAACCAGTAAACGGCCAATCTGAACTTTATCACCTTTCTTCTGCTCAGGAACCACGAAGCCTCGGCGAAGTACAGCTTTGACTCTGGCAAGTAACTCCCTGATTCCAAAGGGTTTAGTAATATAATCATCGGCACCAAGTTCAAGACCGAGCACCTTATCAATTTCTTCACCTTTGGCAGTAAGCAGTATGATAGGAGTTTTGATGCCTTCTTTTCTGACCGTTTTACAAATATCAAATCCAGAAATGCCCGGCAGCATCACATCCAGAATTACCAGGTCGTATGTCTGTTCTCTGATTTTAGCCAGGCCGGTATTACCTTCAGAGGCAATATCTACCTGATAGCCTTCATACAGCAGGTTGTCTTCCAGGCCCATCCTCATAGAGGGCTCATCTTCTACGATCAATATGCGGTTCATGCGTGTGTTAGCTTCTTGTTTTCAGTCCTGACTAATGGAAACGACATACGGAAGGTGCTACCCTGGTGCAAATGGCTACGAATACTGACCTGCCCATGATGAGCATCTACAATATGTTTAACCAGCGTCAGCCCCAGGCCTGTGCCTTTGGTATTATGTACATCTCCCTGTGTCACCCTGAAAAATTTTTCAAATATAGCTTTCTGATCTTCTTCTGAAATACCGATCCCCTTATCCTCAACTTCAACAAAGGCAAAACCATCTTTCTCTCCTGTTCTTACGCTAATGTTTTTCACATCCTTACTGTACTTGATGGCGTTGTCCAGCAGGTTGATAAATGCTTCAGTGATAGCTGCCTCATCGCCCGAAATATACAGGTTTTTATCGGCAAAGAAACACTCAAAACTGAAGCCTTGCTGCCTGATGTGGTAATCATAAGCTTCCACCATGTTTTTGACAATACTGTTAAGGTCACTTTCTTTCATGGAGTAAGTGTATTTTCCAGCCTCCATCTTTGAAAAATTTAGAATACGATTGACCATGGTGGATAGGCGGGCTGTCTCCTGACTGATAATTTTGTAGTACTCCTGCTTTCTGTCTTCACTTCGGATACGCCCCAGTTGCAGCGTTTCGGCAAACATGCTGATCAATGCGAGCGGAGTCCTGATTTCATGCGACACATTGGCCACAAAGTCAGATTTTATCTGAGCCAGTTCAATTTCTTTTTTGATATTTCTAAATACAAACCAGGCGCCCATAAATATAACCAGGTTCAGCACTAGGATTAGTAAAAGATCATTGCTGAGCCGCTTCTGAGTTAAGGCCTCAATAGTTTCTCCCCTGAGATCTATGCTCATAAAGTAGGAGGGAAAAAGCCAGAAATCGGTCTGGTGCATGCTAATATTTTCGTTGGTAGGTACCGAAGCGGTTGAATAGATGCTTTCTGACTGCTCCTCGGAAAAAACTGTGATGATAAACTTTTCCTGGCTCACTGCCTCAATTTTGGGCGAAAGTTCATTTTTGATAAACCCCTGGGGGTTGACGATAAATCCACAGACCAATTTTGTATGCATATTCTGCATAGGAAGAAAGAGCAGCATGGCCTCGCTCTGGCCAGGCATGCTGATGGGTTCTATCTTACGATAATTGCTGTTGAGGTACTCCTGAAGCCGAAGGATAGATTCCCGGTTTTGGATGAGCTTTAGGCTGATCTGGCTGCTGATTTCATCATCTACGGCACGTCCTCCGCTGTTGTTGTACAAAAAGATCCGGGTATAATCACTGCTATCGGTAATAAAAAGATAACGCACATCGGGTTTATTGCCAAAAAACCGAATCAGTCTTTCAGGGATAGGCTCACCTTCAGGATTGAGCATCATATCTACCTCAGCTGCCCAGGCATTCAAGATGTCAGAAGAATACTGATTTATTGAAAACAGAATGGCATCTAACTGATTCTTATAAATCTCATCCAGTATCCTTTCGTTTTTATTCAAAGAGTTGAACTGCTTTACTGAAAAAAATACAGCAGGCAGCAGTATAATAAGAAGTAAAATGACACCAATTCTAACTACTGTTCTATTCATTACCCGATGGCTATAAAAGCACGGAATATACAAAAATCTCAAATCTACAGTAGCTTTTCGCCGATTTATTCACTGAGCAAAATAGTCTGAAACATTAGTAGCCAGGGGTTGTTGAATCTTAACACGCAAAGTCTTAACAATTTTTTTATCAAGGCTCAAATTTTTTTTACGGGAATGAAGAAAAGACAGAAGATCATTCTTGCCGCAGGTATTACCATTTTTGCTGCTTCCATTTTTATAAGTCAGCTCCTGGCCCGCCAGTCAGGTAAAGAGGCATCTGACAATCAAGCCGAGGGAGAGCGTACACAGCGGGCCAAGGCAGTTTCTACCCAGGAGGTAAAGGTAGGTGAGGTGCAGTCGTTCATAGAGTTCACCGGTCGTCTTCAGGCAGAAGATAAAATTGAGATTTATGCAGAAGTAACGGGCGTGCTGCTGCCTACTCCCATAGATTTTAAGGTAGGAAACTCCTTTCCCAAAGGGGCGCTCCTGCTAAGGCTGGATGACAGTGAGGCAAGTCAGAATCTCAGATCGGCTCGCAGCAGATTTGTAAATACCCTGGCCTCCGTTGTTCCGGATCTGGAAATAGATTTTCCTGAAGCTTCTGAAGTCTGGAGCGATTACCTGTTGGGCCTGGATGTAACTGAGCCTCTTTCTGATTTACCAGAGCCTTCCTCGGAACAAATACGGTTATTCTTGTCTGCCAGAGATATCTACTCTCAATATTATGAGATAATGCAACTGGAAGAACAGCTTAACAAGTACAGACTATACGCGCCCTTCAGAGGAACGCTGACCCAGGCAGGCATCAACAAGGGTACTTTGGTAAGAAGCGGCCAGAAGGTTGGTGAATTTATCCGTTCTGATGTTTTTGAGCTTGAAACAGCAGTTTCGGTCAGCGAATTATCCTACTTCGCAATAGGAGACAGCGTGCTGATGAGGAGTGTGAATGGCCAAAAGGTTTATGAAGGGCAAATAGCCAGGATCAATGAGGAGGTGGAAACCAATACCCAAACCATCAAAGTTTTTGTCAGGGTGGCTGACCCTGAGCTTAAAGCAGGCATGTACATGGAGGGCAAGGTAAAAGGCAGAAATTTTGAAGAAGCTACCGAGCTTAACCGTGATATTCTGATAGAGGAAGAACAGGTTTTTGTAATTCAGGATTCAACGGCAGTGCTGAAAGACATCACCATGCTTAAAACCTCGGATACTACCGCAATTGTAAAAGGTCTAGAAGAAGGTATGAAGGTTATCACAGAAAATAATCTCGCCTCTTTTGAAGGAAGTAAGGTAGTACCGCAGGATAGTAATCAGCAGCAGCTATGAGAAGTATTATAAAGTATTTCATCAGGTACGAGATACTTGTCAACCTGGCTATCGTGCTTATTGCCATTTTCGGAGTTATCAGCCTGCTTAATCTGACCTCTTCCTTTTTCCCGGAACAGGACGTACAGTTTATCATCGTAGAAGCTGAGTTGCCTGGTGGTTCTCCCGAAGAGGTAGAAGAGGGCATCACCCTAAAAGTGGAAGATAACCTGCAGGGTATTACTGGAATAGATCGTTTTACATCTACCTCAGGCTCCAATACTTCTATCATTGAAATTGAATTACTGGAATCAGCTGACCCCAAAGAGGTACTGGATGAAGTAAAAAATGCCGTAGATCGTATCAATTCCTTTCCACAGAACCTGGAACGGATCGTGGTTTTTGAGCGTGAGCCGGTCAATTTTACTGCCCGGTTTGCCCTGACAGGTGATGTATCACTGCGCGACTTAAAAGAAAATGCCCGTCGCATAGAAGACGATCTGCGGTTGATGGAAGATATTTCCAAAATAGAGCTGAATGGCTACACCGAGGAAGAAATTGAAATCGCTGTAAGTGAAAACCTGCTTCGTACCTATAATCTTACCTTTGAAGATGTGGCCCAGGCGGTACAGGCAAGTAATATTGACATTACTGCCGGGGAGATCAGGGGGGAAGATAAGGAGATAACCATCAGGGCTGACAATAAGGAATATTTTGCAAGGGAGTTTGAAGATATCATCATCAAAGCCAGCCCTGAAGGTGAGGTGGTCAGGCTCAGAGAAATTGCTGAGGTTAAGGATACCTGGGCAGAAAATACCGACCGGGCTTATCTAAATGGTGAGCGGGCGGTTATCATTGTAGTCAATACTACCAATGAAGAGGACATATTATCTGCTGCGGCTTCTATTCGTTCTTACCTGGAAGATTTCAATGAGCGAAATGAAGTCCTTGAAGCTACCATGATTGAAGACGGTACCGAGAATCTGAAGGAGAGGATCAACCTGCTACAAGAGAATGGGATTATGGGAGCGGCTCTGGTGGTCATAGTGCTGGGCCTTTTTCTCAACCTGCGTATAGCTTTCTGGGTAGCGCTGGGGATTCCCGTTTCTTTCTTAGGCATGTTTATACTGGCCAGTTTCTACGGACTCACCATCAATGTTTTGTCGCTCTTCGGAATGATCCTGGTGCTGGGTATACTGGTTGATGATGGCGTAGTGGTAGGGGAGAATATTTACCAGCATTTTGAAGATGGAAAAAAACCTCTGCAGGCGGCACTGGATGGTACTCTGGAGGTTTTGCCTTCTATCATTTCCGCCATTCTGACAACTGTAGTGGCTTTCGGCCTTTTCTTCCTGATCAAGGGTCAACTCGGCGAGTTTTATTCTGATGTGGCTTTTGTAGTAATCGCTTCACTTACTGTTTCTCTGATAGAAGTAGCTCTTTTTCTTCCTTCTCACCTTACACACTCCAAGGCGCTAAAGAAAGAAGGCGTCGGAAAAAATAAAGTAAACAAAAAGACCATCCATTTTTTTGAAAAACTAAGGGACAAAGCTTATTCTCCCGCACTCAGATTTTCTTCTCACAATAAAATCTTTGTCAGTCTGTTGGTGCTGTCTATGTTTATTATCATACTTGGGCTTCTGAGGGGCAGAATAGTAGATGTTACTTTCTTTCCTAATGTGGAACAAAATGCCGTGAACGTTACCTTTGAAATGCCTGCCGGCACGTCTGAAAGCGTCACCGAAAACAAACTGGAGAGAATACAGCAGGCGGCTCTGGAGGTTAACGATAATTACAAAGAAAGAGAAGGGGAGGAGAAAGGAAGTCTTATTGATAAATTGGAAATGACCTTAGGGCCTGGTACTAATGAAGGAAAACTCAATATCTACCTGATACCTGCTGAGCAACGTGATACCAAGAGTTTTGATTTAGCCAATGATATACGGCGGAAGGCGGGTGATTTTCCTGATGCCAAAAAAGTGTCATTTGAAACAGAAAATCCATTCGGGAAGCCGGTGTCTATTTCTATTTCAGGAGAAAATCTTGCTGACATTCGCGAGGTTAAAAATCTGATCAAAAAAGAACTCAATCAGCTTGATGAGCTGGAAAATATCATTGACAATGACGAGGCCGACCGCCCGGAAATAGAAATTCAGCTCACTGATAAGGCAAGAATGCTCGGTCTTACCCTTGATCAGGTGATGAGCCAGGTAAGAAATGCATTTTTTGGTAGAGAAGTACAGCGTCTGCAGCGAGGTGTGGACGAAGTCAAGGTGTGGGTTCGATATGAAATGGAAGACCGGACTGACCTTGACGAACTGGAAGAATTGAGGGTCAGGGTATCATCTGCTGAAGAGGGGGAAGAATTTGCCTATCCTCTCAAGGAACTGGTTGTTTTTTCACAGGACAGGGGCTTAATTGCCATCAAACATCTCAATGGACAGCGAGAGATCAGCATTGAGGCCGATGTAGCCAGCCTTGATGTATCTGCACCAAATGTGATTTCCAACATACGTGCTGACATCCTGCCGCCTATTTTATCCAGGTATCCCGATGTAAACGTAACCTTTGAAGGTCAGGTACGCGAGACACGCAAGACCACCACCTCCTTTCAGTCAGCAGGTCCGGGTATTTTAATTGCCATGATAGCCATTCTGATCATTACCTTTAGGTCTGTGAGTCAGGCCTTTGTCCTCCTAATTACTGTTCCCTTTGCACTCATTGGAGTTTTTCTCGGTCATTTTATTCACGGCCTACCCTTCAGTATCCTTTCAGGATTGGGCGTAGTAGCTCTGATTGGAATCCTGATCAATAACGGGCTGGTTTTTATCAATACCCTGAACGACCGGTTGAAGGAAGGAAAAGCTTATAATGAAGCAATTCTGATTACAGGCAAGGGAAGGTTCAGGCCTATCATTCTGACCACTATTACCACTGTAGCCGGTCTGGCACCACTAATCGCTGAGCAGAGCCTGCAGGCCCAGTTTCTGATCCCCATGGCAGTCACCGTTGCCTATGGGTTGCTTATTGGCTCAGTGCTGATGCTGCTTTTTCTGCCGGTAGCTTTACTGGGTACAAATAAGCTGAAGGTATATCTCTTGTGGTTGTGGGAAGGTCAACGTCCTGAAGAAGAAGAAGTAGAACATGCAGTTCGGGAAGAGCGAAAAAAAAATCTGTATGAATAATATGAAATCATTAATTATAATACTTTTGGCTTGCTTTGCCTGGACAGCAAATGGCCAGGATGGTAGTTGGGATACTTTGCAGTTTGATTTACAGCGCATGCCCGAAGATTCAGGAGAGGTACTTACTCTGGAAAATGCTATGGCGATAGCTCTGGAAGAAAATTATGAAATTATTATTTCGCAAAATCAGGCGCAACAGGCACAGAACGATATTTTTATAGGAAATGCTGGTTTTTTGCCCCGTATCAATCTGACAGGTAGCTACCAGCGAAGTATACAGGATACTTATATAGAGTTTGCCGGTGAAATGTCTCCCATTGACAGAGAAAATGCAGGCACTACTATTTACGATGCGGCTGCTGAATTGTCATATACGCTTTTTGATGGCTTGTCGCGGTTTTACCGTTATGAACAGTTGCAGGAATTTGGAAGAAGGGCGGATGTTCAGACAAGGCTTACCGTAGAAAACAGTTTGTTTCAGGTAGTGCAGACATATCTCAACATTGCGCGCCAAAAGGAGAATTACAAAATCAATCAGCAGGCAGTAGAAATATCTCTTCAGAGACTTAAGCGAGCCAATAATACCTACCAGTACGGAGGCAATACCAAACTGGATGTTCTCAATGCACGGGTAGATCTTAATACTGACAGTGTGAACCTGGCGCAGGCAGTACTGGATTTGTCCAATGCCAAACGGGACCTGAATATTTACCTGGGAAGATCACCATCAGAGCAATATACGGTGATTGATAATTTTGAAATTAACCTTGGTATTGAACTGGAAACCATTCTGGCAAAAGCCCAGAAAAACAACGCCAATCTGCTATTGGCTCAGTATAGCCTCAATAGCGCCAGGCTTGATGAAAAAATTGCCGGGGCAGGCAGGTATCCCAGACTGGAACTCAATGGTTCTTATGGGTACAATAGCCAGGAAAATGAGGCCGGATTCATTGCAAACCAGGAACAAATAGGCTTTCAGGGAGGTGTATCGCTTAATTATGCGCTATTTGATGCGAATGTTCGGTCCAACCAGATACAGAATGCCGCCATCAATACCCAGATTGAAGAAGAAAACCTGGCCCTTACCAGTCAACAGATCAAGAGAGATGTACTGAACGCTTTTGCCACCTACCAGAATAATCTTTATCTGCTTAAAAAAGAAAACGATAACCTGGAAACGGCTGAGCTAAATTTTGAAAGATCGCAGGTTGCTCTGCGCCTCGGTCAGATTAATTCCACTCAATTCAGGGAAGCACAACTCAACCTGATCAGGGCGCGCAGGAGTATCAATGATCGTTACTACAATGCTAAAATATCAGAGGTCAGGTTATACCAACTTGCCGGTATACTGGAAGAAGAATAAAGTCATTATCAATTCTACAGGGTTAGGGTTAATATCTCTGGGATTTAAGATTGTAAAGTAAAATCAGGACGATCTAAAACGTTAAGTAACTATTATTATGTTAATTAAATAAACTTTCTTGTTATGACAAAGATTTATAAGTTGCACTCCAATTTAAAATCTTATGCTTGACAGAATAGAAGATGCCATAGAGGACATCAAGAATGGTAAAATCATCATTGTAGTAGATGATGAAGGCAGAGAAAACGAAGGTGATTTTATCTGCGCAGCCGAACATATCAGCCCTGAGATCATCAATTTTATGGCTACCCACGGTAGGGGCCTGATCTGTGCTTCTCTGACAGAAGAAAGGTGCGATGAACTGGGCCTTGAACTGATGGTTGGTAAAAATACCTCTCATTTTGATACCCCCTTTACCATCTCCGTTGACTTAATAGGGCAAGGGGTCACAACTGGTATATCGGCCTCTGACCGTGCCAAAACGATCAAAGCCCTCTGTGACCCAGCTACCAAAGCTGAACAGCTTGGTAAACCCGGCCATATTTTTCCTCTCAAAGCCAAGAAGGGAGGAGTGCTCAGGCGGACTGGCCATACCGAAGCTGCCATTGATTTTCCGAGGCTGGCAGGGCTTAAGCCTGCGGGTGTGTTGGTAGAAATCATGAACGAGGATGGCTCTATGGCTCGTTTGGCGGATCTGCGGCAGGTTGCCGACCGCTTTCAACTCAAACTGGTTTCTATCAAAGACCTGATTGAATATCGTCTTCATAACGAAAGTCTTATCCATAAAGAATTAAACTTCCCGGTCAAAACGGCTTTTGGTGAATTCCAACTGCATCTTTATTGCCAAGAAAACTCTGACGACGTACACATGGCACTGGTTAAGGGTAGCTGGACGGAAGATGAAGCCGTTATGGTAAGGGTGCATTCTGCAAATCTTTTTGAAGATATTTTTGGGGGAAATAGCGAGTCAGGAAGTCTTCAAAAGGTCATGGAAAAAATCAGTAAAGCGGGTAAGGGTATTCTGCTTTACATGAATCAGGAGAGCATGGGGGGTAGCTTTATCCAGCGCCTGAGATCGATACAGCAAAAAGATCAAAAAAAGGCTACAGAACTTTCTGCACTTGGCAGGAAAATGGACGGCCGCGATTTTGGTATAGGTGCGCAGATATTGAGAGACCTTAAAGCCCGTAAATTAATACTGCTTACTAATCACCCCCGCAAAAGAGCCGGTTTGCCGGGTTACGGTCTTGAAATCATTGATAACATACCTATCAATAGTGATTAAATGCATACTTTTTAGATACCTTTCGTGTTATACTATTAAACCATTGAGTAAACAGTATGAGGCAGAAGACCTATCTAATTATTCTCGGGCTACTACTGGCAACCAACTTCCAGATTCAGGCTCAGTATTTTCCTTCAGAAGTATGGCATGAAGGCTCCCTGACTCTTTTATCCGGAGACGAAATCCGAGGAAAAATAAAATATAATTTTGAAGCAGATCTTGTGCAGATGAATGTAAATAATACCATTCAGACTTACAGTGCACGGAAGATCCTCTTCTTTGAAATTTATGACCAGGAATCTGGTCGCTACCGGGAATTTTACGCTTTACCTTATGCTATCAGGCCCAATTATAAGGTGCCGATGTTGTTTGAAGTCTTGTACGAGAATACTATGACGCTTCTTTCACGGGAGGAAGTAGTAGAGGAGACAATACCGCAGTTTGGTTACTTCAGCTATTTCGGCAACCGTTTTGCAACCCGCTCACGTCTTGATTATGATTACTACTTCTTGAGCAGAGAAGGAGAAATTATAAGATATTCGCAGAAGAAAGATGATCTTTATTCCATTCTAGCAAAAAAGCAAAACGAATTGGAAAATTACATCAGGGAAAACCGGCTTAAACATGACAGGCCCAAAGATTTGGTCCGCATTACTGCATACTACAATTCGCTGATCAATTCCTGATTTACAGATAAGCAAAACGTTAATGTATATTAATGTTTTGTAATCCCTTGCTTAATTAAAACCTTCATATTATAAACTGACTAAGCATTTATGAGCAAACCCTTGATTCTGGTAAGCAACGATGATGGCATTACCGCTCCGGGTATCAAGACCCTGGTGAACCTGATGAAAGAAATTGGTGAAGTGGTGGTCGTAGCACCCGACAGCCCTCAATCAGGAATGGGCCATGCCATCACCATCGGAAATACCCTTAGGCTGACTGAGACCAATATTTTTGGAGATGTACAGGCTTATAAATGTTCAGGGACGCCGGCAGACTGTGTTAAGCTCGGTAAGTTTCATGTACTCAAAGACAGGCGCCCAGACCTGGTAGTGAGTGGAATAAACCACGGCAGTAATACTTCTATCAGTGTGTTGTATTCGGGCACCATGTCGGCTGCAGTAGAGGGGGCTTTGGAAGGTCTGCCAGCCATTGGCTTTTCCCTATGCGATTACGATTATAACGCTGATTTCTCGCATACTGAGGAATACGTGCTCAAAATAGCCCGTCAGGTGCTGGAAAAAGGTATTCCTCGTGGATTAGCTTTGAATGTAAATTTTCCGCATAAGCAGAATGAGAATATTAAAGGAATAAAGATATGCCGACAGGCTCATGCCAAATGGCAGGAAGAGTTTGATCAACGCTATGATCCTAATGGAAGGAAGTACTTCTGGCTGGCGGGAAATTTTGTCAATTTTGATAAGGGCGAAGACAATGACGAGTGGGCCATTGCCAATAACTTTGTATCTGTTGTGCCTACTCAATTCGATTTAACCGCTCATCATGCTATAAGTATACTCAACGAATGGGAGTTCTGACCAGCTAAAACACCTCACAATAGATATTTCGGGCTACTTCTCTGGATACATAGATGGAATACTGCTGGTTGACCTTCAGTTGCTTTGACTGGTCAAAGCTGATTTCATCTGTGACCTCAATTTCAGCACCTATCTGTAGTTTCAGTTTGTCAAGATAACGTAAAAAGCTCGCATCACTTACCTTCACGGCTGCCACTCTTCCGTGCTGTCCGGTTGACATATCTGCCAGCAGGGTTCTGATATGAGTATTATAATTACCCATGGCATCAGGTATAGGCTCTCCATGAGGATCAAATTCAGGGTAACCCAGAAATTTATCCAGCCTTTCTATAAGAGTGGCAGATTGTATATGTTCCAGTTGTTCGGCCACATTGTGAACCTCATCCCAGCCAAAGCCCAGGATTTCTACCAGGAAGGTTTCCCACAGTCGATGTTTGCGGATGATACGAAGTGCATATTTTCTTCCATCGTCAGATACATTTACGCCCTGGTATTTTTCATAGCTCACCATCTTCTTTTCAGAAAGTCGGCGTACCATATCAGTTACTGAAGCAGGCTTGGTATTAAGCTCTGCAGCCAGTGCATTGGTACTAACGTTTTTAAGTCCTCCTTCAGAAAGATGGTAAATGGCTTTCAGGTAGTTTTCTTCTGCTAAGGTGTACATATTTATTTAGTAGATTAGCAATTGATATTAGCAAAATGACATAAGTATCGTAAAATCAGTTACTTATATCAAAAAATTTGTCAATAGCTTGAATTAGTTTTTTTTCTTCCGATGACCAGTAAATATCATTCGGAATCCCTGAGCGATAAAAATGGCCTGTTTTCATTTTCCTTGCAATAGCAGTGGCATCAATATTATCGAAATCAACCACAATTCCAGCATCTCTTTGCAAACAGTATTCAGACCATAAAGGATGGTTTCTGACAAGGACAGGTAATTTATGGGCCATTAATTCATAGATACGAGTGGGAAAGCAGTTCCTGATACTTTCTACCGGCCGGTGCGCTACGATACCAAAATCAGCCAACTTCATCAGTTGAAGTATGTCAGTATGAGGTATGGGTTGCAAAGCACTTAAATTAAGAACCAAGGATGAATTAGCAATCAGATTTAGTAATTTAGCATCAGCTAAATGTCCTATAACAACTAATACAATATTGCTAAAATTATTAGATAAGTGCTCCGTGAGATTTATGGCATCTCTGATACCGTAATTTTCACTGATGGTGCCGCTGAATATGATAACGGGATAGCTGTCTTCAATAATTTTTTTTGCTCTTTCTAATCCATCCACTGTGCTGCCGTTAGATTCAGAGACTTTTTTATACTTATTTAAAATCACAAAGGAGGGGCGGCTGAGCCAGTTTAGTTCGTGTAGATAAGCAGGCTCTGCTAACAAATTTAGCGATACAGCCCGCTGGCAAAACTTTTCAATAAAACTAATTAAATTAGCAAATTGAATACTAAACGTTCCGAATGTTTGATTAGCGCAGGCATTCCGTTTATAATTCTCCTGAATATCGTAAATAACTCTCGTATCTGAGAATATGCTTTTGTAAAGTACAGCAGGCCATAGTAACTCAAAGGTGGTGACGATGACTAACTGAGGACGAAGTTTTATGAGCCACCTCAAAAAAATAACGGGTGCCCATATTCGTTTCAGACTCTTTCTACCAAAGCTGAAAAGACCTATCTGCCGGATATTCAGCAGGGCTGTATTTTTTTTTGATGCAAATCCTATGATATTAACATCGTATCTATTTGTTTGCTGCAACGATAGACCAATCTTCTCATACATCCTGCTATCATCTACCGGTTTGAGAACAGAGGCTATCACTGTCCTTATTTTTTTAACCATAACCTCTTGTAAACTTAGTTTTATGGAACTGCGCGAACTTATTGAAAAAGCATGGGATGACCGCGAACTTCTCAAAGACAAAGATGTGAAAATAGCTATCAAATCCATCGTGGATGAATTGGATACGGGTACCAAAAGGGTAGCCGAAAAGGTGGATGGAGAATGGGTAGTACATGAGTGGATCAAAAAAGCTGTTATTCTTTATTTCCCGATACAAAAAATGCAGCTCCTTGAATTAGGGCCTTTTGAGTTTCACGATAAGATGAAACTCAAAACCGGTTATGACAAAATGGGCGTCAGGGTAGTGCCCCATGCCATTGCCCGCTACGGAGCCTGCCTGCGAAAAGGTGTGGTGATGATGCCCTCTTATGTCAATATCGGCGCTTATGTAGATGAAGGTACCATGGTGGATACCTGGGCTACGGTAGGCAGTTGTGCCCAGGTGGGCAAACATGTGCACCTGAGCGGTGGTGTGGGTGTGGGAGGTGTACTAGAGCCTCTGCAGGCTAAGCCGGTGATTATTGAAGATCATGCTTTTATAGGATCGCGCTGCATACTGGTAGAAGGTGTTCATATTGAAAAGGAGGCTGTACTGGGAGCTAATGTAACTCTTACAGCCAGCTCCAAAATTATAGATGTAACAGGTCCGGAACCAGTAGTTTATACTGGAAGAATCCCAGCCAGATCAGTAGTAATCCCAGGTTCTTATACCAAAAAGTTTCCTGCGGGTGAGTACCAGGTGCCTTGTGCCTTAATCATTGGGCAGCGTAAGGCAAGCACTGACCTGAAAACCTCTCTTAATGAGGCGCTTCGTGAAAATAATGTGGCCGTTTGAATGAATTTTTTGGAACCCTGTTTGTTTTTAATTGTGTAATAAAGGGTACCTTGATGAAGAATCTCCTTGTATTTTTATTTTTTGCTATGTCTTTTTCTTCACCCTATGGCGGAAAGGCTCAGTACAATTCCTTTTCACCAATAGGATTGAATAAGGATGCTTTTTCATTTAAGGCAGGTGAAAAACTTGATTATAAGATTAGTTTCGGCTTATTCTCAGCCGGAGAAGCCAGCATGCAGATAGCCCCTCACGTTTTTCAAATAAACGGATCTGATTGCTACAAAATAGATTTTTATGGCAAAACGACCGGTGCCTTGTCTTGGGTGGCCAAGGTAGACAACAATTGGGGTGCCTATATCAACCAACAAAGCCTGCTTCCTGAGGCATCTTACCGAAAGATCAGTGAAAATAATTACCGCAAAAACGAGTGGGTTGATTTTGAGCAAAATCCCGGTGCTGTCTCTAATATTGACTACCGTGAATATAAGACAGATGGGATTGAAATTAAGAAACAACGTCTCTACGAGGCCCAGGGTCAGGTGCTTGACCTGATTAGCGGCTTTTCTTTCCTGAGAAATCATGAACTGAAAGATCTTAAACCTGGTGACCGCCTGGAACTGCAGACTTTTTTTGAAGATACCATCTACCAGTTTCAGGTAGAATATCATGGTATTGAGGAGGTCAAAACCAAAACAGGCAAATTTAAAGCTTATAAACTCAGGCCTCTTATGCCAGCAAATAAGCTCTTTGCGGGAGAAAATCCCGTCACAGTATGGCTTTCAGCTGATCAAAATAAAATCCCGGTGCGAATGGAAGCCGACTTTGTGGTAGGAAAAGGTAAATGTATTCTTGAAAATTATCAGAATTTAAAATACAAACCTACAGCTCTTAAATAGTGTTAATGAATTGAGCTGTTAAATCAATTAATCATAAAATAATTGTAATGCGATCAATATATATAATAACCAGCTTCTTTTTTTTAAGCCTTCTTTTGTATGCCTGTGACGATAGCGAGTATGTAAAAGCTGACCGCCTTTTCAGGCAGGGTGAATACGCTAAAGCAGTAGATCTGTATGATCAGTACCTGAAATATCAGCCTAAACATTTTGAATCTTACTACAACAGAGGGCGTGCTTATGAAGAATTAGGTGAGTATGAAAAAGCAGCAGAAAGCTATCAGCAGGCGCTTGAAATTTCGCCTGAAGATGCAAATGCTCTTCTAAGTATAGGTAAATACCATTACAGAAACGAAAATTACAAAGATGCTGCTCACTTCTTTGAAAGGGCTGCCGAAAAAGGCAATACAGCTAATGCCCACTATCTGCAGGCACGTTCATTACATAAGGCAGGTATAACAGACGAAGCGCTGGAAGCTTATAATAATGCGATCAGCATTGATGGTGACCTTGGTAAGGCTTATCTTTACCGGGGAGCATTAAAAGTACACTTGGGACGTGAGTCTGCTGGCTGCAGCGATTTCCGACTGGCCCAGTCATTGGATGTGGCCGAGGCTTCTGACGCTCTTAAAAGTTATTGTCAGTAATTTGAAATATGAGGCAGCATATTTACTGCCTCTTTTTTTTACCTTTTCAGGCAAACTGCCTGGCTAATTTCGGTTCTCTGGGATTCTCCCTATAGTCATAAAAACCCACACCGCTTTTCATCCCCAAAGTATTCGCGGCCACCATATTAACCAGCAGGGGACAGGGGGCGTACTTAGGGTTGCCAAAACCTTCCTGCATCACCTGCAAGATTGAAAGGCAAACATCCAGGCCAATAAAATCAGCTAGCCTGAGCGGCCCCATAGGATGAGCCATACCCAATTGCATGATTTCGTCAATTTCTTTGACTCCTGCCACGCCTTCAAACAGGCTGTAGATAGCTTCATTAATCATCGGCATAAGAATACGGTTGGAGATAAAACCAGGGTAGTCGTTGACGGTCAGGGGCACTTTCTCAATTTTTCTGCTCACTTGCTCAACCATTGCCGTACTTTCATCAGAGGTACTGTATCCGCGGATGATCTCGACCAGCCTCATGACTGGTACCGGGTTCATGAAATGCATACCTATCACGTTTTGAGGCCTTTTAGTACAAGCCGCAATGCGGGTGATAGAGATGGAAGAAGTATTAGTGGCCAGGAGACAGTTTTCCGGGCATAGTGAATCTAACTGCTCAAAAATCTTTTTCTTAATATCAAAATTTTCAGTGGCAGCTTCAATTACCAGTTCTGCTTCCTTCACAGCTTCAGCCAGTTCGGTACTGATTTGCAACCTGGCAAGTGCCTGCTTCTTTTGATCTTCGCTCAACAGCTCTTTTTTGATCTGCCTGTCCATGTTCTGGCTGATTTTGCTGACTGCTTTTTCAAGAATTTCCTGCTTTAGGTCATATAAAGTGACATGATAGCCAAACTGCGCCATGACATGGGCAATACCATTGCCCATAGTACCTCCTCCAATTACACATACATTCTTCATATTCATATATTTTTAAAAATTGATTAGTAAGATAGCAGCACAACTAAAACCTGTTATTGCTCAGCGAGAATAACAGCAGACAATGCTAATAAAAATTATAAAAAGTATAATCTGTGTTAATCTGTCTGATACTTATAATTTTGAAGGCTCAAATTAGTTATTTTTATTAAAGGTCAATAACAAAACTAATCTACCTATGCGTGGTAGCGCTTTGCTGTTTTTACTACTGCTTGCCTCTTCTCAACTTCTGGCGCAGGGGTTTAATCCTGGTTTTGAAGAAAAGCATCCTTATCCTTTCAGGAATTTTCTGAACAAATTTTCTCTAAACCTCAGCGCAGGCTATGGGCGGCCATTTTACCGGCAGGAAATAAACAGCTTTGCCTATGCCAGAACAGAGTCAGGCAGCTATCTCATACCTGCTGGAACTTACACAGCCGGCGATAGGGTTAGCGGCTACAGCCAGTGGTTTTCAGGTGTAGAACAGTCCTCCAGTATTTTACTTGACGAAGAATATAGCCTGGTAAATGCTGATTCAACAGAGGGTGTTCTAAAAAGCGGTGGTTACGGCATTCCGCTAAACATTGCCATTTACTACAATTTGCACAGGCTCAGAATTGGTGGCGGTATTAATATGGAATTTCACCAGGCCAATGTACCTGAGCCGGATGGTTTTCTTTCACTTTATCCTTCTCCTGAGCCGGTAAACTCACTGATGACCCGCTGGTTTGGATTGTTGGGCTACAGTGTATATGAGTATTATGATAATGCTTTTGGAGTAGACGTCAGGTTTGGTAAACTCAATATGGGAAGAGGTTTTGACCCGGATGTGATTGAAAATGATTTTTTTGTCAATATCGGGGTTAGCCTTGAAAAGGTTTATTCAGAGTATTTCAGGATTTACCTGCGGCCCTCGTATGAGATCAAAAGCTTTGATGTTCTTTTACCTGATGGGGCAACTTCCGGCAGTCTACCCGTTGCTAATAATGCTTTCTACCTCACCCTGGGAGTAAGAATCAACTATCCAGACCTGCCTCGTTCGCCTATTTCCAATGATAAGACACAGATGAAGCATTATGTCTCTGATACAAAGGGTAACCGTATGCTGGTGAGAGGGCAGCCTATCTGGAAGAAGCAGGACCCTAAAGTAGGAGAGCTTTATCCCGAATTGCAGAAATCCAAAAGAAAGAGAAAAGGCAGCAACCCCCTGTTTAAAAAGAAAAATTAAAATTTACTTTTTCAGGAAGGGTTTTCTGTTAATACAGAGGTAATAAAATGCTAATAACTTACACAGATTGAAGGATTTTTGTAAATTGCAACTCTAAAAAAAACAGCAATTTTTAAAGCTGTATACAGCATAAACCTTAATAGAATTTACCGATAACAAATGGCAGAAGGTGCGAACGAGAATATCATCCCTATTAACATAGAAGATGAAATGAGGGGAGCCTACATTGATTATTCAATGTCGGTGATCATTTCCAGGGCACTGCCCGATGTAAGAGACGGTCTCAAGCCTGTACACCGTCGTGTATTGTACGGGATGCTGGACCTGGGTCTTACACACACAAAAGCTTATAAAAAATCAGCCCGTATTGTAGGTGAAGTATTAGGTAAATACCATCCGCACGGTGATTCTTCTGTCTATGACACCATGGTGCGAATGGCGCAGCCCTGGTCTATGCGCTATATGCTGGTGGATGGACAGGGTAATTTTGGCTCTATTGATGGGGATTCACCGGCAGCAATGCGCTATACTGAAGCACGCCTGCAGCACATTGCTGAGGAAATGCTGGCCGATATCAATAAAGACACTATAGATTTCAAGCCAAACTTTGATGATTCACTGCAGGAGCCTGAATGTCTTCCTTCAAAATTGCCTAATATCCTTGTCAATGGCACCTCAGGTATTGCTGTGGGTATGGCCACCAACATGGCACCCCACAACTTAACTGAGGTTGTGGATGGTATCAAGCAATTTATTGATAATGAGGATATTACTATTGAGGAGTTAATGGAATTCGTTAAGGCGCCTGACTTCCCTACCGGTGGCATTATTTACGGTTACCAGGGGGTAAGAAGCGCTTTTGAAACAGGCCGAGGCCGAATCGTGATGCGTGCCAAAGCCGAAATTGAGGAAAGTAAAACCGGCAAAAACCAGATCATCGTCAGCGAGATTCCTTACCAGGTCAACAAAGCCAGCATGATAGAAAAGACTGCTGCGCTGGTAAATGACAAAAAAATTGAGGGTATTTCTGACATTAGGGACGAGTCTGACAGAAGCGGCCTGAGAATCGTGTATGACCTGAAGAGAGATGCCGTACCCAACGTGGTTCTCAACAACCTCTATAAATTCACCCAACTTCAATCTTCCTTTGGAGTCAACAATGTGGCACTGGTTAAAGGTCGTCCACAGACGCTCAACCTCAAGCAGATCATTACCCAATATGTGGAACATCGCCACAATGTGGTGGTAAGAAGGACGCAATTTGAGCTTAATGAGGCGGAGAGAAGGCTTCATCTTCTGGCTGGTTACCTGATCGCTCTTGATAACATTGATGAGGTAATCAATATCATTCGCTCTTCTCAGGACCCTGAGACGGCTCGTACACGCCTGATGGAGGCCTTTGAACTCTCTGAACTGCAGGCCAGAGCCATCCTTGATATGCGCTTGCAGCGTCTGACCGGTTTGGAACGCGATAAAATTGAAAAGGAGTATGAGGAAGTGCAGAAACAGGTAGCTTATTTGCGTAGTGTTCTGGAAGACAAAAGCCTGCGCATGCAGATCATTAAAGATGAACTGGATGATATCAGGCAGCGCTTTGGTGATGAGCGCAGAACGGAAATCGTTCATTCAGCTGAAGATATCAGCACCGAGGATATGATACCTAATGAAGAAATGCTGATTACCATTTCTCATAGCGGGTATATTAAGAGAACCAATCTGAACGAATACCGGACACAAGGCAGGGGTGGAGTAGGAGCGAGAGGTGCCTCAGTCAAAGAGGGTGATTTTACTGAGCACATGTTTATTGCTCATACCCACAATTACCTGATGATCTTTACTGAGCAGGGTAAAGTGTTCTGGATCAAGGTATATGAAATACCTGAAGGCAGTAAAACCGCTAAAGGTAGAGCCATTCAGAACCTGATCAATATAACGCCTGACGATTCGGTGAGGGCAGTCATTAATGTCAAGAACCTGGAGGATGCTGATTATGTCAATAATCATTTCCTGGTCATGTGTACCAAGAACGGCATGATCAAGAAGACCAGTCTGGAGGCATATTCTCGCCCAAGAACCAATGGCATAAACGCTATTACTGTCAACGAAGGTGACCGCCTGCTTAATGTCTGTCTTACCGATGGTAAAGCTGAAGTGGTGATGGCTGTAAAATCAGGACGCGCCATACGCTTCAATGAAGAAGAAGTAAGAGCTATGGGACGTACTGCAGCTGGCGTGAGAGGCATAGCCCTGGATGATGAAAAAGACGAAGTAATTGGCATGGTTTGTATTTCTGATCTAAACAATAACCTGCTAGTGGTTTCTGAAAAGGGCTATGGCAAAAGGTCGTCTCTAAGTGAATACAGGATCACTCGGAGAGGTGGCAAAGGGATCAAAACCATGAACGTCACTTCTAAGACCGGAACTTTAATTGCCATTTCAGAAGTTACTGATTCTGATGATCTTATGATCATAAATAGCTCAGGCATCATGATCAGACTTGCTGTTTCTCAGCTTCGTGTGATGGGTCGTGCTACCCAAGGCGTGAGGCTAATCAGGCTTAGCGATGACAATTACATTACCTCCGTAGCTAAAGTAGATAAACTGCCCGAAGCGGCAAAAGAAGCAGCTGCCGACGAGGGAGAATAAAAGGAGTAATTTTAACCTAATTTTTATACTATAACTGATTTGACACCACACTGCGCAATTATGAAAAAGTACACTTTAACATTAATCATTTTTCTGTTTGCTTTTGCAACTGCATTTGCTCAGAATAAGAACGTAAGGAAAGCCGAATCATCTTTGGAAAAAGGAAATTTGGCTGAAGCTAAAGAATGGATTGATCCTGCGATCAATGATGAAAAGACAAAAGATGAAGGCAAAACCTGGTTCATTTATGGTCAGGTCTACCAGGCAATAGCCGAAGATTCTACCAATTCGGTTCAGGCTGACGAGCCCTACGAGACAGCCCTTGAATCTTATCGCAAGGTAAAAGAAATGGAGAAAGAAGGATCGGTTTATTACACGTTTGCTGATCAGAAGATTCAGGAAGTTTGGGCTCAAAACATCAATTCAGGTGCTGAAAAATACTCAGCTCAGGATTTTGAAAACGCCATCAAGTTATTTGACATAGCCAAGATGGCTGTTCCTGAAGATACCACAGCTTACATTTATGCGGGTATTTCTGCCCAGCAGGCCGGTGACTTGCAGACAGCTGCTTCCAATTACCAGTACCTGATTGACGAGTTGGACTACGAAAGTGAAGACTTTTATAACAGTCTGATTTATATCTATTTGGTTGAGGACAAGGATACGGATAAGGCGATTGAGTACCTCAGAAAAGCCCAGGATGTTTTCCCTGAAAATTCTGATTTTATAAAGCAAGAAATCAATATCCTTATTAATGATGAAAATTTTGAAGAGGCAGAGCAAAAGCTTACTAAGGCGATTTCTAAAGAGGATGATAATCCCATTCTTTACTATAACAGAGCCTACCTTTATGAGCAGATGGATCGTAAAGAAGATGCTGTAGAAAATTATAAGAAGGCGATTGAGCTTGATCCTGATTACTTTGATGCCGTATTTAACTTGGCTGCTTTTCACTACAATCAGGCTGCTGAAGTACTTAAGGAAGCCAATGATATGGACCTGAAAGATTACGAGAAACGTGGTAAGGAGGTTGAAGAGAAAGCTAAATCTTATTTTGAGAAAGCGCTGCCTTACCTGGAAAAGTCAAAAGAGATTAAGCCTGATGACCAAAAGGTGTTAACTACTTTACAAACAGTCTACACCCGTCTGGGCATGGATGAAAAGGCAGAAGCTCTAGAATCAGAGATTACAGGAATGGAATAAACTTTCAGAAAAGGGGAGCTTTTATGGTCCCCTTTTTAAATATATATTTGTTTAACATAACATAAATTACTTAACGTTTTAGATCGTCCTGATTTTACTTTACACAGTTGCCGGATTATGCTAGACAAGCGATGTCCATATTTTAGCAGTTTCAAATAGCTTTACTTATATTGGGCTTCTAATTTTTTTACTTAATGGACCAACCCCCTTTAGCTCCTCAAAAGGCCAGCATCAAAGAAATTCATGGCATCCCTTATATAGATGATTATGCCTGGTTACAGGATAAGTCTGATCCTAAAGTGATTACTTATCTGCAGGCCGAAAATGCCTATGCAGAAGAAGTTATGAAAGATGAAGCTGAATTTACCTCTATGCTTTTTGAGGAAATGAAGTACCGTATCAAACCAGATGACCAAAGTGCTCCGGTGCAGATTGATGACTATTTTTATTATTCGCGGACCGAGGCAGAACATGACTACCGTATCTATTGCAGAAAATATCTTTCTCTGGATGCCGAAGAAGAAATTCTGCTGAATTGCAATCACCTGGCTGATGGACACGACTATTTTCACCTGGGAGTTTATGAAGTAAGCCCTGATCACCAAATCCTGGCTTATGGTATAGATACCGATGGTTCTGAGCAATACCGCCTGTACTTTAAAAACCTGCAGGAACACACGCTCATGGTTGACCAGATCAGCCTTATGGCAGCTTCAGGGGCCTGGGCCATGGACGGAACCACCTTTTTTTATATACTTCAGGATGAGGCTCAGCGGCCTTTCAAGATCATGCAACATTTGCTGGGTACCAGGCCTGAAGATGACAGGGAAATATATCATGAACAAGACGAACGTTTTTTCCTGGACATATACCGATCCAAAAATGATGCTTTTATCCTCATACAGAGCGCAAGTAAGACAAGTTCAGAAGTGCGATATGTGGATGCTTTCCGTCCTCATGAAAAATTCAAGGTATTCCTGCCCAGAGAAAAGGATCACGAATACGACATTTACCCCCACCACGACGGTTTTTATATCCGGACTAACTGGAAAGCAGTCAATTTCCGATTGATGAAGACCTCCCTCTCTCCCACTTCTAAAGATAAATGGGAGGAAGTCATCCCGCATGAAAAGGAAGTTAAAATTGATGGCATTGATGAGTTTGAGCCGTTCCTGGCAGTATATGAAAGGGTTTCAGGACTGACCCAGATACGGGTTCTGCCGGTATATGAAGGTGAATCTTACCTGATCAGCTATGAAGACCCTGCCTACCTTGTAACGGGCAGCAGTAATCCTAATTTCAAAACTGATATTCTACGCTTTGTATATACTTCCCTGGTCAGGCCCAGTACGGTTTTTGATTTTAACATGCGCACCCGCACTCGCCAGGTGGTGAAAGAGACCGAAATTCCTGGTGGTTACGACCATCATGCTTATGTCTCGGAGAGACTACAGGCAAAAGCTGAAGATGGCACGATGGTTCCAATTTCCCTGGTTTACAAAAAAGGCCTGGTAAAAAACAGTCAAAACCCTCTCTACCTTTATGGTTATGGTGCTTACGGCATCACTACCGAGCCCTACTTCAACAGTAACCGTCTCTCGCTGCTTGACCGAGGGTTCATTTTTGCCATAGCGCACATCCGCGGCAGTGGCGACCTTGGGGAGGAATGGTATAAAAACGGTAAGCTGCTAAATAAGAAGAATACTTTTAAAGATTTTATCGCCTGCGCTGAGCACCTCATCCGAGAAAATTATACTGACCCTCACCATCTTTGTGCTATGGGCGGTAGCGCCGGAGGCTTGCTGATGGGAGCAGTCATGAACATGCGACCTGACCTTTTCAAAGTTATTGTAGCTAAGGTTCCTTTTGTTGATGTGCTTAATACCATGCTTGACCCAAGCCTGCCCCTCACCATCACTGAGTATGAAGAATGGGGCAATCCTCAGGAGAAAAAGTATTTTGATTACATACGCTCCTACTCTCCCTACGATAATGTAGAAGCTAAAGAATACCCTCACCTGCTGATCACTGCCGGCCTCAATGACCCCAGGGTAAGTTACTGGGAGCCTGCCAAATGGGCGGCAAAGCTTCGGGCCATGAAACAGGATCAGCATATTTTGCTGCTCAAAACAAATATGGACGCCGGACATGGTGGAGCTTCAGGACGTTTTGAGTATCTTAAAGAAGTAGCTTTTGAATATGCCTTTCTACTTAAAATACTTAAAATAAGATCCTAATCAAGGGATATTATTTGTTATTAGCCGTCTTTTCCGTCTTTTTGTAGCATATAATTATTATCGCAATCTTAAAGTCGGTATCTGCAAAGCCGCTTCGGGTAAGTTACTGCTTATCAGACTTTGTTATTTACTGCAACATTTATGCAAAGGTCAGGCTTTAAGTATCAGCAATCACTTTTTAAGTAATACGAACCAAAAAATATGAGTTTTAGAATTGACCTTCAGGAAACTCTTGCCATGAATGCTGAACGCATCATGCAGGGACGGCTGGACAAATGCCGGGAAAAACTGCAAAACGAAAACCCACATGAGGCTATTCACGATGCACGTAAACAGATGAAAAAGATCAGAGCCTTTGCCCGGCTTTACAGGGGTGAAATTGGCGAGAAGAAGTATCAAAAGACGAATGCTTATTACCGTGACATCGCCCGGCAAATGTCAGAAGCCCGGGATACAGCTGCTTTGCTGACTACCCTTGACAAACTCTATGGCTCACTGGACAAAGACCTTTGTGCCAAAGTCTTTGATGATATTAAAAACCACCTTGCTTCCCGTAAATCAGCAGTGAGTCGTATCGCCATAAACCGGGACCACCTGCTTGAAAAAGTGGACGCAGATCTGGCCTCTGGAGAAGATATTCACAGGAAGTGGAAAATTAAGAACAATGACTTTTCGGCACTGTCGCCCGGCATTGAAAAAACCTATGAAAGATGCCAGCAGGCGATGAAAAAAGCCTACAAGAAGAATTCGGTCAAGGCATTTCATGAATGGCGTAAAAGAGCAAAATACTTGCGCTACGAGGTTGATTACCTGCGCAATGTCTGGCCTCAGCCCATGAAAGCTTTAGAAAAAGAGCTGCACCAGCTCACTGACTACCTGGGAGATGACCATGACCTGGCTGTTTTAAAAGAATATATCAAAAAGATGGAGCATGATGAATCAGATGCCCGCACAGCTATCCTGTCTCTTATTGAAAAGAAACAGCAGGTATTAAGAGAAAAAGCCCTCCCCCTTGGTAAGGCCATTCTTTATGAATCTCCCGATGACTTTAGCAGCCGACTCGCCTTTTACTGGAAAAAGCAGCTGAAGACCTACAAACTTGAAGAAAAGCAGACGCCTCTGTCAGTTTCATGAGTATTTTTTGTAAGGCTGCTGCGCTTTCTTTGCATTTCTTATAATTTTGCAGCAGTACATCAACAAAAAATACGCTTCTCATGGCAGAATACGATTTTCGTAAGCTTGAAAAAAAGTGGCAAAAGTATTGGAAGGATCAGATGATCTACCAGGTGGAAGTAGACCCTTCTAAACCTAAATTTTATGCGCTGGATATGTTCCCCTACCCTTCCGGTGCCGGCCTGCATGTAGGCCATCCACTTGGTTATATCGCTTCTGATATCGTTTCTCGCTACAAAAGGCTGAAGGGATACAATGTGCTCCACCCTATGGGCTTTGACGCCTTTGGCCTACCTGCCGAACAATACGCTATACAAACCGGTCAGCACCCGGCTATCACCACTGAGCAAAATATCAGACGATACAAAGAGCAGCTCAACAACATCGGCTTTTCATTTGACTGGGACAAGGAGGTGCAGACCTGCGACCCTGCTTACTACAAATGGACACAGTGGATTTTCCTGCAGCTTTTCCACAGTTGGTACAATAAAGAAACAGATAAAGCCGAGCCCATTGAAAAGCTAACTGCCATTTTTGAAAAGGAAGGGAATGGTTCTGTCCATGCAGCATGTGATGAAGATACTCCTCTCTTCTCTTCCCAGGCATGGAAAGACATGTCTGAAAAAGAGCAGCAAGCCTTGTTGCTCAAATACCGCCTCACTTACCTTTCTGATACGGTCGTCAACTGGTGTCCTGAAATGGGTACCGTGCTGGCCAATGACGAGGTGAAAGACGGTTTTTCAGAACGTGGAGGCTACCCGGTAGAACGGCGCAAAATGAAACAGTGGATGATGCGCATCACTGCCTATGCTGATCGTCTGCTGAGCGGGCTGGATGGCCTGGCCTGGTCAGAAGCTATGAAGGAAATGCAGCGTAACTGGATAGGTAAATCATACGGCTGTGAACTTGATTTTAAAGTCAAAGACAGCGATATCGTACTGACCGCTTTTACTACCCGGCCCGATACCATCTATGGCGTAACTTATGTTACCCTTGCCCCCGAACATGAACTTATTGACCAACTCACTACAACAGATCGCAGGGCAGAGGTAGAGGCCTATGTGGAAGTTGCCAAAAACCGCTCGGAGCGTGAGCGTATGGCAGATGTAAAAACCGTTTCGGGCGTTTTTACCGGCAGCTATGTTATCAACCCGATCAGTGGTGAGGAAGTACCCCTCTGGGTGGCAGATTACGTACTGGCTGGATATGGCACCGGCGTAGTGATGGCCGTACCTTCATCTGACGATCGTGATTTTCGTTTTGCCAAACATTTCCACCTTCCCATCAGGCTTGTGATTGAAGGTACGGAGGAAATGGAAGATCCTACCGAAAAGAAGCACGGCAAAATGATCAATTCCGGCTTTATGGACGGCATGCACTCTACGGATGCTATCAAAGCGGCCATAGATAAGGCGGCTGAGCTGAAAGTGGGTAAGCCGAAAGTCAATTACCGCATCCGTGACGCTGTTTTCAGCCGACAGCGCTACTGGGGCGAGCCTGTACCGGTATATTTCAAAGATGGTATCCCCTACCCGCTCAGCCAGGAGGAACTCCCGCTGAAGCTGCCTGCCATTGATGAGTATAAGCCTACGCCCACAGGTGAGCCGCCTCTGGGCAGGGCAAAGGACTGGAAATACGAAGACCAGTATGAGTATGAACTGACCACCATGCCAGGTTGGGCTGGCTCCAGTTGGTACCATTTCCGCTACATGGATCCACATAATGAAAAAGAAATGGTCAGCAGCCAGAAGCAAAGTTACTGGGAGAATGTAGACCTCTATATTGGAGGTACCGAACATGCCACCGGACACCTGCTCTATTCCCGCTTCTGGACCAAATTCCTCTTTGACCGAGGCCATATCACGGTAGATGAACCTTATAAGAAGCTGGTCAACCAGGGCATGATTCAGGGGGTTTCCAATTATGTGTATCGGGTCGTGGGCGAAAATAAGTATGTATCTTACGGACTTAAGAAAGACTTTGACACCTCAGCTATTTACGTAGATGTCAATATCGTCAGAGATGGAAAGCTGGATCTTGAAGCCTTCAAAAGATGGCGACCCGATGCGCAGGATGCTGAATTCATCCTGGAAAACGGCGCCTACCTCTGCGGCAGCGAGGTAGAGAAAATGTCTAAGTCTAAGTACAATGTGGTCAATCCCGATGATGTCATAGAACAGTACGGTGCCGATACCCTACGTATGTATGAGATGTTTCTGGGTCCGCTGGAACAGTCCAAACCCTGGAATACCAATGGCATAGACGGTGTTTTCAAATTCCTCCGTAAGCTGTGGCGTCTCTTCTACGATGAGCATGGAAATTTTATTGTCAAAGATGAACAGGCTACTGAAGCTGAGCTTAAAATCCTGCATAAGACTATCAAAAAGGTGCAGGAGGATATAGAAAACCTTTCTTTTAACACTTCGGTAAGTAGCTTCATGATCTGTGTCAATGAACTTACCAGCCTGCAATGCCATAAGAAAGAGGTTCTGGAAAAACTACTGCTCGTCCTCTCTCCTTTTGCACCTCATATTACGGAAGAACTCTGGCATCAATTGGGTCATGAAGAAAGCATTGTCCGGGCGGCTTATCCCGATTTTGAGGAAAAGTACCTCATTGAGGCCTCTTTTGAATACCCGATATCAGTCAATGGAAAGCTCAGGGCCAAGATGAATTTCCCGCTGGATATGCCTAAGGAGCAGATGGAAAACAAAATACTGGCTTCAGAACAAATCCAGAAATGGACAGAAGGCAAAGCGCCTAAACGGATGATCATCGTGCCGGGAAAAATTGTCAATGTGGTCGTCTGATTTGAGGATGGTTAATTTTGGAGTTAGGTTTTAGAAAAAAATAAGAGGCATGAGATAATAAAGGCCATCCTATATCAGGGTGGCTTTTGTTTTAAGGCAAAAAAAAAGCAACCAATTGGCTGCTTCATTCATAACACCTGATTGTTTACAGTTAAGAAGACTTCTTTACTTCTTCTGATTGCTGAGTAGCTTTTTCAGCTTTAAGCTCCTGTTTTTTCACCGGCTGAACCGTATAAGTAGGACAAATATTAGTGTAACAGGAACTCAACATGCTAAGAGAGACGAAAGCGATGGCTAATCTTTTCTTCATAAAGTTCAATTTTTATCTCAAAAGAACAAGCTTTCCAAGATAAATACAATTCTTTAGCGTAACCAACATTACATAGTAAGTATGCTTTTAAAAGGATGATCTTATCAGCTGACGACATTGGGTTTACAACAAAAAACAGGGCAGGCAGCTTCCTGAAGCTGATAAAAAGTTATCAGAAAGAAAAAATCATTTTTTATTCCATCAGAATCTGGTACAAATTCAAAAAATGTCACATTTGGAATAACAACTGTCCGGATACGAACATATCATTCTCAAAACCGGACAAAACAATTGAGATAAATCCCCCTATTTGGCCAGAAATTCCACATTTTTCCCTTGGCATACTTATTGGCAAAGTGTGGCAAAACACCCTAAACCTGTTCTGACATGCTAAAATTAAATGATGTTGACAAATTCGTAGAATCTCGCTTCAAGAAAACATTCATCCTGAAAGGTATTGATCTTGAAATCAAGAAAGGCGAATTCGTCACAATCATGGGCCCCAGCGGGGCTGGAAAATCCACCCTGCTCAATATCATTGGCTTGCTTGACCCTCTTTCGGCTGGTGAATACTACCTGCTAGACCAGCCTGTTCATAAGCTCAAGGAAAAACAGAGAAGTGAATTACAGAAGCACAACATCGGCTATGTTTTCCAGGCCTATCACCTGATAGATGAACTGACGGTTTTTGAGAACATTGAGACACCGCTGCTTTATCAGAACATGAAGGGCAAAGAAAGAAAGGCCCGTGTGGCAGAATTGCTGGATCGTTTCCAGATGGTTGCCAAAAAAGACCTTTTTCCTGAGCAGCTTTCCGGCGGGCAGCAGCAACTCGTTGGTGTAGCCCGTGCCATTGCCGGCAAACCCAACCTTCTGCTGGCTGATGAACCTACCGGCAACCTGCATTCGGAGCAGGGCCGACAGGTGATGGAGCTTTTCAAGCAGCTCAACCGCGAAGGCATGACCATCATACAGGTAACCCATTCTGAGGAAAACGCCCAGTTTGGTGACCGCATCATACAGGTGGTAGACGGGGTGATTGAAAGCGATGAAATCATCAGAAAAGAACAGGAAGCTTAACCCCATGAAGAACCCAAATTTAATACTGATCGTACTCTTTAGCCTGCTCATACAGCCCGTGCTGATGGCCCAGGAGGATCTTACCCTAACGTATGAGGAAGCTGTCAAAATTGCTCTCAGGGAGAATCTACAGATCAAGCAGCAGGAGAACATTCTGGAAACCAGCCAGGCAGAACGTGCCCAGGCCCTGGCTGCCATGGCACCCTCAGTCAATTTCGGCGTAACCGGCCAGCGCATTTTTGGACGCCAGTTTGATAACACTACAGGTAAATTTACCGAGCAACAGGTAAACCGGCTTTTTGGTGGCCTGGAAGCAGATATGACTATCTTCAACGGTTTTGCGCGGCTAAATACCATTCGCCAGACGCAAAATGCCGCAGCAGCCCAGATTTTTCAGATCAACCAGACTAAACAGGACATCATTTTCAATGTGTCGCAGCAATACCTTCAGGTTCTGCTGAACCAGGAACTGTTAAGGATTGCACGGGCTAACCTTGAGCAACAGGAAGAACTGGCTCAGAGTACTGCCACCTTTGTGGAAGCAGGGATACGGAACATTGCTGATCTTTATAATCAGCAGTCGCAAGCCAGGAATGCAGCATTAACAGTGGTTGACCAGGAAAACCAGTTAACCGTAAGTAAAGTACAATTGATAAGAACCCTGCAGGTTGATCCTTTTAAGGCATGGGATTTTGCTGAACCTGACCTTTCTAAAGAAGTTTTGCTCCAGGAAAAAGTCAGTATTGAAGAGGCTTATAATTCAGCTATTGCCAATCGCCCGGATCTGAAGCAGCAAATCAAAGATATTGAGGCTACCCACTATGGACTCAGGGCTGCGCGTGGAAGTTATTATCCCAGTCTTTCTCTGGGTTATTACCTTGGATCTCAATACTCCAACCTGGATACGGCTAATGAACTTGAAAAACAATTATTTGATGTTAATAAAGTCAATGTAATTTCTCTCAATCTGCGTGTTCCGATTTTCAACAACCTGGAAAACCGAACTTTTGTACAACGCAATCAACAACAGTTAGACAATGCCGAACTTGACCTTGAAGACCTGAAAAGAAACATATTTGAACAGGTACAGACCGCGATTGCTGATTACGAAACATCACAGGAGCGCATCATCGCAGCTGAAGCCCAGGTGAAGGCGGCTGAGAAAGCCCTGGAAGCAGAAAGAGAAAGATTCAGGCTGGGTGTGGGAGATATCCTTGACCTGAATAGAGTCAATGCATCCTACGTGGAAGCGCTGGCTACCAAAGCCCAGGCCGATTACCAGATCATTTTCCAGAAAACCGCTTTAGATTATTACCAGGGCCTATTACAGTCGTCTTTTGAATGATCAGATATAAATATCATTACCAGGCAGCTTCCAAAGGGAAGCTGCTTTTTTATTTTAAAAGAATCTGCTCTAGGGTTTTCATCTTCATTTCGGTCTCCAGCCATTCTTTTTCAGGCTGAGAATCGGCTGTCACACCAGCCCCGGCATAGAGGATAGCTCCCTCCCCCGAAAACTGCATACAACGGAGGTTGACGTATATACTCAGCTCATCCTGGATGTTGACAGGACCTAAAAACCCGCTATACAGAGAACGGTCGTAGCCTTCATGTTGCTGTAGAAACCGTAGGGCGGGCTCTTTGGGCAGGCCACATACAGCCGAAGTAGGATGCAGCAGGCGCAGCATCACAGAACCCAGTTCGGGAAATCGGACCGCATCCATATTGACCAGGAAATCGGTCTGCAGATGCATCAGGTTGCCCGCAGCAATGGTACGAGGACCATCTTCTTCAAACTCTCTGAGCCTGATCTTTTTGAAGCAATTGATGATGTAACGACTCACCATGGCCTGCTCTTCAATCTCTTTGGATCTCCAGGCGGCGTTTTGAATATCTTCAGGATGGGAAAGCGCTTGCGTACCTGCCAGAGCTACCGTTTTGAATATGTGTTGACCCTGATCCACAAAAGTACTGACCAGCACCTCGGGCGAAGCTCCCAACCAGGTGCCCAGACCGGGTACTGAAACGAGCGACACAAAGGCATTGGGATAAGCCCGACAAAGCTTCTGAAAAGATTCTGTGATATTGAAATCATCAGGCAATGAAACATAGCGGCAGCGGGAAGGCACTACTTTTTTGAACTTAGCCTGACTGATCGCTTCACGGGCAGCTTTTACCATGGAAATGAAAGAATCCTTATCCTGAGCCAGATCAGGCTTAACGCCCGCAGAAACACGATTTGCTGATTTATGCAAAGGCTCAGGATTCAGAAGAGCCTCTTTCATCATCTGGTTGAACAATGGCAAGCGCAACCTGTCCGCCTTGTTCATTGCCAGCGGGTTGAATTCATGTGTACGGTTCTGATAATGTAAATCAGCCTGTATGAAATAGGGCCGCTCATCGGTTCCCTGGTAGTCGTGGGTAAAAGGGCTGAGCATAAAGCCTGGTGGCAGGTTTTCAAGCTCAAGGGTAGGCCTCTTGGCCTTGCCCGAAGTATCAATGATAATATGCTGGGTAGGCTCTCCTCCTTTTCTCCAGGCGGCTACCGCCCATCCAGCCTCACCTGCCAGTCGCATGACTGCCTGATGAATAAATTGCGTAGAAAATGCTGATAAATCTAAGGCCACCTCAGATGGCTCAGAAAAATATTTCATAATATAAGCCATGATAAATTTACCTGCAGCAGCAAGCTATGCGGGCCTGCTCCTGTCAAGTACCGCCATGGTAAGGCGGCTGATACATACTAACTGCTGCTTCTCATTGGTAATACGGATTTCCCACACCTGCGTTTTGGCTCCCACATGAACGGCTTTTGCCGTGCCATATACAAAACCGTCAGTAGCCGACTTTATATGATTAGCATTGATCTCCAGGCCTACACAATACTGTCGCTCTGTATCTATGCAGCAATGGGCGGCGAAACTTCCCAGGGTTTCGGCCAGTACTACCGAAGCTCCTCCATGTAACAATCCCATGGGCTGTTTTGTGCGGTGATCTACCGGCATTTTGCCGCTCAAACTGTCATGGGTAAAGCCAGTTATCTCAATACCGAGATGTTCGCACATATTGCCCCTGCTCATGGCATTGAGTGCATCCAGGCTCATTCCTTCGTTTATCATAAATTTGTTTAATTTAGGCCCTGAAAATAGTCTTTTCATGCAGCGCAAAAAAATTTATTTAATCAGACACGGACAAACAGAATACAACCGCAAAGGAGTCGTACAGGGAAGTGGCATAGATGCTCCGCTCAATGAGACAGGCTTCATGCAGGCTGAGGCATTTTACAGGGCATATGAAAAAACGCCTTTTCAGAAAGTGTACACTTCAGTTTTACAGAGAAGCATTCAGTCAGTGGATGGTTTTCTGAAAAAAGGCCTGCCCCATACGCCTTTATCCGGACTCAATGAAATCAGTTGGGGCGTCAAGGAAGGTAAGGTAGCCAATGCGAATGATCATGAATATTATGCCTCTATTGTCAAAGCCTGGCAGCAAGGCGAACTTGACAAAGCCATTGAAGGTGGCGAAAGTCCCCTGATGGTACAGGCCAGGCAAAAGGAAGCTTTGCAGCACATATTGGCGCAAGAGGACGAAGAACTCATCCTGATCTGCATGCACGGTCGGGCTATGCGAATTATTCTCTGCCTCATGCTTGGCTATGATCTTAGCAGAATGGACGAATTTGAACACGCCAACCTGGGGCTTTATTTGTTAAATTATGACTACGGCCATCAAAAATTTGAACTGGAAACGGCCAATGACCTGAGCCATTTGTCTGACCTGCCGCCCCTTTCGTCTGAAGAAGGTAAACCTTAAGCTTATGCTTGGAGTTATCAGTACGTATAATTATTAACAATCATTCTATTTTTTTAGCTATGGAATTCAATCCAAGGGAAGTAACCCTCATATACAACTTCAGTAAGCAGGGCGACCGTGAGTCTTTATCCTATGCCAAGCAAATCGCCCAGCATGTCAATGAGATAGATATATCTAAAAACCCTCTTACTGAACGCCAGATGGCACAACTCATTGACAAACTGGGAGTGAGCGTAGAAGAGATCATTGACACCAAGTCTGATATCTACCGCGAAAAATATAAAGGCGTGAGCATGGAAACCCCCGATTGGTTTGGCGTGATCAAGCACAATCCGAACATGATGAAAACGCCAATCGGGATATTGGGAGAGCGTTCGGTCATCTGCGACCTGCCCAGCCAGCTATTGGAACTGGACAAAGGACAAGGTTTTGACCAGAACTTCAAGACCTGAGAAGAGCAACTTACAAATTTAACATTCACAAGAGGTACAGATGATGTGCCTCTTTTCTTTTTGGCTGATAAGTAGTAGTTTGTTTAATATCTTTAAATATTCAAACAGCCTGACCTTATGAAAAACAGCCGAAGAAATTTTATCAGACAGCTTTCTGCCGGAAGCCTGGCCAGTACCCTTCCTCTGAGTTTTTCCGTTGCCAATGCCTCTCCCAGCGACCAGCTCAATATTGCTCTTGTAGGAGCTCGTGGCGTAGGCTGGGCCAACCTGAGGTCTCACCTAAGGGTTCCGGGTGTTAACCTGCTGGCTATCTGTGATGTAGACCAAAGAATCCTAGACAGCCGCACTAAAGAAGCTGAAGAGATCACCGGCAAGAAGCCCCTGACATATAAGGATTTCCGTAAACTTTATGAAAACAAGGACCTGGACGCGGTGATTATTGCTACCCCTGATCACTGGCATGCAATCCAGACTATTCAGGCCTGCCAGGCCGGGCTGGACGTGTATGTAGAAAAACCGCTGGCAAATTCTATAGAAGAATGCAGAGCCATAGAGAATGCCGTCAAAAGATACGGTAGAATTGTACAGGTGGGCCAGCAGCAGCGCAGCGGCGTACACTGGCAGCATGCCATGAATTACATCCGGGAAGGAAAGATCGGTAAGGTTAACCGGGTAAGAGCCTGGGTAAGCGGCGGCAGCATCATTTCACCCAAACCAGATACAGCAGCTCCGGCAGAGGTGGATTACAAGATGTGGCTGGGGCCGGCACCTGAGCGTCCTTTCAACGAAAACCGCTTTCATGGTACCTTTCGCTACTTCTGGGATTATGCCGGCGGGATGATGACCGACTGGGGCGTACACCTGATTGACATGGTACTGATGGGGATGAATGCTTCTGCCCCCAAATCCGTACTCGCCGGGGGCGGCAAATACGTTAAACCCGATAGCCCGGCAGAAACCCCTGATACCATGAATGTGGTCTATGAATTTGACGATTTCCTCTTCAACTGGGAGCACAACCAGATGCACTGGATGGGTCCATACGACAAGCACCACGGCGTAGAGTTTGTAGGCGAACTGGGCAAAATGATTATTGACCGCAGTGGCTGGGAGGTTTTTCCCCTTTCGGAGAAAGGAAATGACGGCATACAGAGGTATCGTACTGAAAAAGTACCCTACCAGTCAAAGGAAGGAGACTCTCGCAATCTGCATGCAGTAAATTTTGTAGAAAGTATCAAAAGCCGCCAGCAGCCTATCTGCCCTATTGAGATTGGCAGCCACGTAGCTGTAGTATCTCATCTGGGCAACATTTCTTACCGTCTGGGCCGAAAGATTTACTGGGATGAAGCCAAAAGCTCCATACTCAATGATGAAGAAGCACAGGCGATGACCAAAGCCAATTACCACAATGGCTGGAAGCTGAAAGTTTAATAAACGAATGATTACCCATCAGGCCGGTAAAGCTCAGCTTACCGGCTTTTTTTGTACAAAAACGTACAAGATTGACCGAAAATGTACACTTTAGATGGAAAAATGTGCTTAGAATTGCTTCAAATCCCGTTTTTTCTACTGGCATACATTTGGCCTGACCCTTCAAAAACAAGCAAGCTAAACCTACATTACCCAAAAAGTGGCAGTTCACTGCCCCTCCTATAAGCATGATAAAGAATTATATAACCATCGCACTTCGCAACCTTTCCAAACAAAGGTTTTATACCCTGCTCAATGTACTGGGCCTCAGCATCGGCATAACCTGTTTTGTGCTTATCACCCTCTATGTGGTAGATGAACTCAGCTACGATAGGTTTCATCACCATGCTGACCGTACCTACCGGGTTATCCTGAAAGGCAGGGTTTCAGGACAGGAAATAGATGTGGCAGTGACCTGCCCTCCCATGGCTCAAGGTATGATCAATGAATACCCTGAAGTAGCCGATGCCACCCGCCTCTATAAATTGCAAAGCGAAGTAACCCGCTATGAGGATATCGTATATACCGAGACGGAAGTATTCTTTGCTGACTCCAACTTCTTTGATGTTTTCAACTATGAGTTGATAGCAGGGGATCCGGCCTCTGCACTGAAAGAGCCCAATACGCTGGTTCTTACCGAGGAGACAGCAAAAAAATACTTTGGTAACGAATCTGCCCTGGGTAAAATGGTGACCGTAGGAGACCTTAATGCGACCTATGAAGTGACAGGCATTGTGAAGGATCCACCTCATAATGCACACTTTCACTTTGATGTGCTTTATTCCATGAACTCCTTTCCATTCAGCAAGCAGGAAACATGGTTGTCTAATTCATTTTACACTTACCTTGTACTCAATGAGGGTGCCGATCCTCAGACGCTGGAAGCTAAGTTCAAAGATCTGGTTGTCAAATATGTAGGCCCTGAGGTACAGCAGTACATGGGCGTCAGCATAGAAGAAATGGAGAAGCAGGGCGGGGCTTATGGCTACTTCCTGCAACCGCTAACCGATATTCACCTGTATTCGCAACTGGATGCCGAAATTGAGGCCAACGGAAATATCACCTATGTATACATTCTCTCGGCTATCGCCCTGTTTGTGATTGTGATTGCCTGCATCAACTTTATGAACCTGGCCACCGCCCGCTCAGCCAACCGCGCCAAAGAAGTGGGTGTGCGTAAGACACTGGGTTCTATCCGCAGCCACCTGATCACACAGTTCCTGACCGAGTCTGTGATCGTCAGCACCTTTTCTACGCTGATAGCCGTAGTGATGATTGCGCTCTTTATAGATCCATTCAACCAGATCAGCGGTAAGAACATAGCCTTCAATATCTTTGAGCAACCCTGGCTGCTGGGTGTTTTTGTGGCTATTCTGGTCATCGTAGGCTTACTAGCAGGCAGCTACCCCGCTTTCTACCTCTCCGCATTCCGTCCGGCAGAAGTGCTCAAGGGTAAGATCAGGGCTGGCTTCAAGAGCAGTGGCATACGCAATGGACTGGTGGTTTTCCAGTTCTTTATCTCTATCGCTCTCATCGTTTGTACTCTGTTGGTTTACAAACAGTTGGATTTTACTCGTAACCTCAATCTGGGATTTGATAAAGAAAATGTTCTCATCATCAAAAACGGACGGAGGCTGGGCGAAAAGGCACAATCCTTTCGTCAGGAGCTGGCCAATCAGTCTATAGTAAAATCTGCCGCGGTATCTTCCGCCCTACCTCCTAACATAGGAAACAATACTGTCTTTCGTCAGAAAGGCTCGGAGGAAGATCACCTGATCACTTATTTTCATGGTGATTATGATCTCATCCCCACTCTGGGCATACAGATAGTGGAGGGCAGAAACTTCTCCAGAGATTTTCCTTCCGATACAGCCGCAATCATTCTCAATGAGGCTGCCGTAAGGGAATTTGGTATGGAGGATCCCCTGGGGGCAGAAGTGCGGCATTTTGGCAGTGAAACAGAACAGACCATGAAAGTGGTAGGCGTGATGAAGAATTTCAACTTCCAGAGCCTGAAGGTAGACATTCGGCCTGTCGCCATGATTCTCAGCCAGGAAGGTGGTTATTTATCGGTCAGGATGCAGCCGGGAGATGTGACCGGACATATAGCTGGTATAGAAAGTAAATGGAAGGAATTTTCACCGGCAGAGCCTTTTGAGTATTCTTTCATGGACGATGACTTTGATGCTCTTTTCCGTGCCGAACAGCGGCTGGGCAAGGTATTTACGACCTTCACCTCCTTTGCGATCTTCATCGCCTGCCTGGGACTACTGGGGCTGGCTGCTTACACCGCCGAGCAGCGTACCAAGGAAATCGGTGTCAGAAAAGTCATGGGTGCTTCGGTAGTCAGTGTCATGCTCCTTTTGTCAAAAGACTTTAGCAAGTTAGTCCTGATTGCTTTCCTGATTGCAGTGCCTGTTTCTTACTGGGTAATGGAACAGTGGCTCAGCGGCTTTGCCTTCCGAATAAGTATAGGCGCAGGAGCTTTTCTACTGGCAGGTATCCTGGCCTTTATCGTGGCTCTTATCACGGTAAGCATACAGTCACTCAAAGCCGCCCGTACTGACCCGGCTCGCTCACTGAGAAGTGAATAGCCTCAACTTACTCAGCTCCTGGCCACTGCCTCATCGGTAGTGGCTTTTTTTGTTTATTACCTTTGGCTTTGCCAACATCAACTGAAAACAATGTGACAGAATGTGATGTAATTTATACTTTTACAAAATGTAATTTAAAGAAAACCAGAATGATGAATAAACGTCTGATAACCTACTTTACCTTTGCCTATCTCTTTTTACTCAGCCATGTTCTTTTCGCCCAGGTCAACCCGGCTGAAAAATACGGTCAGCTTTTTCATGAAGTGCAGATGGCTGGCATTTTTCCCGATTCCAAAACATTTCCTGACTGCGTGCCCCTGTATTCACCCGATACCATTCTCAATCGCTATAATGAAAATAAAGAGCAGGCGGATTTTGATCTGAAAAATTTTGTGCTGGATCATTTCCAGCTGCCCAAAAAACCGGCTACGGGTTTTGTGACAGATACCACCAATACTATTCAGGAACACATCAACGCCCTCTGGCCAGTACTTACCCGCGAGCCATCAGAAACATTGAGAGGGTCACTCATTATTTTACCTGAGCCTTACATTGTACCCGGCGGACGTTTCCGCGAAATATATTACTGGGATAGTTATTTCACCATGCTGGGGCTGGAAGTATCAGACGAAAATCAGCTGATTCGTCACATGATAGATAACTTCAGCCTCCTGATCAAGACCCTGGGCTTTATTCCCAACGGAAACCGAACCTATTACACCAGCCGTTCTCAGCCTCCTTTCTTCTCACAGATGGTACAACTCCTGGCTGATATTGAGGGAGATAGCGTACTGCTGACGTACCTGTCAGAAATGGAACAGGAATATGTCTTCTGGATGGATGGCGCCGAACAGTTGAACGAGGATGAACCAGCATACCGGAGAGTAGTACGTCTTGATGATGGCTCAGTACTGAATCGCTACTGGGATGATAATCCTTCGCCCCGGCCGGAATCCTATAAAGAAGATTATGAATTGGCTCACAGTATTGAAAGAGAAGATAAAGATCTGTATCTCAATATCCGTGCTGCCTGCGAATCGGGCTGGGATTTCAGCAGCCGCTGGCTCAGAGATGGCATAAGTTTGTCTAGCATCCATACCACTGAAATTATACCGGTAGACCTCAACAGCCTGATGTACGGCATGGAAATGACTCTGTCAGAGGCTTATGCCGCAGCCGGTGAGCAGGAAAAGCAGCAGCAAATGCTGGAAAAAGCTCAAGCACGTAAGCAGGCTATTCTCAAGTATCACTGGGATCAGAAAGCACGTTTTTTTGCTGATTATGATTTTGTGGCCGGTCAAACTACAGACCGCCCATCTCTGGCAGCAGTTTACCCCCTGTATTTTAATATTGCCACCGGTGAGCAGGCCCAAAGAGTATCTCGCCGAATCAGGAAAGACTTTCTGGAAGATGGAGGACTGCTAACTACCCTTGTAACTACTGGTCAGCAGTGGGATGCACCCAATGGCTGGGCACCTTTGCAGTGGATGGCTTACACTGGTCTGAAAAACTATGGGCACGATCAATTGGCAGCGGAGATTGCTCAAAGATGGGTCGCCAACAACAGGAGGGTATTTGAAAATACTGGTAAAATGGTTGAAAAATACAATGTTACTGATATTACCCTGAAAGCCGGAGGTGGAGAATACCCGGTACAGGACGGCTTCGGATGGTCTAATGGTGTGCTGCTCAAGTTTATTGAGATGCAGAACCAGTAGAGGCCCATTTTTTTCGTCATCAATAGCTGAATGTTATCCCTTGGGTCGTGCCGGGTAAGGACTGCACGACCTGGGGCATCACTGCTTATTAATCCTGCACTTGTAATTTTTTAAGTAAAAAAGTAGATAAATGATAAGTCTTTTAAAATGTAGGATGATGCTTAAAAAACTCTCTTTGCTGAAAAATAACAGCTTTTTATCGCAAAGTAATCCGTGTATTTCACTGTTTTCCTGTAAACCGGATATTAGACAAATATCTGTTTAAGTGCATAAATAAAGCAAAAGGTATCTGGATGCTTCCGAACCACTATCGGAGCAGTGAGGTATGCGCGAATTCAAAGCTTTATTTCAACCGCACGTAAGCAGCAACAAAATGTATTTCAGGAAATGCAACAAGCCTTCTGCGGAAGTACATTCCTTACTAAATTACAAGTGACCTAAATAGTTACCTTTTTTTTAAAAAAAAACCGAAAATCCATGACGAAATAATTATCCCTTTTAGTTATCCTGGTGATCATTTCTATTGCCAGTTCCTGTGCCCAGGTATCCAAACAACTCAACTACAGCGGTACGCTCTACGATACCAGCGGCCAACCCTTGGTAGATGGTACGCCAAGCCTTAAGTTCAACCTGTACAAGGTAAGTACCGGCGGCAGCCCCATCTGGACGGAAACACAGTCTGTCACCACGCTGGTAGGCGAGTTCTCGGTTCTTCTGGGCAGTACCACCCCTTTTCCTGATTCAATAGATTTCACCACAGATTATTGGCTCGGTCTTAAGCTCAATTCAGAATCATAATATACGCCTCGCGTCAGGTTTACCCCCTCCCCTTAATGAGGCTGGAAAATAACCAGCTTACTTTTAAAGACCTGGAACCCAATAGCGGACTCAGCGGCATCAGCTACGTTCCTCAGGCCCTTCTGAAAGCAGCTGCCCTACACGAGGTGGCGGTGGGCCAGCCCTTTAACCTGACCATCTCAGGCGGCGGAACAGTAGATGCTTACCATTGGTACCATGACAGTCTCAAGCTGGAAAATGCTGCTGGCAGCCTGCTAAGCATAACAGCTATAGACAGAAGCAGTATTAGAGACTATTATGTGGAGATTACCAATCCCCAGGTACCAGGTCTTACGCTGAAAAGTGATTTGCAGAGACTGGAAGCCCTGGCTACCATCAGCGGTAGCCTGCAAAACCCTGAGCTTACGATTGACAAAGGCAAAGTATACCTGCTGCAAACCAGTACTAGTGGTACCTATGATACTGTAGCGGTGCAGACGCTGAATTCCAACAACTTTGCTTTTTGTAATGTCTACCTTCGGGATTACCTGATTCTGAGTGAGCCGGATACTATCGCCTATGAAAATCTGTTGTCTACATTCTAGGGTAACGCCCTTTTCTGGGATAAAGCTGATACGCTCAAACTGTCGGCGAATGCTGAGGGCTTAGTGATTGATGTGCAGGAGCTGTTGCCTGCCATAGAGAGAAGAAAAGTAGCAGCCAGGATTGTCAACAACCAGATTCAGGTAGAAGATGTCACCGTGCTGGATGTGACGGAAGAGCTAGTTTTTCATACCAGGCTTATTCCAAACCCTGCTGCTGAGCAGGTACAAATCAAGTTACCCCTACAAGTCGGCTTTGAAAGCCTGAGCCTGCTGAATGCGCAAGGGAAACTTCTGCTTGAATATCCTGTTTCGGGAAAAGATGAATGAAGCCTTGATCTGTCAGGGTTTGATGCCGGCCTGTATATCATCCGCCTGAAGGGCAAAAAAAGTGTTAACCTCAGGCTGCTGAAGAAGTAAAAAGTATCTTAAGGAATCACTTTGGTTAAAAAAAAGAAGGGCAGTCAATGGCTGCCCTTCTGCTTTTACCTCAAAAATTACTTTTTCAGAATCGTAAATTCCACCCGGCGGTTCTTCATCCGTTCTTCCTCAATAGCATTGCTGGCGATCGGCCGGCTGCCACCGTAGCCTTTCACGCTAATCCGGCCTGATGCTATCCCCTGCTCTAGCAGGTAGCGTTTTACCGCCTCGGCTCTTTCCAGAGAAAGAATTTCGTTCAGGTCAGGACGGCCACGGTTATCGGTATGTCCGGCCACTTCTATTTCTACTTCAGGATTTTCCTTCAGGAAATCCACTACCCCGTCCAGACTTTCGGCTGAGCCGGGAAGCATTTCGGAAGTACCCCGGTCAAACAACACATTATCCAGATTGACGGTAGAGCCTACCTCTATGGGTGTCATTTCAAAATTACGGACAATCACATCCGAATCGTCCAGGTTTTCGCTCTGCGTAAGTATCACTTTGATGCGCTCTCTGATGAAGCCATCTGCTGATACTATCAATTCATAATCCTGCATGGCAGGCAGGTTAAACTCATAGACTCCCTGCTCGCTTACCACCGCATCCGATTCCAGCATCAGACTGTCAGATTTAAGCAGCCTTACACTCATAGTAGCCTCTATAGGTTGGGATGTATTTTTGTGCTGTACTATACCTTTAAAGAGTACCACATCCGGCACTTCTTCCGTTTCTTCCGCTTCCTCCACCACTTCAGTGACCTGGGGCGCAGGCGGTGTATGCTGTACTACTACCTCCTCCTCGGCAGGAAGTTCAGTCACTACAGGTTCATCCATAATTTCTTCTTCTTCAGGCTGAATGCGAATCCGCTTGATGTCGCCCAGGCCGTCACTATTTTGTGTGGAGGTCAGATAAGCAAACTCTCCACCCTCTCCGGGGAGTCGGTAATAGAGTTCGGTACCTTCAGAATTGACCCTGGCTCCCAGGTTTTTTGGATTAGACCACTTCTTCCAGCTGTCATCCAGGCGTACCGACATAAAAATATCCCGGCTGCCGAAGCCTTCGTAGCCGTTGCTGGCAAAGAAGAGGGTCTTCCCATCAGGCGCCAGGTAGGGAGTCATTTCCTGGTAAGGCGTATTAATGTCTGCACCCAGGTTCTGAGGCTCCGACCAGCTACCGTCTGCTTTACGGAACAAAACATAAAGATCTTCGGCACCTTTGGTGTCGTAGGATTGCAGCGATACGAGCATGATTTGTCCTCCGGCATGCAGGCTGCCACTTTGATGGTCTGATTTATTATAAAAATAAGGGATATTTACAGATACTGGCTTACTCCACTCACTTCCGCTTCGTTCTGACATGGAGATACCATCAGTGGTAGGCTTGCGGCCATTGTCAAGATAATGATGGTTGAGAAACACCTTATTGCCATCATCAGTAAAGCCAATGATGCTATTGAAGTTGCTATTATTGAGCGCTTTCAGATTGACGGCTTCACCCCAATTACCATCTTCCTGTAGTTCAGCGTACCAGATATCTCCCGGGTCGCGGCTGCCGCCTATGTTTTCGGGATGGTACTGACGGGTAAAATACAGGGTTTGTCCGTCTGAACTTATGATCGGATTTTGCTCATCGGCTATGGAATTGACAGATACTTTTTCAAGTTGCGCCTGGGCAGAAAACCATAAAGCACTGATTATGAACGTGGTAAAAACGTATTTCTTCATTGATGCTTCAATTATTACTTATGCCGGCTCTGCAGGATCTCAATGATGTCGGCCAGGCTGTAACCTTTAGCCTCCAGCAAAACCATATAATGAAAGAGCAGGTCAGCGGCTTCGTTTTTGAATAGCTCCTCATTGTCGTCTTTGGCTTCAATGACAAGTTCCACAGCCTCTTCCCCCACCTTCTGGGCAATTTTATTGATTCCTTTTTTGAAAAGAGAAACGGTGTAAGAAGTACTTTCATTGTTCTTATCCTGGGCTGCCTCATGCCGTTGCTGTATGAGCTGACTTAATTTTTCCAGGAACGCCAGCTGCTCTTGCGTCATTCTCTTTCTGTCCATCTTAAGCAAGGTTACGGATTGGGATTTGATGTTCAATGAGATACTGCTTCAGTTCAGGAATAAGTATCTCCCTGAAGTGAAAAATACTGGCGGCCAGCGCTGCATCAGCCCTGCCCAGGGTGAAGGCATCCACAAAATGCGCCATAGCTCCTGCACCACCCGATGCAATGATGGGAATGCTTAGTTCAGTGGAGAGCTGACAGGTAAGCCCATTGGCAAAACCGCCTTTGGTACCGTCGTGATCCATTGAAGTGAGTAGGATTTCACCCGCACCGCGTTCCTGCACCTCATGCGCCCAGGCCACGGTTTCATTTGCTGTAGGCGTACGACCTCCGTGGGTATGCACAATATGCTTGCCGTCCATGAAGCGGGAGTCAATGGCAACGACAATGCACTGATTGCCAAAGTTGGCTGCCAGTTCATTGATCAGTCCGGGCCTGCGTACTGCGGCAGAATTTACAGAAACTTTATCAGCCCCGGCATTCAGCATGGCCGCTACATCCTCAATAGAACCAATGCCTCCACCTACGGTAAAGGGAATATTGATCTGCTCAGCTACCTTTCTGACGAGTTCGGCTAGTGTCTTTCTTTTCTCTACGGTAGCCGTAATGTCCAGGAAGACCAGCTCATCGGCCCCCTGTTCGGCATAGATGCGGGCCAGTTCTACCGGGTCGCCGGCATCGCGAAGCTCAACAAAATTAACGCCCTTGACCGTACGCCCTTCTTTGACGTCCAGGCAAGGTATGATTCTTTTTGATAACATATTTTTTAGCGGACTACAATGAATGTTTTATCCAGGCCGGTATTTCCGGTTTCAGAGTTATACGCATATACGGTAATCTCATAGGATCCTGCATCATCCAGGATGATATCCTGGGCAAAGGTGCTGGTTTTACCTGTGAAGGCTAGCGGATATTCTTTGCTTTCACCTGAGTTATGCGTGACTATAGCGGTCACTTCCAGGTTCCTGATATCCCACATGCCACCCTCGCTGATGGGGCAGCCGCACATCATCACCACATTGGCTCTAACCGTAAGTTGCCTGCGTGCTCCTTCCAACTGTATCACCTCGTGGGTCTGGGGTGAAAGTACATCGACCACCATGCCGGGAATTTCCACAATCACTCCCTCGCCATCGATAGGCTTACCGGGGATCATCCATAGCTGCGTCTGTGCCTCTACTGCCGCCTGCTTTTTTCCTGCGGGAGCTGTAACAGTAATAGTAACAAAGGTAGGTTCGCTGATGGAGATTTCCGTTTCAAATTTAGAGGCATCGTCAGTGACGATAGATTTACCTCTTTCCCTTGGCAGGTTCATAATCAGTTCGGTATTACCGGTGGAGCCCCGGGTAAGTCCGCTGGCTAATAGCTCTCCAGTATTGGCATCTCTTACAGTCACCATCGCACCACCCATAGACGTACCTATAAATTTGGCATCTTTGGATTGAGCCCTTACCACCAGCCTGGTCGGTGTCTGGGCAAAGCTTTCTGTAAAAAAGGATATAGAAAGAAGGAAAAAGGAAATTTTTAACAGTAATGATTTCATGATGTAGTGATATAATGCTGTAAATCTTTGAGACTAATCTTTTTCTCATAAATGGCTTTTCCGATGATCACCCCACTCACCCCGGTTTCACTGAGCCTGCGCAAATCGTCCATACCAGCAACGCCACCGCTGGCAATGAGGTTCACCCGGGGTACGGCGGCTATGATTTCCTCATAGAGTTCGGTAGAAGGGCCCTGCAACAGCCCGTCTTTAGCCACATCGGTACAGATCACATAGCTGATGCCTTTCTGATGGTATTCCCTGATGAAATCAACCACATCCTGCGCCGTAGATTCTTCCCAGCCGCTGATGGCGATCATACGGTCGCGGGCATCAGCTCCCAGGATAATCTTTTCACTGCCATACTGATCCAGCCAACGCAAAAACACCTCAGGCTTACGTACAGCTATGCTTCCACCGGTCACCTGGCTGGCACCGGTTTCAAAAACAATTTTAAGATCTTCGTCCGACTGTACGCCTCCGCCAAAATCTACTTTCAGCTTGGTCTGTCTGGTGATTCGCTCCAGTACCGGATAGTTAATGACCTTGCGGGCTTTGGCTCCATCCAGATCTACCAGGTGCAGCCGAAGGATGCCGTGGTCCTCGTACATTTTGGCTACTTCCAGCGGATCACTGTGGTACTCCTTTTTTTGCTGATAGTCTCCCTGAGTCAGACGTACGCATTTTCCATCAATGATATCTATGGCAGGAATAATTTCCATAAATGAAGTATTAGAGTTCCAGGAAATTTTTGAGGATCACTTCACCGTCCTTACCGCTTTTCTCAGGGTGGGCCTGTACAGCATAAAAGTTATCTTTTTCCATCACAGCACCGAATGGCAGGATGTAGTGAGTCTGCCCCGTAGTTTCGGGACCTACTTCTGCATAAAAACTATGTACGTAATAAAGATAAGCATCTTCACGTAAGCCATTCAATAGTACCCCTTTTCTCTCTTCCAGGGTATTCCATCCTATATGCGGCACTTTGTCCTGAGGAGGAAATTTCTTCACTTTTTCCTTGAACACCCCCAGGCAGGGCGTATCTCCTTCTTCAGAATGGCTGCAGAGCAGTTGCAGACCTATGCATATGCCGAGTACGGGCTGTTTCAGGTTCAGGATCACCTCATCCAGCTTCTTGCTTCTGAGGTATCGCATGGCTGAACTGGCCTCTCCCTGTCCGGGAAAGATCACCTTATCCGCCTTAGTGATGTATTCAATATCATCGGTAAGTTCTGGCTCCAAACCAAACCGCTGCAGGGCATAAATCACCGACTGCACGTTACCGGCATTGTATTTTATGATAGCTATTTTCATTGCGGCTGCAAATTAACCAGCCAGATTCAGTAAACCAATTAATGACGAGCTAATGAATAGTGAATGATTTTGCTGGCGAGCGATAAGGCGCTATTGAAATAAATTGTATAGATTGGAAGCTATCTCACTACACAGCTTTGATTTTAAAAATGATGATTCACTCTTTCATTTTCAGCATTACGTTTTCCTTTCTCCTCTTTTCCTGCACGGCACCGGCTTCTGAGCAAAGTATAAGTCTGTTCAATGGCAAAGACCTGAGCGGCTGGCATGTGGATGTACCAGAGATGGATGAAAATCCGGAAACAAAAAATCCTTTCATAGTTCGTGAGGGTATGCTGGTAAGCCTGGGAGAACCCCGAGGGCACCTCATCACTGATGAGAAATTCAGCAACTACCGCCTGGAAGTGGAATACCGTTTTGCCGGAGAACCTGGCAATTGTGGCGTACTGGTGCATGCCTCTACTCCACGCTCTCTTTACAAAATGTTCCCCCAATCCATTGAAGTACAGATGATGCATGAAAATGCGGGCGACTTCTGGTGTATTGTAGAAGACATTAAAGTGGATGATATGGTAGCACGCCGTGGGCCTGAAGAAGAATGGGGAATTACTGAAGGAAAGCAGCGTCGCATCCTCAACCTGACCGATGGATCTGAAAAGCCCCTGGGCGAGTGGAACCGCATGGCGGTAGAATGCCTGAATGATGAAGTCAAGGTGTGGGTCAATGATGAGCTGGTCAACCACGGTTATGGCGCCACAGCTACCTCAGGACAGATAGCCCTGCAGGCCGAAGGTGCCGAGGTAGAGTTTCGCAAAGTCATCCTTCAGCCCATTACCAAGCTGAGTGAATAAAAAAAGCGGCCCGGAAGCCGCTTTTTTAACCTTTTCTAGTATTCGTTTTCTTCAAATATACCACTTTCTCCTATTTCGTTCTCGTCAAGAAAATTGTCCTGGTTTGTATCAAAAGAAGAAAACATGCCTTCATTGTACTCATCCTGATCAATGTAATTATCACGGTTGATATCCATGTCTTCATATAAACCGCTTTCTTCACCTGTCTGGAAAAATTCATTCTGGTCTATATAATCATCCTGGTTACTGTCCCAGGCATCATATGTATTATATTCAGTATCTCCTATGTTCAGCATGCCCTCATCATTGGCAGCGTTCCACTCATCTTCATCCAGCAGATCATCATCATTGGCATCCATTTCATCATAAAGACCTTCAGAAAACTCATTGTAATTAACCATTTCGTCCTGATTGGTATCCCAGTCCGTAAAAGGGTAATTATCTGTTTCTTCATAAAAGTCTCCAAACTCTTCAGTATCCAGCAGGTCATCTTCATTGGTGTCAAAATCAGTCAAAGGATCCTGAGCAAAACTTAGTGCTGGTAACAGAAAGAGAAATGTCAATAACGATATTAGCTTTTGGCAAAAAATATTCTTCATTTCAATTCATTTAATTTTAAAAAATGACTCATTAATAATAATAAAATCACTTTATTTTGAAAATGTTATTAATTTATAATTTCCATATCTTATTTTTTTTAACAATTATTTTTAATTAAGATCATACTTTTTGAAAATCCGGACTTCCCGTCCGCTTGCAAAACGGGTGTCGGCTAGGCATTTTATTTTGATTTTTTACAGCTTTTCTCAAACTTTCCTCTATGGAAAAAAAGCAGCCACGCTGGCAAATCTGGATAGATACCGGGGGCACCTTTACCGATTGCCTTGCCCATGATCCGTTCGGTAAACTCATCAGAATTAAAGTCCTCAGCAGCAGTGCCCTGAGAGGTAAAATAGCCAGGCCCATTGACGAAATAAGCTGTGAGATTTCGGCAAACTGGCCAGTCAGCCGGGACATTTTTGCCGGTTATCAGTTTTTCCTACCTGATCAAAAGCAACCCATCAAGGTAAAAGCCTACGATCCCTCAAATCGGATCCTGCACCTCAGCCAGCCACCGGAGATTCCCCTGGCGGCCGGGCTTGATTTTGAGATAAGTGCAGGAGAAGAAGCGCCTGTACTGGCCAGCCGACTGGCGACCCAGACTGCCCTGCACGAGACCCTCCCTCCTTTGGATATGCGCCTGGGCTCCACCCGGGCTACCAATGCCCTGCTGGAGCGAAAAGGTGCCAAGACCGTGCTTTTAGTCAGCAGGGGCTTCAAAGACCTTTTGCTGATAGACACCCAGCAGCGACCGGATATTTTTTCTTTAAAGATTGAGCGACCTGCACCTTATTACGCTCAGGTCATTGAAGTCAACGAAAGAATAGATGCTCAGGGCAAGGTGCTGCTGCCGCTAAGCCCCGAAGAGATGGAACGCATAAGATGTGAAATTGAAAAAACAGATGCTGAATCGGTAGCTATTGCATTGATGCACAGCTACTTAAACCCTGCACACGAAAAGCAGCTTGAAGAATATTTACGTACATCCGGGCATCGCTATATCTCAGGCTCCTCTGCCCTGGCCCCCGCTATTCGTATCCTGTCAAGGGCTAAAACTGCCCTTGTAAATGCCTACCTCTCCCCTGTCATTGATGACTATCTTTCTTCAGTTAAGTCAAAAATTACCGCAGGCAGCCTGAAAGTAATGACCAGTGCGGGCGGTTTGGTAGATGCCAGTCAGTACCATCCTAAAGATAGCCTGCTTAGTGGGCCTGCCGGAGGCGTGGCCGGATCAGCCAGTATCTCCCGGCTCGCCAGACGCTTGCATCCTGGCCTTGGCAAAATCCTGGCACTGGACATGGGCGGTACCAGCACGGATGTATCCCGATATGATGGTGAGTTTGACTACCGCTACGAAACCCAGGTAGGTGACATCAGCTTGTTTAGTCCTGCCCTGGCCATAGAGACTGTGGCAGCCGGTGGAGGCTCCTGCTGTACCTTTGACGGCCATAAGCTCAGCGTGGGCCCCGAAAGTGCCGGAGCCTATCCGGGTCCGGCCTGTTACGGATTTGGCGGTCCTCTTACCCTTACTGATGTCAATCTGCTACTGGGCAGGCTGACCCCCGATCGTTTTGGCATTCCTCTGAGCCTCAGTAAGGCTGAATTGGCTCTTCAACAGCTCAAAAACAAAATGGAAGCCTCCGGAAACCGACAGTATTCTGATAAAGAAATCCTGCAGGGGCTTCTGAGTATTGCCAATGAAAAAATGACCGATGCCATCCGGAAAATTTCTGTTAGAAAAGGCTATGATCCTCGCGATTATGCACTGCTGGCCTTTGGAGGGGCAGGTGGCCAGCATGCCTGCCAGGTAGCCGATATGCTGGGCTGCCAGCATGTGATTGTACCTTATGATGCCGGTCTGCTCAGCGCCTATGGCATGGGTCAGGCCCTGGTTGAGCGCTTTGCCAGCCGTCAGCTTTTGCAGATAGTAGAAGAAGCGGAAAACGTTCTACCCACCCTGGTACAAGAGCTACAGGAAAAGGCGCTTCATCAACTCAGGGAGGAAGGTTTTGCTGATAACGAGCTGCAGATCAGGTTTGTACGAATTTATCTGCGCTTCCGGGGACAGGAAAGCAGCCTGGAGCTGGATTATACCCCTGGCATGCCGCTCTCTGCTGCCTTTCAGGAAAAATATGAGGCCCTTTTTGGCCACTGGCTGCCGAAGCAGCTTATTGAAGTGGAGTCAGTCAAAGTCATTGCCTCTACCTATGCCCGTGAGGTGGAGGAAGCAGATCAGCCGGAAACTTACCTGGCTGTTTCCGGGGAGAGCCAGAACTGTCTGGTTGGAAATGAATGGCAGCAGGTGGCTGTTTATGTGTGGGAAGAACTAAAGCCAGGGGCTTTCCTGGAAGGTCCCGGCTTGCTGGTTTCTGATAATTGTACTACCCTGGTAGAAAAGGGCTGGCAGCTGCAGCTAGATGCTTACCACAACGCCCTTCTGACACGTACTCAGGTGACTAAGGATCAGGCCGATATTGAAAGGCCTGAAGAAGTACAGCTGGAGCTTTTTACCAACCGCTTTACTGCCATTGTGGAAGAAATGGGCGCCCTGCTGGAGAGAACTTCCTTTTCTGTCAACGTCAAAGAACGCCTGGACTTTTCCTGCGCTTTACTGGATGAGCAGGGCGAACTGATAGTCAATGCGCCACATATCCCGGTACACCTGGGCAGTATGGGCATTTGCGTACGTTCGGTGATGGCGCATCTGCCGATGGAAGAGGGAGATGTTATCGTTACCAATCATCCCGCTTTTGGTGGCTCACATCTGCCTGATATCACGCTCATCTGCCCTGTTTTTTATGAGGGAAAATGTATAGGGTATGTTGCCAACCGCGCTCATCATGCGGAAATTGGCGGTAAGCGACCCGGTTCCATGCCTACTGATGCGACTTCGCTCCAGGAAGAGGGAGTGGTGATACATCCCACTTATCTGCTTCGCAAAGGGAAGGCCTGCTGGGATGAGATTCGTAAACTGCTGAGCGAAGCTCCTTACCCCAGCCGTTCGCTAGACGAGAACATGGCCGACCTCAATGGCGCCCTGGCCTCCGTGCTGGCTGGTGCTGAGGCCCTGCAGCGGCTTTGCAGAACTTATTACCCGGCAACCATCGCTCATTATATGCGGGCCCTGAAGGCTTATGCAGCAGCCTGCCTGGAAAATGCCCTTACACAAATAGATGCTGGTAGCTATGCTGCGTATGAACAGCTGGACGATGGTACGCCCATTGGTGTGCAGCTCAGCCTGTTCCAAAAGGAAGCCTCTCTCCCCCGGCTCAAAATACGATGGGAAGGTAGTGGAGCAGTACATCCTGCCAATCTGAATGCTACGCCGGCTATTGTCAACAGCGCCGTCATCTACGTGCTGCGCCTGTTGATCAGGCAGCCTATTCCACTCAACGAGGGTATCATGCAGCTGGTAGACCTGCAGCTCCCGGAAAATTCATTTCTGAACCCTCCTTTTCCTGATGAGCCAGCTGCCTGCCCTGCGGTAGTAGGTGGCAATACAGAAAGCAGTCAGCGCCTGGTGGATACCCTGCTGAAGGCCCTGGATATGGCTGCCTGCAGCCAGGGTACGATGAATAACCTGCTTTTTGGTAATGAAAATTTTGGTTACTACGAAACTATCGGCGGTGGCAGCGGGGCCGGACCGGGATTTAAGGGTGCTGATGCCGTTCATCAGCATATGACCAATACCCGCATCACTGATCCTGAAGTGCTGGAGTTTCGTTACCCGGTCAGGCTGGAAGAATTTGGCATTCGCAGGGGCTCCGGTGGGCCAGGCCGATGGAAAGGCGGCGACGGCATCATCAGGCGGCTCACTTTTCTTGAAGCTGTCTCTGTGACTATTCTTTCTCAACATCGTACAGTCAGACCTTATGGCATCAGAGGCGGGCAGGAAGGCCAACCGGGTCGGCAGTATATCATCCGCTCGGACGGCACGATGCAGGAACTGAAAGGGATAGACCAGGCCGAACTGCTTCCGGGCGACAGCATGGTCGTGGAAACGCCGGGAGGTGGAGGCTGCGGCAGCCCGGACTGATCAGAGACTCTCTTTTTTGATCTTATACTTTTTGCCATTTCTGGCAATCAGAGGAGAATCAAAAGCCGGGAAAACGTTCAGTCCCAGGGCCTCAGCCTCTTCCAGGGCAGCAATAAGGCGGTTGAGTGTTTCAAGCTTCCGTGCCTGTAACTCACTGCGCTCCGCAGCCAGGTTACGGAAGTAAAGGATGCCTTTTTTGATGGTAAACATCTCCCAGTCAATACCGGAGGCAGGCGTCCGTTTATGAAAAAATGACACCATTCGCTCAAAAGTCTCTAGTTCCTCACTGTTGGTCATGGTAGAAGCCAGCCCCAGGCTCTCTGTGTCTGCCGGATAATGCTCCTCTACATAGCGCTTTTTGACATATTCCACATCCTCCAGCGCATGTTTCAGTTCGTGAATATCATTCAGGTCGCCCAAGCCCAGCGCGTGGTAGCTGTGGTTGAGAAGATTGAGCAGGTCAAAAATATCACGCTCGATATCGCTTTGCTTCTCTCCTGTGTGTAAACCCTGTTGGTAATAAAAAGTGCTCATTGTACTCATAAGCATAACATTAAGATAGCGAATTGGCTTATTTACCAAATTTTATAACATATCTGTCGGTTGTATCCCGACGCTTATGTTCTGCCCTTCCGGGACTTAGAGACTGTTACTGTTTCAGATCAGCAACAGAGTTAAATAATTACTTTAAATGTAAGTTAATTTTTGTTTAAAACCCACTGATTATCAGAGAGAAATGCACACTTTAACATTAACTTTACATGGCTTTATCCACTCAGATTTTTTATCCTGCTCACTGATGTTCATTTTTATTCTCATTTCATCCAGAATTATTTTGAACATTCTTCAGGATGCCAGCACTCAATGTGCGACACCTGTCTGTTTATAGACGATCAGAAGCCAGGCCCTCCGCACGTTCAAAAAGCAGCCTCCGCTCCTGTTCAGGTCTGTACTTTCAGAATATCGGCCCAGCTGGTCGTAAACCGGTCAGAAAGCTTCCCCTGCACCGTCTGCCCGCTAAAGCGAGAGCCAAGCGCGGCAGAACGTACCGTGTTTTTCCCCATCCGGCGATTGAGTTCATCCATTACCTGCATCACTTTGATTTGTTTGGGCCGGTCCTGCTGGTCAAACAGATGCTGCTGGCAGTCATAGGCCGGTACCAGCCCTCCGGCCAGTACACCTGCCTTTTTGTAGGCAAAGTCTTTACGATAGATCATCCTCAGTGCCTGCAGGGCGTAGTGGATCAGTTCGGGCGTATGGTCAGTGGGTACCGGCAGGGCTATCGTCTGCGAATTACCGTACTGAGGTGCATCCCGGCTGAAGCGGTTGGTCCGGATAAAGACCGTGAGCAGGCTGGCACAGCTGCGCTGCGCCCTGAGCTTTTCCCCTATGCGCGTGGTATAAGCAGCTACTGCTTCCTGTAGCCCTTCCAGGCTGGTATGAGGTTTTACAAAAGAACGGGAGGAGCCTATCATTTTTTTGGGCGGGCTGATCATTTCAAGAGGCAGGCACGAACGCCCGTTCAGTTCATGCCAGAGGCGCAAGCCCACCACACTCATATGCTGCTTCACCCAGCTCTCGGCGGCCCGGCTCAGGTGCCAGGCAGTAGGCATATCCGACTGATAAAGAAAAGCCGCATACTGTCGGCCTATACCCCAGATATCTTCTACTGCCGTGGCTTTCAGTACCCTGGCGGTCTCGGTCTCCTCTACCAGTACGCATACCCCTTCGTCTGGTCGCTGTTTTTTGGCGATGCGGTTGGCGATCTTGGCCAGGGTTTTGGTCGGTGCTATTCCTACCGAAATGGGGATGCCGGTCCATTTTTTCACCAGCTTCCTGATGTGCCGGCCCAGGCTTTTCAGGTCATTGTACTGGTAATTGATACTATCAAGGCGCAGAAAGGCCTCGTCTATGGAGTAGACTTCCACATCGGGTACGATCTCCCGCAGCGTATCCATCACCCGTGCCGACATATCTCCGTACAGCGGATAGTTGGAAGAAAACACCTGCACATGGTGCTGCCTGACCAGCTTGCGGACCTCAAACAGTGGAGCCCCCATACCGATACCCAGCGCTTTGGCCTCTGCCGAGCGGGCAATGACGCAGCCGTCGTTGTTGGAAAGTACTACTACCGGCTTACCCTCCAGCGACGGATTGAACACTCGCTCACAGGAAGCATAAAAATTATTGCAGTCTACGATGGCAAACATACTCATGGCTTGTGAATTACATAAGCCACCACGCCCCAGATCTGAAAACTGTTTTCTTCACTTACGGGTATAGGAGGGTAATCTTTATTGGCCGGCTGCAGGAAAAGCTTGTTATTTTTTATATGGATACGCTTGACGGTAAATTCTCCATCCAGCACACATACCACCACATCATCTTCCTGTGGGTCCAGGGCCCGGTCCACGATCAGCATATCGCCCTCGTGTATACCGGCATCCTGCATGGAGTTTCCCTTGACCCGGGCAAAAAAAGTAGCGGATGGATGTTTGATCAGGTACTCGTTCAGGTCCAGTTTGATATCCATGTAATCATCGGCCGGAGAAGGAAAGCCGGCAGCTATGCTGGAACCAAAGAGAGGTAAAGCTAAGGAATGGCTGTAATCAACAGCATAAAACTCCAGCAGATAGGTCTGCCGGAGGCGTCTGAGTCTGGTCATTTTACTTGTCTGGTTAGTTTATCGCCAAAAATTAGCGGTCATTTATACTTAAAACAAGTATTTTAAAAGAAAAATGTTCTCAAAATAAGAACGATAATGTCAAGCACAAAATATTTTTCCGGAACAAAATAGTTTTTATATAAAAATTTATTAATAAAGTTAAAAAATCTTACATTTGAAGAATATAAAGATACTGCATACTTATTTGGTGATTCTGCGGTATTCTGTCAAAAAGAGGATAATAAAAACCTGAAAACTTGAAAAAGTATCTTTTTTCCCTGCTCATCTTTACTTCTGCCCTGCTACCAGGAAAAACAGCCAAGGCTCAGGCCTGGAATGACTCGCTGCGCCTGGAGGTAGAAAGTTTTGCTTTGGCTGCCCAGGAAGACTACCAGCCTCTCTGGCTGCTGGCCAACCGCTGGGGCCTGGTCAGCGACCGTGCTTCTTCCCTTTCCATACTGGCTGGCCTGCATAACGGACATGTACTCGGCAAGCAGCAACTGGCACTGAAATACGGAGGCAGCGTCCTGGCAGATGACCAAGGTACGCTGATTTTCCCGGAGTACTATTTTGGTGTAATGACCAAAAAGTGGGAGCTACAGGCAGGCCGCTGGCAGCAGGCGACCGGTATGCTACCCCATGACCTGAGCAGCGGCGCCCTGGGTATGAGCCAAAATGCCCTGCCTATTCCCCAGGTACGGCTGGGGAGCCGCGACTTTATCAGCTATGACTTTATGCCCGAGTGGCTCAGGTTCCGCCTGCACGTGGCGCATGGCTGGATGGGTAACGAGCGGATCGTTAACAATACCTGGCTGCATGAGAAGTCATTTTATCTTAAAGCGGAGCAGAAACAGTTCAGTTTCTGGGCAGGGCTGACCCATTATGTGATGTGGGGTGGAGAGCACCCGGAAGGGAGTCTACCCGATCGCTTTATTGATTTTATAAGAATATCTACCGGGTTTCCCCAGGGAATGGGCGAAGACAGTGTTTTTACCGGTCCCGGCGATACGGCTGGAGCTTTAGGGAACCATATCGGCGTGACCGACCTGGGGTTTTCATGGAAAATGCAGAAGTATACTTTTTCAATGAGCACCCAGACCCTATTTGAGAAAGGCCGGGATGCTACCCGCAATACGCGCGGTGAAATCAGGGCTTTCAACCTGCTGGGCCCCGACCGTCTTGTCAATTTTACCTTGGAAACGCCTCACGCCTGGTGGCAGAAAGGGGTAGTAGAATTTATCAATACCACCTACCAGGGAGGTACAGAGATTTTTGTGGGCCGAGACCATTTTTATGATAATGCCATCTACACTGACGGCTGGAATTACCAGGGTAATGTGATAGGTAACCCGCTGCTGCTCAACCGGCAGAGGGTAGAAAACTACTTCGGAGAAGATGCCCAACTGGGTAGCTGGAACATGGTCAACAACCGGGTGGCCGGCTTACATACAGCCGCCAAAGGCCGCTTCAGCCCTAAGCTGTCTTACCAACTCAGGCTGACCTATACCCGTAATTTTGGTAATTATGTCAACACCGAGTTGTTTACACCCGCCATACAGCAGTGGTACAGCCTGCTGGAAACTGAATATCATTTTAACAGGCAACTGAGCCTGGCAGCGGCTACTGCCTATGATTTTGGCGATTTTGGCAACAACCTGGGAGGTATGCTGCGCCTGCGATGGAAGTGGGCACAGCAGGATCAGTACGTGCGGTTTCCCGGCTACCAGAAAGGTGGCCGCAAAAATTACCGAAGGCCATGAAACAAAAAAAGCATCCGCCGACCGACGGATGCTTTGTCATTTATAACATGATGGTTTAGAACGTATAACCAATGTAGAACTGACCTACCTGGTTGAGTAGGTTAACCTCATCAGTCTCGTCATCTACTACGTCTACCAGGCCATAGTTATATCTGAGGCCCAACATCAGGTCAGACGGAAGTACTGCCTGAAAACCGGCAGATGCGGCAAAGGTAAACGAGTTTCTCTGGTCAGTAATGTTTACACTTTCCTGAAAGTCAGGGAAAGTATTTTCAATGATGTTATTGGCATCCCCTTCCGTATCAAAACGAGCCGTACCATTCATCAGGAAGCCAAACTGAGGACCTATCTGTATGCTGATACCTTCAGTCAGCACAATATTGGCCAGGATAGGTACATTCAGATAGTGCAGATTTTCTCTGGCTACTACATCACCGTAAGCATCTACGTCAGGTTCTACATAATCGGGGCCGAAAATATTTTCGACATAATTATAATCAACATAAAGCTCAGGATCTACAAAAGATATTCCCTGCAATGAATACAGCACCTCAGGCTGGATAGAAAAATTTTCGGAAACCGGAAAAATCGCGAAAAAACCGCCATTTACACCAAGCCTAGCCGCACCATTATCCTGATAGATACTCAGTGCATCATCGGCAATAAATCCCGACAAGTTCAGGCCGGCTTTCACACCGTACTTTGGTGTCATCATGTCCTGCGCATAAATTCCTGTGGCTAAGAACATGAGTACAAAAAGAGTTGATAGCTTTTTCATAGAATAAAAATTTGGGTTTGAAAAAAATTTATACTGTTCATCCCTGTTCCCCTTGGGCATTCCTACATTAAAATTATTCTCCCAGGGAAAATGTATGTAAGCAGCATAATCCACTTACATTAATAGTATGAAGGAAGATCACCTTTTGTTTAAAATAGTATGTAAAATAAAAGAAAAAAATACATGAAAATATACCTAAACCCCTCATACTCTACCAAGAAACAACAACAAAATGACAGTGTTTTCAAAAATAGATTATAATTATTGATTTTTTTGATATACAAAACTGGAAAAACCTCACCTCCTACTCAGGTGTATTTCCGTTTACGGAGGCTTTTTGGGTTTTTAGAAGTAGTAAGAATAATAACCTTTCACACCCTTTTTATTCACTCCTTCAATTCTTACTCTGCCCCTTATGCGGGAAAGGATTTCTTCCAGCTCGCGCGGATGGTTGATGGCCCGCTGATTAATAGCTGTCACTACAAAGCCTTCTTCTATCCCAAGACGTTTCAGCAAGCCACTTTTCACCTTGTTCACTTTCACCCCTGAACTGATATTGAGCAGATCGGCTTCCACCTGAGAGATAGTTTCCAGTTCACCGCCCAGGACTTCTGAATTATATACATCGCGGGTGATCAGGCTGGTAGTACCTTCGCGATTGGTAAGGGTCAGGCGCACACTGCGGGTTTCGTTATCACGCTTGTAGGTCACCATCACCTCATCACCGGGGCTGTGGTAGCTGATCAGTTCCTCAAAGTCGCTGCGGGTCACCAGGTTTCTTCCGTCTAAGCTGAGAATGATATCGCCCTTCTGCAAACCGGCTTTTTCTGCTGCACCATTCCGCTGCAGGTAGCTCAGCACTACGCCATCCAGCTCACTGGCATTAAGCTGTCGGGCAATTTCGTCGTTGAGATCTATCACATCTGCTCCAAAAAAGGCCTTCTGTACCTCACCATAGTTAATGATATCGTCTACCACCTTGCGTACAATATCTACCGGAACGGCAAATCCATAACCTGTATAAGAGCCGGTACGAGACAAGATCGCCGTATTGATACCCACCAGCTTCCCGTCGCGATCTACCAGTGCGCCTCCGCTGTTGCCGGGATTGATAGCAGCATCTGTCTGTATAAAAGATTCAATAGGAAAACTACTTTCAAGTATGTTGATCTCCCGTCCTTTAGCGCTTACAATACCGGCAGTCACCGTAGAGGTTAGGTTAAAGGGGTTACCTACTGCCAGTACCCAGGCGCCCACATGAAGGTCGCGGGAACTGCCCAGCGTGATAGCCGGCAGACGCTCTGCCTCTACCCGTAGTACAGCCAGGTCGGTAGAGGGGTCGGTACCTACGACCTCTGCCTGGTAAGTACGTTTGTTGTGAATTACTTCAATGCTGGTAGCTCCGTCAATGACATGGTTGTTGGTAACGATATATCCATCGCGGGTGTAGATCACACCTGAACCGCTGCTGAGCTGCTGGCTGCTACGCCCTTCAAAGAAGAGCTCCATCCAGCTGCTGCGGCCATAATCATTTTCGGTGAGGGTTTTGATATATACCACGCTGGGCGTACTTTTGGCCGAAGCCTGGGCAAAATCATCGCTCAGCGAAATGGGTTGATGAGGACTCTCCCAGGTATTTTCATCGTATGTTGCCAGCCGGGCGCCTGATTTCCTCTGGGAAGTAGTTTTTTCTTCAATGGTCTTGATTTCAACGTCCTGGGGCAGCAGCCAAGTATGATAGGTGTAAGCGCCGCCTATGCCGGACAAAAAACCTGTGAGAATGAGAATAATGATGTTTTTCATAATTTCCGGGTTTGGTTGATGTTGATAAGGAAGCTTTCACAAAAATAATGCGCAGGAAAAACGTGTCTTTGACATTGGCATTGTATCTAAACTGAAACTTATGGCAGAAGAATTAAAAATAAGTAAAGAGGCAGACAAGGCTGACAAATACAGCAGCCTGCTGCCCCAGGTTGAGGCACTCACCAGCGGTGAACCCAGCCTGATTGCCAACCTGGCCAATATTTCAGCCGCCCTGAAGGAGGCTTTTGACTTCTGGTGGGTAGGCTTTTACCTGGTAGAAAATGAGACGCTGGTGCTCGGGCCTTTCCAGGGACCAGTAGCCTGTACCCGCATCGCCAAAGGTAAAGGGGTTTGCGGCAGTTCATTCAGCCAGAAAAAAACCATCATCGTACCTGATGTAGATGCCTTTCCCGGACATATCGCCTGTAGCTCTGCTTCCCGTTCAGAAATTGTGGTGCCGGTCATCAAAAAAGAAAAAGTACTGATGGTACTGGATGTGGACAGCGAACACCTGAGTCATTTTGATGAAACCGACCAGCTCTACCTGGAAAAACTGGCAGAACTGATCGCCCGCCTGGCCTAGGATTTTTCTCCATCAGTACGAATGAAGCGCTCCAGTTCTTCTTTGAGCTGTTCCTGCTGCTGCCAGTACTGGCGGCTGTATACATTTTTGAATTTCCAGTGCTTACGCCTCAGCAGCTGAGGCCGGTATGCGTGCAGGTCTTTGGCAGATGCACTCTGGTAGTAAATGTCATCATCGGTATTGATCAGGCCAATGTAGTTGCCTTCACCCTTACGTACCGAAAGATCTGAGAAGGGAAGCTCGCGCTTCGCCTGGTAAGATTCAATTTCCTGGTCGGTCCAGTCTTTAAGTTTACGGGAAAGAAACCAGTCGGTACGATGCTCACTGAGTGCCGGTAAAGCAGGTTTATGCTGCCCTTCAGAGACCTCCAGGGCGTATTGCAGGTACTTCTTAAGGAGCTTAGGACCTTCATTTTTACTGTTTTCAGTATTGAGCTGTGCAGGAAGTATGCTGCTGATGATGTAGATCTTTTCCCGGGCACGGGTGATAGCCACATTGAGACGATTCTCGCCTTTGACCTGGTTAAGGCTTCCGAATTGCAGCATCAGTTTTCCTTCCTCATTAGGTGCATAGGCCGTGGAAAAAATGATCACATCCCGCTCGTCTCCCTGCACGTTCTCAATATTTTTGACGAAGAGATCATCGGGCAATGACAGCTTTTTCTCGTAGGCATACTGTTCCAGTTCATCCTGGATGAGATTCTGCTGTTTCACATTGAAGGTGATGATGCCAATAGAGGGTGGTTCTTCAGATTTAAGCAGTTCTTCTACAAGCTGCACCACGCGCCGGCTCTCCTCCTGGTTTACCTGCTTTTTCCAGCTTCCATCCACTTTGATATAACTGATAGCGGGTTCGTCACGGTTTACATCTGCAAAATCAGGCAGCATCCTGAGCTTGCCCTGGTAAAAATGATGGTTAGAAAAATCTATCAGGTCCAGGGTTTTGCTCCGATAGTGTCCTTTAAGCAATACTGAATCCAGGTAGGCGGCGGACAGATCCAGCAGGGAGCTGGCTTCCAGAGCCACCGCTTCGCTCACTTCCTCATTTTCTTCACCCTCCCAGCGTACCTGGTAGAGGTCGTTGGGGCTAAGTTGCTGACTATCACCGGCTATTACCACCTGCTGTCCACGGTACATGGCGGGTATGCCTTTTTCGGTAAAGCACTGAGAGGCTTCGTCAAAGATCACCAGGTCAAAGAATGGCTTTTCCTCCATCGGAAAAATGGCTGAAACCGTTTCAGGCGAAGCCAGCCAGCAGGGGATCAGGTTGAACAGCTCATGCTCAAAAGTGGCCAGCATCTTACGCAGGGGCCACACCTTGCGTTTTTTGTTGATCTGATGATTAAGGTCCCGATAGGTAACCATATTATTAAGACGGTTGTACTCCACATCATAGTAAGTACGCTCACGCAGCTTCATGAGCAGGATCTCCTGGCTGATGGCCAGCTTTTGCTGTACTGCCTGCTGAAGTTCGTTCTCCAGGTCGGTAAGCTGGCGGGAGCTGACAATGCGCAGCACCGGGTATTTAATTTCAATATGGTCAATCCAGGCCAGGCGCAAGCTGTTCTGGAAAAGCGCTTCCACCGCATCCTCTCCCTTGCTCCCGGGGGCATCCAGCAGGCGGTTGATCACCGACTTTTCATGCGGTTCCAGCCGGTCTCTAATGGTATCAAAATCGCAAAGGGCGTCAAAATCCCGGTCAAGCACTTCCAGCAACATATCACTTTGCGTCTGAGAGGAAATATTACTTACCTGGGCAGGAGAAAGATAGACTTCCCATTCACTGATTTTAGGTGGAATAGTATTTAACACATCCATGAGCTGATTGAGCCGCCTGCTGAGCTCATCGTAATTAATGGATTTGGCGTTGAAGTATTCGTTGAAGTTGCGGATAGAGCGGAAGATGAGGGTGGCATTGAGTGCCTGCTTCTGGTGATAAAACCAGGCCTGCAGACTGGCTTTGGTATAATTATCTGAGCTCTCCTGTTCAGGCACATCCTGCAGCCATTTCTTTTCGCGCAGCTTGCTCAGGTTATGCTCAAGGTTGAGGCGGCTGTCAATTTTCTGTGTCAAAATCCTGATTCCCTGCTTATCAGGCTTCAGTTGATTAGCTTCAAAGACCTGCTTAATGTACTCCTTGTCTTTAGAAAAAAGTTTCCAGTTAAGCCAGCTCAGGGCGTCAGATTTAGCCTCCTCCAGTTTGCTGAGAATCATCTGGAACTTGCCCAGTTCGGATGACGGCAGGCTAAGTTCAGGCCCATTGCCATGGTAGCATTCCATGATGATGCGCTCAATATTAGATAACCAGAGAGGGTCAGCCTCTTTTTCAATACAGGACACCATGTGCACAAAATACTGGAAAGATACTGTTTCGCTCAGCAGTTGGATAAGCTGAGCCATGTCATCCGACCTTTGCTGCAGGTTCTCGCAGATCCCAAATTCCACCTCGGATTGAAGTATGGCTGCCACTGAGCGCTCAGTTTCTGATTTGAAAAGAGGGATGTCTTTAATTATATGCCTCATTTTCTTCAAGTCCTCCACCGTGTAAGACACAAAAGGCTTACGGTTGTAGAGCGGAAAACTTTCCTTCTCAAAACGCTCGGCATAAGAGGAATAGGTCCTGAGCTTGCGCACAAAGGGCTGTATGTCAGGTACACTAAACTCCCGGTACTCCTGCCGCATTTCTACCGACGGCTGGTTAAGGTCGGAGGTCAGGTAAAGCTCCTTAACAGAGATGCCCGCTTCGCTTTCGTTAAAAAGAGTATTCCTGAACTCTTCCAGTTCTTCGCAGATCTGCTCTATCCGACGGCTTAGCTGCAAAAAATTACGCTCCAGAAATATAGTATCCAGGCTGTTATTTTTATGCTGGTAATCATAGAGTGAATCAATCTGCTTGCTGATCTGCTCATAGACCGTTTTCCGGTCGTTTTTAAAATCATGCACCAGACCGATAAAGGGGTGGATATCTTTTTCCTTAAGTCGGCGGTAGACTACATCCAGGGCGGCTTTTTTCTGGCATACGAGCAATACCCTTTTGCCGTGTGCCATGTAGTCGGAGATCAGGTTGCAGATCAGCTGAGATTTACCTGTGCCGGGAGGGCCCTGTATAACGAGAGAATTCCCTTTCTTGACGGAGCGGATCGCCTGCTCCTGGTAGGCGTCCATATCAAAAGGACAAAACATCTGCTCTTCTTTGACCCTGCTGGCGTAGTCAATATCCCGGCGAAGCTTTTCCTGCATCTCGGCATTAAGCCCCTGCAGGTGAGAAATGACCTTACTTTCTATATTTTTTTTCCTGGAAAAGAAATCCTCAATGTCAGGCACTACATGACTTTCCATGAGCTTCAGATAATCAGGAAGCAGGTAAGATCCTGCCTGGGGGAATATGCCCAGCACAGCTTCGGGATAAAGTTTCAGCTTGCCCTCTTCAACCTGCTGTTCAAACTCATCTCTGCGGTACTCCTGGAAAGACTGCAGCTTGTCTACAAATATTTCCTGGTTAAAATTGAGTTCTACCGCGCTTTCCTTAAAAAGCTGGTACAGGGAAGTCCTGAAGATGCGGCTGTCAGTGTCAAAATCATCAAAGTTCTTTTCTGTCAGGTTATCATCCAGGCTGAGCTGGTTGTAGTAGGCATATGCCAGGAGAAAACTTTTGTTAAGAGAGACACTTACCTCGTCGCGCATGCTGAGGACCCACTGCCGCCCAAATTGCGGATTCTGATGCTCCTCCAGCCTGACCGGAAAAAACATGAGCGGGCAGCGTACGGGCGTACCGTCAGCAAATTTACCTCTTACAAAGGGCCAGCCCAGGAAAAGATCTCTGGAACCCTGTTCTTCAAAGATAAATTTCTCGGTACGGGAGAGCATTTTGAGCTGGTAGCTGATTTTGTTGGCGGAGGCATCGCGGCTGTCAATCAGGGGGCAAAGCGGCATTTTATGAGAAGGGATGCCTTCCAGGTCATGGGCTCCGCCAGCTATAGCCCATTCTATAATTTTAAAAGCAGGAAAATTATTTAAAAAGTCAAAATTCTGCACATCAATAAACTGCTTGGAAATAAGTCGGGGCAGAAAAAGAGAGCGATTATTACTGTTTAAGTTTGTTAATCTTCTCAGATACGTTTGTAAAATATGATGCATGGCCTGCTCCAAAATTGCTGCTTTTTGATTAAAAAAATACTACTACCAGATTCTGATCTCTTAGTCAATTTCCAGATAGGGACGAAGCTTTTCAAGCAATATTGAATCCATAAGGTACACTTCCTGTAAATCTTCCAGGGAAGAAAATTCACCGTAGACTTCTCGGTGCTTCAATATAGCTTTACACAGCTCATAATCAATGTAGGGGTGAGCAATTAATTCCTTAAAATTGACTTTGTTCAGCACAATCTTTGAAATCTGAAAATCATTGCCCACATAGGTATGCTGATTCAGAGAAGCCAGGGCCTGTTCGTTGATGTAGTAAACTTCAGCCAGTTGCTTCATGTCGTGAAAACCACCTAATTTGTTACGATATTTGATGATGCGTGAAGAGAGTTTGCTGCCTATACCAGGCAGGAGCATCAATTTCAGCGAATCTGCCTGGTTGATATCAAAAAACAGAGCCTTTTTTTCTTTGTCAGTGCTCTCTTTTTCAACACCTGAAAATGCCTTACGCTCAGAATAATTGTTTGCCGGTTTTTTAAAACTCCTCATTTCAGGCAGTGTAATGTAGGGCTCCAGTTTGTTATACAAATCTTCCGGCATCCCGTAAATTTTCTGAAGATCTGCTTTCTGCCTGAACTTACCCCCTTTTTCCCGGTACTTTGCTACCCGTTTGGCCAGCCATTCCGGAAAACCCAGGCTGAGCATCTGCTCCTGACTAACCTCATTGGGATTAAAACTGAAAAATACCACTTCTCTGGTGAGCGGATGATCTGCAACTGGTTTTTTCTCAGGCATCTCTGCCTGTGCTTTTTCCAGCTGCCGCAACAGTGAATCCAGCAGCAGTTTATCCGTTGCCTGATAATCGTAGGTGCGGTAGGCATACCTTTCATAGACAATGGCAGCTGTCAGCCCCAGCCAGATACAGAGGAGTAGGAAGAGCAAGCCGATGGTTTCGCTGCGGGAGAAGCCAAAATAGTTGCGTATCAGGAAAGTAAGTCGTTTCATAAAGCCCGTGTTGACCTCTCAACACATCAAGCCTTATTCCACATAGTTAAGGTAAAAATCAACAAGTAGCCATACTTATGATGATGTAGGCTAAGCCAAAAGATTCAAAAATTCAGAGAGCTTCCTTTTCCAGTTCCATCATTTTGAGCAGGTTCATCAGGGCCCTGCCGTTGTGGTAATTACCTTTCCAGGCCTGTGCTTTGCGGGATTTAGCAGCTTCTGGATCGGTATCCAGGCCATTGGGATACCAGCCCCCGTGTTCGTGGTCAATCAGGTAATTTTTGGTATAATTCCACAGGCGATCAAATTCTCTTCTGTAGCGTTCATCTTCAGGAAAAAGCGTGGAGAAAAGATACAGGGAATTAAGCCCCTCTGACTGCGACCACCAGTTTTTATGGTCAAAGATAATTTCCACACTGTCCTGCCCATCTACGTAATAACCACGGTCATAAATACCGCTTATCCCCGGGTCAAAGCCCCAACGCAGGGTATGGTCTACCATCTGACGGGCTTTCTGCAGGGTCTGCTCATACTCGTATTCTTCCAGAGCTTCAGATGCTTCCAGCAGCAGGTAAGCCGTTTCAATATCATGCCCGAAAGATACATGATCAATACCATATTTAGCCTTTCTTACCTCCTGAGCCGAATCCTGGTAAGAGATGGGCGTCCAGTCGTCATAAAAAAACAGCCTGAGATAGCCTTTATCTGTTACCATACTGTCTCGTACCAGGTGAAACATTTCCCTGAGTCTTGCCTCAAGGGTGTCGTCCGGCCATACATGGTAAAGCTCGGTGAGCGCCTCCAGAACGTGAATGCTGGTATTCTGATCTTTGTAAAAATAGCTTTCCATGGGATAGTTTTCAGCAAACATACTGCTATCAATGGGTGCTCCTTCCCTGTTCAGCGTGGAGATGTAGCCTAGTAATTCAGGATCATGGGCATGTTCATCCATCCAGCGGAAAGCCAGCTGAGCTTTCTTCAGCACTTCCTCATCTTCGGTCAAATCATAATAAGCCGCCAGTCCGTAGATGGCAAAAGCATTACCATAAACCCGCTTCAGCTGGTTGTTAGCATCATCCAGAATAGGCTCCCCTGCCCGGCTGACCAGCCAGTAAAAGCCACCAAATTGCTCATCCCACATTTTGCCGGTCAGGAAATCATAAGCATGCCGGGCAGCCTCAGCATAAAGTGGCTCCTCAGGGTACAATGCAGCCACTTTTGATAAGGTCCAGAGGTGGCGCGCCTGGGTGACTATCATTTTATCCTGATTTTCTAAGGGCTGCCAGTCGTAGGCAAAATTGGTGAGAAATCCACCATGAAGGCTGTCAATGGTACGCGGATACCAGGCTCCCAGAAGGGTTTTTTCCAGCTCATAAGCTACTTCTTCCTTTAAGCTCAAAGCAGGACTTTCTTCAGCAGAAGATTCTCCGGAAGGCTGTTGGCAAGCGCCCAGGATGCCCATCAGCAGGCAAAAAATGATAACCAGCCTCAGGTCAGGTAGCTGCTTTATCATGTTCCATATGGGTTTTTTCACGCTCTCTTTTTTTCTGTTTTTCATCCTCAACGGGCTTTCCCCGCCAATAAGTGGCCAAAGAAGAACCGGTAATGTTCATAACCGGGCCGAAAATGGCTGGCGCCAGTCCTACCGTGGCAACCTTACCCAATTCATTGGCCAGTGCCGACGCCAGGCCACCGTTCTGCATACCTACTTCAAGGGCAATGGTGCGGCAGTCGCGTTCAGCCATTTTGAAAAGCCGTGCCCCCCAGTAGCCCAGGAAATAGCCGGAGACATTATGAAAAATACCAGCTACGAGTAGTGTGAGTCCGACGTTGAGCAATTCGTTACGTCCGGCAGCCGTAATGATGGTGATGATGTATGCAATCCCAAACATGGAAATGATGGGCATGGCATCGTCCAGCCACTTAATTTTGCCGTGGAAGAAGTAATTAAAGATAAGTCCGGCCGCGACAGGTATAACGACGATCTCCACCATACTCCACATCATGCCCAGTACATCCACCTGGATGAATTCGCCGCCCAGCCAGGCCATCATGTTGGGGGTAATGAAGGGTGCCAGCAGCGTAGCAAAAGCAGTAAGGGTGACTGAGAGCGCCAGGTTGGCTTTGGCCAGGTAAGACATCACATTGGAGGCCAGCCCGCTGGGTGAAGCGCCGATCAGGATGATACCAGCCGCGATCTCCGGAGAAACCCCCAGGAGGTTGGCCAGTCCGAAGCCTACAAAAGGCATGATGGTAAACTGGAAAAACATACCGATCAGCACACCTTTAGGCATTTTGACCACACCTGCAAAATCCTTAAGGCTCATAGCCGTACCCATACCAAACATGATGATTTGCAGCAAAGGAGTAAACAGATTCTTGAGGTCAAAGCCATTAACCTCCTGGAAATATGAGGGATAGAACATGGCCACCGTCACCGAGGCTAAGATGATGACCGTAAAAGAAAAGCCTTTTAGATAAGGAAAACCCCGGAAAGCTATTGCCAGAAAAAGAAAGAAAGCCGTTAAGGCAATACCCCCCCCCGCCATATCACTCAGCAACAAAACAACCGCTGTGATGAGGGCAACACCTGCCAGTCCGAGCATGATCTGATAAGTAGTTTTTGTCTGCTTCATAAGCTTCTGTTAAGCCAGCTCAATGTAAGAAAAAAGAAAATGCCAGGCCCTGAAGCCTGGCTGAAGGTTGCTGCACGATTAACTCCATAGCCTGTCAGCAGAATCTACGGTATCCCATTCCGGCGTAGGTGCAAAGTATTTAGTACCTTTTTTCATATGTTCTTTCACCACATCTTCGTTGAGTTCCACGCCCAGACCGGGCTTCTCAGGCACTTTGATATGTCCGTCCACCACAATGGGTTTTTCAATGCCGGTCACCAGGTCTTCCCACCAGGGTATGTCTACCGAATGATGCTCCAGGGCGATGAAGTTCTGGGTAGCCGCTGCACAGTGCACATTGGCCATCATGGAAACAGGTGTACCGGCAAAGTGCATCATCATAGGTATGCCTCTTTCCTCAGCATAGTCGCCGATTTTCTTAGTTTCCAGGATTCCCCCTGAGCTGGCCAGGTCAGGATGGATCATATCTACGGCACGGGCATCCACAAGTTTGATAAACTCTTCCTTCAGGTAAATATCTTCTCCGGTTAGCGTAGGCGTAGTGATATTATTGGTAATTTCCTTCCACTTTTCAGTGTACTGCCAGGGCACCAGGTCTTCCAGATAGGCCAGGCGGTAAGGTTCCAGCACTCTGCCCAGGCGGATGCATTCGTTGGTATCAAAATGACCGAAGTGATCAGCGGCAAGAGGAATTTCATAACCTACCACATCCCTTACCTGCTTCACATATTCGGCCATTTTTTCAAGACCTTCATCTGTAATTTGTATGCCGGTAAAAGGATGGGAAGTAGCTCCGTAACTCCCAAATTCCCTGCTCCACTGCTTACCTATATCATAAATATTACTGTTGATAACCATATTTTCTTCATCCTTTAACATCTGTACGCCAAAGTCCATTTTCAGGAAGGTGAAACCCTGGTCTACTCTTTCCTTCATGCGCTTGGCGTAGGTGATCGGATCGGGAGAGCTGGCCGTGTCACAATACAGTCTGACCCTGTCACGGAACTTACCTCCCACCAGCTGATAAGCGGGCACCCCATAGGCTTTACCGGCCAGGTCCCAGAGGGCCATTTCTACGGCACATACTCCTCCAGCCTGTCGCGAATGACCACCAAACTGCTTGATCTTCTTGAAGATACGATCTACGTTGCAGGGATTTTCTCCCAGGATGCGGCTTTTGAGAAAGAGCGCATACTTAGGGCTCGCATGGTCGCGTACCTCTCCCAGCCCGTAGATGCCCTGGTTGGTATCAATACGGATGACAGGGCAGGGCATAGGTGCATTGGCAATTTCCACCACCCTCATGTCGGTGATCTTAAGATCGGATGGATTGGAGGACCTATTCACTTTCTGGCTGCTAAATTCAAAAGTTTCCTCTATGGAGCTGTGCATAAAAGCCCCTAGTGAGAGGCCTCCCAGGCCAGCCTTCTGCATAAATTCACGACGGCTATTACCCTGTAATGCAGTCTTTTCTGATGGGATGGGCTGCTTAGCTTTCAGCTTGATGTCGGGCATCTTCAGCAGTTCTTGGATATTCTTTTTCATGATCAGATTTTGTAGTGTTTAAAAAAATGCTTGGATCAGCTCCAGAGGCGGTCCCAGGAGCGTATTTCATTCCACTCTTCTGTCGGAGCGAAGTATTTTTCACCTTTGGCCAGGTGCTCTTTGACCACATCTTCATTCAGTTCTACCCCGATTCCCGGTTTTTCGGGTACCTGCACGTAGCCATCCTGTACGATAGGCTTGGGAATGCCCGTCACCAGGTCATCCCACCATTCCTTGTCTACCGAATGATGCTCCAGGGCAATAAAATTGTTGGTGGCCGCGATGGCATGTACGCTGCCCAGGAAAGAGACAGGGGAAGCAGCATGATGCACGGCCATGGCAATGCCATATTCTTCGGCATAATCACCGATCAGTTTGGTCTGCAGCAGCCCTCCCGCACTCCCCGGGTCGGGATGCACAATATCCACGGCTTTTTGGGTGATGAGGTCGCGAAAGTTGTCTTTGTGGTAGACATCTTCCCCGGTCATGGTAGGCGTATTGATGGCATCGGTGATGCGTTTCCAGTCTTCGGTATTCTGCCAGGGCACCATGTCCTCCAGCCAGGAGAGCGTATAAGGTTCAAAAGCTTTTCCTAGTTTGATCATGCCGTTGACGCCCATATGGCCCAGGTGGTCAACACCCAGGGGGATTTCGTAGCCAATCAGTTCCCTGGTTTTGGCTACGTATTCGGTCAGCAGCTCTACCCCTTTGTCTGTAATCTGGATATTGGTCAAAGGGTGCATGGTCTGTGCATAGCTGGTTACGTCCCGGTCAGTCCAGCCTCTGAGATTGCCCCAGGGCTCGGTATTGATGAGTGTACCTTCAATGTCTTTGATCAGGCCGATGCCCACATCCATTTTGAGGATGGTAAAACCTTTGTCAACCCGGTCCTTCATCCGCTGAGCGAACTGATCGGGGTCATTGACGGCAGGCGTATCTACATAAATACGTACCTTATCCCGGTACTTGCCTCCAAAAAGCTGGTAAACCGGCACCCCGTAGGCTTTGCCAGCCAAATCCCAGAGTGCCATTTCTACGCCTGAGACGCCCCCACCCTGACGGCCGTGCCAGCCAAACTGCCTGATCTTACGAAAGATGCGCTCCACATTGCAGGGGTTATCACCCAGGATGCGGCTTTTAAGGAAAAGTGCGTAGCGTTTGTCGGCACCGTCGCGTACGTCGCCCAGGCCGTAAATGCCCTGGTTGGTATCAATGCGCAGGAGAGGCACATTATCGTACTGGGCAATCCTCATATCGGTGATTTTCAGTTCGGTAGGTGAGGAATACCGGTTGACCTTCTGGGTGGTATATTCCAGGGTTTCTTCAACAGGTTTGCTGAAAAATGAAGACCCTACTGCCAGTCCACCCAAAGCAGCTTTCTGCATAAAATCACGCCTGCCGTTTTCTGCTTTTTCTTTTGATGGCTGATGCTGAGAAGGTGCAGCTTTCAGCAAGCTGGACAGTATGTTTTTTTTGTCGCTCATCTATTCAATAGGTTAGGTGCACTACATGTAGGTTTAGCTTAATTCCTTAAGCTGTAATTTGTAATTTTCAATTTTTAAATCACCAGGTGCGGTTCTTCAGAAACTCATCCAGCTCGGCACGCGACATAGGCAGCATATCAGGATTATTGTCCAGCCAGACCATGAAATCATCTTTGATCTCCTCTGTCCAGCGGGTATCAATCTGGCCAGGGGTATATTTCCCTTCCTTGAGCATCTGTATGCCAAATTTGTCACGCAGGGTGATAAACTCCGCATTGGTCACTACTTCCTGCACCATATGGGCTGGTATGAATATGACCCCTTCTCTTTTGGCCAGCACTACATCACCGGGTAAGACCGTGGCCCGGCCTATCCGGATGGGCTGGTTGAGGCTAGTCAGCATCATGTCTTTGATAAAGGAAGGATCCCAGCCTCTGACGAAAGCATTGAAGCCTTCAATTTCCTCCAGGCCTTCCAGGTCGCGGAGCGAACCATCAAAAATGACACCGTTGCCAGATTTGGCATAAATGGAGTTACCCAGGTTATCGCCAATCAGGGTGCCATCTACCACCTTGCCGAAGCCATCAGCAATGTAGACATCTCCTTTCTGCAGTTCGTCAATGGGCCAGGAGTTGGGGCTGCCAATGCGGCCATCTTCCTTTCCTTTTGCCTTTACTTTTTCATCCAGGTCGGGACGCAGCGGCATGTACTGGGCAGTGAGGGCGCGACCCACGATGGGCTGATCTTCATGGATCATCATCCAGCCTCCGTCAAACTGATTATGGTAACCTTTGCCCCGCATCACTCCCCAGGCCTCCTCTATGGAAATGTTCTTCACCCTTTCCAGGATATCGTCGGGTACCTTTGGGCGACCATCGGGATAACGCTCTCCTTCCCACCCGGAGGTGAGGGCAATCATTTCCTCACGACTCAGGGCGATATTCTGCGCTATGGCGGTCCAGGATGAGGCAACAAGACATAAGATCAGGGAAAAAATGAGTTTATTTTTTTTCATTCTTTTGAAATTGGTTAGGTAAATACAATTGCCTCATTATTAGCACTTCAGCAAATTCAGGCAAGTTATTTTGTGGCGAAACATAATGCCTTTAAATCCATTTCCTGAATGTAAAAAACCTAAGAGATTGCAGATAAAAGGCTGAATTGATGCTAAAAATGATGCTTTAACTTAAAATTAGCTCCTTAAATTAGCAAATTTTCAATGTTAACTGACAAAGTTTTACACAAAGAATGGCACATCCTTGTCAGCATACTTACGCATACCTTCCTCATTGATTTCTACTCCTATACCCGGTTTTTCTGACAAAGGGATAAAGCCATCTACCACCATTTCACCGTCATAACTGACGATTTCCTTATACATAGGATTGGTGTGAAAATAGATCTGCCACTCCAGTACCATAAAATTAGGGACTGACGCACATACATGAGCGGAGGCCATGGCCCCCAGGTAAGAAGCCACCATATGAGGCGCGAAAGGCACATAGTAAAGATTAGCCAGGTTGGCAATCCGTTGAGCTTCTCCCAGCCCTCCGGCTTTCTGCAGGTCAGGCATGATAATGTCAACAGCCCCAATTTCCAGCAGGCGGCGGAAGCCATGTGCCAGGTAGAGGTTTTCACCTGCACAGATAGGCGTACTGGTTGATTCGGTAATGTAGCGGTAAGCCTCGGCATTTTCTGCCGGGATGGGTTCTTCCAGCCACATCAGGTTGAGAGGCTCCAGCATTTTGGCAACTTTCTTTCCGGACGTAAGGTCGTATCTGCCATGCATATCGCAGCAGATATCTATGGTCGGGCCTACCTCCTCACGGGCAGCAGCTACCTGATCGTACATGCGCTGCAGTTCAGCTGGTGAAGCTGTCCAGTTATAGGCATCGTATTTTCCCGGATCATTGGCCTGGTCCAGGTCAAATTTAACGGCAGTCATACCCATATCCACAGCCTGACGAGCACTTTTGGCAAAATCCTCTGGCGTTGGCAGCCTGTTCTGGTACAAGGCCGTATCCATGTATACCCTCACTTTATCCCGGAACTTGCCTCCCATCATCTGGTAGACCGGCATATTCAGCACTTTACCTGATAAATCCCACAAAGCCGTTTCTATGGCAGTAAGTACAGAAATGTACATGCCCGACTGGGCACCCTCAAAAAAGCCCCGGCGCCGTACATCTTCAAAAATCCGGTGGATATTGAGCGGGCTTTTCCCTTTGATCCGGTCGCCCATCATCTTGACCAAGTGATAGGTACCGGGAGTAGCATCTACCGCTTCTCCATTGCCCCAGACGTCCTGATTGGTAAACACTTTAACAAAAAGGCTGTGACCGTTGCGGATATAGGCACATTTAACATCAGTAATTTTCAGATCGGAGGGAATTGACATGAGTGAAACCCTTCGTAAGGCATTTTCCAGTTCGCTGCCGAAGGCCGGCAGACTCAAGAGGCCCAGGCTACCCAGGGCGGTATTTCTCAGAAAGTTTCTTCTATTAATCATAGGTAGGTTTATGGGTTTATGGGTTTATGGGTTTATGGGTTTATGGGTTTATGGGTTTATGGGTTTAT